>NZ_SJDS01000003.1:0-405013 GCF_004332175.1 Lysinibacillus sp. OL1 | reverse complement strand
GTTCCCCCTTGAATATTGCATCCTGTAATCATGAATAAAGCTAATGCGATCAAACCATAGAATAATTTTTTTATTTTATTTACCCACCTCTTTTATATAGACACCAATTATCCACCAAAAGTTACATATTCAACTAAATTTCTTCGTTAGTTGAACAAGAATCCGTTCCACAACTCTTTAAGTTTTGATATCAAGGCTGACCAAGACTTTCGAACTACCTTTTTACTAAAATTAACTAATTTATAAAAATTATTTATATATTTTAATTATTGGTATAAAATGGGGTTGTTTAAAAAATACCTAGGGGTTTTAACTTGAATTCAAAATCGAAACTTGATGTTATGCTTCTGTCTTTTGTTTTATTATTTTCTATATTTCAAAACACAGCTTCAGCATACTCTTTAACTGGTTGGCGTTTTACTAGTACGAACTTTATTTCGTATAAATGGGGAGATAGCTTCAATAATGGCGTTGATACAAATTGTTAATTCTAATATCTCTAAAAATAGTTTTATCTTCTATTTTTTCTAAATTAAATCTGATGTTTTCACCTCGCAGCATTGCAAGAGATTCTTGCATATCTAAACCATCAAAATTAATTGATGTTAAAACATTTGAAACATTTATATATTCGAGGTAAATAGCGCAAACAATCCACTAAGGAGAAGTTCCGTTATGAAAATTTTAATAACTTTGAACGTCCAAAGATAGATTAACACCAAATACACGATACATTAATTCTTCTCTAATACACAAAAACATAGGTAAAGAAGTGCTAATAGCGTCTTCTTACCTATGTTTGGAAATATTCATCATAAATATTTACTACTAGTTCAATTATAGTAAAGCTCACAACTTCAGAAAGAATCTTGAAATCTTTAAGAAACAAAACATTAGGATAAAGTGTACATCATCCATACAACAACAATATCGTTTGTACAACTTAAAAATCCAGATAATTATATAATGCTCTAGATGCCCTCGTAGTCTTATTTCCTCATACACATGTTTCTGAAAACTATATTATCTTACTTAAGTTTTGCCTGAATATGCTTGCAAAAATCAAGAAATGAAGGAGCAACAATAATAGCATTCTCAGGGTCGTAACTTACTTCATAATCCATGTATTTAATTTCTCCTGTTTGAATATCAATCCAAAAATCATTATCAGCATGATTATCAGCAAAAGGAATATGAAATAGAACAAAGTCTTCAAATTCCTCAGAATAATCTATCCTTCTATCTTTTGCTCTTTCAATAGATGTTGTATAATCAGAATCTTCCTCATCTTCGATTAAGGGGATATGAAAAAAACTACCAATTTCTATAGAATAATAATCCTTATTTGAAGCTTCATAAAAATTATGCGGATAAATATATGCCCCTTTAGAAAACACTCCACCATTAGTAGTAAGGTAAAACTTTATAAAATCTTTTTTACCTGGAAACTCATCAGGTACAATTTCATTTATTTGGGAAAGCGATATACTCTTCCAAGAATTCTCAAATAAAATATCATTATTAAAAAATTCATTAGAATTACTTTTAAAATTGTTGTTCATTTAGGTTACACACCCTCCTTTTAATTTATTTCTTCTTTTAGTTGCTTCCGCAACTGCTTCTGGCGAACCATATTTAAAACCTGTATCCTTTTTAAAGTCATCAGCACCGCCTACATGTGGGGTATTTATGGTATTCTTCGTGTACAAATTGCATTCTCATTGTATTCGTCTTAGGATCGTAATCTATATGATGAGATCGATAATTTTTGCCTGGATCATTAATTCCAGCTTCTTTTGCAAGTGCGGCTCTATCATCAAAATATGAACCAGTTGCATCTATAGTAAATATACCATGTGGATTATTCGGACTTATAGTTTTAGGATGTATTACTCCTCACCAGTAGAAAGGAAAATGATTGGTTGCCTTACTATTAATCCAAAGGGATCTATCATTGCATTTAGATCACTAACATAACCGTATAATGTAGGATTCCCGCCTACAAGTCCAATCGGGTCAATTTGAGTATAATTCCCTTGCTCTGGGTCATAGTATCGGAATCGGTTATAATACAATCAGATTTCTACATCCTCATACTGCCCCTGATATCTAAATGGAATAAAGTCTCTTCAGAACCAGATGGATCTCGCTCAAGCTTGAAGATTGCATGTATGTTTATTCTCAGTCTCTATTAACAGACTGTTTTCTCAAAACATTTCTTAAATGCAACGGAATGAAAACTGTTCGCTTACGCGATGATATGAAAAAAGAAGGCTAAAGCGCCTTCTTTTTTATATTTCTACTATTATTTATCTAACTATGATATTGCCAATATTATAATCTTTCTCTTATTATATTTTTAAAAATTACCACTTTACCCCCTATATTAAAGTTATACCTTCCATCTTCCCATAGATTATTAAGCCTTCTAATTCATTAATTGCACCAATATCTTCAATAGTCCTTATCTTCCCATTCAACTTCAGATAACTGTTTACAATTTTCATGTTTAAGGTAAAAAGGTAAATACTACTTTAAAACAAAAAAACGATTATGATTAACTTGAAATTTTTCTGAATTTTCCAACCTATCTATTTCGGGCTTTATAAGCCTCTTTTTCATAAATTAAATTCCTCTATATTTTAGTTTCTAATGAATACACTATAATGATTTATTTCTGCTCAATCCTCACTTTTGCACCTAAAGAAATAAAGTATTCAGCTAAAACTAAAATATTTTCTCCATATCCCGCAGCTATTAGAAATCCTTTATTATTTAAACCGTTTCGTATCTCATCAAGTGATAATCCTGTTTCTTTTTTTAATGCTAGTATCACTTTTGATTTATTTTCACCTGGATTATCCAGATACACATAATTCTTTTTTGCTTTTTCTATAATCCGTTGCTCAATTGGAGCAAAATTATCTTTTGATTTTACAATAGGAAGAAATCCGCATAAAACCCTAATTTCCTCCTCACTTAACTTAACTTTCCACTCTTTCTCCATTAAATCATAAAAATCAGATTGATATTCACCTCTTTTATAGTATCTATCATCGTGTTTATCAAGCCAAACAGATAGAAAATAGTCGAATTTTTCTAGTGAATCCACTAGTAGTTTTGGTGAAAAATCTTCTCCAACATAATCGTAATAAATTGGAGTTTCTGCTTTACTTATATCGGCAATCACTGGATTTCCACTCCAACTGGAAATAATAATCCAATTTTCACGCCATTTCATTGTCTTTGAAATATCTATCCAACCTTTATCATCTCTTATAAACCTGTAACCTTCTAACGCAACTGTTAGATTTTCTATACCAAATATATAGAAATCGTTAGTCCAATAAAACATTATATCTTTGGATTTTGGTAAATCACTGTACCATTTCAAAAGCGCTTGGCTTAAAATTGGAAGTTTGAAAACTTTTCCTAACTCCCGTTTAGTTTCTGTAGATGTTCCTAAACATTTTATCTTATTGGCATTTTCTTGCTTAGAAATTGAACGAGCTAGATACTTCATCGTTTTTTACAGCTCCTTTCACTGTTATATCTATCTATCATTGCTTGGCGATCAATTAGTCTACCAGTAGTTGCATTAGTATAACTTCCTCTATGACCTCTCTCACCATATAAATGTTCATTATATCCTCCAACATGTTTAGCATTAGGTAAAAATCTAATATTTCTTGGATCTCCCTTCCAAGCATTCCCTAAAGCCCCGTTCTTATGATTAGTAATATGATGTCCTGTATAACCACTCACTTTTCCCCGGCTTTTTAGTTCTTCTATTTCAGCTTCATCCCAAAGATGAGATCCACTCCCTGTTTTTTCAACCAATTCTTTTTCTAATTCCCAAGCACGTTCTATACCTTGATAATACGATCCATTTATTGGTGTTACTTTTGTTGGTTTATACATAATTAAGTTCAATTCTGATAAATCTACACCAGGAAGCATTGGAGATTTAGGGGCTAGACCAAATATATCCAATGAATTATTTGGGTTCCCGACATAACCATACAAAGTAGGATTCCCACCCGCAAGTCCAATCGGATCTATTTGAGTATAATTCCCTTGCTCTGAGTCGTAGTATCGGAATCGGTTATAATACAATCCAATTTCTACATCATCATACTGACCTTGATATCTAAATGGAATAAAGTCTTTCTCACCTGTAAATTCTTTCACTCTACCGTAAACATCAAGCTCTGCAGACCAAACTCTATTACCCTCATCATCATAGGCTTCAACAGACGTTCCGAGATAATCACTAATAATACTATAATGACCTTCACTCGTAATCTTTGCAGAAGGGACGAAGCCGTCATTGAACACCCATGTAACAAGATCATCTGCTATATCGGTATCAGTCTGTGAAGAATTCAGATTGTCTAAAGTATCTGCAACATTCTGTGTGGAGTACTCATGCAGAATCGTATTGCCATCCCATACAAAATGAGTTGCCTTATCCTCAGAACGCTTCTCTATCCGTCTACCTAGAGCATCATACTTGAAAATAACTTCTGTGAGATCAGGACGAATGACCTTCGACATCATGCCATTGCCATAATACTCGTACTTCCACGTATCACCATTGTTTTCGACTTTCTCTATGAGATTTCCTTCTTCATCATAAGAGAATTGGGCATCTTTCGTTTCAAGTAATCTACTACCAGGGCCGTAAACGCGATCTTTTTTGTCTTTTGTTTCATATAGATTACCGACATCATCGACGCTACGGTATAAGAAATCAAATTTACTGTCTTGATTGGCCCAGACGAGGTTACTGAATTCGTCGTATCCGTACGTTACTTTTACACCAGTTAGCTCATTGACCATGCTGCGTAATTGGTGATTCACATCCCAAATAGTAATTCTATTTCAGATGTGTTATGTGAGGTGACATCAAGTCATTTCAATATCTTTCTTCAATAATTAACAATAAATTCTTTAAAATTAAAATTCTAGCGGTTTTTGCTTTTTTAAAGCTTCAGTGTTGACTATATTTACTGGAAACTGATGAGAGTCCTTGCACTATAATAAAAGAGTAGCAATAATCCAAATTCTATGGATTTATGCTACTCTCTTTTAATTAGGTTCGAAATATATTCAAGATACTTTTTGGTCAAATGCTCAATCTTCTAACCTTCTGAAGGAGAGTACCTTCAAATCATAAAGAATATTGCCTCTCTCGTTTCAAACAATTTCTAATCTTCTTTTGTCTTTATTTAATGCCCTTTTTATCTTTTTACTAATCCTGTTGGAAGTACTCAGGATCTTCCATGATCTTGGATAAAAATTCTTCAAGAGAGCTGGCAATCTTCTTTTGGTTTTCATAAATAGGACTTTATTCACTATCTGTTAATTCTATTGAAAAAGGCACAGACTCCCATCCATTAAAAAGAATAGTTTATTCTCTTCATCATAGGGTGGGTAAGCTTCAAAAAATCCTTGTCTTAATCGAAAGTCTCTTATTAATTCAGGACTTAACACACAAGTCTTCATAGCCATCATGATAAAACTTTTCTAAAAAACTCCCAAGTGCTCCAAGACACCAAAGGGCGTCTTTCATCTAATAGAAATATAGGTTCTAAATAATCAAATGCATTATCTAACGCTTCAATTTCATCCATTATTTCATATGATGGGTCTGGAATAAATATTTATCTTTTTTAATATCAGCTAGTTCTATTAATCGAGCTAATTTATCAATAAATCTTTAATTTTCTTTTCCATATAAAACCTCTCCTCATTAATTGATTTATCTATCCAAGTTTATTACAAGTTTCTTTACCTCTTGGAAGATCCCCTGCTTTTATTTTTCTTTTTGTACTCTTTTAATAGTTGCGTCATCATTTATTCCTGGTTTCCATCTACTTTTTATTTTATTCACTTCTTGCTTCTATCTTTGTGTTTGCTTCCTGTAAGTATCATTAACACAAAAAACATAGGTAAAGAAGTATTAAAAATTCCTTCTTACCTATGTTTCAATATTTTCCCAATAATCATCTATTATTACGATATATGACTAAAAATTCTACTTCTACTTGAAGATATATTTTAATACAAAAAATTCCGGCCTTCGTACATTTCATCCCATTACCAACAGAACATCTTTAATTTATGTCGTGAATTTTTTGCTTTCGGCAGGCGAATCATTCGTCTAAGTGATTAGAGCTATTGAAGCATCTTACAACGGAAAAATATATTTCTATTCAAGAAGTCTTAATGAGAAATAGGTATTGTCATTATTTAACTGTAATATTTATTCCTTTGTACTCATGTTGCTACCCCAACTTTATCAAAAGATAAACCTTTAATTTGATTATTTTCAATAAAGTCAATAAACTTTTGAGTACAATAATAAAAATTAATTTTAACATCTCTAAAGAGAATTTGATCGGATATTTCGTTTAATTTGAACTTAATTTCTTTATTTCTTAGCATACTAAGAGATTGTTGGGTATCTAAACCATCAAAATCAATAGCAGGAATTACTTTAAGTACATTTATATATATGAAATCCTCCGAAATATTTTTTATCCTTACAGGAAACATTTCAATTTCATTTGGCTGTAATTTTTTAAATTGATTTTCAAATTTCTTTTTCACAATTAAAGTAGAACCAAAACAACGTGCATCAAAATCTAAAAGCTCATTTTTTTGTAAATTATCCTTTGATATTGCAAAAATATCTTCTTTCCATTCTAAAGTAATTTTTTGTCCTTTAAAAGTTGAAAAAAGTCTCACGTCTTTTTCATCAAGAAAAGTCAAATCAAAATAGTCAAAATCATTTCCTATTTTAAATATATCCATATTAATCCCTCGCCTTGTTTTATTACCATATTTTTTTATTAAATAGTAAATCATTTCGTATTAATTCTAATTCAGCTTTTACTAACGCTCTTCCTCCTAACATCTCAGCAGATTCTAATCTTTGAGCAACATTTTCAAAATATTCTTTGGTATGAATTATTCTATGATAAGCCCCTGGTTGTTTACTATTTGGATCCATATGTTTTAAATAAATTCCATTATGAGCACTATTGATATCAATATCTACTCTTTTTAGTACATCTCTTGCCCTCTGAGCTGCTTGGTTTGAATGATCCCCCGCTACAATATGATGAGCTGCTGAACCTTTATACTTATGCCAAGCACGTTTCATGTACCCTTCATTCTTTCTTAACTCTCGATTAGCTTTGTTCATATTTTTCTTTAACTCTTTAGTACAAGAAAGACCAAAAATATCTATTGAGTTATTTGTATCTTGTACATAGCCATATAAGACCAAACCTCCATTAAGCCCAATTGGATCCTTTTGCGTATACATACCCTCAATTGGTGAATAATTTCTAAATCTGTTGTAGTAAAGGCCAGTTTCTTCATCCTCGTATTGCCCTTGATATCGGAATGGTATAAAATCCTTGTCACTGTTAAACGCTTTTGACTGGCCATAAATATCTAACTCATTGGACCAAACCTTATTACCATCATTTTCGTAGGCTTCAGAAGGTGTACCTAGATAATCACTAATAAGCTTCTTCAACTAATCAATCGATCTAATAAATTCCTTAAATTGATTTATTATTTACACCACACTCATCAATTTAAAGTCTCTCCATACAAATCTCACATAACTAATTCTTTTTTAGCGTGGGCCTTTTATTCATATACCTTACCTACATATAGCATAATATACAATAGTTTCAAGTCTATATTTTTGGGTGTATCTAAACCAGAATTTTCATAAAATCCTTCCATATCTTCCATCCATCCCTCAATGGCTTGAAGAAATAAATCTATAGATTTATTCTCCCATTCATCTATATTTTTTTGATAATCCGTTGATAATAAATTTACAAATTCTAAGAATTGTTGCTTGTTTGATACGTTTTCAATTTTGTTGTACCAATCCATATTATTCACACCTCTCTATTTCAACTATTGACTCTATTTTTCCTACAAATCACCTGTCTAGATCCACCTCTTTAAAACAATTGATGTCCCACCATTTTTTGTTGATATTTTAAACCATTGATTCTTCACTTGCCCAGTTTACTGGAATTTCATCAATACCTGCTAGTATTCATCAGTATCCTTTCAAACATTAACATAGTAAAACAGTTGTATTTACCTTAACTGAGAAGATATTTTCTTATCCATAGCCTAAGAGTTACAAGGAAGCTCCTAGCATAGAAAAGAGTTTTCGAAATATTAAAAGAGATGACTTCGGCAACATGCAGAAGTCATCTAATTAATACAGCATTCTTTTTTTACTAAACTGCTAAATTATGGGGCACAGTTGACAAAATTTAATTTTTTTACTACAAAAAATTAAAAACGCATCATTTTAAATAGTAAATAAAAGCTATCTAATGAAAACATCCCTTTATATTTAAATTTCATTTTTTCGAATTTGGAAGAAGCTAAAACCAAATCTCTGGAAGCGATAACACATCTTCAATAGTAATTAGTTTAATTTTTTTCGGAACAAAAATAATAATTTGTAATATCCTGTTTTGTATATTTTCGTTATACGTTTTTTACTATTCTGTATGACCAACTTTTTCATAACGTAATCCTTTGATTTGATTATTATTCATTAGATTAATAAAGAAATCTGTAACAAAATAGCTTGATGACATTTTGCTATCTCTAAATATGGACTCGTTTTTTACAGTTTGAAGATCAAAAACGTACCTATTATTTCTTACCATTTCCATTATTTCGTCTGAAGACATTTTATCCACATTTTTAATAGATTTAATTTTATTCGTTACATTTATATAATAATATGGACCTCTATCCGTATTAACTGGCAAAATTTCAACTTTTTCACTATAATTAGCTTCCAAAATCTCTTTCAGATTATTATTCACGATTAAAATACCATCAAAATAGCATGAAGCATCAAAATCTTCAAATCGTTTATCCTTTTTCTTTCCTTTTTCTTTGAAAATTTCAAACTCTAAAGGTATCCAATTGTCTCCTAATTTTTGACCTTCAAAGTTTAAATAGTTAGATGAACTTCCTTGTTTAAATACAAAAAATTTAAAAACATCATAGTCACTTTTAATTTCATATATATCCAAAATTAATACACCTTCTTGTCAAATAATAATTCATTCCTAATTAACTCTAATTCTTTTTCTACAGCTGATTTCCCTCCAACTTTACTTGCATTGATTATTTGTTTGTTTACATCCTCATAATATTTATTTGTATGAATCACCCTATGATACGCTCCTGGTTGTTTACTATTAGGGTATATGTGTTTCAAATAAATACCATTATCAGCTGAATTTACATCGATTTTATAATGAGCTAATATATCCCTCGCAGGCTGAGCCCTTAAATCATCGCCAGCAACAATATGATGGGCAGCCGACCCTTTCTCCTTATGCCAAGCCCTTTTCATATATCCTTCTGTTTTGGCCAGTTCTTTGTTAGCTTTATTCATATTTTTCTTAAGCTCTTTTGTATAAGAAAGCCCAAATATATCAATCCAAATATTCGTATCACTGACATGCCCATAAAGCGTAGGATTTCCTCCTGCAAGACCTATCGGATCAATCTGAGTATAATTCCCTTGCTCTGGGTCGTAGTATCGGAATCGGTTATAATACAATCCTATTTCCACATCTTCATACTGCCCTTGATAACACTCTTTCACTCGTCCATAAATATCAAGCTGAGCATACCAAACCCTATTACCCTCTTCGTCAAAAGCTTCTACCCTTCACTCGTAATCTTTGTAGAAGGGACAAACCTTTCATTAAATACTCATGTAACTAGATTGTTCTGTAATTCATGCTTGTTTTGTGACTCAACTAAGTTTTCTCGTTCAACTGTATCATTCTGCGTGAAACACTCATCGAGAATCTTATTCCATATTTCTTGAAATCACTGTAATTTGAAAAGGGGCAAAAATCCCTTTAGTGTGATTTATTGCCCCTCAGAATTGATACTTAGGTATCTCTCCTATACTATTTTAATCTATCTTTGCCACATTAAAGTTATATCTTTCATCTTCCCGTGGATCATTAAAACCTTCAAATTCGTTTACTTTTTTTAGAGAAAACAAAAAACCAAAGTTTGAATTTGGATAATCTAATTTCTTCTTACGCGCAAATCCTTTTATAGATACCGAATATTTACCAGAAGAAACACTGTATCTAAATCCGGAATATAGTGTTTTACCATCTAAAGTTTCATAAGATACTTCATCATTTCCTAAAAATTCATTTTTATCAAATTCATAAAATGAACCAATATCTGCAATCCACAATGAATCTTTAACTTCAATATTAAAGTCATGATAAACGAATTTTTCTTCCCATTCATCGTCAAATGACTGATTACAATTTTCAAGTTTGATTATATACTCTATGGAATTTATAGGCAAAAAAGGTATCCAAATACCATTTTTAAGTGAAGCTAAATAACGATTATGATTATCCTGAAAATTTTTTAAAATTTTTTTTGTCCTAACTTTTTCTTTCTTTAAAAAGTCTTGCAGGACGTCTATTGAAAATAAACAAATTCCGTAACTCCCAGTATCTAAAATTCTATCCATTATAACATCTCCTTTTTTTCTATTTACAAGGGATTTTTCCATTAGAATGTAATTCTTTTAATTTCTCTAAAGCTTCTGCAGGAGTTAAATCTTTGAATAACTTTTCTTTTGTGTATGGGATTTTTAAAAAACCTTTAACGTCAATGTCTTTGTAAGCTTTAGCAGCTTTTTCAAAAAATTCATCTGTTGTACCAGTAAATTTTGAACCATGATAAGGTATTCCATCTTCTATAAGCTTTCTATGCAATTTTTTGTGAAGTTCTGCCGTTCCCGCTCCTTCATCTGGATACCAAGAAATTGAATGAATTTGACTTAACTCTGAAATGTCTAAAGCCTTTGCTATTGATCTCGGCATCAAATGATGTCCCATACCAGTATCCAATAAATCTGAATATAAACCAAATTTATCAATATTGTTATTTGTATCCCGGACATATCCATATAAGGTAGGATTCCCACCCGCAAGTCCAATCGGGTCAATTTGAGTATAATTCCCTTGTTCTGGGTCGTAGTATCGGAATCGGTTATAATACAATCCTGTTTCTACATCTTCATACTGCCCTTGATAACGGAATGGAATAAAGTCTTTCTCACCAGTGAACTCTTTCACTCGTCCATAAATATCAAGCTGAGCAGACCAAACTCTATTACCCTCATCATCATAGGCTTCAACAGACGTTCCGAGATAATCACTAATAATACTGTAATGACCTTCACTCGTAATCTTTGCAGAAGGGACGAAGCTATCATTGAACACCCATGTAACAAGATTATCTGCAATAGCAGTATCGGTTTGTGAAGTATTTAGATTATCTAAAGTATCTGCAGCATTCTGCGTGGAATACTTATGTAGAATCGTATTGCCATGCATACAAAATGAGTTGCCTTATCCTTTATTAATACAATTATAAAAAAATTGTTTTTTACTTTTTGTATGTTACAAGTATTATTTTGTTATTTTACCAAAAAGCCAGATATAAGTTTTCAAATAACACAAAAACATATGTAAAGTAAAATCTAATTCATTTACTTTACATATGTCTCGTTTAAATCAGTAATAGTATTTTTCTTAATTTAATATTACTCTTATTTATTAAACTTTTTAATATTTCCGTTCTTCCTCTTCCTCATCTAGTAAGTAATTAAAAAAGTCAGAAAAGTCCTCCCATACATCTGGTTTAGAAATAAAATCCTGCATTTCTAATTTAGTTACTTCTACAGAATCAAGCCACATAATTGATGGTTTTTTTTCAGTATCCATAACAATAATACTTTCAGCTTCTTCAGCAATTACAATAAATCTGTTCGGCAAACCAACTGCTTCTCGGATTCTTATAGTTTCGCTTATAAAATTAGTTGGCTCAGAAAATAGAAAAGAATGGATATCTATCCCACCAACAATACCTCCACTGTAAAAGCCAGATATTTCACGGAAATCACTAGGTAGCTTTATTTGAAGTTCATTTTCAATTTTATCTAAATCCTCTTTAGAAACTCCATCAATATCATATAAAGCTTTATATTTATTTCGTAATTCATTCATATCTTTCATATTTTATTTACCTCCAAAATTCTATTTTTTACATCGTGTTTTAAAATATTCTCTAGTATCAACATTAAATTGAGGTCTATTTATTGGATAAATAGGATGTGGCTTGTTTCTTCCAAATTGGCTATGCAATATATCCTGCCCATATTTTCCTACTCCATGATATCGAGTACTTGCCTCTACTAATGCTCCCCTCGAATCTTGACCTAAGTGATGTAAAGTTACAAAGCTACCATCAGCAAGTTGAGGTGCTAATCCATATTTATTCGCCGCATCTCTATTTGTCATTCCTCTCCCCTTTGCACTACCAAGTGTTCTTACTTTATCCCAGTCGATATCATCCCTTTGATATACATCATATGTTTGTTTAGTACCCTTTGGTCGAGTAGCAGTCCAACTAATTTTTTTCCAATTTATCAACCCAAATGGATCAATATCCATAAGCGGATCTCTAACATACCCATACAACGTTGGGTTATTCCCTGCAAGCCCAATCGGGTCTGGCTGAGTATACATCCCCACATCTGAGTCGTAGTATCGGAATCGGTTATAATACAATCCTATTTCCACATCTTCATACTGCCCTTGATAACGGAATGGAATGAAGTCTTTCTCACCTGTAACTTCTTTCACTCGTCCATAAACATCAAGTTCAGCTGTCCAAACCCTATTCCCTTTTTCATCATAGGCTTCAACAGGCGTTCCAAGATAATCACTAATAATGCTATAATGACCTTCACTCGTAATCTTTGCAGAAGGGACGAAGCCGTCATTGAACACCCATGTAACAAGATCATCTGCTATATCGGTATCAGTCTGTAAAGATTTCAGATTGTCTAAAGTATCTGCAACATTCTGTGTGGAGTACTCATGCAGAATCGTATTGCCATCCCATACAAAATGCGTTGCCTTATCCTCAGAACGCTTCTCTATTCGCCTACCTAATGAATCATACTTGAAAGTAACTTCCGTATGATCTGGCTTAATGACCTTCGACAACATGCCATTGCCATAGTACTCATACTTCCACGTATCACCATTCTTTTCGACTTTCTCTACGAGATTTCCTTCTTCATCATAAGAGAATTGGGCATCTTGTGATTCTAGTAATCTACTGCCAGCACCATAAACACGATCTTTTTTGTCTTTTGTTTCATATAGATTGCCGACATCATCGACGCTACGGTATAAGAAATCAAATTTACTGTCTTGATTGGCCCAGACGAGGTTACTGAATTCGTCGTAACCATACGTTACTTTTACACCAGTTAGCTCATTGACCATGCTGCGTAATTGGTGATTCACATCCCAATTATACACACGTCTTCGCGTATTTCGGCTTTGACTACTTACGCGATGGTGTGTTGGTCTACCTGTGATGTCATATTGCCATTTACTGATGACATCCCCTGGCAGGATTCGCTCAATCTCTTGCCCGAGTTCATTGTATTGCATCGAGGCTGTCCACTGGGCTTGCTCGGAGCGAGAGGCAGTCATTTGTAAGATATTGCCCAGCTCATTACGCATGACATCGATTTTGGCACCGAGGCTGCTTGTTATTTGGGAGCGATTGCCTAACTCGTCATAGCTACTGGCAATCCACTGGTCATTTTGCCACTCCTTGATGACTTGGCCGGATGGGTCTCGTTCTAGTTTGACGGTTACATGGTCGTTTTCCGTTTCTTTTAGCGAGCCGTTTTTGTCATAGGCAAACGTTTCCCATGTGCCATCATAGTAGTCTGATCGTATGACATTCCCTAGATCATCATGCTGATACGCTGTCCAACGATTTCCTGGACGTTGGATGCGCTGAACCAATCCTGCTGGACTTCGCTCATACGTTTTTTCCATATCATCAAAGCCGATTTCCTTGATGATATGGCCTTTCGTATCACGTTCAAACGTATATGCTTCGCCTCTTTCATTGATCACAGCGGTTAATTGCTCCTCTGTATCATAAGTGAATTGTACTTTCTTACCACCTTGTTTTCGAGACGTTAGGCTACCAAGAATCGTGTAATCAAAGGCAACTTGCGTATGGTTATCTTTCGCAAAAATAATATCGTCATAGGCATTGTACTGTAATTGCACATCGTTACCATCTGAAAGATTTGCGCGAACAAGGCGATTCAAGTGATCGTAACGGAACTTCTCTGTCGCCCCTAATGGATTGGTTGTACTAATGCAGTTACCTCGGCGGTCATATGTCCAAGTGGAGCTTGTCCCGTCTGGTAATGTCACTTGGCTCAAGTTCAAATCTGCATCATACGCTAAGCTTACCATATGACCTTGCGCATTTGTCACTGTGTCAATTAAACGATACTCATTATAGGAAAATTCAGTCTTTGTACCGTCTTCTAACATAATTGCCTGCAATGTACCGTCTTCATTATAGATCCACTGACGACTTCCGCCCTCTGCGTTAACTGCTTGAATGAGCCTATCCTTAGTATCATACTGTGAGGATAATGTACTGCCATCTGCAAGAGTGATGGTTACCGGATTTGCCCATTCATCATAGCTGAATGTTGTTGTGCGGCCATCTTCATCTACTTCTTGGAGTAATTCAAAGTCCTCATTATATTGATAGCTGACTTCACTGCCATCTGGATAGACAATTTTCGTACACAAGTTATCTTCATTAAAATAGTAATAGCTTGTATGTCCTAAACTATTAGTGATTTCATTATAGCCGTCGAAATAGGCAAGCTCACCTGCTAGAACATTGCCATCTCCCCATGTTCTGATTACTCGTGCCCCTGTTGTTGGGCCATCGTAGCGCCAGAAGAAGCTATTTTTATTGCGGTCGATTTTTTGCATCATTAAGTGATTCACATAGGTTATATGCGTGCTCTGACCTAATGCATCCTGAATTTCGATTAGATCCTGAACATCATTATAAACATAGCGCACCAATACTTCACGATTGTTCTGATTACGTAAGGCAACTTCTGTCATTCTTCCTGCCTCATTGGTCGTAACATCTAGAATTCTGCCAACGCTATCTGTTACTTGAGATAGGAAACCTTTATTGTTATAGGCGAATTGAAGATGGTGCTCTTGCTCATTTTTTACTTCTTTTAATCGGTATGTTGAGGTTGTTACTTGTTCGAATGCATAAATTAATCGTGTATCATGCTCAAACAAATGATACTCTTCCCCTGTATTCATCAGGGTCATTCTTTCTTTTTTATTAAAATATGGCAAATTTATTGGTAAAATTGGAAACCCAACTGCACGACCATCTGTTACTACAATCCCAATCAGGTCTTCTTCCTCAAATATCTCTAAGGCAAGATCGTAGATAAAGTGCATACCATGACCTGACAAGCCAACCCTGCTACTATCACTGTACCAAGCTCGTTCCCATGAAAGAGGGATTGGTCCAGGTAGCTCAAAGTCTACACCTTCATATATCATTCGTCCTGTAATTAAATCAACAGGTTCAAAGCCTTTTTTACAGAATTTATCACTTAACCCTTTTGTACAATTAAATTTCTTTAATACCCCATGGTTAAATTTCGTTAGCTCTGTTTTGGCCATTGCTTTCATACCGTCTACTGCCTTCGAAACAGCTAGCACTTCGTCCATGGAGGCGATGACTTTATCTGCTGCTGTCTTGACGCTCTTTGAGCCCTTGTTGGCTACCGCTGATACGGTATCTAGCGTCTTGGATACTTTTGTGTAAGCTGCTTTCATCCCTTTAACTGCTTTTGAAGCATCAACTGCCTTATCCGCAGCCTTTGCCGTTTTACTCGCTGCCTCTGCCACTTTTGCTGCTTTCTTGGCCTTGTATGCTGTTTTTGCTGCATCACCAACTATTGGAACCGCCCCCACTAAGTTCATGGCTGCGCCCATATAGTCTCCCCGAGCTAAACTAATACCTGCATTCGCAATATCTGCAATTGTCCCTATACCAGGAATGAATCCAGCTACATCCAGTGCCAAACTTACACCATCTAATAAACTACTAAAAAAGCCTTTTTTCTCTTTTTTCACCTCTGCCTTTTGGGGGAAAATGACGTCAACTTTCGACGTAGCTTCGATTGCTTCTTCATTTAACTTCGGAGGTTGGCTTTTCTTCTCTGTACCTTCCTGATCAATAAGTGTACTAATTAACTGTGTGTCAGCAGCAAGGATTACATGACTTTGCTCCTTTGCTGAAATGGCAATCCACTCTTCCGCCTCTACAGATAGCTCTTTCATACCGCTAATGTCAAGTGTTTCGTCCGCTGCAAGCATGATGGTACTGTTACTAAGAAATGTTACACCTTCTCCATCATCCATCTTTAAGTCCAATACCCCATCTACTGCACTAAAGGTAATATCCCCAACACCTAATGTCACATCTTTCCCAGCATTGGTCGCTAATGATTTAACGGTCGTGTCCGCCATTTTCTTCGTCTGCTTTTGACCACCCTCAGGTGTGACTGGGTCAACCCGGACAGAGCTAATAACGATAGCCTCTTCTTCCACTGCACTCGGAAAATGTAATTGGGCACGTGCTCCTATTTGAGGCATTAAATACATAACCCCATTCGCATCGGCAGAATAAGCAAACCAATGGGCCTTTGCTTTATCTTGTTTTTTATCAATATCCAAATGAATTTTCACCGTGTTCTGTGTGACATCGATGATCTTTCCTGTAAAAGCTGCCCCAATAAGATCTAAATTGCGTACTAATCGCTGGCGAATACTTTTCTCTGGTTGGGCAGTATAGTGAAACGTTAAGACACCACCCTCAAGACAGACTTCCCGAGCCGTAATAACATAGGATCTTCCTTTTAATTGGACTGTAGTGCCTAGCTCATAGGCCTCTGTGCTTTCAAACTCACAAAAAGTATAATCGATTTCGCTTACATCAGTGCCATCGTTTTCAGTAATCAGCCGATACGTATCGATATCCATTCGTAATGTGGAAGGTAAATGGTCGATTGATATGCTTTTCCTACTTTGCGGTGTACCCAACCAAAATCGCGGCCCTTTTCCTTTTAAATCTGGGAAAACAACCGCATTTAGATTTGAGGCCATTCTTTTAATAAATGCCCAATCTGTTTCTAAGTATTGAATGGAAATATGACCAATGGCTTGGCTATTAGAAGCATGGTCGATGTAATCACCCTGAGGGTAGGCTCCCACAATATGATTCATTAACTCTACATACGTCATAGTCGCATCTTGGAAAGACCGGGAACGTTTCTCAATATCCATGTTTGCTGTAAACGATACCGCTTCAACTAAGACATAATGCACACCTTGAACAGCCTGTAACTCTGCATTTTCGATTCGTCCTGAAAACAAAATACCTTGCTCTCGTCCAAATTTCACAACCACTTCATCAGTATGACTGACCCTTTGAATATACTTTTGTGCTTGCTCTTCAGCAATCATTCCTGTAAAGTACAATCTCGCATGGTCATTGCCTTTATGTTTAATGGTTAGTTTATCTAAATGAATAAGAGGATAAGGCCATTCAAGCACAAGATCCTCATACGTACTAATCATGTGGACTTCTTTTTTTTCTAGCGTTGTCATTGCTTACCTCCTTTCAAGCAATTTATTTTTTAAAAACCTTGTTTTGGTATTTCCAAATCCTCTTGTCCATCATGAACTATATCGATTTTGCCTCCGCCTGCAGAGCATTGCGTATGACAACGGTTTAATAGCGCTTGCTTCCCCTCGATATTGACATTTTCCATCCCTTCCATCCAGTCGATGGAACATGCTGGCGTACACGGCTTTTTTAATTTCAAGCAAACACCAAAGGTTGGGATATTTTCAGGGTTTCGATCGCCTACATTCATAACGGCTTTGCCTTTTATATAAACGCCATGATC
Organism: Lysinibacillus sp. OL1; assembly: GCF_004332175.1. NCBI lineage: Bacteria > Bacillati > Bacillota > Bacilli > Caryophanales > Bacillaceae > Lysinibacillus > Lysinibacillus sp. OL1. The sequence goes on along the minus strand of NZ_SJDS01000003.1, from coordinate 387,045 downwards.
CTGTGGTAAATTTAAATAATTCAGATGGCTACCATGCTCACAGGAAATGATTGCTCCATGTACCACATAACTAAATTGCTCTTGTCCCGAACCCTCTGTCTCCAAATTTTCTACAACTTGAGCCATTTGCTATCCTTCCCTTCAGATTATTTGTGATCATTTTCGCGTTTACACTGTAGCTACAGTGTTTCATAATTTATCGTTTCTCTAGCTTTACTCGCTGTAGCTGAATTCCAAGAAATGATCGCCTTAAGAGACTTTCTGCCACATCCAAATTAACGATGGTAAAAGATTCCCTTTTGCCATCAACCTGAAAAATACAATCCAATTCCACACTTTTGGGGTTAATCACAAGCTCCTTTATGCGTCCGTCTGGATAATACGTCGTTTCATGTGAAATACAATGCTTTTTCACAATGTTCAAAAGCCAATAGATGCGCTGTGTTCCTTTCATAACATCCGTAAAAACAATGGCCGTAAATGCTAAGTTATCCTCGTATTTTACTAATAACTTTTTTAATTGTTCAGACACGATTCTCCGAGGCTTTTCTAAATAATCCAAATAGAGTGCATTCTCTTTTTCTATCACTTCTCCAAAAACAGACGAACAGACAAAATCATCATCGAGGTCTGTCTTCATAGGAATAATTGGATTAGTAATACTTTGATCTTGCTGAAGAATAAAATACTCCATCTTTTCCTCCTGTAACCACCATTGCTTCCCTTCATCACTTTTGTACAAAGTTAATGAATCCAATGAATGTCTTTTATCTGTTCTGGGCTGAATAGATACTTTTCTTGATCGCGTTTAAAGAAGGTTGCACCTTTTAGATTGGCACCTGTAAAATTGGCACCTGCCATCTGCGCAAACTCAAATCTTGCATTTTCTAAATTCGCATTACTGAAATCTGTGCCAAGATAGCTCGCAACTTCATAATTGGAAAGCCTTAGCGTTTTTCCCTGCGCATGAGTAAAATTCGCGCCTGCTAAATTAGCCTGTCGAAAATCAGCATCTTGAATGGCTGCATATGAAAAATCAGCATTGGCTAATCTACACTGTTGAAAACTAGTACCAATGCATACACTGTGTTTCCATGAGGAGCCTTCTAAATTACTCTCTTTGAAATTCGCATAGGAGAAGTCCAGCTGATTGAAATCTTTCTGCTGTAAGGGAAGGTTCGAGAAGTTTTCAAACGTATACGATTGGTCGGTCTCTTTGTTCTCTAACCATAAAAGAAGGTTCTTCTCCTCACGTTCCCGTTCGTCGATGATTGCAACATCTTCACTGAACCCTTTATATTCACCGACACGAAAACGTAAGCACGCTGTTCGTTGAAAATTGATTTTTGGTACGCATTCTTTTTGATAGCGAAAGAGATAGCGTATCAATTGAATGATAAAGTGATGAAATAGGATAACTGTCTGCTGAATAATGACTCGAACGTCCGCTGCTTGAATGCTGAGATAGGGTTTTCTTTCTTTTTCAAGTATTGTTTGTAACTCTGTAATTGCCTCACTCAGCCAATCCGCTTCATACTGTGCCGTGCATTCTGTCCATTCGTAATACCAAGCTTCTCCATAGGCTTCTAGCAAATACGTAAACTTGTTTTCTAGCAAAGACGTTCTTAGCAATGAAAAATGAATAAAAGCAACAGATGCTAATCTTCCCTGCCTTTGCTGCTCTCTAATATTCGCAAACAACTGTTCAAGGGAGTGAATGATTGGCTGTAGCAAAAGTTCCTTGTTTTGGCGAAACCGTCGAACAACTTTCTCTTGCAATCGGCTGACATGAACTGACACGCATTCATCCATAAAATGCTGTAATGCTTCTTCTCGTTTCATGCATCCACTTCCTCACTAATTTGCTCGTACTTCCGTTCCCTTAATTTCCATTTTGTCTTCCATCTTGATGGAATTATCTTTACACGTCATCTCAATTTTCTCATTTGCATTAATCATAATTTGCTTCGCATTGATGACGACTTTATCTGTTGCTTTTAAGTTAATATTTTTATCACTTATGATTGAAATACCATTATCATCCATAAGTGAAATCATTAATCCCCCACCAGAAATGACAATCCGATCAGGAGCTAGTAGAATTTGTTTCCCATGCTTCGTTCTCAGTGTTTTCACATCTGGGTCAGCCATTCGCATCGGGTCTTGGCGACTATCTTCTGGCGCTGTAGCACCTGATTGCCCACCACCATCTTGACTAGTAGGATTCGTTGCTGCTAACATTGCTCCAGATTGGGGAGGTGCTTTTGATACGGAGCTAATGGCAATCCCTTCATCCTCACGATTGCTTGGGAAATAAATTCTAACGTTGTCAGATAGCTCAGGCATAAAATACCATCCTGTATTATCTTCCGATGCATAGATTGTTGAATATGGAAACCAAGAGGCCGTGTCCTTTTCTTGCCCCTCATCAAAATTGACATGAATACGAATTTTGTCCCCAGCCACATCAATTACTTTTCCTTGAATAGAGGCACCAATAATAGCTTGATTGTAAGTCGTGTGAACACTAAAGCCATTTTGTGGTGTTAACGTATAGATATGCTTTAATAAACCATTTTTTAGCTTTGAGACAATTTTATAAACATACAATTTCATTGATTGGAAAGTAACTTCATTACCTATTTTGAATGATTGAGTCGACTCCACCTCATAGTACATGTAGTCACTATCCGTAATACTGTCGAGATGATTTTTACTAGAGATTAGGAAGTTGCCGATTGCTTTTTTAACTCGGTAATTAAGGGCATCCATTTTTGGTGTGTTACCCGGTTGAAACGGTACACCGAAGTAGAACTTTGCCGCCCCATGAATGGTATCTGGCACCAAGCCTGTATGAAATCTCGATGCCATTCGCTTAAGAAATTCCCAATCGGTCTCTAAATATTGCATCGTGAAGCTACCAAGACTAGCCCCCTTTGTGACATGGTCCATAAAATCCGCGCCTGGTTGATCGGCAATACATACATTGATTAATTCACTATAGGGCATGCTTGCATTTTGATATGTTTGATTTTTCTTCTTCACATCTAACTTATACGTATGTGAAACGGCTTTAACCTCCAAATAATACGTACCCATAACCATTTTCACTTGGACATCTAACGCAAGCCCATTAAATATAGGTGTGGATTGTCCATTGCTACCAATTTGTAATACTTCAATGGCTGTTTCTGCATCTGTCATATAGACGTAGGAATCTTCAAGTTCATCTGGAATCACGCCTGTTAAACGCAATGTTGCATGCTCGTTCATTTGTTGTGTAATTTCGATTTCACTAACGCGGATATTATAGGGCATCACAACCATATCTTTATACGTTAAAGCTGTTTCCTTATTTACTCGCTCCATCAAACAACACCTTCTCCATCTAATGATTTGTTTTCGATTGAGATTGATTCCATCATGCCGTATGCAATGGGTTGCCAAATAGGTATTTCTGATTTCAAGCAATTGACCGAGCCTGTTGCTACATTATCGCCTACCATAAACAAAAACATTAAATTGTAAATTTTAGAATCTAGAGCCTTCGTAATGAAATCAAAATAGCCGATTTGACGACCATCCACTTCTTTTATGCCAATATCTAACATATCAGCATCTGGCTGTAATTTTCGAAGGATATTCATCATCGTATGTGTGAAATCTTCTAATTCCTCTTCTTGAATCTGTTGCTCCATCATTTTCATCGTGATGTTAATAGATGTACTTTCACTTGTGTAGATATAATCGGGTCTACGGCTTGATGGATATTTAATATCCATTAATTCAGGTTCCATCTCTTCAAAAGCTGTAGGGATAAACATCCGAATTTGGTCCTCATAAAAACTACTCTCTGCAAATTCAATCATTTCATCTTCAATCGTTAGCTGGCCTTCTTTAATGGCTTGAACGATGTCAGTATGTAACAATTGGTTTTCAATGTTCTCCAGTCGTTTCTTCTGCCTTGCATGCTTCGTCATCTCAATGACTTCTTCATCCATGAAATTCATTTTTTCCCCTCCTTTGTTATTCGTATTTCTTATCTTCCTCTAACTAGCCAACCTCTTAATTCACTAGTAGACTATTAATCAACTATCATGCGCTTAGGTCGCCCTTGACCGACCCCTTTCATCCGACTACTGCCCTTAGATTCCAACAAAATGCGATTTAAATATTTATGAATTTGGCTATTAGATAAAGATTGATAGTCCAACTCTAGCCGGTTGCAAATATAGAAATCAATTACATCTCGTTGCACTCTCTCCTGATTTAAGCACTCTAAGGCAAAGGCAATATCATACGGATTAGTGGGTCGATTTTTTAAAAGCTCTCGCGAAAAGTATTGCAAAATGAGTGGATGGTAGGTGCTTTTTTCCAGCCCTGCATACTGACAATGAAGATAATTAACAGTATTATATTCTGTCGCAAAGTCGAAAAAATCGGTATGCTGTGAGCGTAATTTGGCACCTAATTTTAATTTAAAGCGCGCTAATTCTAGTTCATTATGAGCAAGCTCTAACGAATCGTCTAAGACAATCTCTGTTCTGTAATTGCTAAAGTCTAAGTCATTTGCTTCTTCAGCAAATCGCACTTTTAAAATCGTTTCACTTCCTGTAGCTTCATAAGGAAGCTCATAGCTACTATCTAGCATATAGAGCCTTCCTTTATGCTTAATAATGCCTTTTGTAATGATAAGACGTGTATCCGCTACAATAATATGGACACCAGCAATGATGCCGTTTGAATAATCTTGAAAATATAAATCTAAAAAATCTCTTGGGTAATCTCGCAAATTCTCCAGCATTTCTCGCTTTAAAATGCGACCTTTATGAAAATGTGGATATTGATTAGCAAACAAGCTGTCACCCACCTCTTTTCTTTTTTATCACGTGAGCTTGCTCTACTTTAATCCGTCAAAGAAATCTAGATCCGATAAATCAGCTTCAAAGGCGAAGAATTCCTTCTTTCCAATAAACAGCTGTTCGTCTTTTCGTGCTACTGGCACCACATGAAAGCCCCAATGATCTTCGCCTGCAAAAACAAAGAATTTCACTTCGCCATTCATGATAGAATCCGTCTCGTCTTGTGGAATTTTATCGTAATAGTTTGCCGCAATATTTTCATAAAGAACAGGCTTAAAATTCTCAGGACGATTAAAGTAAGTGTATTTATAGGATGACTGATTGTCACTGCCAGTTAGGAAAAACTCCACCTCTGTTACACCCCATGGACGGGAAATAGTACCATGAATTTGGTTTAGCCTTTCTAAGCTACTAATAAGTAATTTTTCCTGGCGATTATGTGTAAAGGCACTTACAGCATAAGGTACAACAGGAGCATGATTTGTCACTTTTGTTTCAATCATGCCTATCTTTTTCGCATTTAAATAACGCAGTGCTCCTCTAAGGCAAGCAAGCTTTAATTCTGGCACTTTACCAATATTTTCAGCTTTTTGCCTAAATTCAATGCTTCGTCCGGGTACAAATTCTTTTAAGGCCTCACGAAATGCATCAATCTTACAGGACTGTCCAGTTAATTTAATAATAGAGTATTCGCCCAAAAGACCACTCTCATAAAATTCCTCTAAAAACTCACGCACAATATCATAAATATCAGCCTTTATAAGATGATTAATTTCTTTTATGTTGAAAAAGACATTTGGATAATCATAAACTTCCTTAAATTGATTGTTTTCAAGCAGAGATAGGCACCATCGATCTACTGCTGTCACATTTAAATCGCTATCGTGCTGCATATCACTGTCCGAATAAAAGCGGCTTCTTAAAATGCCTGTTTTACGGAAAAATTCCTTCTTCATTTCCTCTGCCATTTCCCATAAGAAATAATAATTATTTCTGACACGTAAGTATTCATCACGTGTGCGATTTTCATATTCCTTAAAGCGAGTTGGAATGATATACTCAGCATCTGAAAAGGCTTTTTCAAATTGTTTGTATACCTCGTCAACCCCATGATCGTCTACATATCGATAAATATCCTTGCCTGGAATATCAATGAGTGCATCAATATCATAAGCACTTTTTCCCCGACTATAGTAATTGGCAAAGACAATCTTCATAAATTGGAAAATACGATAGGTAATATTGTTGCCACCAAAATTGGTATCTCCATTTTCATAGGTTGTATGAATATCAATTTTGTATGAAATATGTCCATCCTCTATTCGAAACTTACAGGAGGAAAGATCGGTTGTTCCACCACCACAATCAATGACCAGTGCCTTATGTTCCTTCCCATCCAAGAAGCTATTATTCTCTATTTGATTGGCGATTGTATTATAAAGAACCGCCATCCCTTCATCGAGAGCATGTTCTGTTTCGATGTTGTATTCAGGTAAAATTGTCTGAAACATATCTAAAAATTGATTTTTCAGCTTTACAGGACTGGAAATATGTAAATGCTTGAAGCGACATTTAAATTGATGTTCTGCCATTTGAATAATATAAAGCATAAACTCTCTTAATATCTGACTTCGCGGAACAAGTGCTGTATTTCCGTTCGCATCCATTATCTCTTCCAATTTGGCATAATTACTAACCCAGCGTTTAATGCCTTGGAATTTCGTTGCCAATGAAGTGTAGCTATTTTTTTTCATCATTTTTAACGCTTCATAGCCATAGTAATAGCTCACTTGATCTTGATTTGAGCAATCTGCCACTGTCATGACTGTCGGCACTACTTCGATCCATTCATTTTGGTGAAGCGGATCTGGAAACTGGACAAAATTAATGCTATTTAGCTGAATTCTGTCATTTAATAGGTCATGGCTACAAGGAGAAGAGACATAATCACTTTCTAAGTAAACACCAGCCGTTGTATTGGTAGTTCCAAAATCAATGGCAAGAATCGCATCGGTTGTTTCCAGCTGTTTAATCTCTAAATCTGGTATTGGAACCTTATAGTAGTGAAGGTTTGTAGGCGGAAGTGGGGTCTCCTGATAGTAAGTCTTATAGATATACTCAGAATCTTGCTTTCGTAAAAATATAAAGCTGTAGTTTTTATTGTTAGTCTTTCGAATTTCTAGTGCCTCATCTGCCGCAAAATAGTACTTGTTTGGCTGCTGATCGTCTTTTATAACATGAAGGATGCCGCAAAGATCTAGCTGCTCATTGACTAGCAGTACATTGGATTCAACTAGAAATCCTCCTGTTTCTACGAAATACTGGTCTGGCTTATCAATTTTCATACCGCTATATAAGCTCATTTTGGCAGGAATTTTTATCTCACCATTGTCAGACAGTGGTGTTTTTAAATACTGCTGCACAGCCGCTTCTACTCTTTCGAATCCCCCATCCTTACTTTCTTTAATTAGAGGGTTTTCTTCAGCGCCACGATATCGTAAAATTTTGTCGATTAACTCGTCTCTGGTTAATGTATTAATAAGCCCTGTCACAAGTTTTTCCTTATAACAAATATTCCTCAGCTGGAAGGTTGTCATTTCCATTAATTCTACTCGTGTATAGGTCATAAACTTTTTTTCTGTATAACGCTTATTCGCATACAGTTTATATGAATATTTAGTCGTCATTACGAATCCCTCCTCTGCCCTGTTTAGTAAAGAGCTATTCGATCTAGCTTCATTGTTTCCTCTGCATCGATTATGCCGAAGTGATATTGCCAATAAACCTCTATATGGAAGCTGATAGGCAAAAATATTTCCTGTATGAGCTGTACCTTTTGCTCATTCTGCTCTGTCTTCTTCTGACGTATATATAAAAGCAGCTCATCTTGCTCCTCTGATTTTACATAGATGAAACAACCTTTAAAGAGCCTTTTTAGCGTATCCTTTAATAAGTAAATTTCATCCCCGGTCTGGTACAGTCTCAGCATGTTCAGGACCACGATTTCTTGTTCCTTTTTTGAAAACGAACAAATATTATGACGTACTACATTGCCAAATACATTGGCTTCGATATCTTTTAAAATAAAGCGAATAAAAAACTCTTTTTTATTCATCCCCTGCATACGATCAATGTCAGCTAAGAAATGCAGTACGATGTCAAAAAAATATTCCCTAAACGCTCTATCAGATGTATTATCCGGGTGAAAAAGATTGTTAAAAATATCAAAGTAGCGATAGTACGGATTTACTTCGACGTGCTGCTCAACCAACTGTGTATTTAAAAACTGTGGACTAAGCTCCATATAGGGCGAATATGTCTCGGCAAGGTGAAAATTTATATCCTTTTTAGAAAGTCCTTCATCCTCGGCTTTAATGAGCAAATCCCAAATATAATTCATAGCCACACACCTACACATTTATATTCAAAGAAATGTCGCTGTACCTCGGATACTAAAAAGCTCAAAATATCATTTGCTATAAAATCTTTTTTCTCTTTTGCCTTAAACTTTAGTAGCATCGTTTTTTTATGACTATTTTCTCCTATCATTTCTGTTAAGAAAGGGTTTACTGAATGCGTAAAACCTGCTCTTGAAAAAGAGTCCACTATCTCCACATCTACTAGCTCAACGCTAACAGCTGCCTCGAAGGAGTTAATCATCCTAGTAATCTCCCCCTTCGTTTTAACATTTGCAGTATACTTACTAGCAAATTTGTGCATAAAATGCTCTATTCGTCGATTGGAAACAAGCTCATAATGAAGCTTTCCAATTTTTTCATCTTCCATTTTTGCAATTTTGATTAACTGCCAAACCCCTGATTTGTCTTGTGGTGAAACAATGGTTAATTCATTATCTGAACGTTTAACGTAGCGAACATTCTCCTCATCCGCTTCAACAAGATACCCATGCTCGTTGCCAATTTTGCGGATTGAAAGGACATGCTCATAATTGACCTTATCGATAGCAGGAATGGGGAAGCCCACATTCTTGACCTCATGTCGCTCAATATTCCATAGTGGAACCATGTCCACTCTCTTTTTTGGCTCGTATTCCTCTAAATCAACTATTATCTCAATGATTTCAGTATCTTCATTGAAAGGTGGACAATCCACTAAATGTACATCCAAAAATTTATAGGCGTATGGGTGATTAATGGTTTTCCATGGCAATCCATTAATTTGGAATATCGGATATAGCTGATCGATTTCTTGCAAATAGTCTGAATTTCTTGAAAGGCTTACCTTTATCTCTAGTTGTCCTTCTGTTGTGATGAGAGTTCCATTAAAGCGTCGTTTCTCAACTAATAACTGCTGAATTTGTATCGAGTCACACTCTAGAAATAAAGTACACAGGACGGCTTGTTCTTTGTTTTTTAACGATTGAAGTAATTTGGCTGTATCGATTGCTTTCGTTTCTAAATCAGTTGGTCGCATCGGAAATAAACATTGATGAATCGGGTCAACATCCTCCTTTGAACTAAGCGTGACATAAATGTCAAACCTATTCTCAACATCTTCTATTTCGTTAAATACTCGCTCTTCAAGCTTTCTATTCATTTCATCCTGATAGTCAATTAAATTTACAAAAACGCCACTGACAATATCTTTTAGCAGTTGACGTTGCTCTAAATCCTCTATTTTGCGTAACCGTTCAAACATGAGCTCTTTTATCACTTTACTTTCCCTCTTTCATCACTTCAGCATCAGATGACTCATTAGCAGCTGCTCCTTCTTCAAATGGTATTGCCGCTTCGTAAGATGGGTCTATATCAGTAGCCGGTGCCTGAGGAGGTGGATTTAATTTATCATTGGCGTTCATAACCTTTCGCTCAAGACCTAAAACCTTTGACAGTAGCTCTGTCTCCTGATAAATTTCCTGTGCAAGTGTATAATATTCAATCGCTTTTCCGTACTCTTGACGTGCATAGCTCTGATCTCCACTTTTTTCTAAACCTTCTGCCTTCAATTCCTTCTGGGCCTTTTTCAATTCAGCAATTTTAGCCTCTGTCTCTTCTATTTTTGTCTTTATTTGAGGCTCGCCAGTATAGGAGATGGTGAGGGCCTTTTTCCTTGCCTTTTCATATGTTTCAAGTGCCCCATTGTAATCTTCTGCTTCAAATCGAAAATCTCCATCCTTCACAGCTTCAGCAATTTGAACAATCGTATCCATATTCGCTATTCTTTGCTCAGTAGCTTCCTTTCCAAAGTTCTTAATGAGCTTTCCTTCTTTTTTAGCCTTTTCATATTGCTCAAGAGCATCTGTAAATTTTCCTGCTTCAGCTGATTTATCTCCATTTAAGATGAGATCAGTAATTCTTAACTTTTTAGCCAGTAAATTTCTATGTATTGGATCCTTCAATTTTTTGGCTGCATTTCTGCCCTCACTATATTCCAGAAGCGCTTTTTCATAATTTCCATCTTGAAAATAAAGATTTCCGCTCTTTTCATGGTCCTTCATTTCAACGGTTAATTCTGCCATTTTTTTGGCTTGCTTCGCTTGATAAAAAATAGTACTGCCCCCAACGACTAACGCTACGATTAATGCGGCAGCAATCATTTTAATGTACTTCATTTTTTTCTTATTTGTTTCCTGATAAACCTTATTAGCAAATATAGTGGCAATTGTATAATTATTTACAACCTTCCTTTGCCTACTTAGAAGCACCTCTTCCAATAAATCCGTGTATTGCTCAGGGTCTTTCGTGTCCTCCAGTGCGTCGGCCATTTCAATCTCATTAACATCCTCCCAAAAGCCCGCCGTACAAAGCACTAACACATCTCCATCCAATAACTTCATTTTCTTAGACACAAAGGGCTTAAAATCTTCAGGTTTACCAAGATAATTTAGTAGGTTGCTTCTTTCCTCGTGCTGGCTTATATCCAGTGAACGATTTCTGCTGTTTACGATCTCCTGCGCTAAGCTTTGATCAGTAGTTTTATACGATAAAGTACCATTTCGAAAATGATATAGCCTCGAATTTCCCGCGACTGCAACAATCATTTTTGAGTAATCTGATATGACGATAACAATACTTGCCTTTAATCTCACCCTTAAGCTTTGAGCCTGAAGTATAGCTTGCGCATTTTTTAGATATTTTTTAATACTTCTCCTGGACATAGATGGTTTTTCCATAAACTTTTCCAAAATTGCCTTCACAGCAAGTTCTGCGCTACTTATTTCCTGATCAGAATCTAACCCTTTTACAGCTACCCAGCAGGCTACATCGTCGAGCTCTGTATAGGCAAAGTAATCTTTGTTCTGCAAAAATGAACCAGCTTCAGATAGAAAACTAGTTTTAAAGTCGCTGTTTTCTTTTCTCATGATTACTCCTCCTTAACATGTAAAATGTTTACCATGTTTTTTCTAGAATAACGATGGTTGCATTATCTTGATTTTTTAAGCGTTTTTGTTCAACAGCTTTAATAATGTCTTGAGCAATATCATAGGGAGGAGTTGGCTGTGAGAGAATTTTTTCCATTTCAACCTCTGTTAACGTATCATAGACTCCATCGCTAAATAGACAGACCTTATCGCCCCTATTTAGCTGAATAGGGCTCTTCCCTATATCTAAATTTTTAAAGCCTTCATACCCTAAATAATTGATAAGTCTCTTTTTCAGAGGATTTTCTTGCACCTCAAGCTGAGTTATTTCACCAGAAATATATCGCTCTGTTAATACTGATTCAAAAATATGCTTTTGGTTAACCGCTATAAATTCGCCATTTCTAAAAATTTTGATAACACTATCTCCTACAGCCCCCCAATGGAGTAAACCTTCCTTGTCGATAATGGCCGTGACTAGGGTAGTTCCTCCGTTCGAGCCATTTAAATTTTCTAAAATCATATGATTACTTGCTATGGCTGCTTCCTTAAAATAGTTAGGTAGATTTTTTAAGGTAGTAAGCTTTTTAAATTCTTCTATAAATGTCGTTACAGCGATAGTACTGGCCATACGACCATTGGCTAAACCACTTATACCATCTGCAAGCACTGCAATTGTGCCATGCGTTGTTTCGGTTGTGGAGAAATAATCATCCTGTTCATCACGTCTTCCAATCGTTTGACCATTCCCAATATAAATTTTCCCTTTATCCATTTTTTGAGCTAGAATAAATCTGATAATTAGCAAAACGATGAGTATAATGATGAAAATTAAGGCAATTATGTAAGGCACTAAATTTTGGTCCATATATCATCATTCCTCACTTTGATTGTTTTCCCATTCAAAGTGAACGCCACATAATGGAATAAATAAAAACATACTTCTCCCTAACTGAATAACATCATAAGCTGCTAATTCAGTTGGGGTATAAACGGCTTCATTATTCAGATAAGCTAATCCCGAGGCATCACCTGGTAATAAATAAAAATTACGCTTTTTCGGATCATATACAATGACAGCATGATTACGATTCGAGATGGAATTATCTCCTGCTATCCGGATATGCATGTCTTCTGCTCTACCTATAAAATTCTTTTCAGTTAAGATGCGATAATCTCTCCCCATTTGAGGGCCTTCAATACAAACCAACCAACCTGTTACTGGATCAATTCCATCCATTTCTCCTAAATAGGGCAATGTTTTATCTTCTGATTCAACGACAGGAGCTGTTGGGCTATTTTGTCTGTGCTCTTGCTCCACCATCACGTTACAATATGGACAAATATTGCGATGTCTCCTTGAACTAAACATGTGACCATTTGTACATCTTATCAAACTCATTTCGTTATCCCCCATCTATGTTCCGAATTTCTTTCTCTATTTCACCAAAATTCGCGTATTTGCTATGTATATCGTGTCACCATTACCTAATGGGTAAGGGATCTCTTGTTTTAATCTATTTTTAACGCGCTTATTAGCTTTTTTTAAGCCAACACCATTTACTGAATCAATATCCTCTATATACCAAATACCAGCTACACAATTTAATACAGCATGCTCATAATTCACAAGAGATTCATATTCCGTTCCACATAAATCAATATCTGCCTTATGTTCAGCTGTACTTTTCCCGATAAGCAATGAAATTTGATCACCAAGCTCCCATTCATCTACTTTCATCCCGCGTTCATTAAGTAGTACAAGCTTTGAAATGTCGTTGTTTGTTTTCGCTTGAGTGAGTGATTTTGCCTCGTATTTGAGAGAACCATAAATAATGGCAAGTATCACCATTACGGTTCCGATAACAAATTTTAAAAGGACTTCCTGATTCATAACAAAAACATATAGGATAAAAAAGAAGGCAATTGTGATAATAATAATATCGATGAGTCTTATAAACATTTTTTTCCTTGCATTGTTACTATAATCTTTACTTGAATATGGTTCCTGCATATAATCACACTCCCTCTTGCCATTTTGAATTATTTATTAAAGAAACGTTCGAATAAATCTGTAGTATCAAGAGGATTCTTCTTATTTTTCTTATGTAACGTTGAGGACGTTTCCTTTGTTTTAGGATTAAAGCCAAAGAAATGTTCAAAGTTTTTTTCAATATTGTTCATATTAAAATCTGGCCTTTTTGCAGTCGATTGTTGACTTGTCGATTGCTTGTTAGCTGAGTGTTCATGATTCCAGCTTTGCGCAGCGCCATCTAGTCGAGCATCATATGCCTTCCTAGCCGCTTCATCCTTCAAAACTTTATATGCCTCTGTTACTTCTAAGAAAATTTTTTCAGACTCTTTGTTTCCTCCGCTTACATCAGGATGATGCTTTTTTGAAAGCTTTCGATAAGCGAGCTTTATTTGATCTTGTGTCGCGTCTTTACTAATACCTAATGTGTCATAATGTGTTTTCATTTTTTCATCCCCAGTACTAGGATTATTCAAAAATTATCTAAGGAGCTATATTAAGCCCCTTAGATAATTTTTAGTGTGCTATCTCACTCTTAGACAGCGTAGCCGCCTTCGATTTTTGCCAAATCTGTTTTGTCTTTCTTTTGTTTAACAAATAAGAAGAATTCACCAATACCTTCTGTGTCACCATATCTTTCTGTATAATCCACCACAAAAGCATTTGGGAAATGAATTTTTCTTACTACTTGATCTGCTGAAACAACCTCTAATGTCACTTTACGGTAACAGTCAGCCTTTTCAGCTGGTACTAATGACCATAAACCTAATTTCATCGTATCATCAGAATTATCACCATCAGTTGCTGTAAGAATTTTACCTCTTACTTTTAAAGTGGCTCCAACATCTGTAGAACGTGCGTTAGAATCATTTGGCGTATCTGTTTCATATTCAACAGACATAATGCTTTCTAACCCTAGTTCAATTGCCTCTGATCCTTCTACTTTTAATACAAAACCCATTCTAATTCCCTCCTAATATTTTTTGAATCTCCTGTTCATAAGATGAAAGTTTTTAACACTTGCTGTTTTCATTTCTCAATAAAACATCGAGAAATATGTAACACTCCACCTTAATGAAGATTCTTATTTATGTTAAAAGATTTAAAAAATCTTAAACATACGACTGAAAAATTGAATAATTGTATGTTTAAACTTGTTAGGCTTTAACAGCACTTGTCCCTTTTGTAATCATTACTTCTAAATTCTTCACATTGCCATTAAACACAAGGTCAATTTGACACGTGCTCGTTTTCTCATCGATAATGTAGCCGATATCATCTCCATCATGGATAATGGAGTTGACATAGCCTTTATCATTCAGCCATTTACTTTTTTGACTGCTTGGATTATTACTGAAGAACCTAACAATATTTTCATGCTTAAAGTCACCTGATTGGAATCGCAGTATTCTTTCAATATACGTACTCACCTGTGTTTTGTAGATAGAATCGAATCCATCCTCTTCCATCGCTAAGCTTCTAGCTTTATAGACAGTAATACGTTTAATATCTTTATCTTGGAGCTGGGCATTTTCTGACGAGAACACAAAGCCAAAGCTTCTGCTGTTAATCGCATCTTTAATATTATTCGTAAAGCCTGAGATTTCCTTTGCCATTGTTGTAACAGCTCTAAGCGAGTTTTCACCGGCTTCAATATCGAATCGTACGCCAGGATAATTACGTTTTACATTTCTGAAGGACTCCTTTAAATACTCAGGGCATTGGTAGGCGGAAACAATGCCTGCGGCTACATAGCTAGCCCCGACATAGACCCCTTCGATCCATAGCTTTAAAATATCTTCCTTTTCTTTAGATAAACGGGCGCCATTTTCCGTCGTGTACATTCTCGCATCAATAACGACACCTGATTTATCCTTTGGAATTATGGTGAAGTTCGGTAAGCACGGTATCGCAAACTCACTATAGTCTTTTCGAACAAGCACGGCGCATTTATCAATCAGACGATCTATCCCTGCGGTTGCAATCCCATTGAATGTTGTTTCTTCCTCCGCCATGAAGTTAAAGAAAACCTGCACTTTGTAATCTTTTATCGTATCTAGAAGAATCGATAGGGATTCCATTGTATTGCCTTCTTGCTTGGCAACCTTTTCATTCCCTTTAAATCTAGATCGGCTGACCTTCATTTTTCCAGTAGCCTCTAGCTCCAGTGCAGGAACAATGCCGTACCACACCGTATCCGTAAAGTCATTTTTAGAGTTTACAGTATTTAAATACGTCCGTAATCGTGGTAGGTTATTACTTTTCACGAGCATATCGAGCTTAGTGTTTGTCACAAGCAATGATGGCTGCATCCCTTTATTTTTCGTTGTGTACTGATCAAAGTACATTTTAATGCCTAGGAGCTTTTCCACTAGAGGCTTGACCGTTTTTACAAATTCATCCTTCGCATTCTTATAGAACTCAAGGTATGTATTGTAATTTTGAACCTCTGTTTCCACATCAAATTCCGCCTTCACAGCTGGTAGAGGAGAGAACGTTCTTACAACTAAATCTTTTACATAGGAAGAAGGAGACTCTGTAATGGCCTCATAATCTTCTTCAAAAACAGTACTTAAACCATAGTTACTATTTTCTTCAATCACCATCAGTTCCGAGCTATTGTTTTGAGGTGCCTCAATAATTTTCAACTCGCCATTATCACCAATAGAAAGGGTCCCAATTTGTAATTTTTCGGATTCTCCTTCATCCTGATTAACGCCTAACAATAATCTAGTTTTAATATCTTCGATTGCTAAAGGTAGCATGGCCATGACATTGTTGTAATTTTTACTGGCTACTTCAAACATCAGATTCAGCTTGTCACCAGTATCTAATTTTTTCGGATCACCCTCATCTAGCTTCTCATATTCACCGTAAAGGTAATGAATTTCCTTACGAACTTGGCGAATGTCGTCCATGACTTTCTTAGGAGAGATCATATCAAGTAGATTTTCGAATTTAAAATCTACATTTGTGATGCCCTGGCTTCTTTTGGTATCAATGAGGGTGAAGAGCATCTTTAAAAAATCATTATTTTGATCGATTGCTATTTCAGAAATACAATCATCTTGAATACCTTCAGGTTTCTTCAGGGTATACATTACCTTTTGATTAGCGGCATTGTAGAATGAATAAACCGTTGGAGAAAACTTATCTAAAAATTCGTCAAAGCTTTTGACAAGAAGATATTGATGAATTTCTTTAATCTTTTCATCACTTAGACTGTCGATCCCCTTTACATCTCCAACAAGCGTAATTAAGTCCATCTTTTCAGGATTAATTTCTTCAAATAGCATGGTTCTGTTTGTTTGACTAATAATATCCATTCATTCGGCTGTATTATTATACAGCCATCCCTCCTTTTTACATCGGATTTCGAGTAAGCACAATCATCTGCGAGCGGTAACTTAAAATTAACTTTTTAGTTATAAAATTCCATTTAAAGAAAAAGAAACTGCAGTTTAGCTAAACTGAAGTTAAAATTTTATAACCATTTTATCTACATCACAAATGACATTATGTATCACAACGTAACTATACAATATCTTATTTTATTGTCAATATTTACATTGTAATATTTTGTTAATTAAAATGTAAATTGATAGTTTAATAGGAAAAATTAAACATACCTAATTTTATGATATTTTTTTTAAAAAAAATGTGTTTTTCCACTTTTTTTAATAAAAAAAGACAGCCTAGGGTGAATTTTTTAATCCTCTTAGGCTGTACAGAGCGCTGATCTTACACTACAAAATGATAAGAATGGATTACTTTTTCTAGATAATTGGTCATTTAGAATTATTTACCTTTAAATAGTTCCTTATCCTATTGACAAATTCTTCAACTGTTATTACCCACTTCATGATTTGTAGGGAAGGACACCGTTTTTTTACTTGTACTGCCAACCCCCACATAATGATGTAGGATAAGAGAAGACTTACACTATTATTATGTTCTTTTACTTGTTCAATTTTATCCTCAATAAGCCGCTGGGAAACATCAGGAGGAATACTATCTGTCATTGAAAAGTAAAATGTTGCAGCAAAACTATATACATCAGTATATACACCTTGCGCGGACTTATTAGAATATTGCTCAAGAGGAGAGTAACCTGAGCTTGTAAAAATTTGATTATCTTTAGCTGTTTTATAAAAAATTGCTGACCCAAAATCTAGTAAAAATGGATTACCTTCTGAATCTATCAAAATATTACTTGGCTTAATGTCACGATGGAGAATCCCCAGTTTATGTACATAGCACAGTGCATCTATTAAAGGAAGAAAGATACTTTTGTATAAATGGTCTCGATCCTGGACAGGAAAATCCTTTAGATATTGATCTAATAGTTTTCCTTCATAATAATCCATAATGATATAAATCGATCCATTTTCCTCAAAATGATCAGTATATTTGACTATATTACGATGATTTATTTGCTGCATAATAAATGCTTCATTTAGAAAAATTCCTTTTAGATCCTTGAATTTTTGCTTTGTTGAAGGCAAACGATTGATGATTGTTCTATTATCTAAATCCCGTATAGCCATTTCTTTTGGAAAGAATTCTTTAACAATTAGTTGCTCTGCATTGTTAATATTTTCCGCAAGGTAGACGATGGATAATTTACTAGTAGCAACAACTTCTTTTATTTTATATGTATTATTCAGAACACTATTTATCGGTAAGCTCAATTCACATTGAGTTGCTTGCATTTTTGCTCCTTCCCCCTTATAAGCTTTGAAAACCTGTATGCAAATATAGATCAAATTATCTACCTTTTAACTAAAATACAAATTAATGTAAGTATACCAATTTATATCTTTTTATTAAATAGTGATCTTCTTTCCATTTGAGGTTTGATACATCTATTTGACATTTTGATTTTTTATCCATCTCTCGTTAAGAATTTCTTATTATATTAGAAAGTCGAATTAACACTAACCTTTATTCATAAAAAAAGCTTAAATCACATTTAAATAGGTGATTCAAGCAGTTGATTTCAAAAGATAATCTAGCCATATATTTTTGTGAGATATTTATTTTATGTAGATTCTATATATTTATAAAAAAACAGATTCCTCTTTACATGAATCCAGTCCTAAAAGGTCTTGATGTGTTTTATCATAAACTTCCCAATATGTATTTGAAAAAAAAGAACTTTTATTTATTAAGTTTATAACGTTGTAGGGTGATTTCTTTATTGATTGTACGACACCTTTTATATCACATAACCTCTAAATCTATGAGTAACCAAAAACTCCTTCTTATACCCTAACAAATATGTTTACCTGTTAATGAATCTATTGAGTATATTTCCTTCTACTCTCATGAGTAGCTAAATCTGCATAACGTGTCGTAATTGGTAATCGACTATTTTTTTCTACAAAATGTAGAGTTATTTTTATTGAAGTCTCTAAATCGATCCAGTTACCGCATGAAATAAAAATGGGCTTTACATCCTTTCTCGTTCTCAATACTGCTCCATATACTTCTCCATCAACCTTAATATAAGTAAAATTTCCTGTTTCATTTTTTGGCATTTGAAAATCCGTGTCTTTTATCTTTAAGTAGCTTTTTGCAACGCCTATTGTGGGTTTCTTCAAATAAAATGAGGCATGTGTTGCGATTCCCATATGCCTATAATGTAAATAACCATTTCCATCAAACATATAAAGATCTGGTTCACATTGCAGCTTTTTCACTGCTTCTATCACCATCGGAAGTTCCCTAAAAGCAAGATATCCTGGAATATATGGCACATCTATTTGACCCCAATATTCTACTTCTTCGATAATTTGTTTGGTAATATAATCGATTACGACAATACAACAAACCCCATAATCTTGCTTCCCCTCTGTCCAATATGCAATGTCAATTCCAGCTACCCGACGAATAGCTGCTAACTGAAAATTGTTTTCTAATGAAATCTTAGAAATCCATTTTTCTTGTTCAATCTTAAACAATTCTTCCCTTTTCATTTTCCACCATTCATCCATTCTTTCACTTTTTTTACTTGTCTTTTATGCTTTTCTTTCTTTGCCCATTAAAATAGCTAACTATATCTAATTCTCTCTCGTTTTAAAAAATTTTCAAACCTTTTCATTATATCTTCATGCGTAGTTGGAAGTTCTTGGGGCATATAATTAACCAATATTGTGCTTTCTTCATTTAATTGAGGAAAATAATTAGTTCTTATAGCTAACATGAGTTTATCTAAATCTTCACTAGATATTCCCCAAGCAAGTTCATGAACAAATTCACTTTCGTCACCAATTTCCATCAATTCTACTGCATAATGAGAGATAATCCCTTTATTAAAATATTTCCCGTAAACCAAATGTTGCGCATCTTATCTGCTCTACCTTTGGCTCCAGACCAAATGCCATCTACTGCACCTAGAGTTAGATAATTTGCAAAATCATATGGAGAATCGAGTGCTTTATCTGCTCTTTTGTCCTACTGTGCGCTTTAAATTATGGCTTAAGCCCAGAAATATTTACATCCAATATTGCAACGTTACTATAATTCTTTTGAGGGTAATTTATCGCGAATGTGAAAACACGAAAAGCACTTGTTGAATGTTATACATCAAGTGCTTTAAGTAATTTTCCTAACAATATTTTTAGGTTCTAAAAAATCTTGCTTTTATTCTTTTAAAATAAGAATACCTTTACAGAGTTAATTTTCAAATCCAATTACAATCCATTCATCTACATAACTCCAAAAATTTATATTATATTTTGGCTTTAATTTCGCAGACCAAAAGGTTGCATTATTATCAACACAATTTGTATAATCTATCGCTATATAGCTTCCCATACCGTTAGTGAAAAAGCCAAAAGATGAATCTAGGTTAATTTTTATCGGTTCTTCTAAATCATCAATAATACTCCATTCAATATCTTCATCACCAAGGTATGTTACTGATTCTAGTGGAACTAAGCCCATCGACTCACTCGCATAATAATAAAAACCATCGTGAACATTTTCATAAAATTTTTGAATCGAAGAAGGTATTTTACTCCACGATTTCTCTAATTCTATGTTTTTTTGTCTCTTTTGAGGATTACGCCCTTCGTAATATAATATGTCTCCTTTTGAATTTCTTATAGTATATAAAACTGAATATTCTCCTTCCATTTCGATTATTTCAATATTTGTAAGATATTCGTTTAGATAAGAGATCGTGTTCCGTAGTTCAATCCCTATATTTTTTTCCCAAATTTTCACAAATAAATCAATTCTTTTTTTGATATCGTCATTATAAAAGATTTTTTTCCATTCAATTGGTATTTCATTATCCTCAAGTTTTTCAATTTGATCAATTGTTAATATGCGAACATTTTCATTGTACTTTTTTAAATAAGTAAGTTTTTGGTTCATCTCTAGTCATCTCCTTTTTTATTTAACTCATTAAAATCATCTATCTGTTTCTGTATCTTTCTTTCAAGCTCTTTTTCTTTGACAATCATTTTTTCCCTAAATTCAGGATTTACCTCTATTTCTCCTGGTTTCCCTTCCGTATAATGTGTCCACTCTTCATACGATTTAGACTGCTTAGAAGTATTGGCAGATTTACTTAACTCCACAAAATTTTCTGAATTATTTAAAATATCTAATTTCTGGGAGGTTGTTAAATTACCGAAACCATCCATCCTAGCAATTCTATCCATCGAAACAATATGATCAGCTTCCAATGCACCCTTAAATGTTTTTCCAGGAAGGACTTGATCTTTGGTTACTGTTTTTTTATCGTGTCCTTCATTTACTTTATCTCTCAATTTTTGTGTTGGCGTCTGTCCTCTTAACATATCATATTCTTCGTCTGATATTTGCCTATCACCATATCGAGGTGAGGTACCAATTTGGCTCGCATCCTTATTCTCATCAGGCTTTTTATTCGAGCCATTTTGTGGTGGTTGGGAATTAGATGGCTTCGGACTCGAGGAGGACGTATTTTTTCCAACCGATCCTGTATCCGAAATCCGTCCAACGTTCACACCTGCCAACTCCATCTGCGGGGCTCCTAGCTGACGCAGCTGTTGTTTGACTTCGTCTACTTTCGATTGGATTTGGGTTTTGGCGTTCGCTACTTGCTTGTTGACTTTTTCTTTTACATTGCCTAAAAGACCTTTATTCGCTTTTTGAGCACTTTCACTGATACCCTTCGCTGCCTTCGCACCTTTATTGACCCATTTACCAGCTGTTGCTGCATTGCCCACTACTGGAATCATAGCGCCAAAGGAGAGGGCCGCATTGACCTTATCACCTCTTGCCGCATAAATAATACCATTCACACCATCCGCTACTTCTCCTACAACGGGGACCATCCCGACTATATCTAAGCCCGTTTGGAGCGTATTTAACAGATTTTTAGGTTTTACAGCATTTTTCACAGCTTTGGTCGTTGCTTGCGCAGCCTTTTTCACGACTGGTAGTACTTGTTTCTTCACTACCTGCTTCGTCTGTTTGACAGCGGTCTTTATCTGTTGCTTGGCCTTCGAAACAGCCGCCTTTGTTTTTTTCACAACCTTTTTCGTGGTCAGAACAGCTTTTTTAATTGCCTTTTTCGCCCGTTTAACCAATTTACTCTTGGATAAACTATTTTTTAGCTTCCGTGCCTTGGTAAAGAATTTACCCCACTTCTTCTTTTTCTTCTTGCGTTTTTTCTTTTTCTTCCTTTTATTGGACTTCCGTTGTTTTTTCTTCGTGGCGCTTTTCTTTTTAGAGGATTTCTTAGCGCTCTTTCCTTTCGCCCCTCCGCTCTTTATCGCTGCGCCGTACAAGAAGGTAATTCTCTGAGCTTCTATTATTGAAGTTGACAACAATGCAAAAATAAAAAGCTCATATCCACTATTAAAATGGATGTATGAGCTTTTTAAAAGAAGCTATTAAACTTATAATTCTTTAAATATTTATTTTGTCTAAACTAGGAGTATAAAAGCGTTAATTTAACAAATCAACTTAAATACTACTCTTTATCTAGAATTCCTGCAAAATTATGGATTATTATAAATATACTTTCTAAGGTACTCATACTCTTCGAATCTAAAATCAAAAGAAAAGGAGAACTATATACTACTCTCTTTAACTTCAAATTTCTTCATTCTCTCTATTAAATCTATATCTAGTTTATCTTTGTTATTGCTTACATATTTATACTCAAAATACTTAATTCTTGCTGCTGGGCCAAATTCACTTTTTTGCCAATTTATATAATCAAAATGGACATTTAATTTACCTTTATCATTAAGTAATAATGTCACTGAAAACCAAAGTTCTTGGTCGTTATTAATAAACACATCTTGAAGTTTAACAATTAGTTCAAATAACTTATGCAGCTCTTTATTATAAACCCTTTTATCTACACCATATATTCTTGGAATAAAATGTGAAAATAAGTAGTTCTCTTCATTATCTTTAGGTCTAAAAAAGAAAAAAACTCCTCCGTCCTTATCCTTAACTTCACCATTAAAATAGAAGTTACTCCATTCAACAGGTATGATATCGTTAACCTGCTGTGCTATTTCTTTATATATTTTATTCAATTCTATTTCAAAACTCATCTATTTCATCCACCTTTTTTATTTGCGATTTCACGAATTACTGGAAAGTCCCCTTCAATTTCGTATTCAACTATAAATGAATCTGGTCGCATTGAATTCCCCGAATACGTCGGATTAATTTGTACAGTAACTTTTTTCGGAGGTGTTTCTTTCAATGCATTTGCCCACTCAGTCTCCATATTGAACCATTCACCACCAGAACGGTTAATTTGGCTATTTTGTGGAACTAGGTTATCGATATCCTTTGGCCCTTTAAACTGTGCTCCTATTAAGTGTCCACCGTCGTCATCAGGTAATCTATCTTTTCCTCCCACAGTTCTCTGTGCGTATGCGTTTCGTTCTGCAGTGCCTAGAATAAGCGTTCCTTCACATTCGGTAATACGTCCATTGTTATCCGTACGGTAAGTATAACCATCTGGAGATTTGTATTCTACATTTGGTTTTAAAACTTTTTTTCTACCACTCTTCGTAAAATGATCACCATAATCCACTTTTTCGTGAGACGGTCCAACTTTTCCCTTAGTTGCTTCAGCAGGCTTTTTATTCAAGCCATTTTGTGGTGGTTGGGAATTAGATGGCTTTGGACTCGAGGATGACGTATTTTTTCCAACCGTTCCTGTATCCTCTATGCGTCTGACGTTTACACCTGCTCCTGCTAACTCCATCTCTGGTGGTCGCAGCTGACGCAGCTGTTGTTTGACTTCGTCTACTTTGGCTTGGATCTGCGTTTTTACATTTGAGACTTGCTTGTTGACTTTTTCTTTTACATTGCCTAAAAGACCTTTATTCGCTTTTTGAGCACTTTCACTGATACCCTTCGCTGCCTTCGCACCTTTATTGACCCATTTACCAGCTGTTGCTGCATTGCTAAGGATCTCCCTTAGAGAATTGTCTCGATTAACAGATATACGTCATGCCGCTTTAAGTGAGCTAGCCAACCAAAAAAGGCAAAACATTCATTTCCATCATATCGAAAAAATTGCAGAAACATTGGAGATAGAAGATATTCGAGACATCATTAATCTCATAGACACAGAAGATTAAAAAAATTGGGTATAACCTTTTGTTAAAACCACGTTCACTCTGCTTGGTTAACTTAGGACAAGAGTGCCTTATTGTTTATCGCCACGAGCATTGGCAGTATCATTTGTTTTTTATTATTTCCTACTCTTACTACCCTTGCCATGTAAAAAGTCATCTCGCATACTTCTCACGCTTTTTATTGTTTAGTAATACTCATGATGGCACTGCCTTCATGATATTTGATTCTGAGCAGGGCATAGTTTTATCTTATCAATACTATTAGTCATTGCATATTATGAGTTGTTATCCTCAATCCTTCTTGTTGCAACTGTAATAAAAAACCTTGAAAGATGGTTAGCCAATCAAGGTTCAATTTCCTTATATTTCATAATACTTTATTTCAATGCTTGTTCTAATATATTCTTCTCATGTTCTAACATACCACTTAACATCCTTCTCTGAACTACCAGATTTATTGGTACTCATCTGAACGAGCGAGTCACTTTCTTTCTTCGCTCCCATCTTCATACCATTCGCACTTGCTGTCGCAAGCTGAGGTTTATTTCCGTTTAACATATCTCCAAGCTTATCCATGCCAGTCTGTATCTTTTGCTTTATCTGTGCCATCGAGGCAAAAACAGGCCAATCATGGGCTATCTGACCATAATCGACCTGTCCAATATAACAGCATAGCGTTATTTAAGGTATGAAATTTAAGCATTTATGTGCATACAAACGAAATGACGAAACTTTTATATGAATATTCCATGGATTATATTCGTTATTGTTTCATTCGGCATTGTATAGCCCCACTTATTAAATTAATGTAGTTTTAATTTGGTTTAATAGAAGTACAACTTTAGATTCCTCCATAGGATATGAGCCAAGGTACTGATCTGTTAAATTATCTAGAAAATCAATGAAGTCTGTATTTGATACTATTTCATATTTAATCTCATCAACTGCTGGTGGTTCAACTTCAAATTTCACACCATTATCTCCAAAATACCCTTCTTCCCACGATTCATATTCAGATGGAAATGCACAACTGATAAACTCTGAGATACCATATCCTATGGAGTTTGAAAAATCCTCAAGAGCATTTACAAATTTATCTTCATCAAGATAGAGGAAATATAGTTCCATTGCAGTTAATTCATCAAAATTCTTATTTATTTTCATTGTTTATCTCCTTTAGTCTAGTTTTGGATAGAAGTTTGTAATAGTACCATTTGCATCCATATACCCTTCAAATTTCAATCCATTCGGATTAATACCAGTTATCTTTCTTCCGACAATACTACCAGCATCAATTCCTTGTTGCATTGCGTCTTTACCCCATTCGATTATGGTTGCATCCGATATTTTGGATGGATCATACACTGTTTTTGGATTCTTGAAGTGCTTATACTCCCCAGTTAGATTACCCTTATTATCAAGTTTAGGTATCTTGTAATTAATTTGTATGATTCCATCAATTGTAGGATGGGGTGTTACTTTATGGATAAAATCTTTATCATCTAACTTCTCAACATTTCTAAAATAATTGTAGAACTCATCCATATTGTGACCACCTGTAATACCTTTAGAAGCATCACGATTAAAACCTTGTACATTTATTAAGTGGTTATCATAATCTGATTTGAAAACTAGATTACCCGTACCCTTATTCTCATCAGGCTTTTTATTCGAGCCATTTTGTGGTGGTTGGGAATTAGATGGCTTCGGACTTGGAGTTGTTGTGTTTCTTCCAACTGTTCCTGTATCCTCTATGCGTCTGACGTTTACACCTGCTCCTGCTAACTCCATCTCTGGTGGTCGCAGCTGACGCAGCTGTTGTTTTACTTCGTCTACTCTGGCTTGGATCTGGGTTTTTACATTTGAGACTTGCTTGTTGACTTTTTCTTTTACATTGCCTAAAAGACCTTTATTCGCTTTTTGAGCACTTTCACTGATACCCTTCGCTGCCTTCGCACCTTTATTGACCCATTTACCAGCTGTTGCCGCATTGCCAAGGATCTCCCTTAGAGAATTGTCTCGATTAACAGATATACGTCATGCCGCTTGAAGTGAGCTAGCCAACCAAAAAAGACAAAATATTCTTTTCCATCATATCGAAAAAATTGCAGAAACATTAGAGATAGAAGATATTCGAGAAATTATTGACCTTATAGACATGGAAGATTAAAAAAATCGCCTCCAGTGTTGGAAGAAGCGACTTTTTTTATCGTCATTATTAATAAAATTGTGTATAACCTTTTGTTAAAACCACGTTCACTCTGCTTGGTTAACTTAGGACAAGAGTGCCTTATTGTTTATCGCCACGAGCGTTGTCAGTATCATTTGTTTTTTATTATTTCCTACTCTTACTACCCTTGCCATGTAAAAAGTCATCTCGCATACTTCTCACGCTTTTTATTGTTTAGTAATACTCATGATGGCAGTGCCTTCATGATATTTGATTCTGGACATGGCATGACTTTATTTTATCAACAAATTCTAATTTCTCTTTTACTCTCCTGTTATGAGCTGTAATCCTAGATTCTTATTGTTTTAACCACAACAAAAAACCTTGAAAGGTGGTTAGCCAATCAAGGTTCAATTTCCTTATATTTCATAATACTTTATTTCAATGCTTCTTCTAATATATTCTTCTCATGTTCTAACATACCACTTACTAAAATGCCACAAACCATTTTATCTTTGTCTAAAGCAAATCCCACATTATCATTTTGCACAATTGACACAGTATCATTTTCTGAAAATGAAATTAATACATTATCAATCCCTATATATACATTCAATTTACTGTTCTCATCTATATATGTCTTATCGTCATATTCTTCAACTTGAAAATTAGGTATACCATTAATTAAAGTTATATTTTTCATATCCAAGTTCAAATCTTCTATTTGGTGTACATTTTCACTCAAAGTCAATGTAATAGAACGTATATTTCCTGTATATTTCCCTATTCCTATTTCAATTAAAGATTTCTTAAAATCCCCAGTTCTCCAATATATCGTTTGCTCTTTTGATATATCCCAAGCACCAAATTCTATATTAATCGGTGTATAAAGATCATATTCAATATTTATAGGCTGACTTTCTTTATATTCTGTTACTTTTAGCATACTCCTATCTCCTTCTAAGGTCTATATACAGCGTGCTTTATTACTGGTAGTAATCCGTCTCCACGTGGTTTACTAAATATTAACTCCCAATTTCCTACATTCATAATTTCTTCATATTTGACACCTTCCTTAACAGCTTTCTTAACAGAGCTTTCGAAGCTTGTCAATAAAGTTTGGCTATTTATTGGCATTCCATGTGTAGTCGCATCTCTAGTTATATACTCTACCATATGTTTTGTTCCATTTGGATGTACCCAAAATTTTTCACCGTCTACTGCTAATTCAAATGATTTAGGTATTTTTGTGCCATCATAGACTGGTTGAGTTATTTTTATATTTCCCCACACTGTACCATTATCTAAAACATTACCCGTACCCTTATTCTCAGCAGGCTTTTTATTCGAGCCATTTTGTGGTGGTTGGGAATTAGATGGCTTCGGACTCGAGGATGACGTATTTTTTCCAACCGATCCTGTATCCGAAATCCGTCCAACGTTCACACCTGCCAACTCCATCTGCGGGGCTCCTAGCTGACGCAGCTGTTGTTTGACTTCGTCTACTTTCGATTGGATTTGGGTTTTGGCGTTCGCTACTTGCTTGTTGACTTTTTCTTTTACATTGCCTAAAAGGCCTTTATTCGCCTTTTGAGCACTTTCACTGATACCCTTCGCTGCCTTCGCACCTTTATTGACCCATTTACCTGCTGTTGCCGCATTACCCACTACTGGAATCATAGCGCCAAAGGAGAGGGCCGCATTGACCTTGTCACCTCTTGCCGCATAAATAATACCATTCACACCATCTGCTACTTCTCCTACAACGGGGACCATCCCGACTATATCTAAGCCCGTTTGGAGCGTATTTAACAGATTTTTAGGTTTTACAGCATTTTTCACTGCTTTGGTCGTTGCTTGCGCAGCCTTTTTCACAACTGGTAGTACTTGTTTCTTCACTACCTGCTTCGTCTGTTTGACAGCGGTCTTTACCTGTTGCTTGGCCTTCGAAACAGCCGCCTTTGTTTTTTTCACAACCTTTTTCGTGGTCAGAACAGCTTTTTTAATTGCCTTTTTTGCCCGTTTAACCAATTTACTCTTGGATAAACTATTTTTTAGCTTCCGTGCCTTGGTAAAGAATTTACCCCACTTCTTCTTTTTCTTCTTTCCGTTACATAAATTGAGATTAACGTAACGCTTAGACGCTATTTTTAGTATAAGTTCATTGTATGCGGCTTTAGCGATATACTCAACCCCTTTACCGATACAAATTTATTGTGTATCGTAAAAGGTAATATGAATAATAGGAAGGGAAATATCATGCCAATATCAATCAAACTAAAGGAAATCTTGAAACAACGTGACCTTTCACAACGTGAGTTAGCACGAATGACAGGACTACGACCAAATACAATCAGCCATCTTTGTTCAGACAATGTGGACAGGGTTTATCTATCAACATTAGAAACAGTATGCAAAGTGTTAGACATCGACATTCAGGAGTTAATCGAGGTGGAGTAGCCTCTCGCTCTAGTAATCGTTATATGTACGTAAAAGTTGCGAAAAATTTAAAGGCAGGGAGAAGCGAAGGTATGGCTTTGGAGAATAGAAATGGTGGTAACTGATGATATTATGGTTATTTGCTTAACAAAATAAAGAGTAAATAGGACATACTTTTTAAAGGTATTGTACGTACTATATAATTCGTAAAAACTTAATATGAGGCTTACAGGAGTTACTCATATTCTCTGCATAACAATTGAACTATTCGACACTGGGTATCCCCACCAACAAAAAAGAAACCTTGATAGGCTCATTAACCAAATCAAGGTTCTTTTATTATTCTTTTTCAATTAGTATAGTATTACAAACAACTTCTACATTTAAAGGCGGCATAAAAATATTACATTTTAATATATCTTCTCCATCAATCTGTACATCTGTAATCTCAACATCTTGAATAAAATAAGGAATTTGAGTTTTCGTTAACTCTTTTAAGGGTTTCAATCTATCATCAACACTTGTTACAAATGAGAATTTCGAACATCCAGTAAAAAGTAAGATTACATTAAAATCTGTGTCTTCAAATACAATTCTAAGTTCATCTCCAAAAAAACTGGACTCCATTTGCAGTACTCTAGCATCCCAATAATGCAGTTCTTCAATTTCATTTAGTATTTTCTGAGCATTCAAGTTACTCCACCTCACTTTTTATATGGAATATGAGCATCCGGGCTTTTTCTATCCACAACGTTTAGGTTTACATCAAGCGGATTACCACTTTCATCAAAAATATGAACATGGTCATACTTTGTAACTTTGTCAGGAGGGTCAATTTTCATCCGGACATTTCCATTAGCATCTCTAATATGAACAAAACCGTTATTCTCAGTGTATTTCCAGTTACTTGGTAACCCATCTAATATATCATTTTTAGTCATGTTAGGAATATTATCGGCATTAATTTTTCCTACAAAATTACCTACACCATTACCCGTACCCTTATCCTCGGCAGGCTTTTTATTCGAGCCATTTTGTGATGATTGGGTATTAGTAGTTTCGGACTTAGAGTTGTTGTGTTTCTTCCAACTGTATATGTAGAAAAGCACTTGTCGCCTGTTATAGACAATCAAGTGCTTTAAGTTTATAAATTTTCTAATTTATTAATATTTGCAAGTTTTATAAGTTATTTTAGTATTGACAGTATGACATCTTTTTTACTACATGGCAAGTGTACCTTTTAAACCCTTTAGCTTGTTTAATCTCGTGTGTTTGTTGCTTATGCCATCCATAAAGTGGTCCTTGTAAGTAATATGTCATCTCACCCATTTTCGCTCTTATTACATTAGTATAAAAAAACATTTCTTGACGGCTTGCCTTCATGAGTTATTTATTCAAATTCAAGGATATCTTTAACTGTACACAAAAAAACTATTTATATCCTTGTTTATCGCCACGAGCTTTGTCATTATCGTTTATTTAGTCACTTTTCCATACAAAACTACCTCTTGCATGTAAAATGTCATCTCGCCTAATTCTCACACTTTTATTCTTAGACCACTGTTTACATAGTGCTCCTTGATGGCCCAGCCTTTATTAGCTTTCGAATCAAATATCAGATTACTTTTTAACCATAAATTTCATTGAGTTAAGGAAAAACCTTGAGAGGCATATAGCCAGTCAAGGTTTAACAACTCAATATCTATCCTCAAAAAGACAATTAAATATTGTAACGTCTTCCTCTTTTAACTCTAAAGAAATATTCGGCACTACAACATTCAGAATAGCTTCGTCTAGCGTTTGAATTCCATTATTATTTAATATTTCTAAAATCCTTATATTAATTCGCTCTGTTTCTTTATTAAGTGGAGAATATGCTTCATTTTTGTACAGCCCCATCATTGTAGTTGTACCTAACATATTTAACCACTGAATACGGAGCAATTAATGAAATTAACACCATAACCCCTGTTACCTCATGCTTTTCCTTAAGATAATCGTTAAACTCATCACTACCTATTCTAAAGTCCGGACTTAGTGATGATTGAATAAAATAAGAAAAGCACGTTGAATAACTGAAGTCGGTAAGATTATCAATGAATATCTGTTCTACCTCATCATTGAACTTACTAACCCAATATTCCTTATCAATATACTTAGCAAGTATATATTGAAAATCACCTTTTCCATACAATCTGTCAATTGTATTTAGTAAAACTTCTCTCATATTTTATCTCCATGAATATTACCTTTTTTATCAATATGAACTTTCACCCTAGTTTCTCCATTTGGTCCAACAGGCTTGCCAAAATCATAAGTTTTTACACTTCCATCTGCTCGTACCGGAGTAAAATTCATCCATGCTTCTTGAGTTAACTGTACACCATTTTTGACCTTCAGGCATTGTGACTTGGTTGAAACGTTATTACCATGCCCTGGCACATGCTTACCTTGCTTTCCTGCATCTACTTTTAGAATGCCACTACCTTTATTAATATTTTGTTGATTTAATTAGTCCTTCATTGTGACCACCTGTGCTCTTTCAGTGAAAATTAATGATATAGTTGGGATGAA
This sequence comes from Lysinibacillus sp. OL1, assembly GCF_004332175.1. NCBI lineage: Bacteria > Bacillati > Bacillota > Bacilli > Caryophanales > Bacillaceae > Lysinibacillus > Lysinibacillus sp. OL1. The sequence goes on along the minus strand of NZ_SJDS01000003.1, from coordinate 356,039 downwards.
GAAGAAACCACAACATGAGCGACTAGCTCACATTGTGGTTTCTTGGTTGTATTGTAAAATCCGCTGATACAGGTCGATAATAAAATATTTTCGTGACTATTATTAGTTTAGATACATAAATCTATCTTAAAGTTAGGTGTTATTGTAACTTCGATTACTGGCTCTTTACTTTGTTGCTTAATTATTAATAGTTTAGCATTCTCTACCCTAATTTCCTCTACATTTTGTATTTCAACGTCATATAATGGATTTTGAAGTTGTTTATTGTCCAATCTTATTGTTACATATTGGTCATAAACTGAAAAAGAAAATGCTATTTCTAATCCTAGAGGACCTTGCATCTTATATTTGTAAATTTCAGCTTCTTTATCAATTATTATTGGCTCACTATTGAATATTTCAAGCAGTAAGTATTCATCATATTTTATTGCCATGAAAATCACCCTCACTTCTTCTTGCTTCCCTTCGGAATTACCGTAATAACATCACCATTTGTGTTAGTAATTACAGTAGCGGCTTCACCATCATATTTTAGTGTATTTGGTCTATTTCCAGGAGTAGGTATTACATTTCTAATTGTATCCTCTACAACCATAGGTGGAACACCCCTTGGGTCAACAAATTTTTCAAATTCTTTAGTACCTGGCTTTAATCCCTTTTCAATGGCTCTTTTTTCTAACTCAACGTTAACTTGGATCAGATTAGGTGCCATTCTTTCTAGTGCATGTTCTGAATATCTTCTTCCCCCTATCTCACCGCCACCACGAGGAATATCCCATCCGTTTTCATTTTTACCCGTACCCTTATTCTCATCAGGCTTTTTATTCGAGCCATTTTGTGGTGGTTGGGAATTAGATGGCTTCGGACTTGGAGTTGTTGTGTTTCTTCCAACTGTTCCTGTATCCTCTATGCGTCTGACGTTTACACCTGCTCCTGCTAACTCCATCTCTGGTGGTCGTAGCTGACGCAGCTGTTGTTTGACTTCGTCTACTCTGGCTTGGATCTGGGTTTTTACATTTGAGACTTGCTTGTTGACTTTTTCTTTTACATTGCCTAAAAGACCTTTATTCGCTTTTTGAGCACTTTCACTGATACCCTTCGCTGCCTTCGCACCTTTATTGACCCATTTACCTGCTGTTGCCGCATTACCCACTACTGGAATCATAGCGCCAAAGGAGAGGGCCGCATTGACCTTGTCACCTCTTGCCGCATAAATAATACCATTCACGCCATCTGCTACTTCTCCTACAACGGGGACCATCCCGACTATATCCAAGCCCGTTTGGAGCGTATTTAACAGATTTTTAGGTTTTACAGCATTTTTCACTGCTTTGGTCGTTGCTTGCGCAGCCTTTTTCACGACTGGTAGTACTTGTTTCTTCACTACCTGCTTCGTCTGTTTGACAGCGGTCTTTACCTGTTGCTTGGCCTTCGAAACAGCCGCCTTTGTTTTTTTCACAACCTTTTTCGTGGTCAGAACAGCTTTTTTAATTGCCTTTTTTGCCCGTTTAACCAATTTACTCTTGGATAAACTATTTTTTAGCTTCCGTGCCTTGGTAAAGAATTTACCCCACTTCTTCTTTTTCTTCTTGCGTTTTTTCTTCTTTTTATTGGATTTTCTTTGTTTTTTCTTCGTAGAGCTCTTCTTTTTGGAGGATTTCTTAGTGCTCTTTCCTTTTGACCCGCCGCTCTTTCCTTTTTTCTTTCCACTTGGGGAGCCTACTTTCGGAATCATCCCTAGTAAGCTTCCTGCTAATCCTAATAGACCCATTAGGCATCACCCCCACCAACAGGGATCATCCCCATGACGTCTAGGGCTGCCTCCAGGTCTGCTTCCTCTTCTTGCGCTGCGACAGATACAGGGGCTTTAATGGAGCCATCCATCGTCACTACCTGTCCCTGAATATCGGTATTGCCATCAAATACAAGACTGCTTGAGCCGCATGTGAAACGCATCGACTCCGCTGCACTCATGGACACACGTTTTCCGGCAAAGGTGATCGTGTCGTTGGCTTTGACCAGCAAGGAGGGCTTACTATGCACAGTGATGCCGCTGTCCTGATGGAGCTGCAGAAAGACAGCGCCCTCCTTGGCGGTAAATGTTACGGACTGTGGGTCTAGCTTCATTTCCTTCCCTTTCGGTGTACCCCAGTAAGACGTTTTGGGATCAGCTGTTTTCGGGTTGGACTCGCCACCCTTTCGTACACTATGACGAACAAACGCTGCTTCCTCTCGATGTGTTGGGAAGGTTAGGTGGACGCTATCTCCTTCCTCTGGTGGGCTGTAAAAGCCACTATGTCCCTCTGCCGTATAAGGCGTAGCAAGTGGGAACCACGTAGCTTCTTCCTTTTTTTGTGTCTCATCGATACTGAGGTGGACTCGAACCTGATCCTTTTTGACCTCTAATACCTTTCCTTCAATCGCTGTGCCCGGTAGGAACGGAATACTGCGCCTATCTTGACGTATGCCTTTTTCGAACAGCAGATGATACTCATAGGTAAGGATGCCTTGCTTCATGCGGGCGATAGACTTGGCTACTACCAGCTCCTTGCCCTGGAGCAGAACGCGATCACCCAGTTTCAATGTTTTTCTAGATTCTATCACGTAGGCAACTGTATCCCGCTCTTCAATTGGCTGCTCGATGTCATTATGCTTACTATGTAAAAACTTAGAGCGATCCTTTAAGATCGTATAATTTGCCAAGGAAAGCTTTTGCATTCGCCCTTCAGGTAGGCCAAACCAAAACTTCGGCTTATCAGCATCCACTGCGGCGACTAATACAGCCCGAAAATGGGAGGCCATACGTTGTAAAAATTGCCAATCCGTCTCCTTATATTGTAATATAAATTGCTTAAGAGGAGTAGCTTTCGATACAGTATCAATAACATCTGCACCTGAATAATCTTCTAGCACCTTTTTTAACATCGCCTCATAAGTCATTTTATGATGCTGAAAGGAGCGGTATTTTTGTTTACAATCCAAGGTGAATGTAGAAGAAACAGCCTCTAATTCAACTTGATATACACCCCTTGTCATTCGTACCGCAATTTCTGTTACCTGCCCTTTAAAAAGCGCATGCAGCCGTTGACCTTTGTGTTTTTGATAGAGCTCTATTCGATCTGCCGTACTGGCAAGCTGCATACAACTATCTTTCTTTTCCGCAGGAATAAATCCCGTTATTGCTAATCTTGCATGGTCGTTCACTGTTTGAGTCAACGTGAGATTATGCAATGTTTGGATTTCATAGGGGGATACGAGTTCAAGCTCACCGTATCCGATTACTTCCTCGTATGTGTTCACATGAATTCCCTTCTTTCCTCAGGGGACAATCGCTTATTCTTGCCCATCATCTTCTACTTTTATCGTTCCACAATACATACACATATTAATCGATTGACTAACTAACGCTGGATGATTTTCAATTAATTGATCATCCTTCCCATTGATCCAGGGCATTGTAATCACAGGTGTACAGGGCATGGGCTTTAAGACACCATTATTAGCAGCTGTAGCTGCCGCAACAGTTGGATTCGCTAATGTCTGGCATAAGCCAAATGGTTGAATATTGACATAAGGCTTATAATCCATCGTATTCATCTGCGCCTTATTTTTCGTATAAACACCGTGACTGACTGGCATTTTTAAAATACTCGTTTGATCTCCTTGTGAACAGGATAATTTGGCACCAGCTACGACATAACTCCGTTGGTCGCCACCCTTTGTCTGCAATTCTTCTGACATAGAAAAACCATCCTTTCGATACGTAAGGTGTTACCACTTTTGCTAAACATAAGACTTAACTGCAATACTTACGTCTGACGACTCTTTCTTCAAATTGCTCTAATTTTAATCTCGCTATTTTCTCCCTACCATTTATCTAAAGCACCTTCCATCATGTGCTTTAATCCTTTTTCAAGCACCTCATCTATTTTCCTACAGAAAGAATGTCGTTCCATCTTCCTTCAGTTTGTATTTTTTGTAATCGTATTCCCCGAAAATCTCTGCGTAGAATACTCTCTGCTAATTCAATATTCACCACTATAAACTGTTCTTTAATGCCCTCGATTTGAAAGAATGAATAAGGAGCAGCCAACTGCTCATCTATGACTAGCTTCTTCAACGTACCATCCAGATGAAATTCCGTTTGAGTGGAAAGACAACGCACTCTTGGTGGGATCACCAGCCAATATAAGGTTTGCATTAATTTAGGCATATCCGTGAGAACAACTGCTTTAAATGGCATATTTGGGACATACTTTTCCACTAATTGTTTAACAGCATCAGAAATAAGCATGATTGGCTTTTCTATGAGATCGGTATACACCATCTCGCCTTTTTCTAATACAGGAAATTGCCGTTCAAGTTCCTCTAATTCTTCCATTCTTTCAATGGTTAATAGCTCTTTTTTAATCACTTGGGCGATACCAACAGGTTTCACAGCATTTATGATACGTTCATCTTGAGATAGAATAAAATAGTTCATCTTTCGTCTCCTTTTTTCACACTGTCTACTTCCAAATGACACTAGCAGCCTGGAATGGATCTAGCTTTACATATTCCTTTGCTTCCTTAGAGAAAATAGCCATTTCTAAATTGGCTCCCGCAAAATTTGTATTTCTAACATTTGCCCCCATAAAGCTGGCCCCTCGTAAATTCGCTAGCTCAAAATTGGCGCCTTCTAAATTCGCATCGGTAAAACGAACCGGTAAATAGCCAGGTATTTCCCATTTCTGACGATCTAGTAGACCACTCGCTCCTTGTACCTGTTGAAAATTCGCTCCCTGTAACTGACTATTACTAAAATCCGCCTCATAAATTGTGCTAAAGCTCAAATCCGTGTCCATTAGCTGACTCTCCCGAAAGCTAGTACCAATCAACAGACATTCACGCATATGACAATTGGTTAAATTGGCTTTGTGGAAAAAGGCATAGCGAATATCCAAGCCTTCATATCGCCCACCTGCTAAATTTAAATGGCTAAATACCTCGTATGGATATTCCTCCTCTAATTGTTCATCTAGCCAAGCCTTTATTTCTTCACTATCCTTCGCTGAAAAATCCTCGCTATAGACAACCTCGTTCATATCCATAAACTCGCCTACACGTATCTCGACAGCCACATCCCGATCTAGCGCCAAATACTCTGGACATCGAATAATGTCAGGTAGCGCATATCTAGCGAGACTTATTACATATTGGTGAAAATGTTTGGCTTCCTGAAGTCTAATGCGATCTATATCTGCCTGAGTAATTGCCCCCATAAAAGTTTTGCTATACAAACTTAATTCTTCAATGTATTGCTCTAAAAAATGATGCGCCCAACCTGCATCATAAGTAGTTAAAAGTGGATGAATATCAAAAAACCATTCCTCATCCGTAGCTTCTACTAAATAGTGAGGGTTGCTCTCTAGTAGCTCTGTGCGTAGCATTGAAAACGTGATATGTGCAATCGGTCCTTTCTGTTGAAGCGTTTGCTGTTGTTTGAGTTGCTGACATATTTTTTGAAAAGACATCCTAAAATCATCAGCGAGCCTATCCTTGGAGGCTTGAAAAAAATCCTCGAGCAATAAGAGATATTTCAACCGTCTTTTTTCTACTTCGTTATCATAAAAATGCTGTAAAACTCCCTGTGTCTGCATATAAGTCTCCTTCCTTCTCATTCACACGCAACCATTTTAATTTGCCTTTACTTCCTTCCCAAAAATCTGCACACTGCCATTCATCGTTATTTTACTTTCTTTGCATTGTAAAGAAATTTCTTCCTCCGCAGACAAAAGAATTTTCTTACTCGCATTCACTGATATATCTGCCTCAGAGATTAGTTTAATTTCTTTTTTACTAAATATTTCAATACCATTTGCTTCGTTTAGCCGAATAAAAATATCCCCATCCTGTGCAGTAATAACCACTTCAGTTGGACTCATTTTAATTTCTTTACCAAAGGCTGTACGATAATATTTGGTTGAGGGATCTTCTAGTTTGTTCGTTGCTGAAGTATCTAAATTTTTTCGTATGGAGCTGCTAGAAATTCCTTCCTCCTCCCGATGTGAAGGAAAATAGACATGAACAAAATCATTAATTTCAGGCATACAATACCAACCACTATGTCCCTCTGCTGTATAGCCTGTAGAATAAAGAAACCAATGTGCTTTGCCTTTATCCTGCTTCTCATCAATCGCTAAATGCACCTTAATATGATCCTTTGCGACTTCTAATACTTTTCCTTCCAGTGATAAGCCTGAGATCGCATCGTTAAATAGTTCACTTTTATTCATGCCATTTTTCGTTGACAGCGTATAATAATGTTTCAGCAAGCCATCCTTCATGGTTGTGTATGCTTCACATATATAAAGCGTTTGTTGATGAAAAGTGACATGATCTCCTATTTCCATTACCTTATCTGTTTCCACCTCATAGTATAGAAAGTCATGCTCTCCCATACCTCCATTACCATTCTCTGTATATAGAAGGTAATCTGCTAGTTTTTTTCGGGTCGTATAATGGTAATCTTCTAGCTTGCCTTTAGCTCTACCAGCAGGCACACCAAAATGGAACTTTGGCTTATCAAAGGTAGCAGCAGGCACTAGTCCAGTGTTAAAACGTGAGGCTAGTCTTTTTAAAAATTGCCAATCTGTCTCTCGATATTGCAGGGTAAACTTGTCTAATTTAGCACCCTTTGTTGCTTCATCAATAATGTCAAGACCAGGATAAAAAGGATGTAATAGTTTGAATAAAGACGAATAGGTCATTTCCTTATCCTGATAGGAGCGATTTTTCTTTTTAATGTCTAGCTGGTAGGTGCTTGAAGCCGCTTCTACTTCAATATAATAAATGCCACGAACTGAACGAACCTTCACATCTAAAATTACACCTTTAAATAAGGGTGAAGGGATACCAAGATGATTAAGCTGATTTACTTCAATTGCCGATTTTGCCTCCGTCATTTCCACATATGTGTCTCTCGCTACTTCAGGCACAATACCAGTAAAACGTAACGTAGCATGTTCATTCATTTTTTTTACGATAGTAAGCTCTTGAATACTAATAAGCTCAAAAGGTAGAATTTGAATATTATGATAAGCTGTCACGACACTACTCATCGTATTCCCCCTCCGTTCCTACTATTTGAAGCAAATCGCAAGGATTCCATCATAGCTCTCGCAATCGGACGCCAAGTTTCAAGGTCCTCCTCCATACAATTGAAGGTTCCAATAAGTGCTATTCCTTCGATAGAGGCAAAGAACATTAAATTAAAAATATCGCCATCAATAGCCGGTGTAATAATCTCTAAAAAGCCTACTGTCTTTTCGTCAATCTTCAGGACATCCGTATCAAGCCAATCAGCTGAAGGTTGAGCTTGTTCAAGGATATCAATCATATTTTCTTGAAAAGCAGCAACTCCCTCCTCCTGTAATCGATGTGGAGTCAGGTTGAAGGCAAGATTAATCGATGAGGATTCATCTGTATAAATTAGATTTGGTCGACGGTCCGATGGGTACTTTAAGGCTGCTAATTCAGTAGACATCTTAGAAAATAGTTTTGGCATACGAATCGTCATTTTACCATCCAATAATGACTGCTCCATCACCCCTATCTTCTCATCATCAATGATGATGTAGCTTTGATAGATATTTACTTTTTCAAGGTCTTGCTCCTCCTGCTTAGATGCCTGCTCAGGCTCCTGTTCCTTTTGTAAGGCTACTTGTCGCTGGGCTAGCTCATGTTGCTCCTGCTCTCTCATTTCATTTCTTAATGCAATAATTTTTTCATCTATAAACTTCATCCCAATCACCTTCCGTTTTTTCATCAACTATATTTCAACCTATCAACTATTATTTGCTTAGTCCCTACACATCCTTCATGACACAGAATTTGAAATCTGATCCTTCCATTGCCTCAACCATCTCATCAAAGGCATACCTGTTGGCAATGCTTCTCTCTACTTCTTCCTCACAAAAATATGAGTTTGAGTGCTATCTTTTCTATGTATAGGATCTTTTATTTCCGCCTTTAAAGTAATTTTAGGGAGATTAAAAATAATCTAAGGAACTATAAAAGTTCCTTAGATAATTAGTAGTGTTTTATCCTGCTGCAATCTTAGACAGCGTAGCCGCCTTCGATTTTTGCCAAATCTGTTTTGTCTTTCTTTTGCTTAATAAATAAGAAGAATTCACCGATACCTTCTGTGTCACCATATCTTTCTGTATAATCCACCACAAAAGCGTTCGGGAAATGAATTTTTCTTACTACTTGATCCGCTGAAACAACCTCTAATGTCACTTTACGGTAACAATCAGCCTTTTCAGCTGGTACTAATGACCATAAACCTAATTTCATCGTATCATCAGAATTATCACCATCAGTTGCTGTAAGAATTTTACCTCTTACTTTTAAAGTGGCTCCAACATCTGTAGAGCGAGCGTTCGAATCATTTGGTGTATCTGTTTCATATTCGACAGTCATGATGCTTTCTAAGCCTAATTCAATTGCCTCTGAACCTTCTACTTTTAATACAAAACCCATTTTCTTACCCCCTAAAATTTGTTAAATCAAGACATCTAACTGTTCTGCAGAATATTAGCAATTAGTCTCTCGATTCTTATTTATGTTAAAAGATTTAAAAAATCTTAAACATACGACTGAAAAATTGAATAATTGTAGGTTTATACTTGTTAGGCTTTAACAGCACTTGTCCCTTTTGTAATCATTACTTCTAAATTCTTCACATTGCCATTAAACACAAGGTCAATTTGACACGTGCTCGTTTTCTCGTCAATAATGTAGCCGATATCATCTCCATCATGGAATTTCTTTAATCTTTTCATCACTTAGACTGTCGATCCCCTTTACATCTCCAACAAGCGTAATTAAGTCCATTTTTTCAGGATTAATTTCTTCAAATAGCATGGTTCTGTTTGTTTGATTAATAATCTCCATTCATTTGGCTGTATATTTCTACAGCCGTCCCTCCTTTAGATAACGAATTTCGGGTAAGCATAAACATTTAGTGATAAAAATACAGGATTAGAATTATATAACTACTTCTTATAAAGAATATTTCAGGAATAAAAATCAATTTGAGGCTAAGCTATGTACTAGAAACTCTAATTCTTCTTTTATGCATTTTTTATTCACTAATGATAGGATGTATCACAAAAGTAACTATATAACACCAAAAATTAATGTCAATATTTTCTATAGAAGATATTGTAATTAAAAACAATTTAAAGTATTTTTAGTAAAAATGTTACATATAATAATTATGATATTTTTTCAGTTAATATAGGATTAATCCTATTTTTTTATAAAAAAAAAACTAAAGGTTCAATTACTCTTGGGCCCAAAGCTGTTTTTTTAAATAATCTTCTATATAGGAAAAATGAATAAAAAGTATTAATCAAATAACGACATTAGTCTTTTAGGATGAATATATATAAAATAGTTCTTTAAGCATTTGTACTTTTCTTTCAGGATATTATGAATTTCAAAAAGGAAAGTCCAACCTCCAAAAATAGTTAGGAGAAATAGCATTGTTCACCTCTTCATTTACAACTTCACCCTCTTATCCTTGGAAAGTTACATCTAAACAAAATAATCGAAAATTTTGCTTTCCTTTTATGATTTTCTTCCCAAAAGTCATGAGCCAGTAATCAGTCACACTTTTATTTGGCTTTATATTACGTCGCCAGCACGCTAAAATCCAATGTTCATCCATTCAGCTTGTAATTTAAGGTGCAAAAAAAACCGTTCACCTAAACGTGAACGGTTTTGGAGACTATGCTTTTTGATAACGAAGCACTGGTGTACGAGCAGCGCGTGTTTCGTCTAGACGAGATACGACTGTTGTATGAGGTGCTTCTTGAACGATTGATGGATTTTCTTCTGCTTCTTTCGCAATTTGAATCATTACATCACAGAATGCATCTAATGTTTCTTTAGATTCAGTTTCAGTTGGCTCGATCATTAACGCCTCTTCCACATTTAATGGGAAGTATGTTGTAGGTGGATGGTAGCCAAAGTCTAACAAACGTTTTGCGATATCTAATGTACGAACGCCTAGCTTCTTCTGACGACGACCTGATAAGACAAATTCATGTTTACAGTGACGGTTATATGGTAGATCGTAGAATGGCTCTAAGCGACGCATCATATAGTTTGCGTTTAATACAGCATATTCTGTAACAGCTTTTAAGCCATCTGGCCCCATTGTACGAATATAAGTATAAGCACGAACATTGATACCAAAGTTACCATAGTAAGGTTTTACGCGTCCGATTGATTGTGGACGATCGTAGTCAAAGTGATATGTGCCTTCTTCAGTTCTTACTAATACTGGTTTTGGTAGGAATGGAATTAAATCTGCTTTTACACCTACTGGACCAGAACCTGGGCCACCGCCACCATGTGGGCCTGTAAATGTTTTGTGTAGATTTAAATGCACACAGTCAAAGCCCATATCGCCAGGACGTGCTTTACTCATTACAGCATTGAGGTTCGCACCATCATAGTACACTTTACCGCCTACAGAGTGAATTAGCTCTGCCATTTCGATAATGTTTTCTTCAAATAACCCTAGTGTATTCGGGTTCGTTAACATGAGTGCTGCTGTATCAGAACCTACTACTTTGCGAAGGTCTTCGATATCAACTAAGCCATTTTCATCTGATTTAACAGTGATTGTTTCAAAGCCTGCTACTGTCGCTGAGGCTGGGTTTGTACCGTGAGCTGAGTCAGGCACGATTACTTTGTTACGGTGACCTTCACCATTTGCTTCATGGAACGCACGAATCATCATTAACGCTGTCCATTCACCATGAGCACCTGCTGCTGGTTGTAATGTAACTTCATCCATCCCTGTAATTTCTACTAAAGACGTTTGAAGATCATAAAGAAGTTCCATTGCCCCTTGTACTGTTGATTCATCCTGTAATGGGTGAACATTTGCAAAGCCTGAAAGACGTGCAACTGTTTCGTTAATTTTCGGATTATATTTCATCGTACAAGAGCCAAGCGGATAGAAGCCCGAGTCTACCCCATGGTTTCTACGAGAAAGTGCTGTATAATGACGCATAATATCAAGCTCAGATACTTCAGGTAGTTCTGCTGCCTCTGAACGTACTAGGTTTGCAGGTAATAAATCTGCTAGGTCTACTTCAGGCACATCTAGTGCTTCTAAACTATAGCCAACGCGACCTTCTTTTGAAATTTCAAAAATGAGTGATTGATTTTCGTTATGCATTAAGAGCCCCCATTTCTGCAACAAGTGCATCAATTTCTTCTTTCGTGCGTAATTCAGTTACTGCGATTAGCACATGATTTTTAAGAGAGTCATAATTTTGACCTAAAGGATAGCCACCGATAATACCCTTTTCGATTAAGCCTTTATTGATTTCCTTCACACATTTATTCGTTTTCACAACGATTTCATTGAAGTGTGCACCTTGGAATGCTACTGTAAAGCCTGCTGCTTCAAAGGCATTTTTTGCATAACGTGTTTTCGCGATATTTTGAGTAGCCATTTCACGAATTCCCTGTTTTCCTAGAGCTGTCATCGCTACAGAAGCTGCAAGTGCAAGTAGTGCTTGGTTTGAGCAAATATTCGAAGTTGCTTTATCACGACGGATATGTTGCTCACGTGCTTGTAGTGTTAATACGTATCCACGACGGCCTTCACCATCCACTGTTTCACCAACAAGACGTCCTGGAACCTTACGCATCAATTTTGTTGTCACTGCAAAGAAACCACAATGTGGGCCGCCGAAAGCTTCAGAAATACCAAATACTTGCGCATCACCTACACAAATATCAGCACCAAGCTTGCCAGGAGGCGTTAAAATTCCTAATGCCAATGGGTTAGAAGATACAACGAGTAAGCTTTTTGCAGCATGTGCAATATCCCCAATCACTTGGATATCTTCCACTTGGCCAAAGAAGTTTGGATATTGTGCAATAACAGCCGCTGTGTTGTCATCGATTAACTCTTTTAATGCATCCACATCTGTCACACCATCTTTTTGCGGGATAGTCACGATATCAATGGATTGACCATAGGCATATGTAGCAACAACATCGCGATATTCTGGGTGCACTGCTTCTGACACTAAAATTTTCTTGCGACGCGTATGACCAGCTGCCAACATACCCGCTTCTGCCAATGCTGTACCACCGTCATACATAGATGAGTTAGCAAGATCCATTCCCGTTAGCTCAGCAATCATCGTTTGGAATTCAAAGATGGCTTGTAGTTCACCTTGTGAAATCTCTGGCTGATATGGTGTATAAGCTGTATAGAATTCTGAACGAGAAATAACATGGTCTACGATCACTGGTTTATAGTGGTTATAAACACCTGCACCTAAAAATGATACGTTGGCATTTGTGTCTTTATTTTTAGCAGCAAGTGCCGTTAACTCTTTTAATAACGCAGATTCTGATTTTGCTTCTTTAATATCATAAAGGCCTTTAAAGCGGACTTTCTCAGGAATATCCTCAAATAACTCATCGACTGAGGATACACCGATTACGTCTAACATTTCTTTTTGATCTTGCTCCGTCATAGGTAAATAACGATGTTTCATAAATGTAGGTCCCTCTTTTCAACTATTATTTTGAACGCTTGTAAAACGGTGTTTCTACTGTTATTACCTTTAAGTGTTTACCGCGAATTTCAATTTCCAGTTCAGTTCCGATTGTTGCGAATTGACTGTCAATTAATGCGTGACCAACATTACGTTTTGATGAAGGAAGCTGTGTACCAGTTGTCACTTCACCGATTTCTTGACCATCCTTAAACACTTTGTAGCCATGGCGTGGAATGCCTTTATCAATCATTTCAATGCCTACAAGTTTGCGTGGTAGACCATTTTCCTTTTGAGCTACTAATGCTTCATGACCAATGAAGCCTTCTTTATTTAATTTCACAGCGAAGCCAATACCAGCCTCTAGAGGAGAAATTGTTGCTGATAGCTCTTGACCATATAGTGGTAGCCCCGCTTCAAAACGAAGTGTATCACGACATCCTAGTCCAGCTGGAACCACACCTTTTTCTTGACCTGCCTCTAAAATTTTACCCCAAAGCGCTTTGATGTCTTCTGGAGCGCCATATAATTCAAAGCCATCTTCACCTGTGTAGCCACTGCGCGAAACTAATACTTTATGTCCGGCAACCTCCACATTCTCTTGGAAGCGGAAAAATTTAATGGCACTTACATCAGTTGAAGTAAGGGATTGAAGAACTTCTTCTGCTAATGGTCCTTGCAGAGCAATTTGTGCGTAGGCATCCGATTGGTTATCAATCGTCACATCATATTGATGTTGATTTTCCATCATCCAATCATAGTCTTTTTCAATGTTAGCTGCATTGACACATAATAAATAGTGATTGTCAGCTAATTTATATGTTAATAAATCATCAACAACGCCACCATCTTCATAGCACATTGCCGTGTACTGCGCTTGACCGTCAACAATTTTTGAGACATCATTTGATAACAGATTTTGTAAAAAACCTAATGCATCGGGACCAGTTACTAAAATCTCTCCCATATGTGATACATCAAATAAGCCTGCACGATTACGCACTGCATCATGTTCTTCTTTAATAGAAGAGAATTGAACAGGTAATTCCCATCCACCGAAGTCAACTGTTTTTGCACCATATTTCGCGTATTCTTCAAATAGAGGTGTACGTTTTAATTCATTCGCCATTCTTTTTTGCCCCCTTATTGTTAGTTACATTTTTACTGGTAGTAGTTCGTCTGCTTTTTGTATTCCTACAATCAATTACGTAAAACTGGCTATAGACATAAAAAAAGACAGACGAACCCCTTTTCGGGATTCTCTGTCCTTGCACCTGAAAGTTACACCAGACTGGCTCGCAAGCTTTACCCTTGCCAATCAGTCGGCTTTCCCCTTTGGTGGCTGTTATTGTTATACTACAGCTCTCTCCAGAGTTGCGTCTTGTACGAGTCCTTTTACCTGAGAGATTCATAGCCCATTGCTACTTGCTCCTTCGGTGGCGTCTACACGCTCTCTCCCCGCACAATCATCCGCCCAAGATAAATCTTGGTACTATTTAGTATTCAATGAACATTTAGTTACTTATTTGTCTATATCCTAACATTAAATGCATTGGAAAGGCAATCATTTTTTAAAAGATAATAAAACACGAACATTAAATTGACATAATATATTCATCGTTCGTTTTTTAACCTTTTCACTTGAAATACTAAATACTCTAGAATTTGGCGAATCGTCCTACCTTCTGTCAGTACCTGAATATGACCTGCATCACGGTAAAACTTCCTTCTGTAGTGATACAGACTTTCTAGCTCCTCCTTTGTAGAGCTCTGTACAATGGGTCTATTTGGATCATGCTGAACTCGTTTATAAATATCCTCAAACGACGCATCTAAAAAAAACACCAATCCACTGCGTCTCATAATTTTTCGATTTTCAGCATTAATGGCAACGCCACCACCAGTCGAAATAATGCAAGCCTCGTCCCTGAAATTTTTCAAAAATTCTGTTTCTATTTCTCGAAAGTGGGCCTCACCGTATTTTTCAAAAATCTGTGGAATGGTCATCCCCTGCTGACGCACAATTTCATGATCCATATCATAATATGGCATCTTCAATAAATAGCTTAAGCGTCTTCCTAATGCACTTTTTCCACTACCCATAAAACCAACTAAATATATTTTTCGCAATTCGATTCACCTTCTTATAACTACGATTCTACACTGTCTGACAAAATTTGTCCCAATAAATTTATCGTAGCTCGAACATTCAATTTTTCTAGCCCATCATATGTTCGATACTGCATTTCATAAGACATATAATACGCAAGAACAAAAGTAGTTACAAAAAATAATAATGCAATTGCGATCAAAAAAATAGCCCCTCTGTCATTTTTCAATAATTGGCACATAAAAGGCTCGCTCCTTTTGAATACCACTCGCCATTTCAACAGCTACCGTCAGCTTATTTTCGGAATAGCTAAATTGACATTTATTGATTCCTATTAGCATAGGAACATGTCCACCCTTTACCTGCTCACGAATAATATTTGAGTAGCAATCAACATGATGGAGCGTATTAGCTGTTTGGAAAGTTATTCTTTTTTGATCTTCACGAATGGAAAAGGTGGAAAGTTCTTTTAGAGAGAGGTTCAAGTCGGAAACAAATAGTTCCCACTTTGTTTGTTCATCTGTTAGCATAGTTGATTTCATTTCTGCAAACCAAAGTATTATAAGGACAAAAAAATGAGAAATAAGCACAAAAACGACTAATTGAAACATAGCTTCTATTAATGTATAGCCTTTTTCATTCACGAGGCTTCACCTGTCACTTGGATACATTTTTGGCGTGACTCCTGTAAATTTTGAAATTGGACACAAACTTGTTGTTCGTCAACGATCCAATGATAAGCAACCTGTTCAATGGTCCGAGAGCCCTCTGTTACTTGAATCGCATGGTACTGTTTTAAACCTTCGTATGCTGTTTCAGCTGCAATTAGCTCCATTTTTTTATTAGCAAGATTTGTTTTCATCGTATAGGTAATGGGGATTAACGAGGTACAAAGTAACATCAAAATACCCACACCTAAAATAGTTTCTACAAAAGAATAGCCTGACTCATTCAATCCTAGCTCTCCCTCGCCCTAATGTTATGATTACTTTTTTCTTGCCCTGTGGTGTTTTAAATGCCATGGTGCCTGCTGACATCACATTGCCGCTGTAGTTATAGACAAGTGTTTGAATGGAACTCTCAGCTGGCAAAAATTCAACCCCCTTCGGAAAAGAACGTTCATATAAATGAGTATAAATATCTTTTTGAATAGTATAACGATTTATTGAACCTTCCATTTTCAAGGCTATATATTGTCGTTGGCTCATACTATAGGTTTGAATATATTGAATATCTAGCTGTAATTGCGTAAAAAATCGTTCTAATTCCTTGGTTTCTGCTATTTTCAATGAGAATTTACTAACAATTGCTGTTAAACTCATAACAAGAAATAAGACAACCAGCATTTCAAGAATGGTAAAACCGCCGTTTTTACGAACATTCATTAGCTATCCGTACCTGTTTCCAAGTTGACATTGGCTGGACGTACCTCTCCCTCATTAGTAATCACTATTTCTTCTTTATTTGGGCAGGTTGTTTCATTTTCCTTTAAATAGCCCTTTGCCACTAAATCCTCTAAGGTAGGATAAGCCATATAATCTACACGATACGCCTCTACTTGACCTTGTACCATGCTTATATAAGCCGTACAGCCTTTCTTATCTATTGTGGCGAAATGCTTTGTAACATTTGGGATTGTAATTAAAATAAGAATAGATATAATTAACAAAACTATAAGCATCTCAATTAAAGTAAAACCATCTTGTTGGTTAAGACGTTTCATCATCTTCCTCCTAAACTAATTCAATCATGTGATAGATGGGTAATAATAAACTGATATAAGCCGCTATTATACAAGCAGCTATAAGGATAAAGAAACTAGGCTGCACAAACGATAATATTTTTTGCAAAAGCTGTTCCTGCTTTTCCATTAATAAATCGCTATACAATATTAACTCTTTTGCTAAATAACCGCTGTGCTCGCCATGCTCAACGAACATCGGAAAGTCCTTTTGAAAAACGGCCATGATCGTTACCGCCTGTGTGAGTGATTCTCCAAAGATGACTCTATCTTTTATACGCTGTGAAAGAACTTGAAGAAATGGTTGTAGTTGCTGTTCCTCTAATAGCTGTAGGCTTGCTTGTAATGAAAATCCACTTTGTAGTAAGCTTCCTAAATAAGCAGCAAATTGCCTTGTCAAAGTCAACCTAAAATAGCGTTGTAGAAAGGGGATTTTTAATAAGACTGTAAGTTGATGAGCAACAGCTTGTCGTTTAAGATAGAATCGAAAAAGGAATACGCTACCTATTACTATGAACATGGTCGAGATAACTACATCTGGAACATGCAATAACAGATTGGACAATGCAATGCTTGTCTCCTCTGTTTCAGAGGTACGACTGCCGACCATTCTTTCAATGTTCGGCAAAAAAAATGTACGAAACACAAAAAATAATAACAATAAAAAGATAATCAGTGTGACAGGATAGATCAGCAGCTTGATTAACTTTTTTTTAGTCTTTTCACTTACTGTTATCTGTTTAGCTACACCTTCAAACGCTTCTATCATATGACCATTGTTTTCCGCCACCTTAATTGCCATTAAATAATGATTCCCTAGCTGTAATGTTTCAAATATCCCTGCAACGCCTACTCCTTGTCTGAGCTTTTCATCAATTTGCTGTTGTATGTCCTCATGTGCTTCAATATGATGAGGTAGTAGCATGGAAATAGCTTGGGGAAATAAATATCCTTCCTGCATTAATACACATAAACGATTGAAAAGCTGAGCTTGCTCCTTTACCCGCCATTTCGTAGCCCGATTATAAAAAAGAGTCATTTTATCGATGTATGTTTGTAACTGCATATAGGCTCTCCACTAATTCTTTTTGTCCCATTAATGTTAAATCATAAGGAAGTTTGTAATTGCCCTTATCTTTGATGGCGGTGATGGCTCTTGATAGATGGTCATCATGTAATATCTCATAGACAGCTCGACGTTCTTCATGTATAGCTGAGGTTTGAACAAGCATTTGGGCAACTATACCGATAACCGTTTGACGAAGCTCTTCTATCGACACACCTAAATCCATTAAACGATAGAGACAATTAATGGAGTCTTTTGCATGAATAGTGGAGACAACTAAGTGCCCTGTTAAAGAGGCTTGGATGGCAATATTTGCTGTTTCTCTATCGCGAATTTCACCAATCATAATGACATCAGGTGAATGGCGTAAAATGGCTTTTAATCCTGCAGCATACGTAACGCCTGCTCGCTCGTTGACTTGAATTTGAAGTAAATTGGCTTGACTGTTTTCTACAGGGTCTTCTAAAGAGATTACATGTCGATTCAATTCTGTGGAACAGTAGTGGATGAGGGAATAAAGTGAAGTAGACTTGCCAGAGCCTGTTGCTCCCGTAAAAAACAGAAGACCTTGTCGGTTTTGTATCAGCTCCATGAGTTGGTGAGCTGCGCTTTTGGAAAAGCTTAGGGAAGTTAGTGGAAATGCATGATTTTGGAGAAGTAAACGAATAATTAAGCTTTCTTTTAAAAATACAGAAGGAAGTGTGGATACTCGAAACGAATAAGAATTTTGCTCCATTGCCTTTTGAAAGGCACCGCTTTGAGGTTTACGACGCTCACTAATATCTAATTCTGCAAGAAATTTATAGTAAGAGATCATTCTTTCTGCAAGTTCATAAGGTAGCTCACCAGCTTGTAGAAGTTTATCATATTTTCGAAAATAGATCCGATACTTTATGTTTCCTGGAACTAGCAATAAATCGGATGCTCCAAAATGATAGGCCTTTAGTAAAAGTTGCTCACATTTTTGTTCGACAACTGTTTCAAAATTCTGCATATATGCACCTCTCTTTTAGTTCATTCGAATATGACCGCTCTATTCGTTATTTCCTAGTATAAAGAGGAACTCGCCACGAGAAAAGCCCTTTTCAGAAAATAAAAATTTGTAAGTTAATTTTCTACCAAAAATGTTTTTTGCTATAAAAATGTGGATAAAGTGCAATTTTCCACTAAAAAAGAATATAAATACATGAAAAAATTAATATTTATGCCGAAATGAACTGTATCTTTTTCAATAATACAATATAATAGTATCAACATGATTATTTTCCTAACACTTGGTAGACGAACATAATTTTTATAATAAATTAAAGAGGTGAAGCTCATGATCCATCCATTAAAAATTACTAGTACACTAGCGGATGAAACAAGATACTCTATTTATGAGTACATATTGCAAGAGAAAAAAACAGTTACTGTACAACATATTGCTGATAAATTCGGTATCCATCCAAACGTTGCTCGACTTCATTTAACGAAGCTTTCAGAAATAAATATTATTACAGCTGACTATGTAAAAACAGGTAAAGGTGGCAGACCTGGACGTGTTTATAAAGCTTCAGAAAAAGGCGTATCTCTTACTTTTCCAAGACGCGAGGAAGATCGTTTATTAAAATGGACGATACAATTAATTGAAGACTTTGGTCCATCTGCATTAACAAAGTGCCAGGAAATTAGCTACCAAGACGGCTACCAGCAAATGAAAAATTATATGAGTGCTGAATTGACAGTAAGTAATTCTCTTTCCTTCGATGAAAAACTTCAGCTATTAACGGACAATGCCGCTTTAATTGGCTATATTCCACAAATTCAACAAACTGAGCAAGGAAAAAAAGTTATCTTCTCCATTTTCAATTGTCCATTCCAGGAGCAACTGACAGCCTATTCTGAAATTGTTTGTTCATTACATGAATCCTATTTAAAAGGTCAATTAGATGCATTGTTTACGAATAATGAATTTGTGCAAATGGAAAGTATGATACATAATTGCGATTTATGTAAATATGAAATAAACGTGACAGAAATCGATAGCTAGATTAAAAATCCATTTGTTTGTCACAAACATGGAGAAGTTCCAGTTTACAGACACCTTTCATATCATTTATAATGAGTAAGAGATTATTGTGTCGTGGGCAAAAGGAGGGGAAATTTCATGGATAATATGTATAAAGTTATGGCATTCTGGACAGGTATTTTTGCCGTTATGTTCTACCTTGGAGGTATGAACGAGGTATCGCTATTATTCTTAGGTAATACAGGTTTATTCTTATTATTAGGCTTCTTAAACCTTTCAGAACGTATGTACATGTACATTTTCGGAGCATATTTAACTGTATTCTTCGCTGGCTTCACGTACTATACAACATTCATTCACGTACCTGGTGGCGGTCATTAATACAAACAAAATCGCGTATCTCACTTTCGGTGAGATACGCTTTTTTATGTGCTAAAACAGTTTATTGTCCCTATTTTAAAATCCATTTAAAAAAGGATTTGTCTCCATTTCTGCACCTACCGTTGTATAATTACCGTGTCCAGGATAGATAATAGTATCCTCAGGTAATGTCAACAGTTTATGATGGATAGATTCCAATAAAATTTTGGTTGATCCACCTAATAGATCTGTACGTCCTACACCTTGTTCAAATAACGTATCTCCCACGATGGCAAAACCGTCATTTTCAAAGATATAAGAAATACTCCCCGGTGAATGCCCAGGTGTAAAAACAGCTTGAAACACAAAATTACTTATTTCAATTTGCTGCTCTTTTTTGATGATTGTATCTTGCGCTGGTGCGGCTACCCTATAATCTGGTAATGCAGGATATTTACTAGAGCCATTCTTCGTTGGATCTGCTAGCCAACTAACTTCCTTTTCATGAATCCATACAGGAACGTCAAATACCTCACGCACTGCATCTACTGCCCCTATATGATCAAAATGGGCATGTGTTAAAAAGATAGCAAGAGGTTTTAAGCCGTTGCTACGGATTGTTTTAATTAGACGCTCCGCCTCTTCACCTGGATCAAATACGATACATTCTTTTTCTTTATTCGATACGATATAGCAATTCGTTTGGACGGGACCAAGAGAATAACTTCGTACGTTCATCATAGTTATCACCTCAACTTCCTATTATACAGGCTTTGCCACAATTTGACGATAAATGTTCATAGTTTACAGTATTTTAGTCCTCGACAAAAACAAGTAGAACGTTTACAATTAAGGAGGAATATTGTTTGCGACATTCATTTTCTGATGTCGAAAGGAGTGTCTATTTTTAATGAACTTATTAATGGTTATTTTTGGTCTAGTAGCGATTTTAGCTGTATTTGGTACATTCCAAGCAATTAAAGAAAAGAACCTATTAAGCGTTGTTTTCAACTTATTAAGTGCTGCTGTATTCGGATGGTTCGTCATCATGACGATTGTTCACAGCGGTTACCCACCAAAATTACACTAAAATTCAGACAAAAAAAGAGCAGTCTCTTAGGAGATTGCTCTTTTTTTGTCTATTATTACTTATTGAATTGAAGAAACCGCTTCTTGCCGATTTGTAGAACATCATTATTCATTAATACTTGTGATATGTCATCCATCGCCATTTTTTCTCCATTCAAGGATACTCCTTTTTGCTTGATTACCCTCAAAAACTCACTCTTACTTTGAATAAAACCCATTGCCACTAGTTGTGGAATGATATCCACGATTCTTTCCTTATCAATTTCTAAGAGCAGTATAGGAATGTTTTTCGGTATTTCCTTTTTTTGAAATGCTGCTTCAAAATAAGCTTTTGCTTCCTCCACTGCTGTAGATCCATGGTATAAAGCCGTTATAATTTCTGCTAATAGGAATTTCAAATCGCGGGGATTCTCTCCCTTTTGTAGTCTATCTTGAATAGCCTGCACGTGTAGTGGATGCTCATCTGTTGCTAATTCGAAATATTTGATAATTAAAGTATCTGGTACTTCCATCACCTTTTTAAACATAATCTCAGGTGCTTCATTGATGCCAATATAATTACCTAAACTCTTACTCATTTTTTCAATACCATCTAACCCCTCTAGTAAGGGCATAAAAATAGCAATTTGTTTTTCTAATCCTCGATGCTTTTGTAAGGTGCGTCCCATTAAAATATTGAACGTCTGATCCGTTCCACCTAACTCTATATCTGCCTCAAGTTCTACTGAATCATATGCTTGCATAAGCGGGTAGAAAAACTCATGTATACCAATTGGGATGTGCTGTTGGTAACGTTTCTGAAAATCTTCGCGCTCTAGAAGTCGAGCAACAGATGTTGTGGCTGCTAGCTTGATGACTTCTTCAAAGGACAGCTTCGCTAACCATTCACTATTAAAACGAACCGTTGTCTTGTTCGGATCTAGTACTTTAAAAATTTGCTCACAATAAGTTTGGGCGTTTTTCTTCACTATATCGTCATTTAAGGCTGTTCGCCCCTTAGCTTTACCTGTAGGATCGCCAATTCGTCCTGTAAAATCACCGATAACAATCACTGCATGATGGCCTAAATCTTGCATTTGCTTGATTTTCCGTAGAACAACCGCATGACCTAAATGAATATCTGGTGCGGACGGATCGAGCCCTAGCTTAATCGTTAAAGGTCGCTGTTCTTTATACGATCGCTCTAATTTTTTAAGTAAATCCTGTTCATCAACAATCTTGCTAGCACCTTTCTTGATAATCGCTATTTGCTCCTTTGGTGTAAAAAACATACGAAACATCTCCTTGTAATATTAAATATTAATATTGCAAGTTCTATAAGAGTATATGGGGTACCGATTTTGTTGACAAGGCCTTAATCACTTTACACGTTTTGGCTTAGAAGGCATAAAAAAAACGCCTTTAGGAAATTCCTAAAGGACGTAGATAAACGTGTTACCACCTTTTTTCGAGAGCTATTCACATAGCTCTCCTCAACAAGTACAGCCATAGCGATACTTTTGCAATGATTACGGATGCAACCCCGTCGTAGCCTACTATAGTTTCGGTACGCAGCTCCAAGATGTATTCACTTTAATATCCCCTTGCGCCTCTCAACAACCGGCTACTCTCTGTCAGTTCCATTAAAGTTACTCGTTCTTTTCGATGCCTTTCACTCTTATACTCCGAAATGCGAAAAACAAATCTTCGTTATGCAGATATTTACACTTATTATAATCGTATCTTGCTATTTGTCAATAAAAAGAAATGTTCAATAAAGTGTATTCACGTTGCATAGTGTTGTAAAACATTGCGAAAGGTGTTTTCTTTAGCATAGGCTTCACAAAAATTTTATGAATGGATGCTTGAGACTCATTCCTTTTTATCAGCAATATAAAAAGAGAGATCCCTATACGAGATCTCTCTTTGATTATTTAACTGAATCCTGCTTTAAATTACCTGTTTTTTCGTCATAGAAGCGAAGTAAGTCTCCATTAATGATGGCATCAGAATTTTCTAGCTCCATTGTAGCACGATCAGCATAAGACTGACATGGCTCACCATCTATTTCTTCGCCAGTTGCTTTGTCATAGCAAGCTTCACCAGCATAGACGTATTTATCTGTAATAAAACGTCCATCACGGAAGACTACAAAGTCCTCATGCTCTGGAGAGAATAAATCTGCACCCATTTGCATATCTTTTGACGTTTCAACGCCAAGAAGGTGTAAGATCGTTGGACGTAAATCCATTTGTCCTGAAATCTCAGCCATTTCTTTTCCATCGCCAGCTCCTGGGATATGGATGAATAAAGGTACTTCTTGAAGCATTGCATTATCCATTGGTGTAATTTGATCTTTTCCTAAATATTGCGCCATTGCTTTATTATGGTTCTCAGAAATACCATAGTGATCCCCATACATCACAATAATAGAATTATCATAGACACCTTGATCTTTTAACTGTTGGAAGAAGTCTTTTAAAGCCTCATCCATGTAACGTACTGTTTGGAAGTAACGATTTAATGTACCTGAATTTGAATCATATTCAGGAATCATAATATCTTCTGGATCCAATGTAAATGGATAATGGTTCGTTAAAGTAATCAGTCTAGAGTAGAATGGCTGAGGCATATCTTTCATTAAAGCAGCTGATTGCTCTAAGAATGGAACATCTTTCATTCCCCAGTTTACAGCTTGCCCCTCTTCCACAGTATATGAATCTATATCGTAGAATTTATTAATTTTTAACGATTGATACATCATGTCACGATTCCAGAATGATTTATTATTAGGGTGCATGACATTTGTAAAGTATCCATTTTCTCCAAGGCGTTCAGCCATTGAATTATACGTATTTCCACCATGCGTGAAGAATACAGCACCTCGACCTAAACCAAACAATGAGTTTTCAACAATAAACTCCGAGTCAGATGTTTTTCCTAAACCTGTTTGGTGATAGAAGTTACTGAAATAATACGTATCTTTATCCTTTGTTAAAGAGTTTAAGAATGGCGTAATTTCATGACCATTCATGTCATTATTAATGACAAAGTTTTGTAATGACTCCATCGATACCACAATCAGGTTACGACCTTTATATTTCCCAAACATCTCTGGATTTACAGCAGCCTGATTAGAACGTATATAGTTGTTCACTTCTACTAGTTCACTACCATCAGCTAACGCACGTTGTGCAGATGATTTAGATTGAATATAAATGTCATACAAGTGGTAATTGTACGTACCAATGTTTTTTACTAATAATTCGCGGTCAAAACTACGTGTTAGTAATTGTGGACGCTCAGTTTCTGCTAATCCTAAATTTAAGAATGTCATTGCTATTGCAAGCACAAAGAATGCACGACGGAATTCAATATTCACTTTAAATGCATTTTTCATTTTTGGTAAAAATTTATTCGCTAAGATTAAGATCACGACATCAACGAAATATAATACATCCCAAGGCTCAACAATGGCTGCTACTGATGTTCCTAAGTCACTAAAGTTACTTGTTTGGAATAATACTGGTAGCGTAATAAAATCATTGTAGAATCGATAGAACGCTACATTTCCGTATAAAACAATGGACAAAATAACGCTGACCGTAATCAAATAACGATTTCTAGCTTTTGCTGATTTAAAGAATAGTGATAAACCATACGTAAATAGCAAGAAGCTTAATGGATTAATAAATAAAATAAACTGTTGCATTGCATTTTCAATTTTCATTTCAAAGCTTGTGTGGTAAACAATGACCGTTTTAATCCAAGTTGCTATAATTGCTAGTATCATAAATGAATGTTTAGGCCACTTTATTGATTTCATTCCTAACATCCTCCCTACTTCCTTACAAAAAAATAATAATTTTTTACATTTTGTTACGGAAACAAAATATATCTTAATCCTTTTTTAACAGATAATCAACACATATCTTGTGGAAAATTTTTTCACCCTGCTCTTTCTATGCACCAGATATCTATATATACGTTTTGCATTGTAAAAAGTTTCATAAAAACATAAAAACAGCGGAAACCCACTGTTTTTAAGAATATTACATACATGTTACATTAATTTTACAATACCCAATTACATTATATTTCAAACATTACTTTTTATGCTCTTCCATACGAAGTCTTGTTGTTTCTTGTCGAATAAGCAGTAGGGCCATCTGATAATCTTTTATGTCTAGTACATTCGCTTTATAGAGCTCACGTATTTCATCCTCCATCAGCATTAAATCGCCAATAGGATCACGTGTATAAATATAGGTACCATATGTTTTCAAGAGTTCATAAATATCTAGCATTTTATCCATTTTCGTTCGCTCCTCGTTGTGCAACACAGTCAATACGTTTTGTGGGCGTCACAATGATATCTACTGGGCAATCATGTGCTTCAGTAGGAACACAATCAATGATTTGCTCATCAAAGAGCAGCGACATCAGCTTACCCTTCTTATAGTTTAATACATAGCGGTCATAATAACCACCGCCATAGCCGATTCGATAACCGTATGGATCAAAAACAACGCCTGGTACAACAATGATATCCATCTCATTTGCGTCAACAAACTCACTTTTTGCTGGAATGGGCTCACGCAAATGCATATATACAGTTTCAAGCTGTGCAAATGATTCAATGGCAAAAAACGACATTTCTCTTGTTTTCGGGTGACATTTAGGAACTGCAACCTTTTTACCTAGTTTCCATAATTCCTCAATTATAAGAATTGTGTCGACTTCTGGCTTATTTGAAATGGTCATGCCAATTGTATTTGCTTCTATTATATATGGTTCCTGTAGCACCTTTTTTAAAACAGCTAATGATTGACGATGATAGTCCTCATCCGTCATAGTTGCAAGGGCTTGGCGTACCGTGTTTCGTAAAGTTGTTTTATCCATCTAGGCTACCTCCTATATCGTAAAACTTCATATCCTCCTGGAATTGTTACATTGAATGATGTGATAAAATGTAGAAAGCCAAAACCACTTGTGGTTTTGGCTTAATGAGCGATTACTTAGTTTCACGGTGAAGAGTGTATTTCTTCTCGCGAGAGCAATATTTTTTAAGTTCAAGACGCTCTGGATTGTTACGCTTGTTCTTTTTAGAAATGTAGTTACGTTCGCCGCAATCTGTGCAAGCTAAAGTAATATTTACGCGCATCATTAACCCTCCCACTCTATATCAAGAATTTAAATTTGAGCATGATTTATACGACTAACCTATTATAACATAAACTGAAAAAAAATCTACCTTCATTTCATATTAAGTTTGCATATGGTAAAATATCTTATAATTACATACTACATTGAGGTGAAGCTATTGGATTTATCCATCGTATTAATGAGTATTGGCATTTTTCTGATTATCGTTTCGTTCTTTTTCAAAAATAGCTCGAAAAAAATCGAACAAGATGTCGAAGAATTATCTATCTCCATCTTCCAAGAAACGAATAATTTAAAGCGTCGTCTAAAGATTGTGGAGGAAGAACTTTTACTAGAGCCTGAGTTCCAAGTGAAATCAAAATCAAGTATCCCTCCAAAAGGCCAAGATTCTAAAGTGCATCAAGTCATGCAGGCTGTTCAACAGGCTGCACAGGGGGCAAAAGTTGGACAAACAACAGCACAAGCAAAACCGATTCATCAAATTATTATTAGTCAGGTACTTGAATTAAATAAACAGGGTCTTTCTATAGCAGATATTAGTATTCGCTCAAATTTAACAGAAGAGCAAGTTCGGCAAGTGATTGCAAACGGGGGGCGTTGATTGATGAATATGTCTGCCATTCGCGCATTTGGTATAGCCATTTTTCTTGTTGGGGCATTGCTTGCACTCGCAAACCACTTCGATGTAAATATTGGTCTTCCTACCAAGGAATTTTCCAATCAACAACAGGTAAAAGAACTACAAAACAAATTAAGTAAGGCCAATCAAGAAATTGCCTCGTTAAAGGATCAATTAAAGCAAGTACATACGACTGAAAAAACTTCGACAACAGATGCATCTGAACAAGCTGATGAAGAAGCGGATACAGATGTTACAACGATGTCTCTGCAAATCTATAGTGGTATCACACCGTATAGTGTGGCACAAAAACTTGAAGACGGTGGCATTATTACCAATAGTGTTGAAATGGAGTTACTACTCGCTAACCCTAAATATGCTAGAAGCTTACAAATCGGCTCCTATGAGGTCAATTCTTCCATGACTTTAGAAGAAATAGCTAATTTAATTACAGGCAAGAAACAATAACATAAAAAGCTGTCGCCCATTCAGATATGAGGCGACAGCTTTTTTATTACGCTAAACTTTCTAGAAAGGCTTGCATCATCATACTGCCTTCTTTTGTGCCAATTGATTCGGGATGAAACTGCAGCCCATAAAGAGGATATTCTTTATGTTGGATGGCCATAATCTCTCCGTCATCCCCCGCTGTTGCGAGTATCTTAAAATCCATGTGTAAAGTTTGTTCTTCAATAATAAGTGAATGATAGCGCATAACCTCGATATCTCCATCTAATTTGGCAAATAAACCCGTTTGCTCGTATTGTAATGGGGACAGCTTTCCGTGCATAATGTTTTTGGCCTGCACAATATTTGCGCCAAAAGCCAGCCCTATCGATTGGTGCCCAAGACAAATACCTAAAATAGGGAATTTTTGATAGAGTTCCTTGATGACCTCTATCGTTATCCCTGCTTCATTTGGCGTTCCTGGCCCTGGTGATAAAATGATGGCTTCTGGCGATAGTTTTTGAATTTCTTCTATAGTAATGGCATCATTTCGTACAACCTTGACGCTTTTTCCAAGCATACTGATTTGTTGAAATAAATTATAGGTAAAAGAATCGTAGTTATCTATTATTAAAATCATTTTTTTACCTCCAATAGGGCACGTGCCTTATTCAGTGTTTCTTCATATTCTGACAATGGAATCGAATCATAAACAATACCTGCTCCTGCCTGTACATGTGCCTTTTGATCCTTAATGAGCATCGTGCGAATCGCGAGGGCCAAGTCCATATCACCAGTTGTCGAAATGTAGCCTACTGCTCCCGCATATACCCCACGCTTTACTGGTTCTAATTCATTAATCAGTTGCATGGCCCGAATTTTTGGCGCCCCTGACACTGTGCCAGCAGGTAAACAAACACGAAGTACATCCAGAACATGGAGGTCATCTCGCAATTCGGCAATCACCTCAGATACCATATGCATCACATATTTATAGCGCTCTATTTTCATATATTTAGTTAGCTTGACGGAACCGACTTTTGCAATACGACCAAGATCATTGCGACCTAAATCCACTAACATACGGTGTTCAGCTATTTCCTTGCTATCCTCTAATAGCGCATTTGCGATTGCTTCATCCTGTTCTATTGTCATGCCACGCGGCTTTGTACCTGCTATTGGGTTGGTTGTCACTTTTCGATTTTTTACCTTTACAAGACTTTCAGGAGATGTTCCTAAAATAACATAGTCACCATAATCCATATAAAACATATAGGGTGACGGGTTAGACGTGCGCAATTGACGATAGAGCGAAAATGGCGAACCTGTAAACGGCGCAGAAAAACGTTGCGATAACACAATTTGGAAAATATCACCTCTCAAAATATGCTGCTTAGCACGTTCCACCAAAGCAACAAATCGTTCCTTTGAAATCATAGGCTTAAACTGTAGCTCATCCACCTTTAATGCCTCAAAGGTCGTACCTGCACAAAGCTGTTGCTCCATCGTTGTAATAGCAGCTTCCATCTCCTCTAATGAACGCCCATCCTGAAATAGATCAATCGAAGCTAGTGTAATTTCCTGTGTTAGATGATCAAAAACAATAAATGTATCATAGAAAAAAACATGAACATCAGGCATAGCTAAATCATCCTGTAAATAGTCCCCTATTTTTTCTGTGTAAAATGCTGTTTCATAGCCAAAGACACCTATCGCTCCTCCAAAGAAAGCAAAAGGATAGCTTTCTTCATGAAAGGGTATTAGTTCTTTTAATCGATCAAGCACATTGCCCCTAGCCTTGTCATTTTCTGCTCCTTTTGAAAACACGAATTCTTCATTGTTTCCTTTTAGTTCAGCCACTGGATTGATGGCGATAAAGGAATATCGCCCACTTTCCTCATGTTTCGCTGAGGATTCGAACAACATTTTATGCTGCCCTTTCAGTGATTGATACACAGAGATCGGGGTCATCATATCCCCCTGTAATACTTTCATAGCATACTTTCTAAGCTCAACTGTCATACTCTTCTCTCCTTCTCTAAGCTCTTCTCATCTACACCTCATCTATCTTTAGCAGCAGAAATCTGCTAAAGGCTTTCTCTTCATTCAGCTAAAACATTTGCCGTCTAAAGAAAAAAATATAAAAAGGCCTTTCCATCACAAAAGGACGGAAAAGCCGTGGTGCCACCTTCATTGGTCTCCTGATAGGAAAACCCTCTCTAAGCCTTGTAACGTAGGCATCCGCTAATCCGTACTTTTTTCAGGATTAGAGCTCCGAAGTCCATTCACTAAACATTTGTACTAGTTTTCACCAACCACTAGCTCTCTATAACAAATTGTACTAGCTACTACTCTTCATCAAAGCTGATTTCTTGGTAATATTGTAAAGCAAACTATCTTACAATTCAATTTATTTTTTATTTCGCAGACTTTCTTCTTCAGGATGGCTAGCTAATGTAATCGATAGCTCCTCCATTATTTGACGAATCGCAAATAAAATATCCTGCCGCACTTCCAGCATAACAGCAGTATCATTTGTGGCAACAAAGAATCGAACAAGCACGCGATACGAATCATGATGAAATTCATCTATAAATACATGAATCATGTCTTTCTCTGTTTTAGCATGTAAATAAATTTCCTTATGAATGGCCGTTAAAGCGCTACGTATGTCTTCCTCATCATTATCAGCAGCGATATATAAAAATTGCTCACACTTCCGTTTTTCTCGTTTAGATAAATTATAAAGAGGACGATTCACTAAATAGGAGTTCGGCACATACACAAGTCCTTTATCGCCTGTTTGAATTAACGTACTTCTTAAATTGATATCCTCAATCGTTCCTTCAATTTTTTGGTCCTCTGTCGCAATCCAATCTCCTATTTGGAATGGATTATCTAAAGCTACGGACATGCCACCAAATACATGCGCTAGTGTATCGCGAATCCCAAAGGCAATCGCCACACCCGTTAAGCCGATTCCAGTTAAAAAGCCATTCAGATTAAAATCCCAAAAGGAAGCAATCGTAAACATAGCAAAAATCATGATAAGTACTTTACCGATTCGTAGAAAAAACGGTAATAAAACATTCTGATCCTCTTCGCTCGTTAATTCAAATGGTTGTTTCGTATAAAAATTCAAAACATCATAAATCCCTTTAAAAGCAAGAAACACCATAATAGACAATACAAAATTCTTTGTTGATGGATGTGTAAATAAAGGGACTTTTATTAAATAAGATAAGCTTAGCACAATGACCGTCGTCATAAAGGCATAGCCAATTGCTTTACTAAATTGAGCCAGTACATTTGCTTGGAAATTGCGCTGACGATCTTTTAAAAATAGCACAACACGATGAATAATTTTTTTGATGATGAATCGTTGAATAAGCCACCCTACTAAACAAATAATGACAGCAATTAAGCCATCTAGCCAGGTTGGGACTGTAAATTTAGGTAATAACCAATGTAATGAATCCATGTATTTCTCCTTTATAACTACCTATGTATCGCCAGCAAAAAGGAGCCGACCTTCAGTAATGGTTAGCCCCGTTCTTGTTATTGTATGGCATCATCTGCAAAAAAAGCCCTACTAGCAAACCAAAATTGCTGTTTATTAAAGTTATGTTCATGCATGGCAATTACCGAAAATTCAGCATGATATTTTTGCTTCATTTCCTTTAGCATCATTTTTGCTTGCTTGCCAACGAGATGCTGCCCATCAATAGGTGCTCCTTCTGTAAAAATAATGACATCTGCTTCTGTACCTAATTGATTTTCCTGTAGCAATGCTTTCACAAATTGTAAAACAGGTAAAATGGCTGCCTCTCCCTTTGCCTTATATTCGATAAAACTTTTAAAATCAGCTAAATTTAAATGACCATTTTCAAAGCGGTAGTGGACATGAATTTGCCGATCATACGGTACAATGTATAAATCACGGCCTTCTCGATGTGCACTCATAAATAACGCTAAAATCATACTTTTACAAATCTCAGAATAAGCGGCCATTCCTGTCGTTTGTTCTAAACAAATAATCATCGGGCCAGGGTCTTGTTGATAATCATGAAAGGGTACATAGTAAATATTGCCGCTTTTCGTTGTCTGTTGCTTCAGCTTTTGACGTCTAAGCTCTGACCATTTTCGTTCATAATACTGGCGTTGCTCTTTGCCATTTGCTAAGCGTTCTGCCTTCTCAATAGCAGGCATATTCTCTTGGATTTCATGCATGATATCCGTCAATTCCAGAGCAAATGCTGCCATATTTCGTAATGGCTCACTCTTGAAAAAATAATCGATAAAATAATGTTGTTCCCCTTCACTTAACTCCTCTATATGTAGGTTTTCATAGAGAAAACGTAAATAGTCAAGTTGTTCTATTGTCAACTGCTTGTCAAATTGCTTGATGAGGGATTCAATTGCATCTTTCATATAGCAGCACCTCCTAAGCACCACATTTTTTGGATAATGTCTATAGTATAACCAAAAAAAATTTTTGACAATACAAAAACGCTTGCTATAAAGACGCTACAGCCAAAGACAATGTTGCTGCTTCAGGAGATTTTTTTCTGCAAATGAAAAAAAGAGCTAAAACGCAGCTCTTCTTTCTTAATTATTTAATTCATAATGTTTGCCTTTTACTAAGTAAAATAGATGTTCAGCAATATTTGTAGCATGATCAGCAGAACGCTCTAAATAGCGGCAAATAAATGTTAGGTGCGTAATCTGTGAAATATGGGAGGGGTTTTCTACCCCAGCACGGAGTAAAAGGGTGATCGTTGCCCCGTATAAATCGTCCACGTAATCATCTAACTCTGCAATCTCTTTAGCGCGTACCGTATCTTCCTCAGTAAAGGCCTTCATGATGCTCTCTAGCATTTCTACTGTTTTATTGCACATGGTTTGGAGATTTGTTATTGGGAATATCATTGGCTCCTTACCAATTCGAATTGCTTCTTTAGCTATATTAACCGCATAGTCCCCTACTCTTTCCATATCTGAAGCTGCCTTTACGAGAACCATGAGACGGCGTAAATCTGTTGCTACTGGTTGTTGCTTGGCAATCATTAGGATCACATGGTCATTAATTTCTTCTTCAAGGCGATTAATGATTAAATCGTCCTCCAAAATTTTCAAAGACTTTTCTAAATCCTGCTCTACCAATGCTTCAAAAGCTGTTTTTAATGCAAGGATACTGCTATTGGCAATGGCAAGAAATTGCCCCTG
Source organism: Lysinibacillus sp. OL1 (assembly GCF_004332175.1). Classification (NCBI taxonomy): domain Bacteria; kingdom Bacillati; phylum Bacillota; class Bacilli; order Caryophanales; family Bacillaceae; genus Lysinibacillus; species Lysinibacillus sp. OL1. Next base: position 323,647 of record NZ_SJDS01000003.1, on the reverse strand, counting down.
TACCTCTTTTAACTCTTGTTCAAAACGTTCACGTACGATCATTCATTGCTCCTCCTTAGCCGAAACGTCCCGAAATATAGTCTTCTGTACGTTGATCTGCTGGTGTTTGGAAAATAACATCCGTTTTATCGTATTCGACAACCTCTCCACTTAGGAAGAATGCTGTACGATCAGAAATACGTGCCGCTTGCTGCATATTATGTGTCACGATGACAATGGAATAATCCTTTTTCAGTTCTTGGACCAGCTCTTCCACTTTCAACGTAGAAATCGGGTCCAAGGCAGATGTTGGCTCATCCATTAAGATGACATCAGGCTCAATCGCTAAGCAACGTGCAATACAAATACGTTGTTGCTGACCACCTGATAATCCGTAGGCATTTTGATTCAAACGGTCTTTTACCTCGTCCCAAATGGCTGCCCCTCTTAATGATTTCTCCACAATTTCATCGAGAATTTTTTTATTTTTAATGCCATGAATTCTTGGTCCATAGGCAATGTTATCATAAATAGATTTTGGAAACGGGTTTGGCTTTTGGAATACCATACCTACACGTGTTCTTAATTCCTCTACCGTATAGTTTTTATCTAAAATATTTCGCTCACGATATAAAATTTCTCCTGATGTACGTACGATTGGTACAAGTTCAACCATGCGGTTTAATGTTTTTAGATACGTAGATTTCCCACAGCCAGATGGTCCAATAATAGCCGTTACTTCATTTTCATAGATGCTTAAATTAACATCTTTTAAACCATGATGATCACCATACCATAAGTTTAAATCGCGTGTATCATAGACAATATTTTTCGCCACATCTGCTACAGACTTAGTCGTTGCCTGATTCCGTTTGACAATTGTTTTTTCCTCTTTAAAATCTACTACCATAAGGTCACCTCATTAATAACGTTTTTGGAATTTATTTCGGATATAGATGGCGATCGAATTCATTAATAGCAGCACTGTCATAAGCACTAAAATACCTGCTGCTGCTACATACTGAAAGGCTTCTTGTGGTCGTTTTGCCCAATCATAGATTTGCATTGGTAATGCTGTAAATTGACTCAGCAAGCCATTCGGTAAAAACTGCAGGATAACTGGAATTCCAATTACAACTAGTGGAGCTGTTTCTCCAATGGCACGAGATAAGGCTAAAATACTTCCTGTTAAAATACCTGGGATGGCAGCTGGCAATACAACACGCAAAATCGTTTGCCATTTCGTTGCACCCATGCCATATGAAGCTTCACGTTGTTCGTTTGGCACTGCACGAATAGCCTCTTGAGCCGCTACAATGATAACAGGTAAAATTAACAAACTCATTGTAAAGCCAGCAGCTAAAATACTTTTTCCTAGACCCATCATACGTACAAAAATAGTTAATCCAAGTAATCCAAAAACAATGGAAGGAACACCTGCTAGATTCGATATATTCATGCGAATAAAGTCATTGATTTTATTTTTCTTGGCATACTCCTCTAAATAAATCGCAGTACCAACTCCTAAAATAATTGATACTGGTGCTACAACTGCCATTAACCAAAGCGAACCGATTAAAGCAGCTTTGATACCTGCCTTATCCGCAAATCGTGAGGCAAAATTCGTCAAGAAATCGATATTTAAGTAATCAATCCCCTGTGTCACAATGCGGTACAGTAAAATAGCTAAAGCAACAAGTGCAAACGTAGTAGCTAAGAAAAAGAGCGTTTTCCAAACTTTATTTGCTGTAATACGCTTTGTCATTCGTTTCATGACGACCGTGTCATCCATATAGCGCATGCTAGTAAACCTCCCTGAAGCGTTTCGAAATATAGTGAGCAAGTAAATTCATTACTAGAGTAAAGATAAATAGTGTGAATCCTACTGAATAAATTGAGTAATAAATGGTTGTACCATAACCCGCATCACCAGTTGAAACCTGTACAATGTATGCAGTCATTGTTTGAATAGAGTCTGTTACATTAAGGTCAAATTTCGGTGTTGAACCACCTGCAAGCGATACAATCATTGTTTCTCCAATTGCCCGGGAAATAGCTAACACAACAGAAGCGATAATCCCTGAAAGCGCAGCGGGTAATACTACTTTGATTGCTACTTCAAATTTCGTCGCACCTAGAGCTAAGGCTCCTTCACGCATACTATTTGGTACAGAGGACATGGCATCTTCTGAAAGAGATGTAATCATTGGTAAAATCATAATCCCTACAACAATACCAGGACTTAATGCATTAAAAAGTTTTAGTCCAGGTACAATTTCTTGTAAAACTGGAGTGACAAATGTTAAAGCGAAGAAGCCATAAACAATTGTTGGCACACCTGCTAATACCTCTAAAATAGGTTTCACTGTTCGTCGTGTTTTCTCACTTGCATATTCACTTAAATAGATAGCTGAAGCAATTCCAAATGGTACAGCTACTACAACTGCAATAAGTGTCACTTTTAATGTACCAGCGATTAATGGCAGAATCCCAAATAACGGTTCGTTACCTGAAAACGGTAACCATTTAGTACCGAAAAGGAAATCCGTAATCGACACACGTTTAAAGAATTCAAACGTTTCAAAAATAAGGGTGAAAACAATGCCAAATGTTGTTAATATCGAAATAATAGCTGCAGAAAATAATAGAGCTGGCATGGCTTTTTCCACTATTTTCTTTGTTTTTTGGTTGCGCGAATTTGCAATTAATTGCTGCACAGATGATGTCTTATCTTCCTTTTGAGAAACCATTGGGAGCTCCTTTCAAATAAGTGAGGGAAAGAGCACACATCTCTTTCCCTCTATGCATGTCTTCTTATTTTAAGCCTTCTAAAGTTTTTAAGCCTTCAGTATATTTTTCTTCAGGTAAACGAACATAGCCTACTGCTTCAGCCATATCGCCTGCGTTTTCAAGTGTAAATTTAATGAAGTCGTAAGCTGCTTCATTGTCCTTCATCGCACTATTTTTTACGTATGTGAATAATGGACGTGAAAGTGGTGTATATTCGCCACCTTCAATTGTTTCATTTGTTGGCTCTACGCCATTTACTTTGACAATGTTTAATTTATCTTTATTTTCAAGGTAGTACGCATAACCGAAGAAGCCGATCGCATTTTTATCACCAGCTACACCTTGCACTAGCATATTATCATCCTCTGATAATGTTGCTGAGCTTACTAGATCTGCTCCATCTAAAATCACTTCATCAAAGTAGTCGTATGTGCCTGAATCAGTACCTGGTGAATAGTAAACGATTTTTTCATCTGGCCAAGATGGATCAATATCAGACCACTTTTTCTCTGTCCCATCTTCAACCCAAATTTTTTGTAGTTGTTCTACCGTTAAATCCTTCGCCCAATCATTTTCTGGGTTCACGACTACTGATAAACCGTCATATGCTAAAGCTAGCTCTGTAAAATCAATGCCCGCTTCTTCTAATTTCGCTTTCTCTTCATCTTTTATATTACGAGATGCATTTGAAAAGTCTGTTTCACCTGCGATGAATTTTTCAAAACCACCACCAGTACCAGAAACCCCCACTGATACTTTGACATCTGGTTGTGTACCTGCATACTCTTCAACAACTGCCTCAATGATTGGTGCTACTGTTGATGAGCCATCTCCAGCTACAGACCCTTGTAGCTTTTCATCAGCAGCTTCTTGTCCTGAGCTTGCTGGTGCGTTCGTTTCTGTATTGTTTCCGTTTTGTGCAGAATCGCTACCACATGCACCTAGCATTAATGCAGAACCCATTACCGCTGTCATCGTTAAGTACTTCCACTTTTTCATCTCATTTGCCTCCGTCATGAACTGTTTTATAGTTATTTGTCTTACAATCTTTACTATAATGACTGATTGTTGAAGTCGTATAAACGGTTCGTAAAAGAGATGTAAAGGAATGTAATGCTTTGTAAACGTTTGTAAAGATGAATTTACAATAGAGGAAACTTGCTTCCTATAGGAAAGGTGTTATAATAAGCAATTGTGTCAGGAAATATTTAATTTAATGATAAGGAGAGTTTGACCTTTGTCATGAAACATGCAAAAGTACAAAATGCCGATTATTTTAAAACATATTTATCATTAGTAATGGAACATCGGGACTATACACTTCAAGAGGCGATTGATTTTATGCTAGCTTCTTATTTCTATAACAATATAGAACTTTATGGGGTAAAACCAAGAGAGCAATTTGAATTAGCCATTCAGCAATTATCCGCATAAAGGCACTAAATATCCGAAAGGGGCGTTTTGCTATGCAAACGCCCCTTTCACTACTTAGTTCAGTTGAGATTTCGCTACTGATTGAGTTCATCAGCACTTTTGACAAGTGCCTCTGAATTGCGCACAATGTCAGCTATCGCTATAGTGGATTTTTGAATAAGTGCTGATGTATTTTCCATTCCTGCCTGTTTATCATGAATAGCAATCACCCAACTCGTATCTTAATGCCTTATTATCTCTAGCTATACATGCCCTATTTACTTTAGGATTAGCGGTCGTGATTAGTCTTAAAAAAGTAAAAATAAAACGGATTTGGAAAATAATTTTTCCAAATCCGTTTTGTATTAGCGTATATCCAATACCCTTTAATCCTGCTCATTCTCTCCAATTTTTTCTTCCGTAATTGCTGGTAAAATTGGCTGTTTCACATTACTATCTGTTACTTTTTCAGCTTGATATTTAGCTTTTAATTCAAAATACTTATCTAAAGAACGTCTAGCAATGACATTATTTTGATAGTAGTGTGGAGCTAAGTTTGTATTAACCCATGGGATCACAACTGCATAGGCAATTTCAGGATTTTCATACGGGGCAAAGCCAACATGCGTTAAATTAATCGTATTTGTGCCGTAGTGCTCACGTAACGGACCATAATACACTACCTCTGCTGTCCCTGTTTTCCCTGCTGCTGTATAAGGAGCATCGGCAAATTGTGCTCGTGCTGTACCATGTGAACCAGTATATACACGACGTAGCCCTTGCTTTACATAGTCGATCTCTTCTTTAGGATTATCAATTTGATTCAAAATAGTTGGACCTACTTCAGTTACTAATTGTCCTAATTGCTTGCCATCCTGTGATGGGTCACGAACTTCTTTCACAACATGTGGCTGAATACGATAGCCACCATTGGCAACTGTTGAAATATATTGTGCAAGTTGAAGTGGTGTATACGTATCATACTGACCAATCGCCAAGTCAAGTGTTTTACCACCCATTGTTGGACCTGATGGACCACGCACTCCGCTAAATTCATTTGGTAAATCAATGCCTGTTTTCACACCTAAACCAAATTGCGCATAATTATTACGCATTTTGGAGAACGTATCGTCCTTTAAGCGTAATGGCATACCATAACTATAAGGGGTTCCATTAAGCAGCAACGCAATTTTAAACATATAGGAGTTGGAAGAACGTTCTAATGCCAACAAGTCATTCATCGGAATATATCCAGCCCTGTTAAAAATAGACGTTTTCGGATCCGTGCTAGCTAATTTAATCGGCTCGTCTCCCATTGAAGTCCCCATCGAAATAACGTCCTGATTGTAGCCAGTAAGGACTGTCGCTGCTTTAACTGATGAACCTGCTTCATAAGCCGTTGTAAACGATCCATATGCATAGTCAACGACTTCATTTTTCCCTGTCTCGGGATTCTTTTCTATTTTCTTACCCACCATCGATAAAATGTCGCCTGTATTCGGATCCATCATAATTAGGAAGGCACGGTCTAATAAATAGGAGCCTGGAAGTGCCTTTAAATTAAGCAGTTCTTCTTCTACAATCTTATCCGTTTCAGCCTGCAGCTCACTATCCAATGAAAGGATTAAGTCTTTACCTGGCTCCCCTTCATAGGTTGTGACTGTATCGACTACTTGACCTTTTTTATTGGTAATATTTTTGACGACTGTTTTTTGACCTTGTAGTAATTCTTCATACTGTGCTTCAATATAACTTTCTCCCACACGGTCATTACGTGAGTAGTCACGTGCTAAATAGTAATTGAGCTTCTCTTTTGGTATCCCTTTTGTTGGGACCGTTGTACGACCAAGAATAGATAAAGATGATAATTTAACACGTTTCCAGTCTGTTGTTGTATTAACACCTGGTAGTTCAGTTAAACGCTCAGATACACGAGCAAATTCATCAGCTGATACATTTTCACTTTTAATAATTTGAGGAGATAGATTATAGCCAGATACCATCTCACGATAAATCGCTAATACCTCTAAATCTGCCTCTGTTAATTGTAAAAGTTCTTCGTTTGTTATACGTTCCCGTACCAGTTTATCAATCTCTGCATTAATTTGACTGGTTGTAATATTTTCTTGTGCATTAATTTTTGTTTTTTCTGCCTCTGTGACTTTTTCATAGGCAGCATCGTGATTTTGTAATATCCAGAAATCCTGTTTATCACGCAATGTGACACGCTTTGTTGGCTGTTCTATTAATTGTGCCAGCTTTTTCGCGATATCAAGCATCTCCTCTGATGTGGTCGTTTGCATTTTTGTATAAGTAATGGCATTTTCTGGGTGATTATCCACTAAAATACGGCCATAACGGTCATACATGCGTCCCCTTGGTACACTTGTATTCACAGGTACCTCTTCTTTACGCTCTAAATCACGTACATAATCTTCCCCTTTGACGATTTGCATATAGCCAAGTCTAAAAATTAACATTGAAAATACGATAAATATTGCAAAGAAAAGGATATTCATACGAAATGTTAAGTTAGAATGATGTTTTGCTTTAACACTCGCCGCGCGATTTTTTCCTGGTGCTTTGCGCATATGTATTCCCCTCCTCATCTTCTGATCATTTCAATACACGATACCTAGTATACCATTCGAAGGTATGACAGAAAAGCACGCACTTTCGATTTCTTATGTAAAACATCATTTATTTGACGGTACTTTATGGAGAAAGGTTGCCCTATTTCACGCTCTCCTTATATTTCGTCTTCATTATCCTGCTATTTTCAGATTCTCACCCTTAATTTGCAGTTTTATCCAACAAAAAAAGGCTATGCCCCGTGATTGCTCACTTTAGGCACAGCCAATTATTCGTTATTATTTTGCAGCTTGGAATTTAGCTTCTACTACATCCCAGTTTACTACGTTCCAGAAAGCACCGATGTAATCTGGACGACGGTTTTGGTAGTTTAGGTAGTATGCATGTTCCCATACATCTAAGCCTAAAACTGGCGTTTTCCCTTCCATTACTGGAGAGTCTTGGTTTGGAGTAGACGTAACAGCAACTGAGTCACCATCAACGATTAACCAAGCCCAACCTGAACCAAAGCGAGTTGTAGCAGCTTTAGCAAATTCTTCTTTGAAAGCATCAAAAGAACCGAATTTAGCATCGATTGCTTTTGCTACTTCACCAACTGGTGTATTTGAACCGCCTGGAGCGATTACTTCCCAGAATAATGTATGGTTAGCATGTCCGCCACCGTTGTTGCGTACAGCAGTTTGTTTGTCAGCTGGAAGAGCATCTAGGTTTGCGATTAAGTCGTTAATGTCTTTTTCAGCAAATTCAGTACCTTCTACTGCTGCGTTTAAGTTTGTTACATAAGTATTGTGGTGTTTAGAATGGTGAATTTCCATTGTTTTTGCATCGATATGTGGTTCTAATGCGTCATAAGCGTAAGTTAATTGTGGTAATTCGTAAGCCATTGTTAAGTTCCTCCCTAAAATAAGAAATAATTAGTACATCCTTAGATTATCAAAATTGGTCAAACCATTCAACGAAAAATACTTCAATTTGAAGATTTCAGCCTTTTGACCGAAATACCGATATGTTTACTATCTTACCCTTTACTCACACACACTAAACCTTAAATGTGAGGCATTAAATAGCGATAAAAAATACAATAATCATAACAATTTGAATAACAGCCTTGACAACAGTAGATGTCAAAAAGCCAATTAAAGAACCGACACCACTTTTCACTGCCTCACTAAATGTACGTTTCTCAACGATTAGTTCCGCAATCACAGCCCCTAAAAATGGTCCAATTAAAATCCCTGCCACAGGGATCACAAATGGTCCAATTAATAACCCGATGGTGCTCCCCCACATGCCAGCATTGGAACCACCAAACTTTTTGATACCAAACGCATTTGCCACAGTATCTGCCCCAAATAACAACACGACAAATAGTATTTCAATGACCCAAAACCACCAGCTTAGCTCTGCGAATGAGAAAAATAAGCCATAGAGCAAAAATCCACCAACTAAAAACAGTACTCCGGGAATAATTGGATATACTAAACCAATAAATGAAATAATAAAGCAGGCAATCACTAAGATCCAGCCAACAACTTCCATAAAGATTCTCTCCTTTTAACGTGCATTGCCTTTCATACGAAATAACAAAGTGAAAAGTTTCATTAATGACGAATGCCTAAAATAGAATCTGCAATATTTACTGCATGGTCTCCTATACGCTCTAGGTTGCTCACGATATCCATATAAACAATTCCTGCCGCCCCACTACACTCATTCGTGTTTAATCGGGCAATATGCTTTTGACGTAGTTTATCTTCCATATCATCAATCAGGCTTTCTAGCTCTGTTACTTCTTGAGCTAAGCTTAAGCTAGCGGTATCTAATGCTTCTATACTTTTGCGCACTGCCTCTATAGCTAAACTAAACATACCTATTAAGTCCTGTCGCGCTGATTTACTTAAGCTTACCTCGTGGTGATCCTTGTACTGTAAAAGCTCTAATATATTTTCAAAGTGATCCCCAATTCGTTCAAAATCCCTTACATTTGTCAATAAAGTATGATGTCTTACTGAGTCTGCACGGGAAAGAGGCTGCTTAGACACCATTACTAAATAATCAGTAATTTCATTGTCTAGATGATTAAGCCCGACTTCTAGCTGTAGCACCGTTGGAATATGCTCTGCCTCTCCAGATTTCATATATAAAAACGTTTCTTCCAACCCACGCAATGCATGTTCACCCATTCGTAATACCTCTTCTTTAGCTTGACCTAGCGCAATAGCAGGAGAGGAATCAATGAATGATGGATCTAAATGCTTTGTTGTTACATTGATATTGCCATCATGTCCCGGCAGTAGCTTTGTAACTAAGGCTGCGAGTCCAGCAATAAATGGTAGTTGGATCATCATATTAAAGACATTGAATGAGCCATGAGCAATGGCAATTTGCATGCGAGGCTCTAAATGAAATACGCCACTGATCCACTGTACATATTGCATAAACGGTGTGAACAATAACATGAAAATAATCGTTCCAATCACATTAAATAATACATGAGCCGCTGCTGCACGCTTAGCGTAAATAGAAGCACCAAGGGAAGCTAAAACAGCTGTAATGGTCGTGCCAATATTTTCTCCAAACAATATCGGTAAAGCACTATTTAAACCAATTAATTGTTCTGCATATAAACCTTGCAATACCCCCACCGTTGCGGTAGAGCTTTGCACAAGTAAGGTAAAAATGGTTCCTAAAAATATGCCTAATATCGGTTGATTACTTAAATGAAGCGTTAACGATGCAAAATCTGCAAGCTGGTGTAACGCCTGCATACTAGCACTCATCAACTCTAGCCCTAAAAATAAACCGCCAAAGCCAAATAGAATCTGACCAATATGTTGATACGTTGCTTTCTTTAAGAAAAATAAACAGGCAGCCCCAATTGCCAATAAAGGGTAAAAATAGAGTCCAATATTAATACCAATAATAAATGCTGTAATCGTTGTACCAATATTTGCCCCCATAATGACACCGATTGCTTGACGCAGTGTTAAAAAACCAGCACTCACTAATCCTACAGTGATGACTGTTGTGGCAGAACTTGATTGTATGCAAATCGTTACAAATATACCTACCAGGACACCCATAATAGGGTTTGTGGTAAAGCGATTTAACCATTCACGTAACCGATCATCCGCTGATTTTTGAAGTCCATCCCCCATGAATTTAATGGAAAATAAAAAGACCCCTAGCCCGCCTATAAACTGAAAGAGAATGCTTTGCCAATCTATTGTCAATTGTTTTCGCTCCAATTCCTACATCTCTACTACCCTCGTTCTAATCATTAAATGATTCCAAACAAAAAGTAAAGAAATCCTTTAACTTCTTTACATAATGTTAACATTTTAACATCAAGACCCTCCTCATTTATACTTCTTTCATATCTTGTCCTCTTTGAACATGTTAAAATATCGATTGGAGGAGATATAGCATGAAACACTCACAGCTTTTTATTGATAGTCTTATACATCCTAAAAAACTAGCAGCCTATCGTTTATTACCTATTGGAAAGGTTATTCAATATACTTTTCTACTGATTACCATTGTGTCCGTATTCTCTTTAGGTCGTTTTGCAGCAGGTATGTCCGTTGATACATTCGATATGGATAGTTTAACTGGTTTAACAGATTACATAGAGGGCATTAAATGGCTCTTATATCCATTCACCTTCCTAATGCTTTTCGTCGTGACAACAATGCTTATTTTTGCACAAATTGCCCTTTATGCTTTAGCAGGTTTATTTATCTTGAAAGCGATGAAGCGTCGAGGTGAGTATCGCCATATCTGGAGAACAACTACCTTTGCGATCACTTGGGCTACATTACTTTCGATGTTAGCAGACTATCTGCCCGTTAGCAGTACTGTTATCACTGTACTATCTTTATTTTTAACCATTTCTCTATTAATTGTGGCCTTTACAAAATATCCAAAACAACCAAATATAAAATAATGTGCATGAATCCCCTCTCTTCTCAATATAGTGTAGAAAAGGAGGGGATTTTTTGCGAGCATTCATCTTAACAACTATCATCATTATAATTGCCTTTGTCGTCAAAGTAGATTTAACAGAAGGGTCCATCCCACTTGCGGCTTTATCCACAAAGAGCTCAGAAAACGGACTTTGTGAACAACAGCGTGAGCCAAATTATATTACTGTACAAACGATTGAAGGAGATACTATTCATAGTTTATTTGCTCTACACCCTGCTAAAGTTCCCATGACCTTTCCAGAACGCTTACAACTTTTTTACAACTTAAACCCATACTTACAATTACAAGCACTAGTTCCAGGTGAAAATATCAAGCTTCCTCTCTCATTTGAGCTAGAAAACAAATGCGGAAAATGAAAAGTTAGCGTTTCTTCCTTGTCCTTATTTTCTTACACTGCTAAAATAAATGACAGTGACGGCTGAAAATAGAGGCCCGAAAAGGAGAGAAAGTTAATGAGTGAAATTTGTCACCGTTCAAATACACGTCCTGTGCGTGTCGGTAACTTAACAATTGGTGGTAGTAATGAATTATTCATTCAAAGTATGTGTACAACCAAAACACATGATGTAGAAGCAACAGTTGCAGAAATTCTTCGTCTTGAGGAAGCGGGCTGTCAAGTTGTTCGTGTTGCTGTACCAGATGAACGTGCAGCGGACGCGATTGCCGAAATCAAAAAACGTATTCATATTCCATTAGTAGCTGATATTCATTTTGATTATAGATTAGCATTAAAAGCCATTGAAAATGGTATTGATAAAGTACGTATTAATCCAGGTAATATTGGTCGTAAAGAAAAAGTGGAAGCTGTTGTTAATGCAGCCAAAGCAAAAGGTATACCCATTCGTATTGGTGTAAATGCCGGTTCATTAGAGCGTCATATTTTAGAAAAATACGGCTATCCTACAGCTGATGGGATGGTAGAATCTGCTCTACATCATATTAAAATTTTGGAAGACTTGGACTTCCACGATATTATCGTATCAATGAAGGCATCTGACGTTAATCTTGCCATTGAAGCCTATGAAAAGGCATCTAAAGCCTTTAATTATCCGCTTCATTTAGGGATTACAGAATCAGGGACATTATTTGCTGGTACTGTAAAATCAGCAGCAGGTCTTGGAGCCATCCTATCAAAAGGGATTGGAAACACATTACGTATCTCCCTTTCTGCTGACCCTGTAGAAGAGGTTAAAGTAGCAAGAGAATTATTAAAATCCTTTGGCCTCGCTTCTAATATGGCAACTCTGATTTCTTGCCCAACATGTGGACGTATTGAAATTGATTTAATTTCTATCGCAAATGAAGTAGAAGAATATATTTCAAAATTAAATGTACCGTTAAAAGTAGCTGTTCTAGGCTGTGCAGTAAACGGTCCTGGAGAAGCGCGTGAGGCAGATATCGGTATCGCTGGTGCCCGTGGTGAAGGCTTGTTATTCATGAAGGGGAAAACAGTCCGTAAAGTGCCAGAAGAAACAATGGTGGAAGAACTGAAGAAAGAAATTGATAAATTAGCAGCAGAAATGGAAGAAAAACGTGCAGCGGAAGAAGCTCAAAAAGCGAATGCCTAAGGAGGTGCTAGCATGAAAAAGCCCCGCTTTGGTATTGATATTGATGGGACTGTGACATGTCCAAGTACACTCATTCCACATATTAATAAACAGTACAATGTAAATATTACGCTGGATGATGTTTGTGAATATGATTTTTTATCTGCCTTCCCACACCCTATTGACCGAAGTGCCTTTAATACTTGGTTTAAGGAAAATGAACCTTACATGTACGAAGTCTCTGAGTTGGCAAAAGATGCAAAAAATATTCTAAGCGCTTGGAAAAATAATTTTGAGCTGTATTATATTTCTGCTCGAGGTGAAAATGTAGCAGACATCACGGTCAATTGGTTTAAATCGCAAGCTATACCTTACGACCATATCGAGCTTCTCGGCAGCCATGATAAACTAGCCGCTGCAAAAAAACATCGTGTAGAAGCTTTCTTTGAGGATAAGCATGATAATGCAGTAATGCTGGCAGAGGAGTTAAAAATACCTGTTGTGTTATTTGACACACCTTATAATCGTCTTGCTGTTCCTAATAATGTTGTAAGGGTTTATAACTGGCAGGAAGCGAATCAATTTATTACACAATTTTTCAAATAAGTATAAGAGCTGTAGGCAAGGTTGGATGTAAATTTCAACTCGCCTACAGCTCTTTTAATTTAATATTGAAATTTAGCGAGTGCTGCCTGTAATGAGTCCGTCATAGCTGTTAATTGTTGGGCTTTGTTATTGATGTCATGAACCGCTAAATTCTGTTGTTCCATCGTTGCCATTAGCTCCTCTGTTCCTGCTGAGGATTGCTGGCTAACAGCCGTCATATTTTCTACTGCACGGACAACCTCCTGCGTCTCCCGTTGAATGACACTGGAGGCAGCTGTCACATTATCGATTTGCGCTACTGTATCGACAATATGGCGTAAAATCGCATCAAGTGCCTGCTTATTGGCATCAATATATTGCGTATTGTTTTCCACAGCTAAGACAACAGTTTGCATAGCATCACTAGCCTTTGCTGCTTCCCTAACAACCATATCAATAATGGAGGCGATTTGGCTCGTTGATTTGGCTGATTCCTCTGCAAGCTTTCGTACTTCCTCTGCCACAATCGAAAAGCCCTTGCCATGCTCACCTGCACGAGCAGCTTCTATCGCCGCATTTAATGCTAATAAATTTGTTTGACCTGCAATAGCATTAATGACTTGTAAAATACGATTAATTTCTGTTGATTGGTCACTGAGCTGTTGGACGACCATAGCTGTCAGTGACACTTTTTCAGACATCACTACCATCCCTTGAATAGACTGCTCTGCATGAATTAAACCTTGTTTAGAAGACGCTGTTGTATGCTGAGAATCCTGAAGCATTTCTTCAATTGCCATTTGAATTGCTTGCAATTTCTGCTCAACCTCTTGTGTAACGCCTAATGTGGTAGATGCCTGTTCGGCTTGTACAGTAGCACCTGTCGCCAACTCACTTGTTGTGGTTAACACCTGTTCGATACTGATGCTCATATCATTGGTAGAAGCACGTAATTCTCCGCTGTATACATTCACCTGATTGGAAATATGTGTAGCTGCTTGTAACAGCTCGCGCATATTGTCTGTCATATGATTCATTGCATGTGCAAGCTCACCAATTTCATCCTTCGAACGAACCTGTAACGGCTCCACTGCTAAATTTCCACCAGCAATAGTTTTGACCTGTTCCACTGTCTGAACCACTGGTTTGACGATCCGTTGAGCTATCCAAGTAATGGCACCAACTAATACAATAATACCAATAATAGCTAGTAGTATCGATAACCACATTGCCTCACTTGCGGCGGCCATTACCTCTTCAGATGGAATAATTACCTGCAATGCCCACGGTGTCGACGTTTGACCAATTTGGATAGGTGAGACAGCAATAAAGGAAGCTTCCTGCAAATAGGTTGAATAATCCTCTACTAGATAGGGTTTGCCCTGCTCAACAGCAGACAAAATTTTATCCGCACTTTTATATTTCTCCATTTCAGTCACTGGTCTATTGACATAATCAGGAGATGGATGGGAAACAAATGACCCCTTATGAGACACAATGGCACTATACCCTGTATCATATAGTACAATTTCATTATTAATGGCAACCAATGTTTCTAAGCTTATATCAATTCCAACAAGACCAACGACTTTTCCATCTATTTGAATAGGGATAGCTGTGGACGTCATTAATACTTCTTGACCATCAATTGGGTAAGTGAGCGGCTCTAAAATAACCTCTTGTTTCAACGTTTTAGGTAATACATAATAATCACTAGTTTCATAGTCTTCTAGAGGAGCAAGCGTCACACCTTTGTTGCTGCGTGCCCAATATGGAAGGAAACGCCCTGATGTATCATGCCCTTTCAAATTGGCAAAATGAGCATCTTGTCCATCAAAGGCATTTGGCTCCCAAATTGTCCAAACCCCTAGAAAGGTGTCATTTTGTTCGAGTAATTGTTTGAGCATCTCGTTTGCTAAATCACGATCTCCCTTATGATTAGCTACCATTGTTTGGAGATTAGAGGCTACTGTCCTTGCTGTATCCATCGCATAATCAAGTTCCATTTGCATTTGATATGCACTTTCGGACGCCCTCGATTGAGCAAGCTGTCGTGCATCCTCCACTGCTAATGAATTAGTTTTTACAATATTGACACTTAAAATAATGATGAACACAAACATCATTGTAGATAACGTTGTCAGTAAAATTTTATGTAGTAATTTCATATGTACCAGCTCCTGCCTATAGCAACTAAATAAATAATAGCATTTATGCGACAATAAATAACAAAATATTCAGAAAAATTTTTTCTATAGAAAGTAACTCACAATATAGCTGCATGTCATCCCGTTGTACAGAAGATGACACGCAACCTTAGTTCTCTACTAAGAATGAAATTTTGCTAGTGTTTGTTGTAAGGAGTTCGTCATACCAGATAAGCTTTCCGCCATATTTTTCAGCTCATGAACCGCGGTATTTTGCTGCTCCATCGTTGCTAATAGCTCCTCTGTTCCTGCTGAGGACTGCTGGCTGACAGCCGTCATATTTTCCACTGCCCGCACTACCTCTACTGTTTCCTTTTGAATTAAATGAGAGGCAGTCGTCACTTCGTCAATTTGCGCTACAGTATCATTGATATGCTGTAAGATGGCATCAAGTGCTTGTTTATTGGCATCAAGATACTGTGTGTTGGTTTGCACAGCAGCTACAACATTTTGCATGGCATCCCCTGCTTTTACAGTATCCTTCACAACCGTATCAATAATAGCTGCAATTTGATTCGTCGATTTGGCGGACTCCTCCGCAAGTTTGCGTACTTCCTCTGCTACAACAGAGAAGCCTTTCCCATGCTCACCTGCACGAGCAGCCTCTATCGCAGCATTAAGTGCAAGTAAATCCGTTTGACCTGCAATAGCATTGATTACTTGTAAAATACGATTAATTTCAGTCGATTGGTCACTGAGCTGCTGGACAACAGAGGCTGTTAATGTGACTTGCTCCGACATCGCCTCCATGCCTTGAATCGATTGTTCCGCATGAACCAATCCTTGCTTGGATGCCTGCGTTGTCTCCTGAGAGCGATGAGTCATTTCCTTGATAGCCACTTGAATAGCTTGCAATTTCTGCTCTACCTCTTGCGTTACACCTAGCGTTAGGGCTGCATGCTCAGCTTGTAAGGTTGCTCCTGTCGCTAACTCACCTGTTGTCGTTAGCACTTGATCGATACTAACACTCATATTATTTGTGGAAGACATGAGTCGATCACTATAGGTACTTGCCTGATTTGAAATTTGCCTTGCTTCCTGAATCAATGTTCGTGTATTACTTGTCATGATATTGACAGCCTTTGCTAAATGACCAAGCTCGTCCTTGCTATCCTCCGCTAATGGTTCCACTGCTAAATTTCCATCTGCTATCGCTTGCACCTGTGCCACTGCCATTACGATAGGTCGAACAATTCGACGAATAAGCCATGTTAGCACGATTAAAAGATAAATCAGGCCAGCAACGCCTATGATGACCATCGTCCATGTGAGTTTTGTTGTTTGTGCTAACACTTCTTTAGTCGGTACTGTGACAAGCAATGACCACGGAGTTTCCGCTTTTCCAATATGAATGGGAGCAGTGACAATATAGCTATCCTCTTGTAAATAGCTTGAAAAATCTTGAATAACAGAAGCCTTGCCCTGCTGAATGGCTGTTTGGATCTCGTTTCTATATGTATACTGTTCTTGCTCAGCAAATGGCTTTGTCACATAATCCTTGTTTGGATGTGTCACAAACATGCCATTATTCGAGATAATCGAACCATAGCCACTATCAAATAATTTTACTTGTTGGCTTAGTTGAGCGAATGTTTCTAAACTCATATCCACGGCCACGATACCTTTAAATTCATTGTCAATCGTAACAGGCACAATGATAGACGTTAATAACACATCCTTACCAGCGACAGGATAAACAAATGGTTCCAAAATCATTTCCTGTCCTTTTTGTTTCGGTAATAGATAAAAATCAGATGTATCATAATCAACAATAGGAGAAGGAACGATACTATCACCATCACGCGTCCAAAATGGAACATAGCGTCCTGATGCATCATGCCTTTCTGTATTAATGTATTTTTCATCTTGCCCGTCGAAGGCATTAGGCTCCCATACAGACCAAACACCCATAAATTGCTCATTATTTTTCAAAATACGTTGGAACATAGCATCTGTTAAAGCACGATCAGCCTTTTGTTCTTCCACCATTGTCGTTAAATTAGCTGCAAGCGTACGTGCTGTATCCATAGCATAATCAAGCTGAAGTTGAATCTGGTAGGCGTGATCAGAAGTTTCTGCCTGTGCCATTTTTTGAGCTGTTTCTATTGTTAAATTTTTTGTTTGATAAATATTCACAACGGTCAGTACTGCAAATACGACAAATACTGTTCCAATGACAGTTGCGAGAATTTTCCCCAATAAATTCATATGCATCATCTCCTTTAGATAGAAAGTAATAGATAAGTAACCAATTAAGCTAATTATAGCATCAATCACCATGAGTAAAGTATCTAAATCAGGAGGAAATATGTATTTTTTATAGATAAAAACTCCTGTTTCCAGGAGTTTTAACGTATAGCTCGCTATATGTCAAGTATGCCTCGTAGCCAACGCTCCACAAAGTTTTCAAACGTAATTCCATAATTATCATAAACAGCATGATAAACAAAATATGTTCCTAATCGATCAAGCATTTCATCATTAATTTTCATCACAAACCGCTCCCATTCTTTTGTTTTTTTACTAAATATTCAGACTTATATAATTCTCAAATGCCGAACAATCAAGTGGAGGTCGCATCGTTGCAAAACCGTCACAAACTACCGCCTTCATGCCCTTTCTTCATATTTTTCTTTTCGTTAAGATAGTTATAACAACTTACTAGACTGGAGGGACTACTTGTGAAATGGATGACAAAAGTTGCTTATATCACATGCATCTGCGTACTACTTTCTGGCTGTGGTGGTCGATTTTCAGAAATTAAAGATGCTGCTTCAGGCATCAATTCAGCTGCTAATTCCGCAGCTAGTGCAGTTAGCCGAGATGTCCATGCAATACGTGCTCTAGACATTAACTATAAAGATACATCGTTTACCGTTAATGACCTATTTAAAACTATTTTACGTGACATACGCTGGGATTATGACCTTGAAAAAAGTGAGCTGCATGTGAGAGGTACTTGGCAGCCACCACTATTTTCTGATCAGGCGTGGAGTGACGATATGAAAGAAAAGCTTACTGAATCAGGCTTTGTGACTGTTACCTGTCAAATAATTGACGACAAAATTGATAGCCAACAAACGAGCATAACACTTACATATAATGATGAAATTCTCTTACAAAAAAATGGTGAGGAAGCACTCCATCACCTATACGATACTTATTTACTTCCGTAAAACCTAGGAACGTCTCTACCATTTAATCATGGTAGAAACGTTCTTTTTTTGAAAAAAATCTTATAATTTCGAAATATCAAAGGCTATCATTTGAATAAACTAAAACCATCACGTTATAATCAAAGTATCACGTGATGGTTTGGAGGTGTTTGCATTGGGACAGAAAAATTAAAGATTGGCGAGCTTGCAGAAAAAACAGGCATTACTAAACGAACAATTGATTACTATACAAATATTGGTTTGCTAGATGCAGAACGATCTGCAGCAAATTATCGCTACTATGACCAAGCCATGATTAAACGGCTTCAATTGATTGAACAGCGCAAACAACAGGGGCTTTCACTTGTACAAATCCAACATGAGTTAAACATCACACCCTATGAAGAAATCGATGTACAGATGCTTCGTTTAAAAATGCAAGATTTAGAGCATGATGTTACATCTCTGCTCGCACAAATGAACAGGCAAGATGATAAAAAAATTGAAACGATTAAGAAAAATGTTTCACCCGAAAGTATTGCATTAATGCAATCTTTATTATTACTCATTCATAATTAGGAGGTGACGTTCTGTTTTTACAGAACGACTATTTGGAGACCATAATAAACCTATCGATTTTTACCATTTTATTAGCTTTAACAGGCTTTTTCGTGGCAACAGAATTTGCCATTGTAAAAGTACGTTCCTCAAGACTCGATCAGCTGGTTGCAGAAGGCAATAAAAAAGCTGTTGCTGCTAAACATGTTGTTCAACACTTAGATGAATACTTATCAGCGTGTCAATTAGGGATTACTGTAACCGCTCTTGGTATCGGGATGGTTGGTGAAAAAACTTTTGAATTTATGCTTCACCCGCTATTCGAAATAATCGGCATTTCTGATAAATATATGACGATCTTTACAATTGGAACAGCCTTTGCCATTGCTACATTTTTACATGTAGTGGTCGGCGAATTAGCCCCAAAAACAGCTGCCATTCAAAAAGCTGAATCCATTACACTTCTTTTTGCAAAACCCATTATGTTTTTCTATAAGATCATGTATCCATTTATTTGGTTCTTGAACGGTTCTGCACGCGTGTTAGTTGGCTTATTCGGAATGAAACCTGCTAGCGAACATGAGCTATCTCATACAGAGGAAGAATTGCGATTATTACTGTCTGAAAGCTTTAAAAGTGGTGAAATCAATAAATCTGAGCTCAAATATGTCAATAACGTCTTTGAATTTGATGAACGTATTGCTCGTGAAATCATGGTTCCCCGAACAGAAATTATTGGAATTGAACAAAATGAATCTTTTACAAACATTATTCATTACATCGCTGCTGAAAAATATACGCGTTACCCGATCTATGATGGGGACCGAGATAATATATTAGGTTTCATCAATGCGAAAGAACTATTAACGCAGGGTCTACTTGAACAACTTACAGACGACTCCTTAGTTCTAGAAGATTTCATAAATCCTGTCATTCGCGTAATTGAAACAATGCCCATTCAAGAATTACTTGTACGTATGCAAAAGGAACGAATCCATATGGCTATCCTAATGGATGAGTATGGTGGTACATCTGGCCTTGTAACGGTTGAAGATATTTTAGAAGAAATTGTTGGTGAAATTCGAGATGAGTTTGATGATGATGAAATTGCGGATATTCGAAAAATTACAGATCATCACTATTTATTAAATGCAAAAATGCTTGTGGAAGATGTAGAAAATCTATTAAACATTACCCTGGATGCTGAAGAAGTGGAAACATTAGGTGGTTGGTTCTTAACTGTGAATAACGGCATTAAAGCATCAAAAAATATTGAGCTAGGCTCCTATATTTTTAGCATCTATGAGCAACAAGGTCATCAAATTCATTATATAGAGGTTCGTCCTCTTCGAAAAAGTCTACCTCTTAAAACAGAGGTTCAATCGTAACAGTAGGAAACAGTATTCCTTATTCCATTATTAGCCATTTCACTATATAATGAATAGAGAAAATGATTTTAGTTGCAGGGGGCCATACACATGACATTATTTAAGCTATATCATTCAGATGGTATTCACATTATTACTGATGTAAAAAAACACAAAACAAATATTGAGTTAAAAACAATCACGGGAGAAGTTCTATTTATTATCGTGGTAACAGATGAAAATTACACAGTCTACGATGATCGGTTTGCAGGAGCTTCCAAGCAATTAAATTCAGTGGAAGCTTTCGATATTGATGGGAGTTTTCGTAGTTTAGATTTCGATAATATGCGCGCTCTATTTAAAGAATCTTTTACAAAGCTATTACAAGAGATTGCTGTGTGTGTCAAAAATAAAGAGGAGCTTGTGGATATTGATACACTCCGCCATAAGGTCAGCGCTCAGATTAAAGGCATTCACTTCAGGGTGATCTCGGATACGAAAAAATATGAAATCTAGCATCCAACAGACTGTCCATTAGGGGCAGTCTGTTTCAATTTTACGCGATCTCTGCCACTTCTCAAGGTGAAAGAAAAACACGCTTCTTTACTTTCATGTATAATGGAACTTAACAATCTGAAAATAAGGGGTGTTAGGATGAATCGTGAACAATTAATCACACTCGTTTCAGAAAAACTGAAATTAATCCGTACAGAAAAAGCTTTCACACAGGATCAAATGAGTGATTTACTAGGATTATCAAAAAAAACACTTGTCCAAATTGAAAAGGGCCGTATACTAGCTGGCTGGACAACCACTGTTACAGTTTGCACATTGTGTAGAGACAGTACGATTTTACAGCATGAGCTTGGTGGTGATCCATTAGAGGTTGTAGATTTAATCGCAAATAATGGAACATTGCAGCCAAAAGAGAAAACAATGGGTGGATACATATGGTGGAAAAACATTCAGGAGTATGGTGGTTTTCGACTACAGCAAAACGTCATCAGTCAGCATTATCGCATTTTAGACAGCAATAATTTTCGCCTCATTTCAACATTTGATGAACAAATAGCGAAGCAAGCATGGGAAAAACTACAGATATAATTTTTAAGTCAAACAGTAGGAGCATTGCAATTTGCTTCTGCTGTTACGTTTCAAGCATTTCCCTCCTCTCATCACCCATCTTCTCTAGACAAATGAATAAAGCTATAAAAACATCCTTCATATGATAAACATAGTAGTAAGAGAATTGTTTCTTTAAAAATTCTATGAAAAAAGCTAGGAGAAGCTAGAAAAGTCGAAACTTGTAGAATAATTCTCTATACTTAAGGGTAAAGCTGTACTATTAGAAAGGATGCTCGTAAATGAACCGTATACTAGCAATTAGTGACATACATGGAGAATTAGGGCTACTGGAAGAATTATTATTAAAAGCAAACTATGACCCAATGAACGACCAGCTTTTTCTTCTTGGTGATTATATTGATAGAGGGCCCTCTTCTAGTGGTGTGTTAAATTTAGTGAGTGAATTACAGACAAAAGGTGCACGAGTTTTACTAGGCAATCATGAGGCGATCATGCTCCATGCATGCCGTTCAGGTCTTGCTAAGCCATGGAACCATTGGGTAGGGCTTTGTGGTGGTGAGGCAACATTAGCAAGCTATGGCTATCAGTTGGCAGACTTTGAGGAAGCCATCCAAAGTAATACTCTGCCTAGCTTTATTAAAACGCTCCCTAAGCTTGAAGAACATTTACAGTTAATGGAGACATTTGAAATATATATTGAGTTAGAGGATGCTATTTTCGTTCACGGTGGCGTTGTGCCAGGTGCTGCAATAGCCGAAACTGACCCTATGCGCTTACTTTGGATTCGCGAGGAATTCCACGCAGGCTATCAAGGGGAAAAAACAGTAATCTTCGGCCATACCCCTACTTATAACCTGCATCATGATCCAACTGATTATCGTGTTTATTTCGGAGAAAATAATATTATTGGTATTGATGGTGGCGCTGTGTTTGGCGGACAGTTACATGCATTCGAGTGGCCTAGTCGCCAAATCATTTCAGTCGATAATAAAAAACCAACAAGTAACGAGTAAACTTGTTGGTTTTTATTTTCGTAATTGTTTTCGCACAACGATATTTTTTCAGCGCCATTTTTGAAAAATTAATATAACTTAAAAATAACCCCTACTAGCGAGTACACAATAACTGTTGAGAATAGTATAGTCATATGGAACAGGGAAAACACAAACATTTTGGTAGCCCATTTCACTTGATCTGTATTACTATGATAACCGTAAATACTCATCACTAACCAAGCAACACTTAAGATCAATGCCACAAGCATGATGCCTACACTTAACGAGCCAAATAAAAAGCTTGATAGAATCAATAATATTAAATAAAAATTGGTTTGATAATACGTTCGACGCATCCCTTTGATAACTGGTAGCATGGGTACACTGGCTGCTTCATAGTCTACACGTTTGCGAATGGCAATAGCATAGAAATGTGGCATTTGCCAAATGACCATAACAAAAAATAAACCAAGTATCGCTGGGTGTGTAATATCTGTAGATACAGCGGACCAACCAATTAATGGTGGTACCGCACCACTAATACTACCAATTTCTGTATTATATATCGTACGACGCTTTGTCCACATGGTATAAGGGACTACATATAGGAATACACCTAATAATCCAAATGCCGCTGCTAAAGGAGAGGCAAGTGCCAACACAGCTACGCCAATAATTAACATTACAACAGCTAATGATAAAGTCGATTTTGCCGACATTTCACCTGTTACAGTTGGTCTGCTTTGTGTACGAGGCATAATTGCATCAATATCACGATCATAGACATTATTAAAGGCCCCCGCAGCTCCAATGACAAGGGCAGAACCGATTGTTGAAAAAATAATTTCTGGTATATTGTCTACAAACGTCATTTTATTTTTGTACATGCCTAGCGTTAAACCAGCCCACATAGGTATTAAATTAGATTTGATAATCCCTGTCTTGACGGTTTGCGCTAAAATAGAAGAACGTGATGACTTCCCTCTTGTTTTTTCGGAGGATAGTGGTTTATGCTCCGTTTTCAGATTTTGTTCCATTCAGCTTAATTCCTTTTCTCCATAATTTCTACACGCTTTCATCGATAGAAAGCGACAAAATTTGCATCTAGCACATCAAATTATTATTTTACCCCTTTTAGATCTGTTCTGTCTCTCTTTTCACATAAAGTACATGTTTTTCATCTAACAAAGCACGTTCATTCACAACATCTACTATGATACCACCGACTGACGTGAATTTGAACCTTCTTGCCTCGATTCTTCCAAACACTATTGGAGAAAAATAATTTGATAATAGGTCATATTACGATAGCCAAAAAAACCGAGACAAATTTTTGCCTCGGATTTCCTTTTATTGAATTTCCTCCTGTAGTTGCTGCGCTAAAAATGCCACTAGATCACGAAGATTATCGGGTGTTACACCATGTCCATCTGGGTATTGTTTAAATGTCACCGTAGCACCAAATTGTTCAAAGATCTCCTTGCTTTCCATTCCCCATTGAGATGGGATTACATAATCATAATCACCGTGCGAAATAAAAGCATGTAAATGTTCTACAGAACGAATAGCGTATTCCTCCGTCACAAACTTTGGCGTATAGCCACTTAATGCAACAATACCCGTCACTAAATTCCCCATAACAAAGGCCAGTGATTGTGCTAAAACCGCCCCTTGGCTAAAGCCTAAAACAAATACTTTATGAGGATCGATTTGATATTCTTCGATGGCCTCTAATATAAATCGTTGCAATGCAATCAACACTTTATCGAAGATTGCACGATCTGGTTGCCCCACCTCTTGAATGGTAAAAAAAGCATAGCCAGGATGTTGAGTAATTGGCCCTCGCAAGCTAAATATATGACATTGCTCTTGAAAATCTTGCACTAATTGTGGTAAATCATCTTCATGGCTGCCCATGCCATGAAGCAAAAAAATAGCAGGGTATTTCTTCGTAGGGTCCATATTTGTTGGTTGTGTATGGTTAAAAGTAAATGGTGTATTCATTAATCAAATTCCTTTCACGTGAAGCTTTGTAACAAAATTAGTGTAATTTTGTTTTATTAATTAATCCATCAGTATGATAGGCAATATAGCCATTGACAATTCGTATCGTTTCTTGTGGATCTGCGTTAAAGAGTATTTTTGACTGCTCTGGCGTGGATACAAGCACGGTTAATAAATCCATACGCATGGAATGCCCAGCAGAGCTATAGGCATAATCATAAATAATCGCTTCCTCTGTCATGCCTTCTGTCTCATATTGCTTATGGAATAAATTCTTTGCAGCATCCAATTGCTCTGCCACTTGTTGACGAATTCGCATCTGATGCATTAATAATTCCTCTTCAAGAGCTGATGGCTTTAGCCACTCCTTAGCTTGAAGCATTTTTAGAAATTCCTGCTGCCAAGCCTGTTCATTCTCAGTAAAATAAAGCATATTAATCATCAACATGTCCCAAAAATCCATAGATGTTGCGGCTGATTGTCGCTGCATAGTAATTGTTTCTTTAAAATGCTCTTCCACTTTTGTAATATTCATATTGCGAACTAAATGATTACATACGTTTTCTATAAACTTATTTGCCGCTTCTTGTGCCATAAAAAATCCGTCCTTTATATCTACAAATCATTTTCTTTCTTATCATACCATGATTGTGAAATATGGCAACGAACCCGGCTCACTAGATTTCTCAGTAAAAAAGATGTCTCCATATGCATTGGAGACATCCTCACTGTTTTGGAAAACAAAATCATCCAAAGTATTTTTTGAAAGGTGAAAAGAGATTTTCGTTGAAGACTACTTGCTTTCCTGTGGGCGAGCGCCAAATTGTTTCCTCCGTTACCGATCCATGCAGGGGCTCGCCTGTCTCGCTATCCAACGGGAGTCATGTAGGCTCCCACTCCACTCTATAAAAATGTATCTTCTTAGCAAAGTCAAATAAAGTGAAGGTATTTACTACTCATTTTATGGAGAGGTGGTGTCACGCTTCACTTCTCCACATGGAAAATAAGAGCCTATTCCCTCTAAAAATACAAATAATGGGCCATTTGATTGCTATGCTCCTATGAAAAAAGTAAAGACACTTTGCAGAATGATTGATTGGAGTGGAGCCAGCCTCAGTCTTAGGGAATTTAGCTTCACAGGTGAGACCCTGAAGCAAACGCAAGTGAGTGAAGCGTCTCATCGGACGACCCCTGGAAAGGGCGCTGGCGGAACGGAAATCAACCCTCTCCCTTGCCAAAAGGTCTTTTTTCGCTGTTGACATAATCTTATTTCAAGAAAATAAGGATGTCTCCATATACATTGGGGACATCCGCATAGTGTTGTAAAGTAATTATCGTTTGTGAAAGGTGAAAATAGGAATCCCTAAATATCAGGAGAAAACATAGCTATCCATATTATCTACTGTATTTTGAATGGCCTCTTTCAATGACCGCTGTTGTTCGCCACAAGAAGCTAGTGCATCCTCTAAGGTGATTGCTGCATTCGCCATAAATGGAGCCATTTGCAAATCCTTAGCTAATTGAATTAGTACGAGCGCTTTATTCCATTTCCAACGAGGATTTGTTGGATCTAGCTGTATCGCTTGTTCTAAATAACCGAGCGCATCAAATGGCATCCAACCAAAACGATGCATCGTCTGCCCTGTGATCCCCCAGTAGACAGCCTTATTCGGATTTTGCTTTACTGCTTGCTGAAAGCAGTGAACACTCTCATTGTATTGATGTGCGAATAGGAACAGCTCCCCCTGTGTAAAAAAAGATTGCGCCTTGTCTGCGGGTGTTCCAGTTTTTGCGACTTCCTCCAATTGCTGAATACGCTTCGCAAATGACTCTTCATCTTTTATTGCCCGTATATCTGCAACTAGATCTGATTCTGGATAGCTTTCATCAGCTCGTTCCACATGCTGTACTTCGAGATGAGCAGTTGGCTTTGGATAACGATCATATTCATATTCTTCTAATAATCGAATATATTTTTGTGCCAATACTTTGTCCTCTTCGTTTGTCACCTGCTTCGCTAATTCATAGCATTTCATCAGTTCACCATTATAAAAATAATCATCCATTGACATTCAGAATTCCTCCAGTGTACAACTATTCAGTATTTTTAGTATACACTACAAAAACAAAAGAGACCGTATCTAAATAATTATGATACAGTCTCTTCCTTTTCTATTTATTTAACACAACCGTATTTAAGAACGTTCGTAAATCTTCTTCTTTAAGAGCTCCTACAAAGCGATTTACTTCTTTACCATCTTCGAAACGAATGAATGTTGGTGTTGCTTCAATATTATATTTTTCCCATAGATCATCGTATTCATAGACATTCAATTGAGCAATATCAACACCAAGCTCATCGGCAATTGGCATTAATACTGGTGTAAATGCTTGACAGTGTACACAGATTGGACTGAAGAAGTAAGCATTGACCGGTTCACCCGCTTTAATTTTAGCTTTTAGTTCGTCTGGTAACATAATGTTTTGATAGTTTTCATCATCCAATTGATCAATTGTTTCTTGTTTTAGCTTTTTATCGCCATAAGGGTTATTTGCACTTTCTAATTTACTTTTGTTTGAGACGTTGGTAAGCACAATAATTGCTGCAAATAAAACAACAATCACTGAACCAATAATTAATAATTTTTTCACTAAAGTAGTGACCTCCTTTTTTACACTAAAAGCCCTAGTTTTAGTGCATTCGCGATTGATTATAAATTGTTTTGAAAACCTAGTAAACTAATTCGCCTTTAAATGAAGATATTTCACATTTATAACATAATTTCAAGTATATTTGGGAACATACATAGTGAGAGTTCATGAAAATTTGAATGTGGGGTGATCATGATGAAAAACTCGTTCCAGCATGTTTTTCAAATTTATACAAAAGATATCCGTAATATTGTCACAAACTGGGTCGTAGCTGTCATTATAGGTGGGCTAATTTTTCTTCCATCTCTTTATGCCTGGCTAAATATTTATGCCTCCATGGACCCTTACGCCCACACCTCTAATATGAAAATCGCGATTGTCAATGAAGATACGGGAACCACGGTAAGAGATGAAGCAATTAATGTCGGGAATGAAGTAATTGAGACTTTACGTACGAATAAAAGCTTTACTTGGAAGCTGGAAACAGAGAAAAAAGCTAAGGAACAATTAAAAAATGGTGATTACTTTGCAGTCATAATCATTCCAAATGATTTTTCGCAAAAACTAACCTCTATTTTAACCGACCAACCAACGAAGGCCCATATTGATTATTATGTAAATGAAAAAAAGAATCCTATTGCCCCTAAAATTACAAGTAAAGGAGCGAGCGTACTTACACAGCAGGTTTCGAATGAATTTGTATCCACCGTCAATGGGACACTTTTTTCTATTTTTAATTCAATTGGAATTGAAATGGAACGTGACATACCTGATTTTCGCAAATTCGAAAACTATGTTTTTACTATCGAACAGCATTTACCTGATATTAATTCATTTTTAACGCAAGCCTCTACTCAAGGAAAAGAGGCAAATCAATTACTTAATCAGGCGCTGACACAAGTTCCACAGGTGGAACAACTAACAACAGATGGTTTAACTACCATTCAAAAGGGTTTACATTTAGTGAATGAAGCAGATGCTTTATTTAATGAACTATCCCCTATCATCAAAAAGGATGTCACAACTGTTCAAAATATTGCCCAACATTTTACAGAGATCATCAATAAGCTCAATCGTATAAATTTTGACCCTGCCTCCATTACGCAAACGAAAGAGGCACTTAAAAATCAATTGTCAACTTCTAAAGACAACATAAACAAGAGTATTCAAACGCTTGAGGCACTGCAAAAATTAATTCAGGCAGATGCTTCGACTCGTAAGCAATTAGAAGACTCTTTAACAACCATTATTGGTTCTTTACAGGAAAGTAATGCCGAAGCGAATCAACCCATCATCGAACAGCTGACAGCCATTCGCGAAGCTTTGGAACATCCTCCAAACTTCATTGATTCTACGTCAAATGCGCTTAGCTCATTACAACAATTACAGACGCTACATGACGATTTACTAAATAAAGTGGATCAATTAAAGCCAATTGATAAAGATGTTATCAAGCAAGACATTACAGCTATTCAGCAAATCGCACAAAATGCTACAGCTAATTTACAAAAATTCTTATCCTATTATAGCGAAAGTCTAGAGCCACAAATTCGATCTACCCTTACCAGTGCGAAGCAAACTTTAACTAACGCTTCTACCATGCTGACAAATGTAAAACAATTCATACCTCAGGCAACAGATAAATTGACACAGGCCAAAAACACGCTAGGAACAGCAAATCAAGCTATTCAAAAAATACAAACTGAATTTCCAACTTTAAGTGCTAAAATCAAAGAATTAGCGAATAAGCTACGAACTTTAGAAGAAGAAGCGGATCTAGCAGAGATTGTGCAATTACTAAAAAATGATGTCAACGCCGAACGTGATTTCTTTGAGGAGCCTATTAAATTAAAGGAACATCGCGTATTCCCTATTGCGAACTATGGAACAGCCATGACACCGTTTTACACAGTACTCTCTATTTGGGTAGGCTGTTTACTGTTAATTTCATTATTGTCTGTGAATCTCCACGGAGATTCATCTTATAGTATTCGAGAAATTTACTTTGGTCGACTCTTAACATTTGCAACTTTCTCGTTTATTCAAACTCTCATTATTACCATTGGAGATATTTTCTTAGTAGACGGCTCCATTCAAGCACCTGCCTACTTTATCTTATTTGGACTTTTTATTAGTCTCGTATTTGTAACGGTTGTCTATACACTCGTATCCGTCTTCGGTAATGTAGGAAAAGCTTTAGCGATTGTGATGCTTGTGTTACAAATTGCAGGCTCTGGTGGAACCTATCCAGTCGAGTTATTGCCGAGGTTCTTCCAAATAATCAACCCTTTTTTACCATTTACGTATGCGATTGAAATGATGCGGGAAGCTGTCGGCGGAATTATTTGGTCAACAGTCTGGATGGACCTCATCTTCCTATTTGGTTTCTGGTTCATTTTTATCCTGTTCGGATTCTTCTTAAAAAAATTATTGAGCGAGAAAATGGAACATTTCATGAACAAAACACGTGGATTAGATATATTTCACTGATTTTCTACGAGGCGTCTGTAAATGTTTATGAAAACGATGTTATAATGGAAGTATTGTAAACATGTAGGAGGCGCTATTTTTGAAGAAATCGATTACTATTTTTGTTATATTGGCGTTACTGTTACTAAGTGCTTGTGGAGAAAATAAAAACAGTGCTGAAACCTCTCCTAAAGCAAATGACGCTTCACATGAAGGTCATGACCATGCAGAGGCATCTGGTGATATCCAAGAAGAAACGGCTTCTGCTGACGTCCTACCAACCTTTTTAGAGGGCAAACAAGAAAATATACGCTTAGTCTATCAAATCGCTGGACAATCAACAGAGATTCTCGAATGGATGCCATGCTATTGCGGCTGTGGGGAATCTGCTGGCCATAAAAGTAATTTAAATTGCTTTATTCAGGAAAAACGTGAGGATGGTTCGATTGTTTGGGATGATCATGGGACGCGTTGTTTAGTGTGCTTAGAGATTGCTGTCCAATCAGCACAACTGCACAAGGAAGGCAAGAGCTTAAAAGAAATTCGTCAGTTCATTGATGACACGTATAAAGAGGGCTATGCAAAACCAACACCAACGGACATGCCTGCATAAAAAAGCAAAGTCGCACATTCGCGACTTTGCTTTTATTGTTTCAGTTGATTTTTCTTTCGTTTACGAAGGATGATATACAGGATAACGGCAATGACAAGGATGAGCCCAACAAATTCTGCCATTAAAACATAGGATATTTCACCTTTTTTAGCTACTTTACCGTCTTCCTTATCAGCATTTTGATTTATGGCTACAACAAATTGCCCTTCTTTTGTTTCAATCGCAGCGTCTGTCTGTGAATTTGTCTCTTTCAAGTGAGCATAAAAGTTACCTTTTACAGAGGCATTTTCTAATGAATGAATCCATAATAAAGGCTCTTTAAGCTGCCAGAAATTTTTCGTTATGAACACATATTGGCCAATTGCCTCAGGTAAAAACCCTTGTGAGATAAGCTGCTCAGATGTGTGAGGGATCTTTGAGGATTGCTTGGCAAGCCATGTTAGCTGTTCCATTTCTCCCATAAAAATGACTGTTTTTTCATCGTCATCATCCTAATTAAAAGTTATTTACCCATAACGAATTCCCGATTTTTAATTATAGTATACAACAAATGGAATGGCTAAGTTTTTATATGAGTAATGTCACACATAATCTAGCCCTAAAATAAAAAAGATGCCCAATAAAGGTCTATAGACCCATCGAACATCTACATTTATTCAATCTAACCCAATTTCTTTGTATATATTTCTCTTGAAAACAAAATTGTTATTACAATGAATGGAATACATATACCAATTGTTTCGATTTTAGTGACGTTATTTGACAAGCTTCAAAATGGTTTTAAAATGTTCATGATCTGCACGTTGTAGTAGCTCATACAAGATCATTTCGGTGCTAGTTGGGTAAATACCAAGCGCATGCATCTTTGTAAGCCCAATTTCTTTATTTGCCTTTGTTCGAGAAGATACGGCATCTACAACAACCTCTACTTCAAATCCTTGTTCTTTCAGTTGTCTAGCCGATTGGTACACACAAATGTGTGTTTCGATACCTGTCACAATGAATTGAGTACGTCCATTTTCCTTCATCGCCTCTACAAATGCCTCTTCTTGGCACGCACTAAAGGCCATTTTAGGAATCGGTTGCCCTTCTAAATGCTGAGCAATCTCAAGAGCCGTTCCCCCTAAACGACTTGGATTTTGTTCTAGCCATAAAATAGGTACTTCCAGTGCCTGCATTGCTTGTACGAGCTTTGCCACATTTTCAATTACCATTTCACTGTCATCAACAATTGTTGCTAACTTTCCTTGCACATCTACCACTACTAAACAAGCTTTCTCTACTGTAAACATCCTGAACACCTCTTTTTCTTTTCTTTATAATATTATACAAAAACCTGCTTATCTCTCGTAAAGTAATAAGGAGTTTTCTCTAACAATCGATTTTAATGGTTTTGCTTTAGCCTGTAGGTTTCACACTCCCAATAAGGAAATACTTGTAAATTAAAACACGAACATTATCGTTTTTATGGCAACAAAAAATATTTAATATACGGAAAATATCACTTAATTTCAAAAATAACTTTCTATTTGTTCGTTTTTAATGAAAATACCTGCTTAAATGTGTACATTTTGTTGCGAGTCTGTCTCCATTCTGCTCAAATATTAAGAATTTTATTTTTTCTCTTGAAAATTAGGTTATAATCCAGTAAAGTTCTGTTATTAACCAAACAAGGAGTGTACCACTTTGACACAACGTGCATACAATTTCAACGCAGGTCCATCTGCTCTACCACAAGAAGTATTAGAAAATGCTCAACAGCAATTAGTAAACTTCCGTGATTCAGGTATGTCCATTATGGAAATGAGTCACCGTAGTGCCATTTTTGATGAAGTACATAACGAAGCCATTACTTTATTAAAAAAACTTTATGCTATTCCTGAAAACTATGAGGTACTATTCTTACAGGGTGGAGCAAGCCTTCAGTTTACAATGGTGCCTATGAACTTCTTAACAACTGAGCAAAAAGCTAGCTATGTATTATCAGGCTCATGGTCTGAGAAAGCTTTTAAGGAAGCTAAATTATTTGGGACACCTGTTGAAGCTGCAAGCACAAAAGAAAACCAATACCGCAATATTCCTGCTTTAGAAGATATTCAATTCAATGAAGATGATGCATATGTTCACATCACATCCAATAATACGATATATGGTACGCAATGGAAAAACTACCCTGATACAGGAAATGTTCCATTAGTGGCAGATATGTCAAGTGACATCCTATCAAAACCCGTTGATATTGAAAAGTTCGGAATCATCTATGCTGGTGCTCAAAAAAACCTTGGTCCTTCAGGTGTAACGGTCGTAATTATTCGCAAAGATTTACTTGAAAAAGCCAATAAAAATATTCCGACGATGCTAAAGTATACAACACATGCTGATAGTAATTCACTTTATAATACACCTCCAACATTTGGGATCTATATGCTAGGCGAGGTGTTAAAATGGGTTGAAGCTAAAGGCGGCGTAACAGAAATTGAGAAACATAATGAATTAAAGGCCAAAGTCATTTATGATGCCATTGACAATAGTAATGGCTTCTACAAAGGCCATGCCACACCAGAAAGTCGTTCTTTAATGAACATTACATTCCGTGTTGCAGATGAGGAGCTGGAAAAATTATTCCTTGTAGAGGCAAAGGCAGCAGGTTTTGTTGGGCTAAATGGACATCGTTCTGTAGGTGGTTGTCGTGCTTCCACTTATAATGCAGTGCCCCTTGAGGCATGTGAAGCTTTACGAGATTTCATGGTAGATTTCCAACAAAAACATCAATAAACTTCTATTTAAAAGATGAATCTTTACAGAAATGTAAAGATTCATCTTTTTTTCGCGCTTGTAGAAGGAAATCAGAAATCTATTCCCATACCATTAGCTTGATTAGATGTTTATAGCAATATTTCAGCTTAGGGCTTTACACATTGCAAAAGTTTTTGAGAAAAATATAGATTTTTAAGCAGCCTATCGGACATATCGCCAGCCTCTAGCTATGCACCAAACATAGATTATTACTGTAAGGGTTACCCTTACGAAACTAGAGGAAGGGAGGTCTAGACAATGGAAGATAAAAGATATATGTCACATATGAACTGGCAAGGCTGTAAATGTCCTAAAAAAGAGGAAAAATGCTGTCAACGTAAAGTTGAAAAATGCCATTGCCAAAAAGAGGAAAAATGTCACTGTAAAAAAGAAGAAAAATGTACACCAAGAATGAGCAGCAACTGTAGAGGCTGTATTTGTCACCAATTAAGAAAATTAGAGCTAGCTACTACACTAGATATCTTCTTATCTGGAGGTATTAGCTTCTTAGGTGTGACTTTCATTTCCTTCGATCCAAGAAATTGCTGTGCATACTTCCTTGAGCCAGGTGCAGCAGCTGCTTCTCCTTTAATTGTAGATTGCAATAAAATTGTTGCGATTCGTCGAGTGGCAGTAGCTTAATCCTTTTAGAGGGTAGCCTTCTATTGGCACCCTCTTCTTACATAGAAAAAAACTCTGTCAACATTTAATGTGACAGAGTTTCATGCTTACAATCAGGACATTTACCGTATATTTCAAACTTATGATTTTCAATTTCATAATCAGGCAATTTTTCACCTAACATTTCCATTGGACAAAGATTAAGCTCTTTGACGTTGCCACAGTCCATACAGATAAAATGATGGTGATGATGCGCAGATTCACAGTGCATACGGAAATTACGTTCCCCTGATAGCTCTGTTTCTTCTAATATCCCAAGTTTCACAAAAGTAGCAAGGTTACGATAAATAGTATCAAAACTCATTCCCGGAAAATCTTTTTTTAAAACATCCAATAAATCACGGGCTGTTAGATATTTATCTGTTGCTGCAAACATATCTAATATTAACTCCCGTTTATCTGTTTTTTTATAGCCATTTTCCTTTAATATTTCCCACGCTCTTGAAATATTCATTGCGCTACCTCCCCCTGCTTTGCAGCTATTTTAAAGGCTACTTTCTTCCCTAGGATTACAAGTAACAAAATCAGAATAGAAGTGACAACAATCGTGCCTCCTGGCGCTAAATCCATATAAAATGCGCTAATTAGACCAATTAGTACAGCTGTTTCTCCAAAAACAATGGCATAAATGATGGTTTGCTTAAAGCCCTTTGCTAAGCGCATTGCTGCTGCAACAGGCAATGTCATTAGAGATGATACAAGTAAAATACCAACTATGCGCATACTTGCCGCAATGACAAGCGCTGTGACAATCATAAATAAAAGATGAACCCAACGAGCTGGAAGTCCACTAGCTTTTGCATATTCCTCATCAAAAGACAAAACAAATAATTCTTTAAAAAATAAAAACAAAAAGATTATCACAATGGCAGCAATGCCAATCACTACCCATAAGTCTTGACGAGATACAGCCGAAACTGAGCCGAATAAATAACTCATTAAATCTGTGCTAAAACCACTGGCAAGTGAAATAAAGATGGCGCTAATCCCAATACCACCTGACATGATAATAGGAATGGCAAGCTCCTCATAGTGCTTATACAAACGTCTTAAACGCTCAATCAAGACAGAGCCACTCACAGAGGCTAGTATTCCTAGATAAATAGGATTGAGCATTGCTAAGGCTGTTACTGATTGACTAATGTATAAGCTCCCAGCAATTCCAGCAAGTGTTACATGCGACAAAGCATCCGCAATCAAGGATAGCCTACGTACAACAATAAACACACCTAGCAGGGGCGCAAGTATGCCAATTAATAATCCAGAGAAAAAGGCATTTTGTAAAAATTCATAATGTAAAATTGCTTCAATCATATGCCTGCTCCTTCTAATGAATCTTTCTCACGGAATGGCCATACCAAGCGTCTAGCGCATCCTGAGAAATATTATCAAATTCATTTTTATAGCCGTGGAAGTGAATCGTTTGATTCAAACATGCCACATGGCTAATACGATTCGATACCGTATCGACATCGTGTGTGACAAGAATCATCGTAATTCCTTGTTCCCGATTTAATTTCGCCAGCATATCATAAAATGACTGCACATTCTCGTGATCAATGCCGACAGTTGGCTCATCTAAAATGAGCAGTTTGGGATCACTGACTAAAGCTCTTGCAATAAAAACACGTTGTTGTTGTCCACCAGATAGTTCTCCAATGTTGCGATTCATATAAGCATCCATACCAACTGCCTTTAAAGCTTCTTGAACTTTGTCTTTGGCATCTCGGCCAGGTCTTTTAAAAAGCCCTAATTTTTTCGTTAATCCACTTTTCACGACCTCTTGCACGGTTGCCGGGAACCCAGAATTAAAGGCATTGGATTTTTGCGAGACATAGCCAATCCATTCACGGTGCTTAAAATTTGCACTTGGTTCACCAAATAATTTTATGTCTCCGGATAAAGGTTTCAGCAAACCTAAAATAATTTTTAATAATGTTGATTTTCCCGAACCATTTGGGCCGAGAAGTGCTAAAAAATCTCCCTCTTCTACACGAAAAGAAATGTTTTTTAAAACTTGCGTATAGTCATATTGAAATGACACATTTTCAATGTCAATAAGTGTTGTTTTCATGCATGATCGCTTCTTTCTAATTCAAAATCATTACGATTTACAAATTGTAAGTATAAAGGAAAGTGCAGTTTTTGTAAAGAAAAGAAGATGGATGCTTTTTCGAATAGCTGATTGCAAGTGTATAAATGATTTCGTGAAAATTAATGAGATAAAGGAGGATTGACTTTGAGTATTCAATTTTTACAGCAATTAGCACAAAGCACGGATAAGGAAATTGTCGCGATTGCTCGTGAAGAAGGCTTTAGCATTACGACTTCTGAAGTAAAAAAACTTCGACCTTATTTGGAGCAATTCTCATTTTCTTGGCTATTTTTAGGGATTCCTAAAGATATTCTTGTTGAAGTGGAGGCCGTTTTAGGAAGAAAGCGCTCTCGTCAACTCATCGCCTTGTTTACAAAATAAAAAAAGCCCGAAATCAGAACTAGCCTGATTTCGGGTTATTTCTGTTAGCCTTTTAAAGCTTCAATATGCTCAGGTTTAAAAGTACCGCTTCGTAACATATCGATTTCCACTTTATACGGAGCTACCTTAGATTTAGCGTCACTCTTGAGAGGGACAAAGGGTGTTTCTAAAATTTTAGGAACATCCATTAATTGTGGATGGTGTACGACATAGTTAAGGGCATCAAACCCAATATGACCAAAGCCAATATTTTCGTGACGATCCTTACCTGCACCGCGCACATTTTTGGAGTCATTGATATGCAATACTTTAATGCGTTCCACGCCTATCATTTTATCAAATTCGTTTAATACACCATCAAAATCTTCCACGATATTATAGCCAGCATCATGTGTATGACAGGTATCAAAGCATATAGAAAGTCGCTCGTTATTCGTTACACCATCAATAATTTTAGCAAGTTCTTCAAAGGAACGTCCACATTCTGTTCCCTTCCCTGCCATGGTTTCTAATGCAATTTGAACGGGATAGTTCTGAGATAATACCTCATTCAAACCTTCAATAATTTTAGCAATACCAGCATCAGCACCAGCTCCTACATGGGCACCAGGGTGTAAAACAATTTGCGTTGCCTCCAGTGCAGCAGTACGTTCAATTTCCGATTGTAGAAAATCTACACCGAGACGGAATGTTTCTGGTTTTTCCGTATTGCCAATATTAATAATGTAAGGTGCATGTACAACAATATTGGTCATCCCATGCTCTTTCATATGCAGGAGTCCATTCATAATGTTTAAGTCAGCAATGGCTTTGCGACGTGTATTTTGCGGTGCTCCAGTATAAATCATAAATGTATTGGCTCCGTATGACAGTGCCTCTTTACTAGAGCCAAGTAGCATTTCTTTCCCGCTCATCGAAACATGTGAGCCAAGTAACATGTAAAAGCCCCCTTATTTTTTACCGCGTGCCTTTAAGCGACGTTCACGTTTTTTAATTTTTTCCATTTCCCACTTCATATTACGTTTATAGCCAGGTTTTACCTTTTTAGGCTTACGTACCAACGCTTTTGCTTTCACATCAATTTCATTCTCTTGCTTCACACGATTTTTACGGGCATGACGCTCTTTTAACTCTGACCATTCGCCATCTTTTACATCTTTTTGCACAAAAGGAATGCCCATTTTTTCTACGCGCACTACTGCATCCTCGTCTGATGGCTCAAATAAAGTAATGGCTGTCCCTTTATTGCCTGCACGCGCTGTTCGACCAACGCGGTGAATAAAGAATTCTAAGTCTTCTGGAATCTCGTAGTTAATAACATGAGAAATGCCTTGGATATCAATACCACGAGCAGCTAAGTCAGTTGCTACAATGTATTGGTAGTCAAGATCACGGATTTGCTTCATCATTTTTTTACGATCACGTGGACTTAAATCACCGTGAATTTGGCCACAACGGATACCATGCTCATTTAAGTAGCCAGCAACATGTTCTGCTGTTTTACGTGTGTTGGTAAAGATAACAGCTAAAAAGGGATTAATGCCCTCAATGACTTCTAATAAACGTTTATTACGCGATTTTGAGCGCACTGGTACAAGTACAAAATCGATGCCTTCTGCCACTGGTCGTTTATCATTCATATGGACATGCACTGGCGCTTCCATATATTTCTTTAAAAATGGCTGAAGTTTTTCTGGAATTGTTGCAGAAAAAACATACATTTCAAGCTTTTCTGGCATCTGGGAAGCAAATCCATCAATCTCTTCAATGAAGCCCATATCAAAAGCTAGATCCGCTTCATCGACAACTAAAATTGGTGCTGTATGCACAAATAACGCTTGTGCTGAAACAAGGTCACGAATACGACCTGGTGTCCCAACAACAATTTGTGGCTGTGTTTTTAATTTATCAATGGAGCGTTGTTTGTCCGTACCCCCAATAAATAGTTTTGCTTGAATAGCAGTTCCTTCTATTAATTGATTTAATGCATCAAAAATTTGCTGTGCTAACTCTCGTGTAGGAGAAGTAATAACGGCCTGTACTTCCTGTTTTTCTACATCAATACGTTGAACAATTGGAATTAAAAAACTATGTGTTTTCCCTGTTCCTGTATGTGCCTGTCCAATAGCACTTTTCCCTTTTAATAAAAGCGGAATAATTTCTTTTTGAATTGGTGTCGGTTCTGTAAAGCCAAGATTTGCAATGGCGTCCTGCAAAAATGGCTGAAAATTATAATCAGTATATTTTGACATCATTCGTTCCTCCTAACATCTTTTTCATTGTACCATGATTCGAACTTTAAGGTATATTTACGTCCTATTTCTTACTAGCATAAACATATTTTTAATGTTTTATTATCACCGTAACAAAGCCCTTATCAAAGGTACTTGAAATACGCAGAATATGCAATCAAAAAAGCGCTGTAACAATGTTCGAAAACGCTTGTAATATGTAATTTTTATGTCAATTTATAGGGAACTAATGATTAGCAGATTCCCCACATGTTATGATAGAGCTGTAAGATATTATGGGAGGTTGGTAGATTATGAAAGCAGCAAGATGGTATAAAGCAAAAGACATCCGTGTAGAAAACATTGAAGAACCAGTCATCGCACCTGGAAAAGTAAAAATCAAAGTACATTGGACAGGGATTTGTGGTAGTGATTTACATGAATACGCAGCTGGGCCAATCTTTATTCCAGTGGAGCAACCTCACTATGTAAGTAAAGACATAGCACCTATTGTAATGGGACATGAATTTTCAGGTGAAGTAGTTGAAATTGGCGATGGTGTTACATCTGTTAAAATCGGTGATCCTGTAGTAGTAGAACCAATCCTTGCATGTGGCGAATGTGCTGCCTGTAAAAAAGGTAAATATAATATTTGTAAACATTTAGGTTTCCACGGTCTTTCAGGCGGTGGCGGAGGATTCTCCGAATATACAATGGTAGATGAGAAAATGGTTCACAAAATGCCAGAAGGGCTTTCTTATGAGCAAGGAGCACTTGTAGAACCAGCAGCAGTCGCTCTACATGCCGTGCGTCAAAGTAAATTAAAAGCCGGTGACAAAGCTGCCGTCTTTGGAACTGGACCAATCGGGCTTCTTGTCATTGAAGCATTACGTGCAGCAGGCGCAGCAGAAATCTATGCTGTAGAGCTTTCAGCAGAGCGTGCCGCAAAAGCTTTAGAACTTGGTGCAACAGCCGTTATTAACCCTAAAGATGAAGATGCCGTTGCGCGTCTACATGAATTAACAAATGGTGGTGTAGATGTTGCCTTTGAAGTAACGGGCGTTCCTGTGGTATTACAACAAGCTATTGACTCAACAACTTTTGAAGGTGAAACAATCATCGTGTCGATTTGGGAGTCTACAGCTGCTATCCAACCGAACAATATCGTTCTATCAGAACGTACAGTCAAAGGAATTATTGCCTACCGCGATATTTTCCCAGCCGTAATGGAGCTGATGACACAAGGTTACTTCCCTGCAGACAAGCTTGTTACGAAACGAATTGCTCTTGATGAAGTGGTAACAGAAGGCTTTGAAGCATTAATGAAGGAACGTAATCATATTAAAATTCTTGTAAATTCTCAAGCATAAAATACGATCAGGTAGAGAATAAAGCATTTCTCTACCTGATTTTATAGTTATTATTCTTGTCTATTATCCATTTTTTTCATGATAGTTAAATTCGCCATTAGAACGTTCACTTTATTTTCTCCAAAGATTCCTAGTGTTCGTTTCTCCGTATTTTCTTCAATGATTTTTTCAATCTCTTCTTCTGAAAGACCGCTTGCTAGGGCAATGCGCTTCACTTGAATGTTTGCAGCCTTCACACTAATATGTGGATCCAGCCCTGAGCCAGAAGCTGTCATTAAATCTGCAGGTATATCTTGGCGTTTTACTGTTGGGTTTGCAAGTAGAAACTTCTTGATATCTGCTTCAATTCGCTTCTTCAATTCTGGATTAGATGGTGCATAGTTAAAAGTTCCAGAAGTCACACCACTATAATTTAACTGACCATTTTTGTCTGGTACCGTATCATCCTCAGTATAAACATTATAATGAATGGCTGAAACACGTCCCCAGAAATATGATGGTGCTGAAAAGGATTGACCGATCAGTTCTGAACCAACAGCTTTACCATTGATTTCTAGTAAACTACCATTTGCTTGATGATGGAGTAATCCTTGAGCTAAAGCAGTCACCGCAAAAGGGTAGATTAGCCCACACAGTATAAACATTGTTATTGTAATAAGAATTGCTTGCTTTAAGTTCATAAATAGTTTTCGCATGTACCTTCCTCCTATAGCCCAAAACTACGGCATAGTGGACCAACTAGTATGTCAATTAACTTAATCCCAATAAAAGGAGCTATAATACCACCTATACCATAGACTAATAAATTTTTATTCAAAAGTTTTGTAGCACTCATTGGTTTATACGTTACTCCCTTTATTGCAATTGGAATTAACAAGGGAATAATGACTGCATTAAAAATTAAGGCAGAAATAATCGCACTTGTTGAAGAATTAAGTTTCATTATGTTTAATGCGCTCATCTCAGGTACAGCCACCATCAACATAGCAGGTATGATGGCAAAATATTTTGCTATATCGTTAGCGATACTAAATGTTGTTAAAGCGCCACGTGTCATCAGAAGCTGCTTCCCTATCTCTACAATTTCAATAATTTTAGTTGGATTTGAATCTAAATCAACCATATTAGCTGCTTCTTTTGCTGCATTTGTACCTGAATTCATTGCAAGACCAACATTGGCCTGCGCTAACGCTGGTGCATCATTTGTACCATCACCAGTCATTGCTACTACCTTCCCTTGTGCCTGTTCATCCTTAATGACTTGAATCTTATCCTCAGGTTTGCTTTCTGCGATAAAGCTATCTACTCCAGCTTCCTTTGCAATGGCTGCTGCTGTAAGTGGATTATCTCCTGTACACATAATGGTTTTAATCCCCATTTCACGAAGCTGTTCAAAACGTTCCTTTAGCCCAGCCTTGACAATATCCTTTAGATAAATAACGCCTAAAATTTTATCATTCAG
This sequence comes from Lysinibacillus sp. OL1, assembly GCF_004332175.1. Lineage (NCBI taxonomy): Bacteria > Bacillati > Bacillota > Bacilli > Caryophanales > Bacillaceae > Lysinibacillus > Lysinibacillus sp. OL1. The sequence goes on along the minus strand of NZ_SJDS01000003.1, from coordinate 282,632 downwards.
TGCTACGACCAGAGGCGTCCCCCCTACTGTAGATACTTGTTGAACCAGCAACTCTAGATTTGAAGGAATACTGTACCCTGCCTTCAAACTCTCTCTTTTTATCGTATCATAGGCACCTTTTCGAATTTTTGTGCCATCCACCCTATCCAAGCCACTCATTCGTGTTTGTGCAGTAAAGGGAATATGTTTACTTGTCTGGATAATGCTTTTTTCACCGTCCGTATTCACCCCTAATTCGCAAGCAAGCGATAAGATAGATTTTCCCTCAGGTGTATCATCTGTTAGAGAACTAAGCCATGCAGCTTGCATTAACTCTTCCCTGGCAACTCCTTTTACTGGTAGAAACTCAGCTGCCATTCGATTGCCATATGTTATCGTGCCAGTCTTATCTAAGATTAATGTATCCACATCTCCACAGGCTTCCACCGCTCTCCCAGACATTGCGATGACGTTAAATTGTGTTACCCTATCCATACCTGCAATACCAATTGCGGATAATAATCCACCAATCGTTGTAGGAATTAAACAAACTGTAAGTGCTATTAATGTTGCGATAGAAATTGGCACATTCAAATACATAGTCATTGGATAGAGGGACACTACCACTAACAGAAAGATAATTGTTAAACTTACTAGAAGTGTATTAAGGGCTATTTCATTTGGTGTTTTCTTACGGCTAGCCCCTTCAATAAGCGAAATCATTTTATCCAGAAATGATTCGCCAGGCAATGAAGTAATTTCAATCATCAACCAATCACTCGTAACCGTCGTACCACCCGTAACGGATGAAAAATCGCCGCCTCGTTCTTTTACAACAGGGGCAGATTCACCTGTTATTGCCGATTCATCCACAGTAGCAATGCCATCAATGACTTCCCCATCATTTGGAATTACCTCTCCAGCTTGAACTAATACAATATCTCCTTTTTTTAGGTCATTGGCCTGTTTAAGGATTTCCGTACCATCATGAAGCAACACACGAGCCTGTGTCACTGTCTTTGTTTTTTTTAAAGTTTGAACTTGTGCTTTACCTCTTCCTTCTGCAATTGACTCTGCAAAATTAGCAAATAGAATTGTAACAAAAAGTAGGATAGCAACTATTCCATTGTATAATCGAGCGTGTTCTTCAACTACACTCCCAAACATATTTGGAAAAAGAACTAATAGCACCACAAACAAAAATCCTACTTCTACAACAAACATAACAGGATTTTTTAGCATATAAGTGGGACTAAACTTTTTTAAAGCGTCTATCATTGCATTTTTCAGCATCTTACTTGTCAAAAAACTCTTTCTTACTGTTTCCATATGCTCTCTCCTCCATTAAGAATAAAGTTGTAAATGCTCTGTAATTGGACCAAGTGCTAAAGCTGGTAAAAATGTTAGGGCACCAATCATTAAAACGATAGCCACTAGTAAAAAAGTAAAAGTAGTATTATCCGTTTTTAATGTTCCTTTTGAATCACTGTGCCAAAATTTTTTGGCAAGTAGTGACGCAATCGCAAGTTGAATGATAATGGTTAAATATCGTCCAAAGAACATTGCAAGTCCTGTTGTCACGTTCCAAAATGTGGAGTTATCTGCTAACCCTTCGAACCCTGAGCCGTTGTTGGCAGAGGCTGAAGCAAATTCATATAAAACCTGTGATAATCCGTGAGCACCTGGATTCGTTATCCCTGCTATTCCTGTTGGTGTTACAACTGCTAGTGCTGAAAATAGCAAAATAATAGCCGGATGAATCAAAATGCATAGAGCAATTAATTTCATTTCTTTCTCTTCAATCTTTTTACCTAAAAACTGAGGAGATCGCCCAATCATTAAACAGGCAATAAAAATTGTTAGTAGAACATACATCATCATGTTCATCAGGCCGACCCCTTTACCACCAAACACAACATTTAGCATCATATTAAACATCGGTACTAGACCCCCAAGAGGCGTCAATGTATCGTGCATATTGTTAACAGATCCTGTTGTAAACGCAGTAGTGACAGTGGTAAATAATGCTGATTGTACTACTCCAAAACGCATTTCTTTTCCTTCCATGCTCCCTAGCTCCTGTGTTATACCGAGTTCACTTATAATTGGATTACCAGCCTTCTCTGCTATGTACACAGTCACTAATCCGAGTAGAAACAATATACTCATTGCTGCAAAAATAGCTAAACCTTGTTTTCCAAAAATAGTTTTCTTTTTTCTATAAGCAATCATCAAACTAAAGGCAACTACACAAGCGCCCGGCAATAGCATCATCGATAACATCTCCACTATATTTGAGAGAACGGTTGGATTTTCAAAAGGTGTTGTTGAATTGGCTCCGTTAAAGCCCCCACCATTCGTACCTATATGCTTAATCGATTCTAGAGAAGCAACAGGTCCAAGTGCAATATCTTGTAATTTTCCTTCGATTGTTTGTACTGTTTTATTTGCACTTAAGGTTTGTGGTGTCCCTTGAGATACTAAAATAATGGCAACAACGATGGAGATAGGCATTAAAATACGCGTAATAACACGAACAAAATCAATAAAGAAATTCCCAATAGTATCTGTTTTCGCAACAAGGCGACGACAGAACGCCATACAAGCTGCATAACCAGTAGCTGCAGATGTAAACATCATGAAGATAATGACTAGCATCTGTGATAAATAACTGAGTCCAGATTCACCGCTATAATGTTGAAGATTTGTGTTGGTTATAAAAGAAATGATTGTGTTAAATGAAAGTGTAGCTTCCATATTGCTAATATTATTTGGATTTAAAAACAGGAATGATTGAATGCGCAACAAAAAATATCCAATAAAAACCATAATTGCATTTGAAAGTATTAATGAAAGTACATATTCTTTACCATTCATATCTACTTGTTTAATGCCACACAATTTATAAATTACTGCATCAACTTTGTCTAAAATAGGATCAAGCCATGTTTTTTGATGTAATGTTACTCGATATAGATAATGCCCAGTTAAGATAACGAGCGGTAAATAAATAATTAATACTATGGCTATTTGCCACATAGTGCATTACCTCCTAACAGCCTTTAATAATTTTCAGGACAAAGTAATGCATGCCCTAGATAACCAAACAAGAATACAAGTACAATCCCGATAAAAATCCACATTCCTATCTCCTCCTTATTGCTCATCCACTAGCTTGAAGCACCATGTAGTTAATGACAAAAGACTTCCGAAGCTTATCAGTAACAATACAACCATATAAAAGTCCATCAATAAAATACCCCTCCTTCATTTAGGTTGTTCTCATCATACTGACTTTCAAATTAATGTAGTGTTAGGAAATCTACTTTTCTATTAAGAAAGCATAAAGAGGCAAAATCTTTATACTTTCTTAATGGGAGTTAACGCTATAATACAAATGAGGTGAACGAGGATGGAAAATACACGTCCAACTCCTGAGATGTTTTTAGCTAGACTTCAACAGGAGCAACAAATTTTAGGGAATTTAAAAATCTTTCTCGGTTATGCTGCTGGAGTAGGTAAAACTTACGCAATGTTAGATGCAGCACATCAAGCTCAAAAATTAGGTAAAGATGTGGTGGTTGGCTATGTAGAACCGCATCCTCGTCCAGATACGTTAGCTTTACTAGAAGGGCTTGAGCAAATTCCGACGAAAAAAATAAGCTATAGAGGAAAAGCTTTTTATGAATTAGATATTGATGCCGTATTGCAGCGCAAGCCAGAAATTGTTCTTATCGATGAATTGGCACATTCCAATGTTCCAACAATGCGGCACAAGAAGCGTTTTGGAGATGTTGAAGAACTACTGTCAAAGGGGATTCATGTTTATACAACTGTAAATATTCAACATATTGAAAGCCTTCATGACTTAGTAGAAGAAATTACTGACATTAAAGTACGAGAGCGTATCCCTGATTACTTAATTGATCAAGCATCTCAAATAAAAGTTGTAGATATTGAACCAGATGAACTAATACAACGCCTACAAGAAGGTAAAGTTTATGCAAAACAACAAGCGGAAAAAGCACTGCATTCTTTTTTCCGTAAACAAAATTTAGTATCATTACGAGAAATCGCATTACGTAGAGCAGCGGATACAATCAACTATAAACAAATAAACAACCATGAATCTGTCAAACACCCTGTACAAATTGAAGAACACCTACTAGTTGGTATCAGTAGCTCTCCTACAAATGCAAAAGTTATTAGAACCACTGCAAGACTTGCACAAGCATTACACGGTAAATTTACTGCTCTTTATGTACAAAACCTGCAGGAGCAAGAAGGAAGTAGTGCAAATTCAGAACGATTACAACAACACATTAAACTTGTGGAACAGCTTGGCGGCCATGTCGTCATCGTTCAAGAAGACGACGTAGCAGCAGCCCTTGCTAATTATGCTCAAATTAGTGGGGTCACGAAACTTGTTATCGGACGAACAAGTATGAGGAAAAAATGGTGGCGACCAAGCACAAAAATAAGTGACCGCCTGAATGAATTTGTTCCGAACTTAGCCTTACACATAGTACCAGATCAAGAAAATGAACCATTTTATTTTCCTAGTATAAGTAATAAATTATCATTTGAATGGCTTGATTTGTTCAAAATGTTTATCGTATTTTGCTTCATATCAATTGTCGGCTTATATCTATATTCAATAGGTATAAGCGAGTCAAACATCATTACAATTTACATTTTAGGGGTCCTCATCCTTGCTATTTGGTCAACTGGATCGATGATGAGTATTATTAACTCCATTATTGCTGTCTTACTTTTTAATTACTTTTTTACAGAGCCTCGATTTTCATTTGATGCTTATCATCGTGACTATCCAATGACATTTTTTATCATGTTTATCTCTGGCGTAATTACGAGTAGCTTAACAAAGAAGATAAAGGAGCAAACCATTATAGCCATTCGTAAATCTTATCGAATGGAGGTGCTCCTTGAAACAAATCGTAGGCTTCAACATGCTAAGTCTATTGAAGAAATAATAGTTGAAGGCATGTCTCAAATTGTTAAATTAGTAGAAAAGCCTGTACAATTTTTCGAAATAAATAACCAGGTAATTGAGAAATCATCTTTCTTTCGTACTGAAACAATGTCTAGTAGTGAAAATCAAAAAATAGCTGTACTTTTCGATAATCCAAATGAATGTGGTGTTGTTAGTTGGGTTACAAATAATAGGCATGTAGCAGGTGTATCTACAGACATCTTTCCTGAAGTGAACGCTTATTATATACCTGTTATTTCTAATGGAGATGTGAAGGGTGTTATAGGTATTGCCCTATCTAAAGTCTCCCCATTGCCTGCATTTGAGCGCAATATTTTGCACGCCATTATTAATGATTTTTCATTCGCTTTGGATAAATGGTATTTACAGAAACTTAATGAGGAAGTAGCGCGAGAAGCTGAAATGGAACAGATGCGAGCTAACCTTTTACGTGCAATCTCTCATGACCTTAGGACACCACTCACTGCTATCTCTGGAAATGCAGATATCTTACTCAACAATGCACCACTAATACCAGAGATTGAAAAAAATACATTGTATGAAGATATTTATAAAAATTCAAAATGGCTTGTACAAATGGTTGAAAATTTACTAGCTGTATCTAAGTTAGAGGATGGGCAATTTGCGTTAGAAATGCAAATTGAACTAGTAGAAGATATTATTCAAGAGGCACTTTCCCATGTTATTCGTCAAAACAATACACATAAAATATCTTATGAAATTAAACCTGAGTTTTTATTTGCTTTAATGGATGCTCGACTCATCATACAAGTTTTCATTAATATCATCGATAATGCATTGACTTACACCCCACCAGGTAGTGCCATTACGATCATAGTGAAAGAATCAGATGGATTCGTAAGTTTTAGTATTTCTGACAATGGGCCTGGAATCGATGACGCTTTAAAAAGTAGCTTGTTTGAGCCATTTACAACTGGAAAAGTACAACGCAGTGATAGTAGACGTGGTCTTGGTTTAGGCTTAGCACTCTGTCAAACAATTTTAAAATTACATGGTAGCAGCATAAACGTTTCAGATAATAAACCACAAGGAACGATTTTTAACTTTTCGCTGAAAAAAGGAGTAATGAAATTTGATGAGTAAAAGAATTCTAGTAGTTGAGGACGATGTAGCAATTGCCAATTTAATCAAAATGACATTAGCGACAAACCATTATGAATTCGACATTGCACGTGATGGTAATAGTGCCCTTCAAAAGGCTCTTACCATAAAACCTGACGTTTTTATTTTAGATTTAGGTCTACCAGACATAGATGGCGTAGAACTAATCACAAAAATTAGAAGTTGGAATCAAACACCAATTATCGTCGTAAGTGCTCGTGGAGAAGAACATGATAAAATTAATGCTTTGGATGCAGGTGCAGATGATTATGTAACAAAGCCATTTAGTGTGGAAGAATTATTAGCAAGAATTCGGGTTGCCTTAAGAAGAATGGCCTATGAACAACCACTTGAAAAAGAGAATCCCATTTTCACAAATGGTTATCTTCAAATTAATTATGTTGATCATACAGTATTTGTAAATGGAAAAGAAATACATGTGACGCCGATTGAATATAAACTTTTAATTGTTTTATCCAAAAATGTTGGGAAAGTTCTAACACATAATTATATTTTAAAGGAAATCTGGCAAAACGCTCTTCAATCAGATGTTCCAAGTTTACGAGTATTTATGGCTACACTTCGAAAAAAAATAGAAGTTAATCCAGCACAGCCCAAACTTATTCAGACACATGTACGGGTAGGCTATCGAATGCTTCGCTATCATGAAGAGGATGAATGAATATGGAGCCTAAGGTCTAGCTGTATTTGGACTTCTACTTTACAAATTCCATATTACATTTTGCTTTTATGTAGCTTTATTGAACCCTCCTATTAGCCTTTGCATATCATAGCTATAGTCAGGTATGTCATCAATGAAAAACAAGTAGAAAGGAGATCATTATGGTATTTCGACCACCTTATCCATACCCAATGTATCCGGGTGGCATGAGAATGCCCATGCCCATGCAAACACCTCCACAGATGTCACCACAGTCCTTTTTCCCGCCTGGAGGCTTCCCTGTTCAACCACGAATTCCAGGCGGCTTTCCAATGGCTAATGGAATAGGTTCATTTGGAGGGCAAATGCCGATGCCACCTGTGCAAGAAGCTTCAAAAGTCGGTTCATTTTTACAGCAAGCCAACAGTTTATTTAATACAGCCAAAACCTATACCCCCTATATCCAACAAGCTATGCCGATGGTGAAAAATATTCCATCACTTTTAAAATTGTATAAAGGATTCCAAGGACTTCCTTCCGCTGGCGGTGGAGCAACAGAAGCAGCAGGAAGCGATAGTAAGGCTGCTGGAAGTAGACGGTCATCTAGGCAAAGTGCATCATTTACGCCTCCCGAGCCACTTCCATCTAAACCACGTATTTTCCAACCACCAATGTAAATGAACGTTTCTTTGTATTCACTGTCACTGTCCGTTATAATGTAGATAGGTAAGCTTGAAAGGAGTCACAACCACCATGCAAGTATTAAAAATTAATCCACGTGGCTATTGCTACGGTGTTGTGGATGCGATGGTGATCGCTCGTAACGCCGCACTTGATAAAACATTACCAAGACCTATCTACATCTTAGGGATGATTGTGCATAATAAACACGTCACAGATGCGTTTGAAGAGGATGGGATCATCACGTTAGATGGTGATAACCGCCTAGAAATTATTGAACAAGTTGAAACAGGTACTGTCATTTTTACAGCACATGGTGTTTCACCGGAAATTCGTGAGATTGCGAAGCGAAAAGGCTTAGTGTCCATTGATGCTACATGTCCTGATGTAACAGTTACCCACGATTTAATTCGTGAAAAATCAGCAGAAGGCTATGACATTATTTATATTGGTAAAAAAGGACATCCCGAACCAGAGGGTGCTATTGGCGTTGCCCCAGATCATGTCCACTTAGTACAGTCTTCTAACGATATTGATGCTTTACAATTAACGAATGATAAATTACTTGTCACAAATCAAACGACAATGAGCCAATGGGATGTCGCCCATTTAATGGATAGTTTAAAAGAAAAATTCCCACATATTGAGGTACACAAAGAGATCTGTTTAGCTACACAAGTCCGTCAAGAGGCTGTTGCACAGCAAGCAGGTGAAGCGGATTTACTTATTGTTGTAGGTGATCCTAAATCTAATAACTCGAACCGCTTAACACAAGTTTCTGTAGAAATTGCAGGAACACCATCCTATCGAATTGCAGATGTTTCAGAGCTAAAAGTAGAATGGTTAAAAGGTATCAACATCGTTGCTGTAACAGCAGGTGCTTCTACGCCAACACCAATTGTAAAAGAGGTTATTAACTTCCTTGATCAATTTGATGAAAATGATCCATCTACACACGAGATTAAGCGTACAGTAACACTAGATAAAATTCTGCCAAAGATTAAGACACCAACACCTGTTGATAAAATTATGCCTTATTAATTACTCGCAAAAAATCCTGATGGTCATTTTGACAATCAGGATTTTCTTTATTTACTAAAGTAATAGTTTATAGGACGACCAATGCCACCATAATGGACATCCATTGTGATTTCCTCTTGTTTTTCGAGGTAATCTAAATATCTTCTAGCTGTTACGCGGGCAATGCCAATTCCACTGGCTACTTCTTCCGCTGAGGCACCATCCACCGATTGTAAAAAGTGCACAACTTTTTCAAGTGTTGTACGATTAAAACCTTTTGGGAGATTTTTTTCGGATTTCAATGTAACAGATTGATCCAACATGGTTTGTCCATCACGATAATGAAATAACTGATCTAATTCTCCCTGTGTGAGCTCTCGTTCTGTTTGAGTTTGCTTGTTAAAGCGTAAATAATTGTCAAGTGTCCCTTTAACACGTTCAAAAGAAAAGGGCTTCATAATATAATCAAAAACACCTAGATGCAGTATCTGTTTCACTGTCTCCATATCATTTGCGGCTGTCACGGTAATAACATCTACTGGTAGATCGAGCTCACGTATTTTGCGTAAGCTTGTAATACCATCTTGCTCTGGCATAAAAATATCCATAAAAACTAAATCAGGCTTCAGTTGGCAAATTTGCGTAATGCCTTCTAACCCATTAGGTGCCTGTCCAACCACTTGAAAATGCTCTACCTTTTCAATAAATTGACGATTTACCTCTCGTACCATTGGATCATCCTCTATTAATAATACCCTGATTTGTGCCACTGCTAGCCCTCCATCCCATTATGAATAATAAAAGGTGATTAAAAAACTTGTTCCTTTGTTCGGCTCACTGATGACTTCGATGTCACCCTGCCCTTTTTCGACAATTTCCTTTATTAAAAATAATCCTATTCCACGGTAGTTTTTCTCTTTTGTAGAATAACCATTATCAAAAATGTGCTGTTTGACCTCTTCCGTCATGCCAACACCATTATCGGTTACTAATATGGCTAAAACGTCATCATCTTCATCCACAGAAACATGAATCACCTTCTCCTCGACCTGTACATCCTTTAATGCATCAAACGCATTTTCTATCAAATTACCAAAGAGAATGACGAAATCATGATGATCCAAATTAGCTGGAAATGATGTTAATCGGCTTTCACGGTCAATTTCCAAACGAATTCCTTGTTCCTTCGCATAGGAAATTTTACTGAGCAATAGCCCAGAAATATTTTCATTTTTTATTCGTTCGTTTAAAAAGTTAGTGATTTCATCATGCTCTTCCTTCACTTGTGTTAAGTAGGAAAGTGCCTGTTCATGATGACCTAGCTGTAAAAGACCCGCTATCGTATGCAGTTTATTTTTATGTTCATGTGTTTGTACACGAAGGGCTTGGACAAATGCTCTAACGCCTGTTAATTCTTCGGCAAGCTTTTTCACTTCCGTACGGTCTTTAAACATGGCCACTGCACCAACAGTTTCGCCATTAACCTGTATTGGAATTCGATTACTCATAATACTATGATTATTAATATACAGCTCACGATTAAATAACGGCTGATCCAGCTCTAAAATTTCAGGAAGTCGTGTATCTGGCAAGACATGAAAGATTTTCTGTCCTATCAATGTAGAGGGTTTTTCATAAACGCCTAAGATATCACAGGCTTTTTCATTAAAAATCGTTATGGTCAAATCATTATCGATAGCAATGATGCCTTCGTGCATGGCATTAAACGTTTCTGTACGTTCTACATACATTTTGGCAATTTCATGCGGCTCTAATCCAAACATTTGCTTTTTCATATGAAGCCCCAATGTTCGTGCTCCCCATGCACTAAATAGTAACGATAATAGAACAGTAATCATTAGTTCGGTTTGCATTGTTTGCAGTAACTCCACTACCGTAAGAACACTGTACCCTACTACTGTAACACCTATTTGTTGTCCTTCATGATTCATAATCGGAACAAACGCACGAACCATATTACCATGTTCCCCACGTGCAATCGACGTATAGTAATGCTCTGAAAAAGCAGCGTTTAAATCTCCAGATTGTGATATTCGACCAAGTTCCTGGCTATTAGGATGAGAATATTTTCGTCGTTGCATATCAAGAACAACAATATATTTTGCCCCATTGATATCACGGATTTCTTCTACAACAGGATTAATATGCTGTACGGCATCATAGTAATTTTCACTAGCAATATATGTTTTTATTTCAGGAAGCTGTGAGACGGTTTTTGCTACAAGAAGTGCTTGATCACTTAGTTTGGTCTTTTGCTCATTCATGACAAAACCTAACAAAAAGGTACCGCCAATGCTAAAGGAAAGCATGAGAATAAAAAAAGTTAGAGACATAATTTTTCTTTGCATGGATAACTTCTGAAATTTCAACTGACCGCCTCCCTCCTACTATATTTTAGCTTACTCCATATGTTAGAATAACAAAAACATCAGAAAATACGAATTAATTGGGTGTATACAATGAAAAAATTTATTATTGGAACGATTATAACTGTGTTTGTGTTAATCCTCACTATCAGTGTTCAGCAAGGATTACTATTCGCCAAGCCGCTTCCCTATGATGATGAGCAAAAGGGTTTAGACACACAGATAACAATTCACTTAAGTCATGTCGTCGCTGAAAATACCCCTAAAGGTCAAGCTGCCAACAAATTTGCTGAGCTAGTAGAAGAAAAAACAAATGGGAGGGTCAAAGTACATGTCTACTCCAACTCCTCTTTATTTAATGATGAAAATGAATTTCAGGCATTGCAAAAGGGAGAAGTGGAAATGATCATTCCTACTTTTTCTAAAATGACAGCTTATGTTCCTAATTGGCAGGTGCTTGATTTACCCTTTCTATTTAATACAAATGAGCAAGTAAAGGAAGTCCTAACGGGTTCTATTGGTGAACAATTGGTGAATGAGCTAGAGCCGTTCCATATTAAAGGGCTTGGCTTTTGGTACAATGGGTTTAAGCATCTAACCTCTGTTAAGCAGCCTATTCATACTTTTGAAGATTTGCAGGGCTTACGAGTGCGTACGATGCCAAGTAAAACATTAGAAAAGCAATTTGAAGTGGTCAAAGCAACACCTATACCTATTTCTTTTAGTGAGGTCTTTTCGGATTTAGAGAAGCATGCAATAGATGCACAAGAAAATACCGCTTCAAATATCTATTCAAAGGGTTTTTACAAAGTACAAAAGCATATGACGATCACCCAGCATGGAATTTTAGGCTATGCTGTGTTAATGAATGAAACCTTTTGGAATTCTTTACCTATCAAAATTCAGCATCAGTTGTTGGATGCTATGAAAGAAACAACCGATTGGCAATTTGAGCAGGCTGAACTTATGAATGAACAAGATATGGACAAGCTGAAACAGCTAGATGATTTTGATGTGTATACAATGAGTCCCCAAGAAAGACAGCGCTTTAAGGAACAACTTGCACCTGTTTATGATTTTTATAGAGCCCATCTTCAAAACGATCAAATCTTAGCAGAGATTAAAAAAATCGTTGCTCCTTAATACTTTTGTTCATTAATGAAAAATCCTTACAATACGTAAGGATTTTTTCTTTTGTATTATAATAGATTCACCAATCTTACAACTACTATAAAACAGCTTAAAACCCTTGATATTACTAGCCTTAACTTCTTTTCCTCTCAGAATGAACAAAATGAACAATACAACCATTACGGTCATAAACACTATTGTCGGAAAATTTCAGCTATGATAACCACATGAAAGCGTTCACACAATATTCATAGATGTTGTAGGGGGAGAACTATATGCGGATAAATTTTAAAAACTTAACAGTACAAGTATTGATCGCCATTGTACTAGGGATTATCATCGGAGCAACATTCCCAGAATTCGGGGCAAAGCTCAAAATCTTGGCGGATATATTTATTAAACTTATTAAAATGTTAATAGCACCAATTATCTTCTTAACAGTCGTAATCGGCATTGGTAGCATGGGGGATGTCAAAAAGGTTGGTAAAATTGGTGGAAAAGCTTTAATTTATTTTGAAATTGTTTCAACTTTTGCCCTTGCAATTGGCTTAATCGTTGTCAATATTGTTCAACCAGGTAAAGGTTTTAATACAGATGCAGCAAGCGGTGCTGATGTTTCACAATATACAGACGCTGCGGCTGCAGAGCATGGTTTAGGTGCATTTGTTATGCAAATTATTCCTGAAAATGTAGTTGGTGCTTTAGCAAATGGTGAATTATTACCAGTCTTGTTCTCAGCTGTTTTATTTGGACTAGCTGCGGCGGCGATTGGAGAACCAGCTAAACCTGTTATTAAATTTTTCGAGCAAGTTGCAGATATTTTCTTTAAAATCGTTAACATGGTGATGAAAATTTCTCCTATTGGTGCGTTTGGTGCCATGAGTTATACAATCGGAAATTTTGGACTTAAATCATTAGGAAACTTAGGATTTTTAATGCTATCTGTTTACATGACAATGTTCATTTTTATTGTTGTGATCATTGGATTGATTACCCATTACTTCGGCTTTAGTATTTTTAAATTTATCAAGTACATTAAAGATGAAATCTTTATCGTTATCGGAACATCTTCATCTGAATCTGCATTACCTTCCATGATGCGTAAGCTTGAAAACTATGGTTGTTCAAAGCAAGTGGTAGGGCTAGTGATTCCTACAGGCTATTCATTTAACTTAGATGGAACATCCATTTACTTATCAATGGCTGCTATCTTTATTGCGCAAGCCTATGGTGTGGATTTAGATGTTTGGCATCAAATTACGTTATTAGCCATCTTAATGCTTACTTCTAAAGGGGCAGCTGGTGTAACAGGCTCTGGCTTTATTACACTTGCAGCAACATTAGCAGCATTCCCGATGATCCCAGTAGAGGGGATTGCCCTTTTAATCGGCGTCGATCGCTTCATGTCAGAAGCACGTGCAGTTACAAATCTAATTGGTAATGGTGTAGCAACAGTGGTCGTGTCAAAAATGGAAAAAGAATTTGATACAGAGCAGGAAAAGCGTGCTCTGTCCGGTCATACCCAAATGTCCTAAAATGAAAAGGGCTGCTGAAAGTAAAGTATTTGCTACTTCAGCAGCCCGTTCTTTTATTTATAAAGAGGCAAGTAGATAAAAAACACCGTAGAGCTAGTTTCTTGAAACCTCATCGACTACCTCCTCGTATAAATAATGACTGGAGGTTTCTTTATGACAACTTTTACACTTACCTATCCGAAGGGCTTTAAAAGCTTCACTGATATTCCAATCGTGAATGAACACAACGAAACAGTATGTGTACTTCAAAAAATGGAGCGTACCTCTGCTGGTAAAGTACTGAATGCTGTCTTGCTGGTAGCTGCACAGCAAACATTACCGTACCGTTATGAGACACGAACTACATTAGGTGCACCACTTTTTCAAGTACAATCTACCCTGTTAACAAAAGGAGTCAGCCATCAAATTGTTATGCCTGATGGCAGCTTGATACCCATTCAACGGAAAACAGTGCAATTATTAGAATCCTCTTATTCATTTACAATGGACGATTTAGAATTTCGTTTTGAAAAGGATCTTACCTCTACTGCTTATTTATATTGCAATGATGAAAAGATTGCGAGTGCAAGCTTTATTGAGACTGAGCTAATAAAGATAGGTATACAGTTTAAGCTTTTCCAAGCAGATGATATGCGCTTTGTTGCACTCCTAGCAACTCTTTATCAAGCTCTCTTTGCAACAACTACATAGCTGCTTTAAACATGTCAAAGGCATCGAGCATTAAAATCTCGATGCCTTAATCCTATGTTATTTTTCTACACAGCTAATTTATTTTTTCTCGTTGGGCATTTAATATGTTAATAACATAGGAAGCATTTTGTGATGCTTTTGCTTGTACAATCTTCTTGATGGCTTCTTCCATCCTTAAAGCTAACTCAAGTGCCTCATGCGTAGCGCCCTTTATCGTTGTTTGTATGGTAATGGTTGTTCGATTTTCAATAACTAAATATTCATATACGTCAAAAGCTTCTAAGCCCGCAATTAAATCTTCCATCAAAAGGTTCATATCATCCCCCATTATCTTGTTGTTATCAAGCAAGGAGGTAAACTCCCATCTTTCAAAAACTATGGGATAGTCCTTTAAGGGCGACGTTTTTAAAGCATTTTTTGCTATGGATTCCATATCTTTTTTAATTGACTGGAAATAGTCTTCTCCGCCTACAACTTGGATTACTAATTCCTTTTCTTCCGTCGTTTTAACGTCAATGCCGACATACTTTTCAAGTAGCTTATCCTTCAATCGAGCCAGACTCAACTCTTCATTTGTTATAAGCGATTGAGCCTCTTTATTTGCTTCTGACCTTTTCTCTCCTGCAAATTTATCAAATAGGACCAACATAGATATAATGACTACCAACAGTCCGATGACAAGCCCAAACCGTTTACCCATTGAATCCCTCCTGATAGGAAGGTATGTCCCCTTTTACTACAATATTCGCTTTTCTAGCTTGAAACAGCACATACTTTTCATACTAAAATGCAGTGTCCATACAGTATCTCCACTCTTTATAATTGAATTTGTATCGCTTATTTTTCCCTATATATTCCGGGACGCGAAATAAATTTGCTTTGTTTTGTCCTTTCTGTGTCATGCTTCTCAAAAAGGAGTACACTTAAGAAGTAGTAATTCTATCATTATGGAGGGTTTTAAATGGCATCAAAAGCAGCGGATATTAAAAATATACTGACATTAAATCTGCTTGTACAAATCTTAGAGGAACGTGGCATTATGACAGATAAAGAACTAAAAGAGCGTCTCACTAATACAGTAAAACTATCTTCGATGGAGAATGATTTAAAGGAAAAAGTCCTTGAAGAAATCAAACATTAATGGATTTTACCTCATCAAAAAACGACCGCTTTCTGAAAGCGGCCGTCTGAATCAAAGCTTTAAGTTTAGGATCGAATTGTTTTCAAAGCAGTTGACCATGGCACAAGCTGATCTAACATTTGATGAACTGAATCTGCTTGCACCTCTTTTGGTTTAAAGACAGAGCCGTTTTCAAAATCAGTAAATAATGATAGTGCTGGATGTACTCGAACATCTGCAACTAGCAATTCTCCGAGAATTCCTCGTAGATGCTCTGCTGCACGCGCACCTCCAACAGAACCATAAGAGACGATACCAGCAGCTTTATTGTTCCATTCAACTCGTAAATAATCTAATGCATTTTTTAATGCACCTGTAATGGAGTGATTGTACTCAGCAACAATAAAGACAAAGCCGTCACAAGCTGCTACTTTTTCTGACCATGCAGCTACCCCAGAAGTATCTCCACCTGGTTCCCCTAAAAATGGTAATTTAAATTCAGCGATATCAATAATTTCATATTCCGCATCACGACGTTTTTCCGCAACTTCCTTTACCCAAGCTCCAACTTGTGGGCTTACACGACCTTCTCGCGTACTTCCTAAAATAATACCGATTTTTAACATATGACGCCTCCTCTTATCATCCATTCTTGTGACTCCATCACGGTTTATCGTACGTGTTCGCCACTCGTAACCATTTTGGTCAGAAAAATATCCCTTTATTCATCACCCGTTAATTAGCTCTGAATAGTTAGAATTGAATTATCTCTAATTCAAGATTAAGGTATCATCAACCATTCTTTCCTGTCAAATATTTAATCTAGAGGGATAAAGAGGATTATTTTGTTTTAATGGGCTGCTCCAATGCCTCTAATTCCTCTTCAATAGAGGCGTATTGTCTTTCCACAACATACTTGGCATCTGACAAGGCAGCATTATAAATATAGGGGGCAATATGCTCCTTGATAAAATCTAACATACGTTCAGCTTCAAATTCACTAATGTCTTCATCACGCTGATTATAAAAAAAACGTTGAATATCAGCAAGAATCATTTCCTGCTGATCTTTAGATAAACGAATAAACAAGACAACTCTCTCCACTTCTGTTAATCAATTTTATCTACATCTTATCACTGTCATAGATTCCTTGCATTCAAAAAGGCTGAAACACTAGTACTGCTAGCGTTCAGCCCCATCTCATTGTTTACATTCAAATGAGTAGCTAGTGGATAAAAAGTTTTTCTCCTTTGCTACAATTGCTTGTCCACCATCATCTTCACATTGCTGTGTCATTGCATCGATTTTCTTATCATTGACCATATTGGTCATCACCGTCATACCAATACCAAAAACAACGATGAATAAACCAATCATGATCCATAGCTTGCCTGCTTTATTACCAGCTGGTCTTTCATTAGCCATATTAGTTCCCTCACTTATACAAATAAAAATGGTTCTGTATGGATCGTTGATTGGATGAATTCAACCAAGTATTTTTTATCCTCACATAGTTCAGCCATTTTTTTTGCTACTCCTGCAATCATTACCTTTTCTACATGATGACCAGGATCTACTATTTGCAGATCAATGGCTTGTGCGTCCTGAGCTGTATGGAAGTACATATCGCCTGTTAAGAAAACATCAGCTCCTGCACGTTTTGCCGCATAGATATATTTATTACCATCTCCACCAACAAGCGCAACCTTGCTGACCTTCGATTGTAAATCACCCACTACACGCACAGCTGGCACATCTAGTTGCTGTTTAACGAATTCAGCAAATTGTTGTAACGTCATGTCTTTTGTTAAGTAACCTACACGCCCTAATCCCATCACATTTGTTTGCTGCTCAAGACGTATTACATCATAGGCAGGCTCCTCATAAGGATGGCTAGTAAGCATGGCCTTTAACACGCGGCCTTTAATGGATTCAGGAAAAACAACTTCTACCTTTACTTCTTCCTCCACATGTAATTCACCAACAGAGCCAACGAACGGATTAGCTCCTGCTAATGCACGGAACCGACCTTCTCCAGTCGTTGTATAACTACATGCTTCATAGTCGCCAATACGACCCGCCCCAGCTTTTGCAAGCGCCTCACGTAATGCTTGGGCATTAGCAGTTGGTATAAAGACTGCCAGCTTCAACAAATTCTCAGCATACGTTTCTTCTAATATTGAACGGTTTTTTAGCTGTAGGGCATCTGCTAATAAATCATTTACCCCACCTTCGGCTACATCTAAATTTGTATGAGCGGCATATACAGCAATATCGTGTTTAATGAGCTTTTCATATAAGCGCCCTGCTGGATGATCTGTGCGGATATTCGCTAGGCGTCTAAAGATTGGTGGATGATGTGCGATAATCAGCTCACAGCCTTTTTCTATTGCCTCATTTGCCACGGCTTCAGTGACATCTAACGTCACCAAAACTTTACTTACAGGTTTGTTGAGGGTCCCTATCGCTAGTCCAATTGGATCATTGTCCATACAAGCTAGTTTTTTGGGTGACCATGCTTCGAACACTTGAATAACTTCTTGGCCATTTACCGTTTTCATCTTACAAAACTCCTTCTACTAAATGTATCAGAGCCGTTAACTCTGCACGTTTTTCTTCAATTTCAGGTGTTTGTTCTGCTCCTTCAATGGATTGTAGTACACGTTGCCAATTGTCTTTTTCACGCAACCATTTTTTCGTAAATGCTGGTGATTTACGCAGGCTTAGCTTAGGTCCAAACAAAATCTCGGCTGTAGAGAGCTCCATTTGCCCTCTTTGTAACACAAGGATTTCATAGATTTTATCATCTTCCTCTAAAATCTCTTCATCAAGAATCGCCCATTGATGTGCTAAAGCCCACTCACGGATAACCTTGGCGTGAATATTCGGTTGTAGGATTAGACGTGTGACACCTTGAAGCTTTTCTGGATGCTTCTCTAGAATGGAAACAATTAATGGTCCACCCATGCCAGCTATTGTCACCGTATCCACATGGTCAGCTTCTTCGATCGCTGCTAAACCGTCTGCAAGGCGTACTATAATTTTTTCAGTTAAGTTTTCCTTCTGTACTTGTCCTACCGCCGATTCATAGGGTCCTTTTACAACTTCCCCTGCTATGGCATATGAGGCAGTCCCTTTGTGAATTAAATAGCATGGTAGATAGGCATGGTCACTACCAATATCCGCCATGACTGCTCCTGTAGGAACAAATTTCGCTACTGCTTCTAATCGCTTTGAAAGTTTTTGTGCGTTCATTTTTATACCGCCTATCTTCAATAGAGTCCATTAATAGTATGGATGATGTCGTGAAAAAAAACAAATGGAGTTGTCTCACATTTCTATGTGGACAACCCCATCTTCATGATGCTTAAATCTAAAAAGTAGCTGTACTATTTCAGTACAGCTACTTGTCAGTTTTACTATTCTAAAGTAGAAATGTATTCAGCGATTGCTTTTGCTTCCTCTTCAGTTTTCATGTTTGGTTGCATTGGAGTACCTTCGATACCCTTTGTTAAAACTTCTACGATATGTGCTTCATCTAAGCCATGTAGATTTGGACCCATACTACCAGTTAAGTCACCACCATGACAACCGATACAAGATTGTACTAGTGCTGAACCATCAGCTTCTGCATCTGTTGTTTCTGTAGTAGTTTCGCCACCACCCTCATGTTCAGCAGCAATTTCTTTCTTGTTATCTGCACCTTGTAAAGACATGAAGAAAATAAGACCAATACCAAATGCCAGAATTAAGATGTAAGGAACGACTGGATTGTTTTTCATAAGTTTCCCCTCCTCATTTTAAGTCTACTTCTATTATAATATAGAATCAGTCAACATCTAATATTGTACTTCATTAACAAAGAAACGAAAAGCCCTATTCGCTAAGTTTTCCTTTGTTTGTAACAAATTCGACATTTCTGTATCTATTGGATAAAATATGTCTTGCCAACATCCAAAATTGGTCAAATTTATCCTTTTATACAATTTCTTTTTCATTATATTTATGCTGTTATCATACCCTTTTCACTCATTGATATACCCAAAATTAAAAAATCTGTACGTTTTTAATGAGCGTACAGATTTTGAATCTTCTGAGGTAAAAACTTTAACATGATACTGACCCTATTATAGATAAATTGTCACAAATTATGGTTTTATATAAACACTAAAGTTCAATTAAGTTTCTAACCTGATTTAGTAGATGGAGTTCCTTGTACATCGATAGAAATACCATTTGCTAAATCAGGATAAATTTATGATATAGTACCCAACTAGTGCTATTAATCCTAAAGCACCTGAGACTGTGAAATATAGAAGTTTCATTTTAATACCTGACAAAAGCCAAATGACACAATTTGCTGCAATCAAGCAAAATAAAACCGTATTATTTCCACTAAAATATGTAGTACAAATTCGGATCGACATACTAAATAACAGGATGGCCGCTAGTACATGAAAAATGGGAGCTAGGAGATGTTTTTTTCGAGCCATTTGCCAGGCAGCAATAAATAAGATGCATGCACCTACTCCCACGATTACTGTAAAAATCAATGTGAAAGATTGCATTGTAAAATAGAGTGCCAAAACAGCCATTATGGCGATACATAGACCCACTACCAATAGGATCATTTTTCTTTTTTCTGATGGCAAGACCGCTTGTTTAGGATGTTGCACTGGTTCTAACTCCTCTATGTCAGCCCCCTCTGTATAAAGAGCTGCTAAAAAGTCACAATAGTGCTCAGGTAAAAGTTTATTTTGCTTCCAAAACAAAATTTCATTAAGGATTATTTTTTTTCGAGGATTTGTCATAGTGTTAGCTCCAAACATTGCTTAATAATGGTTGTATTACAATTTTATCTCACACTATTTGAAAACACATCTGTATAAAGTCGCAAATCTAGCATTTCCCTCATTCTAATTATCTATGATTGCCTAACATCGATAGGTGAATAGCAGGGCTAATTTCTTTTTGTTGACTTTTCAATTCTATAAAAAAGGAGCTATACCAATTAGTCATTTTCTCACTACTTGGATAGCTCCAGCTATTTTAAATTTTATTCTAAGAAATCTTTTAAACGTTTACTACGAGAAGGATGGCGTAATTTTCTTAGAGCTTTCGCCTCGATCTGACGGATACGTTCACGCGTTACGCCAAAGACTTTCCCAACCTCTTCTAATGTACGTGTGCGACCATCGTCTAACCCAAAACGTAAACGAAGTACGTTTTCCTCACGGTCTGTTAACGTATCTAGTACATCTTCTAATTGTTCTTTTAACAGTTCATAGGCTGCATGGTCGGAAGGAGATTGTGCTTCTGAGTCCTCGATAAAGTCTCCTAAATGGGAATCATCTTCTTCTCCAATTGGTGTTTCAAGAGATACTGGTTCTTGTGCAATTTTTAAAATTTCACGTACTTTTTCAGGTGTTAAATCCATTTCCTCTCCAATTTCCTCTGGAGAAGGCTCACGACCTAAATCTTGTAAAAGTTGACGTTGTACACGTATTAATTTATTAATGGTTTCGACCATATGGACAGGAATACGAATCGTACGCGCTTGGTCAGCGATGGCACGTGTAATCGCCTGACGAATCCACCATGTAGCGTAAGTCGAGAACTTAAATCCTTTACGGTAATCGAATTTTTCAACAGCCTTAATAAGACCCATATTTCCTTCTTGAATTAAGTCAAGGAATAGCATTCCACGACCAACATAGCGTTTTGCAATCGATACTACTAGACGTAAGTTCGCTTCCGCAAGGCGTTTACGTGCTTCCTCGTCCCCTTGCTCAATACGTTCAGCAAGTGCAATTTCTTGCTCAGCAGATAATAAATCTACTCGGCCGATTTCTTTTAAATACATACGTACAGGGTCATTGATTTTAACACCTGGTGGCACACTCAAATCATTTAAGTCGAAAGTTTCTTCGTTCGCTTCTTCTTTCATTAGACTTTCTTCTTCAAATTCTTCTTTTCCAATGATTTGAATATCTTTATGCTTTTCAAGATCCTCAGCAAAATGGAAAATTTCTTCGTTTTCCAATTCATAAGGTGTTAGTTTCTCTGAAATTTCTTTCATTGAAATTTCACCCTCTGTTTTTGCTTTTTCTTGTAGGAATTTTTTTGCATCATCTAATGTAATTTCTACTTCTATCTCTTTTGAACGTTCTGACTTGTCCGCCATAAACCTTCCTCCTTCTAAACAACCGAATCGGGTTAAATCGCCGATAACGATTTTCTTAAATGAATAATCTGTTGGGCGATTTCAAGTGCACGTGCATACTCATGCATCTTCTCCGCTTCCTTTGACTCATGCATCTTTTGATAAATTTCTTGCTCAATTCTATATTTTTGAAGCTGACGGATAGAGTCCATAACCTCTGCCTCTGCTTGATCAGGATCTCGCTCAACTAAAGCCGCTTCCATGACAATTTTTCGTAATTCAGCGTCATCCAAAATTTCCACAAAACGTTGATAATCAGGATGACCATACTCCTCATAAAATCCAACTAAGCGAACAAAAACTGCCATATAGGCATCTCGTACAAATGGCTCTTTTTGCTCACTACGTAATACCCTGTCCACTACATCTATATTATGAAGCATATGAGCCAGTAATAAACGTTCGGCACGTTCGGCTGCGTCCATAGGCTTTTGTTGTTGCGTGACTGGCATTGAAGGTATCTGTGTAGGCATTTCTACTTTAGCAGAACGTACCTGATTAGCCTCCAGTTTTCGGAATTGGGCATAAATGGCTTCTTCCGAGATGTTTGTTTCATTTGATAGCTGTCGTATATACAAATCTCGTTCAACTGGTGAAGATCTTCCCACTAGCTGCTCAAGAACTTCTTGAATATATTGAAGCGTATCATTTTCAAATTGAAAGTTCTTATTGCGTCTAGCATGCATCATCATAAAAGCAATATACGCATGAGGTTTTTCCAAAATTTGTTCCTTAAATGCTTGTCCACCTAAAGTGTGAATGTATTCATCAGGATCTAATTTTTCTGGCAACACGGCAATATCAACTTTCATTCGCTCTGTATGCAGTAGCTGCGCCGCTCGTTTCGCTGCATCAAATCCAGCATTATCACCATCATAGCAAATCGTAATTTGCTCTACTAAGCGCTTTAGCTTTGTGATATGCTGATTTGTTAACGAAGTACCCATTGTCGCAACAACATTCATGACACCTACAGAGTTGGCTGCTAAAACGTCCATAAATCCTTCCATCAATACTACTTGACGATTTTTTCTGATAGAAGTTCGTGCTTTATCTAGGTTATACAGCACTTCACTTTTTTGGAAAATTGGTGATTCTGGACTATTTAAATATTTTGCTTCCTCACCATTGGATGAAAGGATACGTCCTGAGAAGGCAATAATTTTACCATTCTCATCTCGAATAGGAAACATGATACGTCCTCTAAAACGATCAAAATAACGCTCTTCTCCCTCTCTTTTGATGATTAAGCCACTTTCGGCAATTTCTTGTAAGTTATAACCTTTTCTTTCAAGCAATATTGTTAATGCATCAAAGCTTGGGAGAGACCAACCAATGTTATTAGATTCGATAAGTTCCCTTGTAAATCCTCTTTCTAGCAAATAATTTAAAGGTTCTTCACCATCTTCTGTATTCAACAGTAAATGATGAAAAAAATCTGCTGCAAAAGCGTGTGCTTCTTTCATCCTTTCTTCCGCTTTAGATATCTTTTTCGTTCCTCCAGGGAAACTTGGCTCAACATCTAAGTGTATGCCAACACGTTCCCCAAGTTTCACAACTGCATCAGGAAAAGAAATGCCTTCAATATCCATTACAAAAGTAATGGCATTGCCCCCTGCACCACAACCAAAGCAATGAAAAATTTGCTTGTCTGTAGATACAGAAAAAGACGGTGTTTGCTCTCCATGAAATGGACAGAGACCAAACCAATTTCGCCCACGCTTAGTAAGCTGCATGTATTCACTAATAACATCAACGATATCTGATTGTGTGCGAATCTGCTCAATTACTTCTTCTGGAATCTTCCCTGCCAAATCCATCACCATCTTTAATATTTGCGTTCTAGAAACACAATTCGCTATTCGTTTTAAAATTCCTTTATTTCTCGACAAAAAATTAGGATTTTTCTCTTATAAATATTTTTACCACAATTTTATTATTATAAAACAAAAATTAGTTTTTATCTATACCATTTTCAAAATCCACTCAAAAAAACCGCCTCTGCTAACCGAGGTGGTTTAAAATTCTATCCTTATTTACAGGTCAAAATATGTTCGATAATAGTATTTGCTGTCTCTTCAACAGCTTTATTTGTCACATCGATAACTTGACAACCTATTCTACCGACAATTTTTTCAAAATGCTGAATCTCATCAAGAATTCTTTCATGCTGTGCATAGATAGCATCATCATTCAAGCCGAGAGACATTAATCTTTCTTTCCGAATTGAGTTTAACTTCTCAGGGGAAATAATCAATCCAAAGCATTTTTTAGGGTCTATCTGTAATAGCTCTTCTGGTGGTTCTACCTCTGGCACTAAAGGTACATTCGCCACTTTATATTTTTTATGGGCTAAATATTGTGATAGTGGTGTTTTAGAAGTTCGTGATACACCAACTAGTACAATATCAGCCTGTAATAATCCTCTTGGATCTCTACCATCATCATATTTTACCGCAAATTCAATCGCTTCAATTTTTTTGAAATAATCATCATCCAGCAGATGAACAATACCAGGCGTTTCCAATGGATTTTCTTCCATAAAAGCTGCCATTGATTGTAAGGCTGGCCCTAAAATATCCACAGCCTGAATTTTTTCTTGTTCACATAAATCATGTAATAATTTACGCATTTCTTGGCGAACAAGTGTATAAACAATAAACGCTCGCTGTTGCGAAGCAAGAAAAACAATTTTACGGATAAGCTCCTCTGATTGAATATGTGGAAATCGACGAATCACAGTATTTTCAAGACCCGGTCGGAACTGGCTAATAACCGCTTTTGCAACTTGATCACCAGTTTCACCGACAGAATCAGATACAACAAATACGCGTAGTCTTTTCATGCAGCTCTCCTTCATTTAGACATTTTGTGCAAGAGATAAGAAAGCCCGTGTAATCGTTGTTTTTGTAAGACGACCAACAATCGTTAAACCACCCTCTTGCGGTTCAACTACTGGTAGTGAATCAACCTCACGTTCAATAAGTTTGTTCGCTGCAACAATTAAAGAATCTGATCTTTCACAGTACGAAATATTTGGCATACGCGTCATAATAATATGTAC
The DNA here is from genome assembly GCF_004332175.1 of Lysinibacillus sp. OL1. NCBI lineage: Bacteria > Bacillati > Bacillota > Bacilli > Caryophanales > Bacillaceae > Lysinibacillus > Lysinibacillus sp. OL1. The sequence continues at coordinate 258,005 of NZ_SJDS01000003.1, read as the reverse complement.
TGGAATTTTATTCAAATCCTGCGTGCCAATACTTGTACGCAGTAAATCTTTGCGAGATAGTACGCCTGTCAAAAACTCATTCTTATCTACGACAAAGAGTGTACCAACATCTTCTGAAAACATAAAGCAAATTGCATCATAAACCGTCATTGTTTCAGGGACAACTACTGGCCCTGAATGAAAATCCTTCACTTTTAAATTGTGAATACTATCTATTAATGTAACAGATGCCTTCTTACCTGAATAAAAATAACCAACCCTTGGTCTTGCATCCAGAAATCCTGCCATTGTTAGGATTGCTAAATCCGGTCTTAGAGTTGCTCTTGTCAGATTGAGACGTTCGGCAATATGTTCCCCCGTAATAGGGCCATTTTCTTTCACAATTTGTAATATGTCTTCCTGACGTTTATTGAGTTCGATTGGACTCACCGCCTCAAATCTAATAGTGTTATACTTATGCTCAATTATTATATACTATTTTAATAATTATTGCGAATTAAAGAACTACATGCTACAATATTGACACATACGCTTGCTCTATCTGTATTTTCGAGCAAATTGCGTTATACAGGCGATGATGGGAAAAAAGTATCTGTTCCATTCTATAGCGAGTAGAAGATGGTGAAAGTCTACACAGCAACAGAGAAAAGGCACTCCCTGAGCTAACTTTTTGAAAAGAGGTTTTAAACTACTCGTTTAAAACAATCAGGGTGGAACCGCGGGTATTAGCACTCGTCCCTGGGCATACAATGTGCCCGGAGACGGGTGCTATTTTCATTTAGTTGCAACTGAATGAAAAAACTATGGCGTTTTTACCGCTAAAACAACGTATTAAAAATTTAAAGGAGGCTATTTTATGGCTAACAAATCAATGGAAACCATCGTATCTTTAGCGAAGCATCGAGGCTTTGTCTTCCCTGGTTCTGAAATCTACGGAGGTTTAGCAAACACGTGGGATTATGGTCCACTAGGTGTCGAATTAAAAAATAATATTAAAAAAGCATGGTGGCAAAAGTTTGTTCAGGAATCTGAATACAATGTAGGTATTGATGCTGCTATTTTGATGAATCCAAAAGCTTGGGTTGCTTCTGGTCACGTAGGAAACTTCAATGACCCAATGATCGACTGTAAATCATGTAAGGCCCGCCACCGTGCAGATAAAATTATCGAAGACGCTGCATTAGCGAAAGGCGATGAAATCATTGTTGATGGTATGACATTCGACCAAATGAAAGAAACAATGATTAAATATGACGTAGTATGCCCTGATTGCGGAAAGGCTGATTTCACAGATATTCGCCAATTCAACCTCATGTTTAAAACATTCCAAGGTGTAACGGAATCCTCTACAAATGAAATTTATTTACGCCCAGAAACGGCACAAGGTATTTTCGTGAACTTTAAAAACGTTCAACGTTCTATGCGTAAACGTACACCATTTGGTATCGCACAAATCGGTAAATCTTTCCGTAACGAAATTACACCGGGTAACTTCACATTCCGTACACGTGAATTCGAACAAATGGAGCTTGAATTCTTCTGTAAACCTGGCGAAGACCTTGAATGGCATGCATATTGGAAAGAATTCTGTAAAAATTGGTTACTAAACCTAGGCATGAAAGAAGATTCGATGCGCCTTCGTGACCATGAGGATGATGAGCTATCTCACTACTCTAACGCTACAACAGATATCGAATTCAAATTCCCATTTGGCTGGGGAGAGCTTTGGGGTGTTGCAGATCGTACAGATTACGACTTAAAACAACATATGGAACACTCTGGTGAAGATTTCACTTACATTGATCCTGTATCAAATGAACGTTATGTTCCTTATTGTATTGAACCATCATTAGGAGCTGATCGTGTAACATTAGCTTTCCTGTGTGATGCCTATGATGAAGAGGAACTAGAAGGTGATGATAAACGTACGGTTTTACGTTTCCACCCTGCTCTGGCTCCATTTAAAGCTGCTGTACTACCACTTTCTAAAAAATTATCTGATGAAGCTACAGATGTTTGGGCTGAACTGCGTAAAGCCTTCCCTGTTGATTTTGATGAATCACAATCAATTGGTAAACGTTACCGTCGTCAAGATGAAATTGGTACACCATTCTGTATCACATATGATTTTGATTCAAAAGAGGATGGCCAAGTAACAGTACGTCATCGTGACTCTATGACACAAGTTCGTATGCCTATTGCTGAAGTAAAAGCATATATTGAAAAACACCTACAATTCTAATCACTTAAATGCTCAAAAAAGAGGGGGTAGCCAGCAGGCAACTCCCTCTTTCTTATGCTTTAAATGTTGAAAATAAGCGCTCTTGCATTTTTTCCTCGAATGAAAACTTTTTCATGCTCAAACCTATTAAGCTCACTAATAGCTCCTCAATATCCGCTAGTGAGTAATAAAGGAATGTACCTTCTCGCATTGGACGAACCCGTTTGTCAAAAGTTAGTTCATCTTCAATAAAGTAAGCGACATTAACATCACAATGTTCCATCAATTGTGTAATACGTTGATCATCACCTGGGTTTATAAAGAATGGCACAATTTTATCAATATACAAAATACTTTGAACAAGCTTAATGAAGAAATTTTCACGCAACGATGTCTCCACAACTAATATGGTCGTTTGCTCATGTTGATAATCCATATATAAAACGTTTAATTGCTCCTCTAGTAGCGTTTTTAAAATACCAATAGAATTGCGATACTTTGTCATATCCGTTTGGATTTCCCTTGTTAGTAAACGTAAAATACGAAAGGCTGGCAGAAAAATTTTTAAGACAATTTCTTTAGGATGTAAATGGTCAATTAATTTATTAAAATGAATTCTCAGATTATTTTCGTCACAGCGGATTAATTGCTCTACAAATAAGTTGAATATCTCTTCAAAGCTATTCGCTCGATAGTCGATCATTTTCGTAATTTTCACACTATAGTTCAAAGGTAAGTTCATTGATTTTTGCTCATCTAACAATCTTACTTTTGGTAATGTAGGAAATAAATCATAAACAAGCTCTACTTGTGCACTGCGATTATCGGATAACATAACAACAGAGTTTACTGGGTAAATCCCTAAACATTCTACAAATTTATGCATAAAGCTCTCATTATATAAATGTCGATCTCTGTATAAGACAGCTAAGGCATCTGTAGCACCATAGCCAACATGATAGACTCTCTTGGATGTCATCGCTGAATATACATCAACAATTTGTAATAATTGTACACCCTCACTCATATCATCCGCACAAAGTTGATTTGGATAGCCCTTTCCCGCAAAACGTTCATGATGATCTCGTGCCAAGTAGGCAATGTCTTTCTCGTTATGTTCCATGAGTAGCTCGTAGCCTTTTGTTGTGTGCGTCTTTACAATATCGAACTCATCTTCAGAGAGTTTACGTTTCAGATTTAATATTTCTTGGGGTATAAAAACCTTCCCGATATCATGGAACAGGTAGCCCCTAGCTAATGTTTCAATATCTGTTAAACCTAGGTATCTAGCAAAAATCGTACCTAATACAAACACATCAAATGAATGGACAAATGAATACTCGTCCCATTCCTTTAAACGCATAAGTAGCTCATAGCGATGTTTTTTCTCCAAAATCTTTTCAAAAACACCTCTTACATAAGCCGTATCCTGTATGCTTTTAAGAATTTGTCCATAGCGTAATTCGTGCACGACATTCTCCAGCGTTGTCATAAAAAGCTGACTAACTGTCTCTTTATAATCATCCACAGGATCTCTTTTTTCAATTAATGGGGCAAATAGATCTTCATATTCTCTTGTTCGTTGAGCACTTAAATCATGGACAATTCGAACTGAATCAGATGGCAAATAGACAGATAATTCATCTACTTTACGAAGTTTAAGTAAGGCAATAATTCGCTCCGTTAAAACTAGATCCTTTTTAGCCAATAAACGATACTCTGAAAAAATATCTTCTGCTAATATATCATTTGCTTCAACTTCATGAATACTTAAGGTTACTTTTCGTAGCATATATTTTGCCACATAAGCAATGTACTAAGCACTATGTGACTCCCTCCTTCTTCCATAGGACTGCGCTATTCTGATAAACGTATAACAATACGTTTTGCTGATAGAGGCTTTTATATTTCATAGGCATGTCTAAAGTGATCTAGGTACATCAGTTTCGATGGAGATTAAACGACTTAATTATATTTAAAAAATATAATTACCATTATCTATACCATTTACAATATCATAGGTTAAAATGCCTTTTCAACTAGTATATGGGTCTCGTATGAACAGTTTCTACCACTTATATAATGAAAACTAAACAAAAATACAAATCTTTTTACCTATTAAAACACTTATAAATATATAGATAAATAAAAATATAGATAAATAAACCTCCATTCTTTTCATTTCATAGAAGAAAAATAATAAATAAAATTAAATTTATGCAATAATTTTATTTTGTAAAAATTGAAATTTATTCATTGAAAAGAAAGGTAATATAGTTGCTTCCTCCTATAACATCAAAGGTATTTCTTTTTATTTAAAGGATAAAATGAAGCAAGTTCTGCGCTACGCAAGTTAATTAGTTTTAGCTCACCCTTTTACTTAAGGTATTGGTGATTACCAAACACGTCATGATATGGATGAAATTCCCTCTATGCGTTGTTCCATCTATTTGGTATAAATAAGTTATTATAGTTAGTATTAGCTGTTAAATAAAGAATAATTAACAGGCTAAAGACATATCACCTTTTAACATTCATTCGTCCGGAAGTTTGAACTGATACATAGGAAGGTCTGACCAGAAACATATATACTATAAAATTTTCTATTGTACTTTTTGGAGGAATTTAATTGCAGTCTCAACGTTTATTTCAACTAGCTATGGCTTCTGCTTTAGCAACAAGTGCGATTATTATCGCACCACCCGCACACGCAGCATCATTTTTTCCTGATATCAACCCAACCAATGAAGAAGGTAAGGCTATTATTCAATTAGCAGAGCGTGGCATTATTTCAGGCTATATGGATGGGACATTTAAACCCGCTAATCCTATTACACGTACACAGGCTGCGAAGATTTTAGCAGGTATTTTAAAGTTAGATACAGTTCACGTAAAAAACCCCCAATTCAAAGACATCAAACCTGGCGATGAAAACTACGGAGCCATTGCAGCATTAGCAAATGCTGGCATTATTAATGGTGCAAATGGTTATTTCTACCCTACTCAAAATATAACTCGCGAGCAAATGTCTAAAATGATTGCGAAGGGCTTTGGATTAACAAGTACGAGTAACACGCAATTACCATTTACAGACGTTAAAAAGGGGAATGAATTTGAGCCTCATATTAAAGCATTGTTTGTAAATGGGATTACCAAAGGAACATCTGCAACGACTTTCGGCCCAAAAAGCAATGTAAAGCGCTCTCAGCTGGCTGCTTTTGTTGTACGAGCTGAAAAGTTGCTAGGCAATGCAACCGTCTATGCAAGTCAATTTAAACAGGACTATATTTTTGCTTCTTATGGTGGTCTTGAGCCAGCAGAGGATATTTTCACATGGAATGAAGAGGAAGATATGACAGAGTCTATCACGATTACCCCTATAAAAGAAGGTACGGGTAAATTAGTGATTACTGGATTGACTGATGATTCAGAGGACTTTATTGACATTTTTTATTTAGTACATGTCAAAAATGTAAATGGTAAGCTGAAGGTAACACTTGAAGAAGTAAAAGAAGATGATTATATCGAAAATTTACCACTCGATTTGTCTGAGAGCAAATTACCATTCATGCCAACAGAGGTGACGGTTCAAAATGCGAATGGACAGCCACTCGCTTCAAATTTCTATAACTTTAATCAACAAGATCAAACACTGTCCATCTCGCAAAATGGACAATACATTGTTACATTTTCAGATGGGACGCAACAACAAAAGATGGCCGCAGATGTGTATTCCTATGATTTTGTTCGCAGCATTGATTTATATCATTTGACAGATGAATTAATACTGACAGCGCAAGAATTACCTTTCGAACCAACACATGTAGCACTCGAAAGCTTTGGTTTTGAGCCAGTGCCTGTAAAAGCGACCATTCTTGACGGGCAACTACATATTACGCCAAAAGCTGAAGGTCTAGCGATTCTCCATTTAACAGGTAAAAACAATGAAACAGCATACCTTTATATTGAAAGTAAAAAAATTGCTGGACACTGGGCCTTTTTAGTGACAGAGGATGAGGATGAATTTTAAATAACGTGAAATGCCAGATGAACATTATGATTCATCTGGCATTTTGTCTTTCGAGCGTATTTGCAGTTCAGGGGTACGTTCTAGTTGCTCTATAAATTTTCTCGTCTTAAACCGAATACCGGTTTGTTCTTCATAAATGGTTGTTATAATTTTTTTAATGAAATATTTTGTTTCTTTTTTTAGTTCTATTTTCCCAATTTGGTCGATAGGAACAGTGTAGAACATCCTGATAAGTTTCAGCTGTGTTGGCGTTAAGCGAATGATATAGGGGTCATGCTGATAACAGCGATGGCATAAGAATCCTCCTTGAGCAAAGGAAAAAGCGAATTCCCCATCTACTGCGCCACACGCAGCACAGGCATGTAAAATAGGTTGTACACCTGTATAGGGCAACATTTTCCATTCAACAAATAGCGTAATAGCTTCAGGATCATAGCCATCCTCAATTGCTTGTAGTGCATGTAGTAAAACATCGAACGCAAATGGCTCTGGCTTTCCTTCTTCCACAACTCGCTCCACTAATTCCATAATATAGCTAGCATAAGCAGTAGCCATAATATCCTCACGAATATGGCGCATGGAATTTAAATGTTCTCCCTGTTGCAAAGTTCCCATGCCTGTATGATGTTGTACCATAAACATCCCATAGGTAAAGGGTTGCGTGATGGAAGCCAATCTACTAGAAGGCTTTTTTGCCCCTCTAGCCATCGTAGCCACTTTACCAGCTTCCCGAGTTAGCAAAATAACAATCTTATTCGATTCCCCATAAGCGCGAACCTTTAATACAATCCCCTCCCATTTATGAAGCATAATCCCCCTCCTTTCTTAAAAGAACAATCCATGAAAAGAAAGCTGCCCAAAATAATTTTGGACAGCTCAAAAATAAAAATGATCAAATACTGCTAGATCCTTTTGTGCCTACAAGAAGAAGTGAACCTGAAACCGTCACGTCAAAATTTGGCGTCTATTCCTGATTCAACTTGCAATGAACACTGACGGAAAAACATATGTTCATGTCCACAAAAAGTGGAATTCTTCACTTCACGAACGGTACAACTCATTTGATAAGCCAGGAAAAAACTTAATATTCATCATCACGGAATCCAAAATCGCGTAAATGTGTAGCTTTATTACGCCAATCTTTTTGCACCTTTACCCATAGCTCTAAATAAACTTTAGACCCTAAAAGCATTTCGATATCCTTTCGCGCACGTGTCCCTACTTCTTTTAGCAGGGCTCCACGTTTTCCGATAACAATCCCTTTTTGAGAATCGCGCTCCACAATAATCGTAGCCGCTACATGAATTTTATCATCATTTTCTTCATCACGACGAATTTTATCAATTACCACTGCGATAGAATGGGGAATTTCTTCACGCGTTAAATGTAGGACTTTTTCACGAATAAGTTCAGAGATAATAAATCGTTCAGGATGATCTGTCACTTGATCTGCTGGGTAATACTGTGGTCCTTCTGGTAAATACTTCGCCAAGGTCACTAATAAATTTTCAACATTATTGCCTTGTAGCGCAGAAATCGGTACAATCTCCGCAAAGTCATAACGCTCTTTATAGCTTTCAATAATTCCCATTAGTTCATCTGGATGAATGGCATCAATTTTATTGATGACCAAAAAGACAGGTGTTGGATTTCCTGCTAGCATTTCTAAAATAAATTCATCACCTTTACCGAGTTTTTGCTCAGCATTAACCATAAACATAATAACGTCCACTTCACGCAATGTGTTTTTAGAAACCTTCAGCATGAAATCGCCTAGTTTATGCTTTGGCTTGTGAATACCTGGTGTATCAATAAAAATCATTTGGCTATCATCTGTTGTCAGTACGCCTTGTACTTTATTTCGTGTTGTTTGCGGCTTATCACTCATGATCGCAATTTTTTGGCCAATGACACGATTTAAAAATGTCGATTTGCCAACGTTTGGACGACCAATGATGGAGATAAAGCCTGATTTATAGCCATTTTTAGTTTCCTGCATTCTCTAAATCCTCCGTCGTAAATGCAAACGGTAGTAATTCGCCTACTGATGTTACCGTCACATCACCTTTTAAGTTCGTTAAATAGACAGGCATAGTTGGAGCACAAAACTCCATCATGACCTGGCGACATGCTCCACATGGGGCGCATGGCCCATCCGTATCAGCTACAATGGCAATGGCGTCGAATTCGTAAATCCCCTCCGATACTGCCTTAAAAAACGCTGTACGCTCAGCACAATTTGTCATACTATAGCCTGCATTTTCAATATTACAGCCGTGAATAACCTCTCCATCTTTTGTTAGTAGAGCTGCCCCTACTTTAAATTTTGAATAAGGAACATAGGCTTTTTCACGTGCCTTTTTTGATTCTTCTAATAATGCATGCATATCCATTGTCATCTATACTAATTCTCCCTCACATTTATGGTTTATTTTCAATTAGAAGACACTCATTTCCATTAAAACCATTTTGGCAGAAAGATGAGTAATCCGATTATAGCACTGAATAGCGCAAATACAAGCACTGCACCTGCTGCAATATCTTTTGCTTGCTTAGCAAGCGGATGTATCTCCGGGGAAGCTAAATCGACTACCCGTTCGATAGCTGTATTCATCATTTCCAGTGCAAACATTAGTGCTATTAATAGTAGCACAATATACCACTCCATACGAGATAAACCTGTCAAATAACTAGCCAGTATAACAATGATTGCACTTACTATATGTGATTTAAAATTTTGTTCTTTACTTGCAGTTATGATGCCTTCAAAAGCATAGCCAAAAGATCGCAAGTATTTTCGCAAATTCATCTAGTCTCGACCTAAGCCAAAAGTTTGGAGAATCTCATCTTGCTTTGCAAACATCACTTTCTCTTCTTCTGGCTCCATATGGTCATAACCAAGTAAATGTAAAAAACCATGTACAGCTAAAAAGCCTAATTCTCGTTCAAAGGAATGATTGTATTCCTCAGCCTGCTCTTTTGCACGATCAGTCGAAATAATGATATCACCTAATACACGTGGCATACCTTCAAAAGTAACTTCCATTTCTCCTTCCCCTAGCTCCTCTAGTGCAAAGGAAATGACATCTGTTGGCTGATCTTTGCCACGATATTCACGATTAATATCTTGTATTGCCTTGTTTGTAACAAACGTCACTGAAACCTCTGTTTCTGGCTCAATATTTTCTACACTTGCAGCATGCTGTAATAGCTTTTCAACAAGTTCGATATGTTGTGCTCCCACTTCATTTGTTTCATCCGTAAAATCAATTGTTAAAATCATAGATCCTCCTACTTATCTGCCTTTGGATATTCAATACGTGAATGGAATATCCCATTCAACGTTTCACAAAGAACTCTCTCTATACATTTTAACTCTTTTATTGAAATATCGCATTCATCAAACTGATTATCTTGGACGCGATCATCGATAATCGCTCGTACTAGCTTCTGAATTTTCTCTGCATTTGGCTCTTTCATAGAACGTACTGCTGCCTCGACACTATCCGCAACACTTATAACAGCTGCTTCTTTTGTTTGTGGTTTGGGCCCTGGGTATCGGAACTTTGCCTCATCAATATTTTTTCCTTCTTCCTTTGCTTTAAACAAGAAGAATTTTAACAAACTTGTGCCATGATGTTGTAAAGCGATATCGATAATTTCTTGGGGCATTTTATAACGTTTTAACATATTGGCACCATCTGTCGTATGGGCGATAATAATCTCTGCACTTGTTTCAGGTGGTAACGAATCATGCGGATTGATGCCCGACATCTGATTTTCGATGAAAAAGGAAGGTCGTTTAGTTTTACCAATATCATGATAATAACAACCCACACGTGCTAATAAACCGTCAGCACCAATCTCTTCACACGCAGCTTCCGCTAAGTTCGCTACCATCACACTATGATGATATGTCCCTGGGGTTTCCATTAATAATTTTTTTAATAATGGATGGTTGGGATTGGATAGCTCAATTAAGCGCAAAGACGAAAGCAAGCTAAACGCCGATTCAAAGAATGGTAAAAGTCCCATCGTTAATGCCCCTGAAAGTAAGGCAGATAACATCGCTGCTATTAAGTAAAATGCTAACTCTGGTAAGCCATAGGATGATTGTGTCATTAACAAATAAAACGCGATAAATGCCATATTTACAAGCGAAATCACACCAACCGCGTGTAAAATATGTGAGCGTTTTTCCACACTACGCAAAAAGAATAGGCTTGCAAACCCTCCGAATATAATATACAGCGTAATTTCCATTTGCATAACTGAAGAATAGCCTTCTTGAAAAATTACTCCTGCTGAAGCAGCCGTCATAACTGTAATTAATACAGCAGCTCGCTCATCTGCTAGCAATCGTACAAGCATCGTAGCAAGTGCTGTCGGGAATAAAAAGGCAATCGTCACATCAAAGCCACTAGAAACTAAGCTAATAAATTTCATTAGCAAAATAGACAAGCTATAAACAATCACTGTCACTAACAGTGCATTACGTTTTTTTCGTTCGTTCGTCTCCCAACGCTCAAATAAAATATACAAAAACATCATTTGCAGTAGCGTTAAAATAATAAGCCCTGCAATAGGCTTCAAGGAGGCTTTATTACTAACCATCCCTAATAGCTCTAATTGTCTATAAGCCTCATTGTCAATAACTTGGCCTTCCTGAACAATAATCTGACCTTGTAAAATTCGTGTTGGCTCTACACTTTCTTTGGCCTGCTGTTTTCGGATCTTTGTTTGTTCTTCATTAATTGTTTCATTTTCAATAATGCTTGTACGTCCTATTAACACGACTGTATTGAATATTTTATCAGGATATCCTCGTTGTCCACGAATCTTTGTCTCAAAATCATTTTGTGCAACAAAGACGTTCTCGGGTCGGATGGATTTTTGTAAATATTCCTCTACAAATTTAGATAATTGCGTACTTGTTCTAGTTAAATCATCTTCACTTTGCACTAACAGACCTTCGAGCTGAGAATCTGTAAAAATTAACGGCATCTGGTCTTCGTCAATGGATTCAAATTTTTTTCGAAGCTGTGTAACTTGATCTGCAATAGGAATAGGTTCCTTACTATTAGCAACATCTTTTTTCACTTCCAAAACATAATCAAATAATGATGTTACAATCGCTGCTCTTTGCTTGGCGACATCCTCCGAAAATTGATAGACTGAATCCACTGCATTGGCAGCTTTTTCTCGCTCTAGCTGTGTTTTATAAGTGTCTTCAATCGTTTTAGTAGATCGTACGGTTTCAGGCGCAAGCTGTAATGGTTTGAAATCATATGTAACCCCTTTAACATCGCCATACATGAACCCAAATTGTAGGCCACCTGTTAAAATGAGAATGATGATAAGAAAGTAGCGAAAACCGATAAGCTCTGTAAATTTTCGAAGTTGTTTCTCCATCTGGCACCTCCTCTATCTACCTACTATCATACCAATTCAGCATACATTTTTCTCGAAAAATGTATAAGAAAGCAAAAAACAGCTATGCATCTTCGCATAGCTGTCACATTTTTTTCCATATTTTGATTAAATTCGTGGTTTAGGTTTTAACTATACGGATGTTTTAAACCTCGTTACCCCTGTCGCTTCGCTTTCGGGCAGACTTTAAACCTCGTTGCCCCTGTCGCTTCGCTTTCGGGCAGACTTTAAACCTCGTTGCCCCTGTCGCTTCGCTTTCGGGGCTGACTTTAAACCTCGTTGCCCCTGTCGCTTCGCTTTCAGGGCAGACTTTAAACCTCGTTGCCCCTGTCGCTTCGCTTTCGGGGCAGACTTTAAACCTCGTTGCCCCTGTCGCTTCGCTTTCGGGGCAGACTTTAGAATTGCTAGGCAATTCTAAAGTTGCTGTTCTTCGTAGGCTTGAATGATTTTGGCTACGATTGGGTGACGTACGACATCGCCTTGTTCTAGTACTTGGAAATGAATAGATTTAACATACTTTAATGTACGTTCTGCTACAATCAAGCCAGATTCTGTATTTTTGGGTAAGTCGATTTGTGTTTTATCACCTGTGATGACCATTTTAGAGCCGAAGCCTAGACGAGTTAGGAACATTTTCATTTGTTGATGTGTTGTATTTTGTGCTTCATCTAAAATAACAAAGGCATCATCTAATGTACGGCCACGCATATAGGCTAAAGGGGCGATTTCAATTGTTCCGCGTTCAATTAGCCGCTGTGTCTGTTCCGAGCCGTAGATGTCGTTTAAAGCGTCGTAGAGAGGTCGTAAATATGGATCGACCTTTTCCTTTAAATCCCCTGGAAGAAAGCCTAGAGATTCTCCAGCTTCAACAGCAGGACGAGTTAAAATAATTCTCTTAACATGGCCGTTTTTAAGTGCCTGTGTTGCCATGACTACCGCTAAATACGTTTTCCCAGTACCGGCTGGACCAATACCGAAAACAACGTCTTTATGACGGATTGCTTGTATGTATTCTCGTTGACCAATTGTTTTTGCACGAATTGACTTACCTTTCGTCGTGCGTGCTATTTCTTCATCATATAGTTCTGCAAAATACTCGATTGTTCCTTTTTGTGTCATTTCAATAGCTGTTGTGACATCACGTTGATCAATATTAATTCCTTTGCGAATGACCTTCAATAAAGCATGCAGAAGAAATGTTGCCTGTTCCTTAGCATTTTCTTCACCCGCAAGTTGAATTTGTTCACCACGCGTAATGATATGAACATTAAGTGCTTCTTCAACTAATTTCATATTTGCATCGGAAATACCTAGTAGCATAACCGCTTCATTTGGATTATCCACCTGTAATACAGTTAACTGTTCTGACATAATCATTCTCCTTGTAGGCCTTGTATTGGACTTGCAATGTTTTCATTGACTAAAAATAGAACTTTCCCTTCAACTGTACCATTCCCCCACTTTGCCTGTAAAAGGTTTTCTTTCTTGATGATTGTTTTTGCAGGTAACGAACGTAATACTTTTTCATGCAATAAAGGAATCAGCAATGACTCAATTTTCGATTCATCTAACTCTACTTGCATCGTTTTCGTCTGTTGCTCCTCTACAATTGAAACATAGGGGGATAGCCAATTCGGTAAATCTTTTCTTTGTACATAATCCACCTTTTCCTGATGTATACCCTTTATCAACACTCGCCATTGCTTTTGCTGCAAGGTTTCCACAGTAATTTTTGTTGGAATTTTAAATGAACATTCAAGCCAATAGTCTGCATAAACCTCTCCCTTCGCCCCTACAAAAACTTGATCTGTACCACTTTCTAATACCCCACTTACGAGGACGTCACCCTCGTAGGCTGTATCATTTACTGAAATTTTTCGCTCGCCATGCTGTATATTAAAATGTGTAATGACACCACTTTTCGTTGCTACTATATGGGAGGCTAATTTATCAGTTGTTTGCTCTGTTTGTTTAGGTGATTCTTGTGGTCTCAAAATTACTCGTCCGCCATGTTTATCAATATGAACCCATGATAGCTCTCGGTGTTGCTCTAACAGTTTTTGTCGTATAACCGTATTGGAAGGTAACCTTTTTTGAGATAAAGGGGTTTCTAATTGAAAGGTTTCATGAAAGGTCTTACCTAAACGCTGCTCTAGTTCTGGTGTTGCGGCTTCTATGTCCACTCGCCATATGACTTGTGCACAAAGAATTGGAATAGCAATCATAAAGGCTAAGCCCAATAAAGTCCAAATTTGCGCTCGAAAAACTTGAAGCTCATCTGCATAAAATACAGCCATTTTTAAGCGAAAACGTCTTCGTACACGGCGAATTTTTGGTAGATAATGCATCGTCGTTTCAAAGGAAACTTCCTGCTCACGAAAGACAACACGCTTTAATGGGACATGTTGAGCGTGCAATGCTTGAATAAAAGGATGAACATTTTCATGGCGCTTTATACGTATAATAATTGGCCGATTATTCCACATTTTTGCTCACACCCATATTCTTTGTCATTTTCATATGAAGCTCCTGTAGATTGTCAACAGTGAGATGTAGCATTTCTTCTTTGAGCGCATTGATTGTCACTGAATCCGCATTGACAGTAATATGATAATCTGCATAGACAAACGAACAGGTCGTCGCATCTGCATGAATAAAACGGTAGGGTCCAATAATTTTTAATGATTCGTATTCTAACAACTCAAGTAGTGGCGTTAATTGAAATAATTTTTTCATAAAAAAATGCCTCCTTCTTCGGCAATATATGCATCGAAAAAGGAGGACATGCTAGTTATTTTCTTTTTGATTTCGGTGGACCTAATATTTCAGCCATCACGATTGCTTGCATAAGATCATTTTTAGATTGAGGTAGTTGTAAAGTCGAATTTGTGCCAACTGATTGCACTTCCTTTTTTCCAGCAGCTAATCGTCCTCGACCTTCTCGATTAGAAGAACGGCTAGGGATATCTGCGGGAATGACAGTTGGGGCAACATAGCTTGGCATTTCTTTTTTCACTTGTGCTTCAACAAACTTTTTAGGTTCCTCGACTTTCTCATTTTCTGGAATCCAATCTCCTATAAATTCTCGTGCAAAATCTTCAAAACTCTGTGCTTTCCCAGTCCGATGTGGCGCTTTCTCCGTAACTGGAGGCTCTACCACGGTATCTTTATTAAAAGGAGGCATCTGCTTCTGAGGCTTTTTATTTTTTGATTTTCCGAAAATAGAGCTGACTATGGCAATTATGGCAAAGAGTATTAATTGTTCCATATTATTAGTTCTGCTCCTTTCCGTTATTAAGCATTAGGTTCATTTGTTTCAGGTTTATCTGTGCTCACTTTTGAAATCGAATCGCGCATCGCTGTATCCGCTTGGATATTACGATAGTTCATATAATCCATAATACCAAGATTACCAGAACGTAAGGCTTCAGCCATCGCTTGTGGTACTTCTGCCTCTGCTTCTACTACTTTCGCCTTCATCTCTTGAACACGTGCAATCATTTCTTGCTCATTTGCAACAGCCATAGCACGACGTTCCTCGGCTTTTGCTTGTGCAATGTTTTTATCTGCTTGTGCTTGTTCAATCTGTAATTCTGCACCGATATTTTTACCGATATCTACATCGGCAATATCAATGGACAAGATTTCAAAGGCTGTTCCTGAATCTAACCCTTTAGATAATACTGTTTGCGAAATCATATCTGGATTTTCTAAAACTTCTGTATGATGTGTCGCTGAACCGATAGTTGAAACAATACCCTCACCAACACGAGCAATAACTGTTTCTTCACCAGCACCACCGACTAAACGCTCGATGTTGGCACGCACGGTAATACGAGCCTTTGCTTTTACTTCAATCCCGTTCATTGCTACACCTGAAATGAACGGTGTTTCAATAACTTTTGGATTAACAGACATTTGAACAGCTTCTAATACATCACGCCCAGCTAAATCAATTGCTGCACAACGTTCAAATGACAGCTCTATATTGGCACGGTGAGCCGCAATTAAGGCATTCACTACACGGTCAACATTACCACCTGCTAAATAGTGACTCTCTAACTGATTAATCGTTACAGGTAAACCAGCTTTATGTGCTTTAATCAACGGATTAACAATTCGAGACGGGATAACACGACGTAAGCGCATCCCAATTAATGTGAAAATACTCACACGTACACCTGCTGCTAATGCAGAAATCCACAATGCTACGGGTACAAAGGTAAAGAATACCGCAAGCACAATGAATAAAATAACTAGTCCAGCAATAGGACCAATCAAAGCTAAATCAAAACCCATTTTCTATTCCTCCATCTCTTTATCTGTTTGTCTCACAACAATGCGTGAGCCTTCAACTTTAATAATTTCTACATGTTGATTAACATCGATATAGCCACCTTCTGATACAATATCAATGCGTTCACTACCAAGTACCATTGTTCCAGATGGACGAAGTGGCGTAAGCGTTTTCCCAATTTTTCCTAACAGTTCTGTGCGATTCACATTGGATACATACCCTTCTTCTGTCGTGGTTGCATCCATTAACACAAGCCTGTTTAAGACATGCAGTTTTTTTCCGAAAAATTTCATCAGAATCACCATTCCTATCATCGCTATCACAAGCGCAATGAGAATTGCTACTATCATTTGCATCATATTTGCACCTGCCAGTATCAGACTTAGTACTATTAAGACACCACCTAAAATACCAATAATTCCACCGGGGACAAAAAACTCTGCAATTAAAAGGGCTAAGCCAACAATAAATAACAATAATGTTTCATATCCCGCAAAGCCGGCCACCATATGTCCAAAGAAAAATAAACCAAGTGCTGATAAGCCCATTATACCTGGAACACCAAATCCTGGCGAATAAAGCTCCATCACAAGTCCTAAGCTAGCGATAGACAATAGAATAGGTACAATGATGGGATTTGTAATAAAACGAGCTAACTTTTCAGAAAAGGTTGGTTCAATGGGAACAACATCACTACCATTCAAGTTGGTTACTTCTAAAAGCTCCTGAAAATCTTTAACCGTCCCTTCAGAATATTTAACCTTTGCTGCCTCTGAGGCTGATAGGGTTAACAAATTCTTTCCGCCAGCACGGTATTCTGGTAGTTCATAGTTGGTATCTGCCATTGCTAATGCATATTTAGGGTCGCGCCCTGACGTTTCTGCTGCTGCTTTCATTTGAGCAAGCCAAGCGCTATTGGCCTTTAGGTCGGCTGCATTACCTGCTGAATCGATAACTGCTGCTGCACCAATTGTTCCATTTGGAACCATGTAGATCTTATCCGCATGTAAGGCTAAAAACGCTCCTGCTGAGTGCGCATCCTTATTAATATAAGCAATCGTTTTTATTTGCGTTGCATCCATAAGCATGGCGATATCGCTTGCTGCATTCACAAAACCGCCAGGCGTATGTATTTCTAAGATAATTGCCTCTGCATTGTTTTCTTCAGCCTCTTTAAAAGCTCGTTCTAAAAATGCATGAAGTCCTCGCTCTACTTCATTACGAATCGGAACATGATAAACCTTATTACTGGCAAAAGCCGAAGTTAATGGAAACGCTAACAAAAAAGTCATCCATATCACTAGTAAATAGCTGAGGATTCTCCGTTTTCGCATCTTTTCCCCTCCCTTCTAACATGCCTCTCCTCTGTATATACGGTCAATCATGCGAAAAGTTTCACAAATCTTAAAAATTTATTCACTTATTTATCACTAGATCTAATCCCAATTATCAACACTTAGTATGCGAAAAAAAGCCGAATGAAATCATTTTGATTCATTCGGCTTTTTCATATGTACGTAAAGTTGAGCAATGTAAAATACCTGAAATTAATCAAAAATGTGATTAATTTCAGGTATAACTTTGTCTGCTCAGTGAATCATACAATTGCGTGTTATGAACGTAGGGATTTTTAATGGGAAATTAAATTACCACTTACGTTTACGTGCAGCTTCTGATTTCTTTTTACGTTTTACGCTAGGTTTTTCGTAGAACTCGCGCTTTCTAACTTCTTGAATTGTACCACTTTTTGATACAGTACGTTTGAAGCGGCGAAGAGCATCTTCAAGCGATTCGTTTTTGCGAACGACAGTTTTTGACATCTCTCTTTCCCTCCCTCCGAACACACGTCAATACACAATTAGGCAAATCACCTTCTGTTGTGTACTAAAAAATTATATCGTATTGTCTAATAATGGTCAATAGAAAGTATGCGAAATTATCAAGTGAATTTTTGGTTTTATTTTTGCTCGAATTATTCATACACAATTCGCCCACAATAAAAATAATTACATTTTCTTAACAATTAAGGGGTTTACAAAAAATAGAATAAGGGCGTAGAATAAATCACATTCAATTTCATATCGGCCAAATCTCAACTATTTGAGAACGGAGGAACCAATCTTTTGGGGTTAATTCTGCTTTAGCAGAAGGGATGAGAAAGCTCTTTCGCCATCCTACCCGTCAGCTAACTTCGTCGGCTAAAGCGAAGGAGGTCGTTATTGACCACCATTATTAGCATGCTTTCTACCCTTTTCATGCTCTAATCGTAGGTCTTTTTATTATGCCATCTAACAAACAGTTGTTTACTATTCAGAATTGAGGAAAAATTAAATGAACAATTTTAAAAGAGCATTAAATCCTCCCAAAGTTCTTGTATTGGGCTTTGCCCTCATCATTGCCATAGGTACGTTTCTTTTAACAATGCCATTTTCTACTGAGGATGGGAAGGGTTTGCCCTTTTTAGATGCTTTATTCACTGCTACATCAGCTACTTGTGTCACAGGTTTAATTGTAGTCGATACAGGTGATACCTTCTCTACTTTTGGCGAAGTGGTTCTTTTATTCTTAATCCAAATTGGCGGTTTAGGATTTATGACATTTGCCACATTATTATTTTTACTGCTTGGAAAGAAAATTTCATTAAAAGAAAGACTGCTGCTAAAAGAAGCATTTAATAATATCTCCATTGCTGGTCTTGTTCGATTAGTGAAAAGAATATTACTCTTTACAGCATGTATTGAAATAATCGGTGGTCTTATTCTATCCATTCGTTTTTCTTTTGATATGCCTATTGGAAAGGCCCTTTATTTTGGATTTTTTCATGCCATATCCAACTTCAACAACGCTGGCTTCGATTTAATGGGTGGCTTTAACGGAATGACTGCCTATGTTGATGATCCCTTTGTTGTTTTCACCATCTGTACTCTTATTACAATCGGCGGATTAGGCTTTATTGTGATGAATGAATTATATGAATATCGTGTGACTAAAAGGCTTTCTGTCCATTCAAAAATAGTCTTAGTAACGACACTTTTGCTCACTGTTAGTGGAACCATTTTGATATTTTTGTTTGAGTATGGCAACCAAAAGACACTGGGACCATTATCCGAATGGGGTAAAGTGTTAGGTTCCCTTTACCAAGCGGTTACACCACGAACTGCTGGCTCCAATACACTGGCTATTGGGGACTTAACGCATTCTACATTATTTTTAATGATTCTTTTCATGTTTATTGGGGCAGGCTCTGGGTCGACTGCTGGAGGTATTAAAATCACAACCTTTGCTGTTTTAGTAGCTACTATGTGGTCACAAATTCGAGGAAAAGAAGATGTCGTTCTCTTTAAACGTAGAATTGTTACTGAAACTATCTTAAAGGCTTTGACGGTTACAATGTGTGGAGGATTAATTGTTGTAGTCGTGACGATTCTTCTCAGTATCACGGAACAGCATCATAGCTTTATGATGTACTTATTTGAGGCTACCTCTGCGTTTGGTACTGTTGGTCTTTCGATGGGCCTAACTCCAGAGCTAACACCTGCTGGTCGTCTTCTTCTGATTATTACAATGTTCGCAGGAAGAGTAGGACCACTAACCATTGCTTTTGCCATTGCAAAACGAAGAAAAAAAGAGAGTTTCCGCCACCCAAAAGGAAATATTATGATTGGATAACCAAATGAGAGGAAGACAGAACGCTATGACCATTAAACAATACGCTGTGATTGGCTTAGGTAGATTCGGAACAAGCGTCGCTCGCAGATTGCATGAAGCTGGACAGGAAATATTAGGAATTGATATAAATGAAGAAAGAGTAGAGGATGCCGAACCCTATGTGACTCACGCTGTGGTAGCAGATACAACAGAAGAAAAAGCCTTAAAATCGATTGGTATTGGTAACTTCGATTGTGTTATCGTGGCGATCGGTAATGATATGCAATCTAGTATTTTAACCGTCTCTTTATTAAAAGAGCTAGGGATCAAAAAAGTGATTGCAAAGGCACTTGGTAAAAGACATGGGCAAGTGTTAGATAAAGTAGGAGCTGATTGGATTATTTACCCAGAAAGAGATATGGGTGAACGTGTGGCTAATCAACTCCTATCACCAAATATGTTGAATTATATCGAATTATCAAAGGAATACAGCATTGAAGAAATTATGATTCCTTCCAAAATGGCTGGACAAAACCTTCGTGATTTAGACTTGCGCGCAAAATATAACGTCAGTGTAATTGCAATTGTGCGCGAGGGAGAAATTATTATCTCCCCTTCTCCTGAGCAAATTATTGAAAAGGAAGATTTATTAGTAATGATTGGTCATCGAAAAGATCTTAGCTTATTCTCAAATATTCAGTAACCACAAAAAGGCTGTTTCAAGCTCAACTTGATACAGCCTTTTTGTCTTAGAAAACTTTCTTTTGATCTCTATCATCTTTTAAAATTTCAACAGCCTCTCTGAAGCGTTGGGAATGAACAATTTCCCGTTCACGTAAAAACTTCAAACTATCATTTAAATCCGTGTCATCTGATAAGTCAATAATCCATTGATATGTGGCACGTGCCTTTTCTTCAGCTGCAATATCCTCATACAAGTCCGCGATAGGGTCGCCCTTTGCTTGAATATAGGTTGCTGTGAATGGTACACCTGAGGCATTTTGATAAAACAGAGCCCGATCGTGATTTACATAATGATCACCCAAACCAGCTTCTTTCAGCATTTCTGGTGTTGCATCTTTTGTTAGCTTATAAATCATCGTGGCAATCATTTCTAAATGTGAAAATTCCTCTGTTGCTATATCGGTCAATAACCCTACTACTTTGTCAGGAATCGTATAGCGCTGATTCATGTAGCGTAGAGCTGCTGCCAGTTCCCCATCCGCTCCTCCATATTGTTCAATTAAAAACTTTGCAAGCATTGGGTTACATGTACTAACTTTTACCGGATACTGGAGTTTCTTTTCATAATACCACAAAGATTTTTCCTCCTAGTCTTTTGTTTAGACTTGCCATGGCCATGGTGTATCAATCCAGTTAAAAGGAAAATTCGAATAGCTTCTCCCAAAATTCATGAGTGGTCCATACTTTTGCTCAAAATCAATTTTAAGTTTCATACTTTTCTCTGTATTTTCATTAAATTGCTGAATAGCGTCATAATCGTGCGGATGAGTGTCTAAATAGAGGTTTAATTCAACAATGACGAAATCAATTGCTTGTATTTCTTCTAATTGCTTATAAAATTCGGGCGGCATCTTTTTAGTCATGCTTCCTCCCTCCTTTTAGGGGAAATGGATATGGGCTAAACAACTGTGGCCATAGTGTACCCGCCATTAGCGCTTCTCTTGCGGTTGGAAATTGTGGAAGTCCAGGTGGTTGAAAACCCATATATAATTGTGGGGGTGTTGCATAATATTTAACTTCTATAGGCTTACAAGGATCAAAGGGGCTAATATAGGGCCTCCAAGACTTATACTGTGTAAACATGACATCCTCCTTTCTGTATTTACATTCATCAGTGGAGTATATGTGCATAGAAAATTATTATGCTGATTAAACACAAAGAAGCCATAAGCTCATGTCAATGTACACATGAGCTTATGGCGCTATAAAAAGATAATATTAATAGTTGGAGTCGGCAATTAAACCATTCATAATAGCTACACCAGAGCTAGCCCCAATACGAGTCGCACCTGCTTCTACCATTTTTTTCATGTCCTCTAAGCTACGAACACCACCTGATGCTTTTACACCAAGTTCTGGACCTACAGTTTTACGCATCAGCGCGATATCCTCTGCTGTTGCTCCACCAGTAGAAAAACCTGTAGATGTTTTCACATAGTCAGCACCCGCTGCTAAAGCTAACTCACATGCTTTCACTTTTTCTTCGTCTGTTAGTAAGCATGATTCAATAATGACTTTTACAAGTGCGCTATCTTTAGCTGCTTCTACCACAGCTGCGATATCTGCCTGTACAAGCTCATAGTTTTTATCTTTCAACGCACCGATATTAATAACCATATCTACTTCTTTTGCACCGTTAGCAATGGCGTCTTTTGCTTCAAATGCTTTGACTGCTGGCGTATTGGCACCAAGTGGGAAGCCGATAACCGTACAAACTAACACGTCTGTACCCTGTAATAATTCACTACTACGTTTTACCCAAGTTGGATTTACACAAACAGAAGCAAAGTTAAATTGTTTAGCTTCTGCACATAATTTTTCAATTTGTTCTTTTGTTGCCTCAGCCTTTAATAATGTATGATCAATCATACGTGCAAAATTTTTTTCCATTGTTGAACGCTCCTTCATTAAACAAGATGTACGTACCTCTTCGAATCATATCATTTTTTCGCGATGGCGTCTAATTTCTTTCTATATAATGAACACCCAAATATAAACATTACAGAACGAGTCATGTTTATCTGAAGTCCTCAAAAGATTGTATAGAAAGTGATAACTTAATTATTTCACAAAAAAATCTTATATGTACTGATTTTATAAGGATTATGTTATCATAAATCACGTATCTAAAATATGTACAACGAAAAACTTATTAAATGTTTGGAAACACAAGGTAATGTGAATTGAAAGGATGATATATATCATGAGTAACGAGCGATCAAAAATCGTGAGTTTTCATACTCTAGGTTGTAAAGTAAATCATTACGAAACAGAAGCAATTTGGCAGCTGTTTAAAGAAGAAGGCTATGATCGAACAGAATTTGATCAACAAGCAGACGTTTACGTCATTAATACATGCACAGTTACGAATACTGGAGATAAAAAATCACGTCAGGTTATTCGTCGAGCAATTCGCCAAAATCCGGATGCAGTTATTTGTGTAACAGGATGCTATGCACAAACATCCCCTGCAGAAATTATGGCAATCCCTGGTGTTGATATTGTTGTTGGAACACAAGATCGTACGAAATTACTTGGTTATATTGAACAATATCGTGCGGAACGACAACCGATTAATGCTGTACGTAACATTATGAAAAACCGAGTATACGAAGAATTAGATGTACCAGCATTTACAGACCGTACACGTGCTTCGTTAAAAATCCAAGAAGGCTGTAACAATTTCTGTACATTTTGTATTATTCCATGGGCACGTGGTTTAATGCGTTCTCGTGACCCACAAGAAGTATTACATCAAGCACAGCAATTAGTAGATGCTGGTTATCTTGAAATTGTCTTAACTGGTATTCATACAGGTGGCTATGGTCAGGATTTAAAAGATTATAATCTTGCTCAATTACTACGTGATTTAGAGGCCAATGTAACAGGCTTAAAGCGTCTTCGTATTTCATCCATTGAGGCTAGTCAATTAACAGATGAAGTAATTGAAGTACTACGTGAATCAAAGATTGTCGTGAATCATTTACACATCCCTATTCAATCTGGTTCTGATACGGTATTAAAACGTATGCGTCGTAAATATACAATGGAGTTCTTCGGTGAACGTTTAACAAAATTACATGAGGCTTTACCTGATTTAGCTGT
Source organism: Lysinibacillus sp. OL1 (assembly GCF_004332175.1). NCBI lineage: Bacteria > Bacillati > Bacillota > Bacilli > Caryophanales > Bacillaceae > Lysinibacillus > Lysinibacillus sp. OL1. The sequence goes on along the minus strand of NZ_SJDS01000003.1, from coordinate 234,530 downwards.
TACTTCTGATGTAATCGTTGGTTTTCCAGGTGAGACAGAGGAAGAGTTTATGGACACATATAACTTTATTCGCGATCATAAATTTTCTGAGCTACACGTTTTCCCATTCTCTCCTCGTACAGGAACCCCTGCTGCACGTATGGAAGATCAAATTGATGAAGACATTAAAAATGAGCGTGTGCATCGACTCATCTCTTTAAACGATCAGCTAGCAAAAGAGTATGCTTCTCGTTTTGAAGATCAAGTGCTAGAAGTTATCCCTGAAGAATTTGTGCATGATGACAGTGAAGAAGAAGGCCTTCTAACAGGCTATACAGACAATTACTTAAAAGTAGTTTTTGAGGGTCCAGAAAGTCTAATCGGACAACTTGTAAAAGTAAAAATTACACAAGCAGGCTACCCTCACTCAAAAGGACAATTTGTACGCGTTTTAGAAACAGTGAAATAAATAGTGAAAAAAGGGTTGCCCATTATATATGGCAACCCTTTTTCCTTTTAATGAAGCTAATCATTCACTTGTATTTGATTTTTCATAATATTGATAAATGCTTTTAAAGATTGACAGCTCCTATAAGAAAATTAGTAGTACAAACAAAATATCCATCTGTACTACCAGCTTTGTTAATATATTATAATCTTCTACTGTCCTCTAAACTAGCATTTATCAAGGACTAGGAGGAGGTGTAAGTCCTAAAAGAACAGGCGTTATTACGCTACTGCCAGCACCAAGGCGGATTTGTTGAATTTGCAATACTTTTACAGTAAGTTCTAAGACAATTTTTTCACGTAATGTGCTGAATGTCCCTTCAGGAGCCGCCATAATCGGTGAAAAATCAAGTTCAAAGAAGTTGGCTGCTACTAATTCACCAAATGGTTGTTCATTGTATTTAACAAGATTTTGGAAGAAAGCCTTATCTAATCGAGCATCCATTTGTGTTCTTTCGTTAAGGAAGTTCGCTTCAGCAAACTCGGAAATGCCTAAGATTGGTGTTGCGCCTCCAGGTGTTTGTGGGAAAATAAGATCTGTAAAACCAGAAAACGGAACGTCAGCAATTCTATCTCGAAGTGCCCCATTACATGCTGATGAAGCATATTCAATATTTTTCCGAATATGTCCTGCTACAAATAATTTAGCTCTTGTTACTCTAAAGAAATCAGTACCACCAATACGTGCAAAGCTAACTGGTACCAGTTTCACTTGATTTAGGAAGACATTCTTTTTCACTCGTTTGATTTCTGTAGCAGCAGGGCTAAGTGTAATATCCGACTCAACAACGATTTGCAGTGTTGGTTCTGCCAATACAACTGGAACTTTGATAGTTGGCGTTGTAACTGGTGTAGTGACTACTGGTGTAATCTCATTCGTTAATGGAATTTGTTCAGTTGATGTTACAGGACAAGGTTGAAATTGGCTTTCTAATTGATCGCTCAAAAAATTCCCTCATTTCATTTTTTAGTATTAGAGAGCTCTCCTATCGCTAGAATATGTAGCATTTAAATCTATACATGGACGTATATATTAGTTTTATTTTTTATTTGAATTAAGGGATAAATTTCTATAACCCTCCATTACCTTGCCAGTCAAACAGTACTTTAATTTTTTGTACTTGTAACATTTGGATAATTAATTCTAATACTATATTTTGACACAATCGATTGGGATGAATGGCTGACTTATTTTGCGTATTAGATACCCTATATTCAATATTATGCTGTATGTAGCCTTCTATAAATAAATTCCCCTTTAATACAGTTCTTGTTCCATTTCCCAATGACTGGGATCTATGAATAGGTACAAATCTACAATCGGATAGTACTACCTCATTTGTGATCTCTTTAACCTCTTCAATTCCTTTATCAAAAGCAATTTTTTCCTCCATACATATTTCTATTTTGTATTCCCCTAGCACAACAGGAACTCGTATATGTATAAAAGGCTCAGAGGAGTTAATCTCTCCTTTTTTAATTGCTTGTGAGTTATGTAAGGGAACTACTACTGATTTAAACGGATGCTGCTCACTACCATTTTTTTTATTAGTATCCGTTCTCATTAAAGAAATCATTTGATTAATGTTGGAGCTAACCAAACGACAATATGGTTGTTCAGGGTAAATCGAAATCGTTTGGAGTAGCTTCGTCTGAAGTTGGGGAGATAGGTTATCATTTAAATCAAGAAAATCAAATATTGTATTTTGAACATTATCACCATAAATAGGAGCATGAAGAAAATCGTTAATTTCTACATAAGTAGAAAAGGGACTTTTTTGGATAATGGTGCATACTTCTCCTTGTAAAGACTTTGCAATCTCTTTATTACGATTTGGAGGATTGTTTTTCTCCTTTTCTGCTATATCATCCAAATGCATATTATTTTCAGCCTCTGACAGAGCTCTATTGAAAGATTTTGGATTATTGTCTGATTGGGCTGTTGAATTTTGTTCTTCAAGGGAGTTCTCATCACTATCTAGTAGATGGTCAATTTCTACCTTTGTTGGACTGGGTACGATTTGATTGCATGCTATCTGGTCTAAAGTGAATTCCTCTACATGGTTCTCATCCATATGTCGGAAATTTTCTTCGTTCTCCTTAACATTCGCTTCTATAGGTATGGGTATGGACGCTAATTGCTCTATTAAGGTCACTTTTGTGTGACTCTCATCGATATCTATGTGATGTTCGTTTTCTTGCTCAACATTTGTTTCTTTAGATATAGGTAGATCTTCATTAGATGGTAATAGCTCTGCTAGGCTAGCATCCTCCCTGAAGTTCTCAAAATTTGGGTGATGTTCGTTTTCTTCCTCAATAGTCGGCTCCATAGGTTCGGAGAGCTCTTCATTAGAGATTATATGGTCTGTTAAAGTTGATTCCTCTGTAATTGGTTTATATTCTTTTTCATCAAGCAGATTATTATTTCCATTAAAAGTCTGTTCTAATGGAGATTCGTCATCTATTTTAGTTTGATACCTCCACTCAGTGTATTTATTTTGTTTAGAGGATATTTTTTTCATCTCTCTAAAATTAATCCATGGAGTTGCCATTCATTCACTCCCAAATAATGATTTGACAAAAAAAGCATAACCATCAATTTTTAATTAAGTTTTAATCCATTAGCTAATTCTTCTGATACGATTATGTTAGGACAATTGAAAATCTACAATACTAATTACAATCCATATTATGCAATATTTTTACTTTTGTCACAGTCCCACCATGAGATACAATTGGAAGACGCATGTCCTTATCTTGCCAAAAAAAGCAGTTAAAAGTTCGAGTAAAAGTGAACTTTCAACTGCCCAACAACATATTTGATTTTATATCAGTATTATTGTTACCATTTTTGCTCCACTACATAAAAAAATTAACAAGGCTCAGTAGGCGGAATCATATCAGGAACAATTGGTGTTGCTGGTGGAGTAAGCCCTGGTAGAACAGGTGTTACTACACTACTTCCAGCGCCCAAACGGATTTGTTGAACTTGCAATACTTTTACAGTAAGTTCTAATACAATTTTTTCACGTAATGTGCTGAATGCTTCTTCAGGAGCTGCCATAATCGGTGAAAAATCAAGTTCAAAGAAATTGGCTGCTACTAATTCACCAAATGGTTGTTCATTGTATTTAACGAGATTTTGGAAAAAAGCCTTATCTAATCGAGCATCCATTTGTGTTCTTTCGTTAAGGAAGTTCGCTTCAGCAAACTCGGAAATGCCTAAGATTGGTGTTGCGCCTCCAGGTGTTTGTGGGAAAATAAGATCTGTAAAACCAGAAAACGGAACATCAGCAATTCTATCCTGAAGTGCCCCATTACATGATGATGAAGCATATTCGATATTTTTCCGAATATGTCCTGCTACAAATAATTTAGCTCGTGTTACTCTAAAGAAATCAGTGTTAGCAATACGCGCAAAGCTAACTGGTACCAATTTCACTTGATTTAGAAAGACATTCTTTTTCACTCGTTTAATCTCTGTCGCTGCAGGACTAAGTGTAATATCCGACTCGACAACGATTTGCAGTGTTGGTTCTGCCAGTACAACTGGAATTTTAATAGTTGGCGTCGTAAGTGGTGTAGTAACTAGTGGTGTAATCTCATTCGTTAAGGGTATTTGTTCAGTTGATGTTACTGGACAAGGTTGAATTTGATTAAATTGTTCACTCAAAAAATTCCCTCATTTCAATATAGTATTAGTGAGCTCTCCTATCGCTAGAGTATGTCGCAATTAAATCTATGTATGGACATTGAACTTGTTCTTTTACATATTTTATTTGGAATGTTTGAGGTTGTGATTTTCCCGGTTGATCTTACACAATGGGCTAAAACTCCATTTAAGCAGGAATTTAACGCAGACCCCTTCAAATATGATTTACGTAAAAAAACCACTTAATAATATTAAGTGGCTTTCTCTAAGTTATGTTGATAATAAATTATACATAGCTGTTATTCAAATTCATAGGATATGGCAGACAGTGCGTATAATGGCGCTGTTTCTGCTCGTAAAATTCTCGGTCCTAATGACATCGTTTGAGCGCCTGCTTGTAATAGCGCTTCCGACTCTTGACGAGAAATGCCTCCCTCAGGACCAAAGATAATAAGCATTGATTTCGATTTCTTATCATACACGTTTTTTAGCTTCTCCGCAAACCTTGTGCGCTTTTCAGCCTTTGCATCCTCTTCATCAGCAATAAAAACGGCATCGAATTGATCTATTTGTTGTACTAGCTGTTTAAATGATATGGGTTCAAAAACTGTTGGAATATGCGTACGGTGAGCTTGTTCCGCAGCTTCCTTAGCAATTTTCTGTAATCTTTCTTGCTTTTTTGCTCCTTTTTTCTTGTCCCATTTCACAATGGAGCGCTCAGCTTCAAAGGGTAATAAAGCAAACATTCCTAGCTCTGTGGCTTTTTGGGTAATAAGCTCCAGCTTATCACCCTTCGGTAAACCACATGCTACTGTTACTTGAATGGGTAACTCTGGGGAAGGGATTGTTTGTCCAGTCGCTTCAATGACAACCTCATCCCCTTCAAATCCTTCAATTGTGCATATATACGCAGTGTTTTGTGCAACAACTACAATGTTGTCGCCTTGCTTCATACGCATCACTCGTTCAATATGCCGTGCATCTTCTCCACTAATACGTGCATTTTCGATAGCTGTCTCAATAAAATAACGTTGCATGCCACACAGTCCTTTCTAGCAAGAAAGGAAAACGCCAAATCACAAGCACACGGCTCACGATTTGGCGCTTCCTCAGTCATGTTATAGTGGACGACGGGCAATAATGGCTACCCAATCTTCCATTAATAATACTTCTTCAATCACAAAGCCTGAAGCTTCTAGTGCTACTTTCACATCATCTCGTTTTGCACCGATGATGCCCGAAGTGACATATAATCCACCTGGTTTTACAATTGTATACGCGTCATCTGTGAAGGACATGATGATTTCAGCCAAAATATTAGCGACTACTACATCTGCTGGTTCTTTTACAGTATCCAATAAGTTACCATGGAACACTGCCACCTTATCTTCCACTTTATTTAATGCTACATTTTCTCGCGCTGAACGTACAGCAACCTCATCTAAATCAAGCGCATGCACACTTTTGGCACCAAGTAATGCTGCACCAATAGACAATACACCCGATCCTGTACCGATATCAACAACTGTATCCCCTTCTTTAATGACCTTTTCAAGTCCTTGTAAACACATTACCGTTGTTGGGTGGGTACCTGTACCAAATGCCATACCAGGGTCTAATTCAATAATTAGTTCATCTGTTGAAACAGGTGTGTATTCCTCCCATGTCGGTACGATAGTAAAGCGTTCAGAAATCTTAACAGGATGGTAGTATTGCTTCCAGGCAGTTGCCCAATCTTCTTCATTGACTTCCACAATGGATACCACATTTTCACCGATATCAATGTTAAAGTTCGTTAAATTTGTGATAGCTGCTTTTATTTCTTCGACTGTTTCATTTAAAAAACTAGACTCTGATAAATAAGCTTTAACAATCACGCCATCTTTCGGAAAATCATCTTCATTTAGCGCATAAATTTCACCATATTGATCTTCACGTGGCTTCGCAAACTCTGCAGAATCTTCGATGACAACACCACTTGCACCTGCTTCATGCAAAATATTCGAAATTGCTTCTACCGCATCATTTTTTGTATGAATGGATAATTCTGACCACTTCACGTAGCTCTTCAGCTCCTCTAATTATTCACCTTGGAATTTTTTCTTAATTTTATCGAATAGTGAACTACCTTGTTCTTCAGGGATATCGCCACTAATTTCTGCAAATTCTCGTAGTAATTGTTTTTGTCTTTCCGTTAATTTTTCTGGTGTCATCACTTTTACTGTCACATATTGATTACCCATACCATAACCATGAACATTTTTAACACCTTTATCTTTTAGACGGAATTGAGCACCTGACTGTGTTCCAGCTGGAATACGTAATTTTACTTTCCCATGGACTGTTGGTACTTCAATTTCATCCCCAAGTGCTGCTTGAGGGAATGTTAATTTCAACTCGAAGTAAATATCGTCTCCATCTCGTTCAAAATCCTTGTGTCCTTGAACGCGGAACATAATATATAAATCCCCTGCAGGTCCACCGTTTATACCTGGTTCACCTTGACCAGATACACGAATTTGTTGTCCATCATCCACACCTGCTGGAATCGTCACTTTAATTTTCTTACGTTTTTGGACTTTTCCTTCTCCACGACAAGTCGTACATTTTTCTTTAATAATTTTACCTGTTCCATGACATGTTGAGCATGTACGACGATTCATCATACGACCAAATGGTGTATCCACTGCTTGATTGATTTGTCCTGCACCTTTACATGTCGAACATGTTTCTGGTTGCGTGCCTGGTTTTGCTCCTGAACCGTGACATGTTTCACACGTTTCATCTTTTGGGATTTCTATTTCTGTTTCTTTTCCAAAAATAGCTTCCTCAAATTGGATGTTCATACGATATTGCAGATCATCCCCTTTACGTGGCGCATTTGGATCCTGACGGCGACCACCTCCGCCAAAGAATGAACTGAAAATATCCTCGAAGCCGCCAAAGCCGCCCCCTCCAAAGCCACCACCAAAACCAGCATTCGGATCCTCATGACCAAATTGGTCGTAGCGTGCTTTTTTCTGGTCGTCACTTAATACTTCATATGCTTCAGCGATTTCTTTGAATTTTTCATCTGCACCTGGCTCTTTATTAAGGTCAGGGTGATATTGTTTTGATAATTTACGGTATGCTTTTTTAATCTCATCTTTTGTAGCCGATTTTGTTAAACCAAGCACCTCGTAATAATCGCGTTTCTCCATGATTCACACTCCGCTCTGTTTGCATAAAATCTATTGTAACATGCAGTTGAAAAAACTGCCTCTTTTTTTCGATTAAAGGTTCTATAAATTCCAATAATGAAGATATTCACTTCCTAGCAGCTAACGTATGCAACTATCCCATAAATGGTGCATTTACGTGAAGTGACCTCACATCATGACAAAAGCCAAAGCCGCAAGCGGTCTTTGGCTTTTTCACTTTACTGTGTTACTTCTTATTTATCATCTTTTACTTCTTCGAATTCAGCGTCTACAACACCGTCATCTTTTTTACCAGCATCAGTGTCTGCACCTGCATCGCCACCTTGAGCTGCTTGAGCAGCTGCTGCCGCTTGTTCGTAAACTTTCATCACTAGTGGCTGTAATACGCCTTCTAGTTTTTCTTTAGCTGCTTTAATACCTTCTAATTCACCAGCTTCAAGCGCTTTTTTCAATTCATCACGAGCATCTTCCACAGATTTTTTCTCGTCTTCTGTAATTTGCTCACCAAGGTCAGCAATTGTTTTATCCACTTGGAATACTAATTGGTCTGCTTCGTTACGAAGATCTGCTTCTTCTTTACGTTTAGCATCTGCTTCAGCATTAGCTTCAGCATCTTTTACCATGCGTTCAATTTCTTCCTCTGATAAACCAGAATCAGATTGAATCACAATTGTTTGCTCTTTGTTCGTACCAAGATCTTTTGCTTTTACAGATACGATACCGTTTTTATCAATATCGAATGTTACTTCGATTTGAGGTACACCACGAGGTGCTGGTGGAATATCTGCTAATTGGAAGCGACCTAATGTTTTATTGTCAGCTGCCATTGAACGCTCACCTTGTAAAACATGAATATCTACTGCTGGTTGGTTATCAGCTGCTGTAGAGAAAACTTGAGATTTTGAAGTAGGGATAGTTGTGTTACGGTCGATTAATTTTGTGAACACGCCACCCATTGTTTCAATACCAAGTGAAAGAGGTGTTACGTCAAGTAATACAACGTCTTTCACATCACCTGTTAATACGCCACCTTGTACTGCAGCACCCATTGCAACAACTTCGTCAGGGTTAACACCACGGTGAGGCTCTTTTCCTGTTTCTTTACGTACTGCTTCTTGTACTGCTGGAATACGTGTAGAACCACCAACTAAAATAACTTGGTCAATTTCAGAAGTTGACAGACCTGCATCAGATAATGCTTGACGTACTGGTCCTACTGTACGATTTACTAATGGTAAAGTAATTTCGTCAAATTTCGCACGCGTTAAAGAAATTTCTAAGTGTAATGGACCTGCTTCTCCAGCTGTAATGAATGGTAGAGAGATTTGAGTTGATGTTACACCAGATAAATCTTTTTTCGCTTTTTCAGCTGCATCTTTTAATCGTTGCATCGCCATTTTATCTTTTGATAAGTCAATGCCATTTTCTTTTTTGAATTCAGCTACTAGATATTCGATAATTGCGTCATCGAAATCATCTCCACCTAGTTTGTTATCACCAGCTGTAGCTAGTACTTCAAAGACACCGTCACCTAACTCAAGGATAGATACGTCAAACGTACCGCCTCCAAGGTCAAATACTAATACTTTTTGATCTTGATCTTGTTTATCTAATCCATAAGCAAGAGCTGCAGCAGTTGGTTCGTTGATGATACGCTCTACTTCTAGACCTGCGATTTTACCAGCATCTTTAGTAGCTTGACGCTGTGCATCATTAAAGTAAGCAGGAACTGTAATAACTGCTTTTGTCACTTTTTCCCCTAAGTAGTCTTCAGCATAGCCTTTTAAGTATTGAAGAATCATTGCAGATACTTCTTGTGGCGTGTAGTCTTTATCTTCTACTGTTACTTTTTCAGCTGTACCCATTTTTGATTTAATAGAAATGATTGTGTTAGGATTTGTTACTGATTGACGTTTCGCCACTTCACCAACTTGACGTTCACCATTTTTAAAGGCAACAACAGATGGCGTTGTACGGTTTCCTTCTGGGTTTGGAATTACTTTTGGTTCTCCACCTTCAAGTACAGAAACGCAAGAGTTTGTTGTTCCTAAGTCAATACCAATAATTTTGCTCATTAAAATTTCCTCCTATTATGTCAACGCAAGGGATGCGTTTTCTAACTAATTTTAATTGATTAAATAGTGCAAGACTATTCGTTCACAGATACCATTGTTGGGCGTAATACACGATCCTTTAAGATATACCCTTTTTGTAGTTCGCGTAAGACGATACCCGTTTCTTTTTCACTATCTTGTTCTTGCATAACAGCTTGGTGAATCGTTGGATCAAATTGCTCACCTTCAGCTTTAATCACTTGTAGACCTTCTTTTTCTGTTGCTTCAATTAAAGAGCGATACACCATTTCAATTCCTTTAATGATCGATGCAGTCTCTTCAGAAGTTGTCTCAACTTGTAAAGCACGTTCAAAATTATCAAGGACTGGTAATAGATCAGATAGTAAGCTTTGGGCGCGATACTTTTCAGCTGCCTCACGGTCTAACTGATTACGACGGCGCATATTATCGAAGTCAGCACGTAAACGTAGGTGACGATTTTCCTCATCAGCCAGCTTTGCTTGTAGTTCAGCCAGCTTAGCCTCATACTGTTCTTCAATTGATAACTCTGCTTCTTCCTGAACTTCTGTTTGCTCTACTTCCTCAGTTGTCGTTTCAGCTTGTACATCTTCTTGTACTAAATCTTTGTTTTCAGTTGTTTCCGTCACTTGAATCCTCCTCATTATCATTCACTACGATTCTTCATAAAGGCTTGTGTTAAATCCAAGCGCATTACGTCTAATAAAGCCACAACACGCTTATAATCCATACGTGTAGGGCCAATAATAGCAATGGCTCCCTGTTGATCATCACCAATAGAATAGGTAGTGGTAATGACACTGCAATTTTCCATTTCTAGTTGTTTATTTTCTGAGCCTATCCGAATATGAATACCTGATTCATTCGGATGGAAAAGTGACTGCACTTGGCTAGTCGTCTCCATTAAGTCCAAAATCATCCGGACTTTATTTAAGTCATGGAATTCTGGCTGGTTGAACATATTCGTTTTCCCACCATAGAAAATTTTACTTTCTGAATTATGCATTGTTGCTGTGATAAGTGCGCGAATAAAATCATCCGCTGATCGAACATGTTGCTGTAACACGGCTAGCACTTCAGCTTCAAGGCTTTTATGGAGATCTTCTAATGAAACTCCAATAAGGCGATCATTTAAGATATTCACCATTTTCTCTAAATCAGAAGCGGTAAAGTCAGGTGGTAGAGTGAACATGCGGTTTTCTACATGCCCATTATTCGTCACGATAATCGCTACTGCTGTGTCGCTAGAAAGGGGGACAATTGAAAACCGTTTAACACGATGCCTCTGGACATCAGGTCCTAAAAGTATGGAAGTATAAGATGTCAGCTCTGATAAAATGTTGGCTGACTTTCGGATAATATGCTCTACTTCTACTAGTCGATCATTAAAAATTGATTGAATTTGTTGAATGTCCTTGGAATTAATACCTTGAGGACTCAACAAATGATCTACATAAAATCTGTAACCCTTTTCCGAAGGCACTCGACCAGAGGAGGTATGCGTTTTTTCTAAAAAGCCTAATTCCTCTAAATCCGCCATTTCGTTTCGAATAGTGGCTGGACTAAATGTAATCCCTTGTTTTTTGGAGATTTGGCGAGAACCTACCGGCTGCGCAGACACAATAAAGTCGTCTACAATGACTTGCAATATCTGTAACTGCCGATTTGTTAGCATGATTATCACCTCTGTTAGCACTCAACTAAGAGGAGTGCTAATACTATTATTAAGTTATCAAATCCCACATTTTATGTCAACGATATCGCTCAATCTTCTAGCAAAAATTGTTGAAATACTTCATTGCCCACAAAACGTCCTTTTCTTGTCAGGCGTACACCAAGTTCATCCTGTTCTAAAAGCCCCTTTGACACTAGATCTTTTATTACCACATCATAATGGGCAGACATCGGTGTATTAAATTTCTCTTCATATAAAGTGTGCATAACACCCTCTGTTTTTCTTAGCCCTAAAAACATTTGTTCTTCTCTTTTTTCCACTTGTGATACTTCATGTGCGTGGACAATTGGTAGCTCATTTGCCTCAACAGCTTCCATATACTTTTTTAATGGACCATGATTGGAATAGCGTATACCTGCTAAATACCCATGAGCCCCTGCGCCAAACCCCGCATATTCATCATTATCCCAATAAATCTTGTTATGCTCTGAATGATACCCAGGCTTTGCAAAATTACTAATTTCGTATTGTTGAAGCCCATGTAAGGCCATTTGTTGCATCAGCACATCATACATATCCGCTTCTAAATCTTCTGTCGGTAAATACAGTTTCCCTTTAGCATACTGATTATAAAAAATCGTTTTGGGTTCCACAATAAGAGAATAGGCGGAGAAATGTGGCAAATCAAGAGTAAAAGCTTTGGCTAAGGAGTCCTTCCATTGAGCCATTGTTTGTCCAGGTAAACCATACATTAAATCAATGCTAATATTACGGAAGCCAATTTTTCTTGCCAAGGCGATCGTTTCATAGACATGATCATTACTATGAGTGCGTCCAATCTTCTGTAGTAACCCTTGGTCAAAAGATTGTACACCCATGCTTAATCGATTAACACCACCGTCAAACAACACCTGCAATTTGGCTGCAGACAATTCATCCGGATTTGCCTCTGATGTAAATTCTGTCACACTATTCATTGGAATATACGTATGAATAGACGTTAGTAGTTTATCCAATTGCTCAGGAGATAAAGCTGTCGGTGTTCCACCACCCAGAAAAATCGTCTCGATGTTATGGAATTTTTCAGGATGTTTTTCTGTTGTCAAGGCCATTTCTTTTCCAAGCGCTTCTATATATTCATCCACTGGTTGATTTTTAAAATAAAATTTATTGAAATCACAATAATTGCAGATTTGATGACAGAAAGGAATATGAATGTAAACACCTCGTGCCATAGCAATCCCTTCTTTCCCGTTAAGTCTTTTCCATTTCTACATTATAACGAATCGATAGAAGGAACGCTATGAAACCCCATAGGTTCTTTTAATGAATATTGCTTCTGTAATGACAAAACAAACTGCACCTCCGATTATTAGTTAGAATCTAACAATCGAAAGTGCAGAATTTTTCATGTATAAAAAATGATGCCCACAGCCATTCCTAACAGCACCAATAAATAAGGCTGTATTTTCCACCGAATTAAACACCATAAAAAAATAGCCACTATGAAAATATCTAACATGCTAAGGATGGTTTGTGTCACAATAGGATTTACAAAAGCAGCGGCTAGAATGCCAACGACCGCCGCATTCGCGCCTGCCATCGCACCTCTAAGACGTGCAATTCGACTTAGGCTAATCCAAAATGGTAGCGCCCCAACCACTAGCAAAAACGCTGGTAAAAATATTGCAAGAGTAGCAATAATTGCTCCTGGAACGCCTGCAATAACCATACCGATATATGCAGCAAATGTAAATAAAGGTCCTGGAACTGCTTGTGTCATACCGTAGCCAGCTAAAAAATCTGAAGTACTTATTTGACCACTTTGAACAAATTGTGTTTCCAGTAAAGGTAAAACTACGTGACCGCCACCGAATACTAAGGCACCTGCAAGATAAAACTTCTCTATCATGGAAATCCACTCATGATGCCATAAGGCACTTAATATAGGTAAACCTAGGAGTAGCATGAAAAAAAGTACTACTAAAACCGTGCCAGTTGTTTTAGAAATAGGTATAAGAACTAATTTTGAGGTATTACCCTCGTCACTTTTTTTTAGAAGTTGAAAGCCTAAACAAGCAGCGATCAATATTGCTGCGATTTGAGCAAATGGATTTAGCCATGTCAATACTGTTATCATTGTCAATAAAGCAATCAACCAATGCCATTTTGTCGAGAGTAGCTTTTTGCTCATATCAAAAATAGCATGGGCGACAATCGCCACTGCTACTAACTTCAAACCATGAATCCAATCCATCTTTAACTCTGTATACTTGGAGAAATAGGCAAAAAGTATAAGTATCAGAACGGATGGTAAGGTAAAACCAAGAAATGATAGAAAGCTTCCTAACACTCCTCCTCTAAGTAAACCAATTCCCATCCCCACCTGACTAGATGCAGGACCGGGCAAAAATTGACTTAACATAACAAGTTGACCATAATCATGTGCAGAAAGCCATTTACGTTTCTGTACATATTCCTGTTGAAAATAACCTAGATGAGCTGTTGGGCCTCCAAACGAGGTACAGCCCAATTTTAAAGCAACAAAAAAAATCTCCCAAAGCCTTCGCAAACTCTCAACTACTTTCCATATCTTTTATTTCATCTTACACGGAAGGCTATGTTTTTTAGGTTAAGAGTTTGTAAAATTTACTTCATTATTCATCTCTCTTTATTTTAATTGCAGAACCTACTTTACTACCCTCTTTATTGATTGGAATTAAAGTGTATTTTTTTTCTGTTAGATAGAGTGCATCTACACGACTTCCCCACCTAGTACCCTCTTTATTTAATGGATAGGGTGTTGCAAAAGTCCATGATTGTCCAGATTTTGATTGGATTTTAAAGTGTAGCGCATCATTGACAACACTTTCCTCAGTATGAAAATAAATCGTTGTAGAAATAGGTGTGGAGACAACTTTATCAATAGTTATTTCCTGCCGATCAACATGTTTCACTTTTTTATCAATGGAAAAGATTTCACGATCTTGTTGTAATTGCTCTTGTGAAGCATCTACCTGAAATTCCCATGGCTTCTCAATTGGTGTTTCAACATTCCAATCTTTATAACGAATAACTAATTCTAATTGTTCATCAGTCGGAAAATCATCCATTTTAATACTATTGTATATCGTATAGACGTTGGCAGACTTTGCTATGGACTGTCCTCCATTACGAACCATATAATCTTGACCATTGACGAGAATTTGCGGAAAGAAAAACACTTGATGGTCTGGCTTAAACTCTTTTCCAGGTTCGAAAGTTGCATTCAGTAAAATTTGATTGTCATCTATAATCACTTCATTTAATGTTAACCGTCCTAAGCTATTGCTAGCTGTTTTCCCCACATCCGTTTTATAGGCTTCAAAATTCACATCCTGATCCCACCACAAATACAGCGTCGATCCACTAGCAATCATTAATAAAAGGATCACAATAATAAGCCATTTCTTACTTCTCCGATTTTCCTTATCCAAATCCACAACTCGAATCATATCATTGGACAACCGTACACCTCATTTTTATAAAAATCGTTATGATTCATTGTAGTGCTCAATCATGCATTATATAACCTTCTATGTTGAAGATTCATTATGTATAAAAGGATTTACATCCCTTTATGTAGATGACGAACTTTATTGACTTCACGCATTAAATAGTCCACAAAGAGATCATCTCTTACTAGCCATGCTTGTTTATTTCGCTTTAAAAACCACTCTGCTTCATTAAAGCTCGCAAAGGATTGTGTCAGTGGCATGTTATTTTTTTCAATTATCCAATCAACCTCATCGTTTGAAGAAAGCACGAACATTTCATCTTGCTGATTTTTATAGAAACTCCCAAACGTAGACCCTTTTACATTATAGCGATTTCTTTTAGCATCCTCTGGAATAGGCTCTATATGGAATGTTGCCACTACATACTGGTTGTAAGCTTCCACCGTTAATGAGCAGCCAGCAGCCTTTTGATGCCCACCTCCACCATATTTGGCAGCAATTGCTGACACATCAATATGATCATGGATTGTTCGAAAGGATATCTTTTTACTGCCCATATTAATCATCGCAATATAATCAAGATGCGGATTTTCCTTTCCCAATTCATTGCCAAGTTCAGAAAGATAGGATTCTGCATAGACAACCCCAGCATAGTATTCACCCAAAGTGGTTTGAATAAGTTCCCGTTTCTTACGCCGAATGTAACGTTCTGTTTTTTCTTCTTCCATGCTTAAAATTTTCTTTTCAAAATCATCGAAGTCAAAGTGATCACTTGTTTTTAAACGCTCAAGCATCTTCTCTTCAAACTCTTCAATAGACACTAGAAAAAAGAGTGCATTTAATCTTTGCGCTTGTAAATTGCCGTTCTTTTCCCATTCCCATGTATCGTATTGTCTTACTAACTCTACAAATTCAGAAACGGCTTCTGTTTTTTCTAATAGTCCATGGATAACCAGGTATTGATAATATAAAGATGTAGCTGACGTTAAAAAGCCTTGCTCGTCCTCAATTAATACTTTTCCCCATTCATATTGATTGAAATGGAGTGCTGTCTTATGATGATCCAGCAATTGCACATTACCAGTCGCCTGATAATAATCATGAATCCTTTTTTCATTCTCTTCATTTGGAGAAAGATCTGTAATAAACAAAAATGTTTTCTGTTGCTCATTCTCCAAAAAGAATTCGATTTCGCGATCAAGTGCAGTAATGGAATTGTAGCGTATCTTCACCTCATCGTTAAAAGCAAGCTTGGCTAAAATCCCACACCCTACTCCGTCTAAATCGTTATGTGATAATAATTTATACATGCTCTCACCTCGATTGTAGTATGAGTATTTTTTCGGTATTCAAACAGCTAATGACGTTCAATACGTAACACCATTGATATTGTTTTTCAGATAACATACATTAAAACCATATATCTTTAGGATGAAAGGGGACACAGTGAATGAAAAGGAAACTAGCTTATAGTGGAATCGGATTTATTTTGTCTTTGTTTTAAACCTTTGTAATTGTAATTAAATTCTTTTATTCTTGCGAAATTTTCTCTAATTGGGCGATCACTTTATCGTATGTTGCCAATTTAATTTGTTCTAGCACTTTAATCTGAGCCTGTTGTCTTTCAGCTTCCATCATTATCAAAGTTGTTTCTACATTCATTTCCCTCTGCTCCTTCTACATTAAAATAGGTTATTTAGAATCTCTATTCAAAATCTCCTTGATTAACCCAAAATATTTCATCCAATGTCGCATTCACTGTATAGCAAATCAGTAAACAAAGCTTCAAGGATGGATTAAAACTCCCCTTCTCTATCCGTAGTACAGTCTGTCTTGATATTCCTACTGCATCGGCTAATTGTTGTTGTGTCAAATCTGCTTTGACACGTGCAATTTTTACATGATTTTTCATATATTAACCTCCATATATATGGAGTAAAATATAGTTTACTTTATGTAAATTATATATCACATATATTTTAAAAATAATATCTAATGTTACACCTATTTAGTAGAACAGAATATACTTCGTAGTATAAAAGAAAATAAAATAATTGGTATATTTATGGTAATTAAATATTTTTTATGTTAGAATTTTCCATGAATGGTTTTGGTATATCAACCGTTCCCGAAATATCAGAAAAGAATGGGGGTCTTAAATGAAAAAATCAGTCCTACTTAGAGTATTGGCATTTATAGCCGTATTGCTTATCCTTTTTTCAGATGGGATACAAACCTATGATTTTCTTATCCTATTGTTTGCTGTTTTCTTTATAGGTACCCCGTGGTACAAATTTTTCAAAAAAAAGTAAATTTAAATTTAGGAGGAATAGTAAATGAAGAAAAAATTGATCTTTTTTGTAATGGTTATGTTTTTAGCATTTCAACCCCTATCTGTAAATTTAGGTGCTTTAGCTAAAGAAAAAAATGAAACTACTGACACTACTGATTGTAATAGTTGCTCACAACAAGCACCTTTGCAAATTGAAAAGAATGGTTTCCTTAATGACTCAGTAGTTGTAAATGAAGTGAAACAGGATTTAGATATTGCAGAGAATTTCACACATAGTGAATACAGTAGAGAAGACTTTGATTGGCAAAATACTGAGTATATGGATTACGGTAAGAATAAAGATGGTTTGATGATTCCTTATAAAAAGAACAATGAAAGTTTTGATATTCGATTATTGACTACTTATGATAAAACCACTGGTGAAGTTGGCGAATTTATCATTATGAAATCAACTTTAGATATAGAGAATAATGAAATCAATGTTACTTATGCAACATTAAACAATGAAGACATGCTTGGTATGACTCTTGAAGTAGGTACAAATAAAGTAATTGATAAACAAGTTTATTTCGATGAAAATTCAGAAGTTTCCCTTTTATCAACCAATAGTGCTAAAGCAGGTTATTGGAGTGATTCATGGGAATGCTTAAAAAACTATTGGTATGATGCCCCTGAACTAACAAAACAAATTTGTAGTGCCGCATGTGCGTCAGTAATATTTGGTGGCAATGTTGTAGGTGCTGTTGCGTGTGCTAGTTGTTTAGGTTCTCATGTTATGGTATGTCTAATCCATTAATAGTTAATTAAAAATCCCCTTCTATGGACGTTTAAAAGGTAAACCGATAATAAAATTGTTTAATATTATTATAAAAATATAAGAGCCTTGCTACACTCTAGCGTGTAGTAAGGCTCTTTAAAGTTGTTTAATTCTTATTGAACTAAAGCACCCTGTTAGTTGAAGAACTAATTTTACGAAATAATTCCTTTATAATTGTTGTATAGTACTATATTATTCCGCATGTTCTTTCATTATTTTATCAAGTGCTTTAAGATAAGCATCTTTATTTTCCTTACTTAACTCATAAAGTGCATTATCCCAATTTTCCCCATCTACACCCGATAAATGTGGAGTACTTTTTAGTACAGCTTCTTGCATATTCGGTTTATCCTCTTTACTAGCGTCTTTAATAAGCTTTGTTGCTTTTCTTGCATCTGTAACCCCTACTTGTATGTCTTTGTGAATGTCTTTGTATTTAACAGGAACATTTATATATTCCATATTGTCTAAAATCTTATCCATCTTGATTGCTGTTTTTAAAATATCTTTTTCTTTTTCTTTTTCTTTGTCTTCCATAGCTTTCATCGAGTTTACTATGAATATCTTAAAAATATCACTCAAGCATTTGCCAACTACTCTAAGCAATCATGGAATATTGGCAAAATGGCTCAGATGAATAATCGTTTTTTAATTAGCCTGAGAAATAAGTTATTAAAATTAACACCACAAGTAATGATTCAAAAACAAGCACAGCATGTCTATAATTTTGAAACCACAAAATAAGGAACTCTTAAAATCTGCACTTTCTTTTTGCAGATTTTTTCTTTTAACTAGGCAAATAGATAAAAAGTAATAGCTATTAAAGTTTTTCTTATAATAATATCATCATCCTTTTTCATTTTAAGATATTTCTTTAAAAATCAAGCTACAGTAACATAGTTAGAATTTGTCAATAAAACTTAGATTTTTCAGAAATGTCTATAAATATTTTTTCAGTAAAATATAATCACCATCTCTGCTAAAATATGCTATTATACCTTTAGTATAATGTCCTATTTTTATGGAAGTAAAAATAGAGGAAATATGAACTATAAAAGGATGATGAATATGCAAAATATCCAACAATTATTCCAGAGCGAAGATGGAAATATCCAACAAAGAGAGAATTTTTTATCCCTATTAGAGAAAATTGTTTCCTCATTAGATGAATTAAAGAACCCAAATAAGACAACTCTTGGTCCAATGAAAGAGCGATCTGCTAATTTTTATCAAGAGCTTATGCAAGAGCATCAAGTGCCAACAACTGGGATTGGACTAGATCAAGTTGTAAAAGAATTGACACATTTAATGCAAGGACACCCTTATCATACACGTAATTTTGTAACAAATGTTTTACCAATGGCAAGTATTCCTGGAGTGTTAGGACAGTTTACAAATGCGCTATTGAATGGCAATAATTTATGGGATGTTTATGGTCCTGCTGCAGCTGAGTGTGAGGTTAAAGTAGTCGCAATGATGTCTAAATTAGTAGGCTATGATTATACAAAAAGTTTTGGCTACACAACATGGGGTGGACAAGGTGCTGTTTTCAGTGGACTTCGTCTTGCCATTGCAAAACAATTCCCACAAGCAAAAGAAGATGGTGTTCCTACTAATTTATATTGCTTTGCTTCAGAGAATGCCCATTACAGTCTTTTAAAATCAGTAGAAGCAGTGGGTATCGGCAGTAAACATTTAGTGCGTGTAAAAGCGGGTAAAGATCATTCGATGGATGTGGAGGACTTACGAGCACGTATGACAGAAGTCATCGAAAATGGCGGTATTCCTGTCTATGTAGTAGCGACAACAGGTGCTACTGATCAATTTGGTATTGATGATGTCCAAGCCATCAAAGTAGTCACAACAACCCTTGAGAAGAAATACAACTTACAACCAGTACATATTCATGCTGATTCGGCTTTAGGTGGTTTTTATGCCTTCTTCAATGATTATGATTTTAATAAAAATCCACTCCAATTCGAGGCAGAGGTTTTACAAGGATTAGCACAAATCCATGAACGTATGCAACATCTAGCCATTGCAGATAGTCTTTGCTTTGACTTCCAAAAGCTTGGACAAACACCTTATTTAACTAGTCTATTCTTAATTAAGGAAGGTAAAAGTTTACAGCTACTAGATATTGAGGACTTTGATACGCCATATGTAGGCAATCGTGGCTATGGCTCTTATCATACTGGCTATACATTAGAATGCTCTCGTATGGGTAGCTCCATTGCAATTTTTGCTGCATTACAGGCATTCGGCAAAGAGGGCTATCAACAACTATTAGCTAATTATGTACGAGTGAATTTAGCGTTCCGTGCTCAATTAGCTGATAAAACACCAATGTTACAAGTGGTGAATGAAATGAATATCGGTCCTGTAACAGCTTTCCGTTTGTATCCAGATGGGCTGAATTGGCAAGCTGAACAAGCTGGTCATTATACACAAGATCAAATTGAACATATTAATGGCATCAACGCTTCATTCTTTGAAATTATTGGAGAAGGTCGAGACGAAGTATTCTTTGGTGACACAACACGAGTTTGCACCGTTCATACAAGTGATACAACACAACATGTTCCAGTTGCAGCGGCAAAATTCTTCTCAATTTCACCTTATACGGAGACAGCGCATATTCCTGATATGATTCAATTCTTACAGCAAAAGCTTAAAGTACTGGAGGCGTCTCACATTGCGTATCGTCACTAAATTTAAGAGCTCTTTACTCTATAAATATATAGCCAGTTTCACCATTCCAATAGCGATTATTTCCTTGCTCTTTAGTATTGTGTTATTTGCCGTTTCTTACCGCATTATTGACAACTTTGTTATTAAACAATTTGAATCTACTTTAGAGATTACATCGACAACGATTTTTGAAGATATTGAGAAAAATGATGTAAAGGCAGCGGATAATGGTAGCCCTGACAAATACAAAAAGCTTTTAGATCAATTGAATGCAACGGTTAAAAAATATGATGTTGAAAACGCCTATATCCTTTCTAAAGCAAATGGTAAGGAACATATCGTCGCTCTAAGTAATACCGACAATCATCAGCAAGATTATGTATTTAGTGAAGAAATGCATGAAGCCGTAGCTACTGGTAATACACAAACAAGTGATATTTATAAGGATGAGTATGGTATCCACAAATCCATCTTTATCCCATTTAAAGATACAGATATTATTTTCGGTTTAGATATGGATGCCTCCTTCATCGCTGAACTTCAAACGGAAACACTATGGATCTGTATTATTCTTACAGTTATATTTATTATTTTTGGCGTGATCGTTGCTTACTTTATTAGTGTAGGTATTACGAAGCCAATCAAAAAAATGACTCGCTATGTCAGTCAAGTTGCACAAGGTGATTTAGCCGTCGAACCTCTCCAAATAAAAGGGTCCAATGAAATTGCCCAGCTGTCTTCAGGGATAGAAAATATGACGGAAGATTTACGCTCGTTGATTCATCAAATCGCCCAAAATGCTGAACAAGTGGCCGCCATGTCGGAGGAATTAACAGCAAGCTCTGAACAGACAAGTGCATCCATTCAGCAAATAACCTCTTCTATGCAAGAGGTTGCAGCGGGTTCGGAAAAGCAGACCTCTTCGATTGAAGAAGTAGATAGTCATATTACAACCATCTCAAACAAAATGTCAGAGGTAGTGACAAGTGTAACCGATGTTACAGATAAGGCATTCCAAGCATCTGCTATATCAGAAAAAGGCAACACAACGATCCAAGATGCTACTGAAAAAATGGCTGTAACATCTCAGGCTATTCAAGAGTCAGCAGCTGTAGTAGAACGTTTAAGCACATACACAAATGAAATTGGGGATATTGTGACATTGATTACCCAGATTACGGATCAAACGAATTTACTTGCATTAAATGCTTCGATTGAGGCAGCGCGTGCAGGCGAACACGGTAAAGGCTTTGCAGTTGTAGCGGAAGAAGTCCGTAAATTAGCCGATCAATCATTGGAGGCAACTAACAGTATTCGAACACGCATTGAAACGATTAAAGAGGAATCTTCACAAGCCGTCAAATCAATGGCTATCAGTAGCAGTAATCTTGCCGAAAGCTCCACAACATTCAATGCATCCGGAGAGGCATTTGCTGAAATCTATGCCCAAGTCACTGCACTGACGAGAGAAATGGACCATGTCAATAACGTGATGTCCAATATCAATGAAGGTGTTAGTAGTATTGCTAGTTCTGTTGAACAAGTGGGGGTTGTAGCTGTACAAGCTTCAGGCAATATTCAAAACGTAGCAGCTGCCTCTGAGGAGCAATCCGCAAGTATTGAAGAAATAACCGCTTCTT
The DNA here is from genome assembly GCF_004332175.1 of Lysinibacillus sp. OL1. Lineage (NCBI taxonomy): Bacteria > Bacillati > Bacillota > Bacilli > Caryophanales > Bacillaceae > Lysinibacillus > Lysinibacillus sp. OL1. Next base: position 212,486 of record NZ_SJDS01000003.1, on the reverse strand, counting down.
CGAACAACTTAGCTGAAATGGCGCAACAGCTTCGCAATATTATTCAAAAATTCAAGTTATAAAATATAACTAATCCGCTATCCTAATTATGAGATAGCGGATTTTTCCATCCATAAAAAAACTTCTACCGTAGTGGTAGAAGTTTATGCAATAATACTCTTCACAACTTTTGAAATAACGGCACCTTCAGCCTGACCTGTCAGCAATGGTTTTGCAATTTTCATCGCTTCTCCCATGTTCATTCCTTTTCCAACACCAGCTGCCACTAATTTCTCTGCAATTTCTTCTTCTGATAATTGCTTTGGTAAAAATGATCTCAAAAGTGTCAATTTGGCTTCCTCTTTTTCAATCAGGTCTGCTCGCCCTGCCGTTTGTGCACCTTCTAAAGCTTGATTTGTTTGTTTGACCTCTCGATTAATAATAGCTATTTCTTCGTCAGCTGTTAAAGCCTCTCCCTTTTCTTTTTCAGCTAAGTCTAATGCTGACTTTAAAAGGGATAATACACCCTTCGCTAACGTATCTTTTTCTCTCATTGCCGTTTTTAATTGTTCAAATACTTCAGTTTTTAACAATGATCTCACTCCTTCTAACCGTCTATATCAAAAAAATTATATCATAAAAATCATGAAGGATTATAGTTCGTTGCATCTGCTAACTTTACTTTATAGTGTAATATTCCCTTTAACTCGCCTTGATAAGAAAAAATGCCTTGCTGAATTAATTGGCGTAGACGATAGTCAATCCATTCAACCTCTCTCAATTCCTCCATATGCCCCATTACCTCTCCAATTAACCTAGCTGCAACTTGATAATGAATTTCCTCTTGTTCTTCCTGTAAACGTTTCGCACAGGCAATGATCAAGTCATCTTCTCTATCTTCGTTGTTATTGCCCCAAAGTTCATGGTATTTCCAGGTATGTATGCAGTGATAATCATCCATTAACAGGTTTAGCCCTTCTTTGCATAGGGAGTGCCTCAATGCCTCTTTTAATGGCCGTGATTGGAAATGCTCATAAAAATAACATAAATCCTCTGCTCTGACTTCACCAGTTGATCTTGGATAATGATCCTCTGCTAACTGTGGTAAAGTATACAACTCATGAAATAACTGAAAAGTATCTAATACATAGATATCATTTGTTTTCTGTTTGAGCATCGCCAAAACGAGTCGAAGTCCTATTTGCTCATGAGCATTTTGACAAGTCCAAACGATTATATCCTGATGAGGGGGAATATTTTTAATTTTCTCTATTGCTTCCTTCATCTCCCGCTCACCTATCATCAATCCATCGTCTTCTATTAAATAGCGCTGTTCCAACCATTGAAAACGAGCTTCAATTCCGTCCCGTGTATGTACATCTTTCAAAGGACCAACAGAAAAATTACCTGGCACAACAATAATCTCCTCGGACTTAGCATAGTCAGGATTACGAAAGGCTGCTTTCAAGCTCCCCCCAGGTGAATGACCGAATACAATATGCACCGTTTGTACCTTTGAAGGATCCCGCTCCTCGGCTTGTTGTAATAAAAACTGTAACATGCTGTCTCTTGACTGTTCATTTATTAAAGTTAAAAGCAGCATCTTCTTTGCATCAGCTTCACTCAGTCGTTGTATTGACTTTTTTAGTTGATTGATCTTCTTCATCATCTGTACTCCTTTATTTCAAAACACCTAGCCTTATCATACCTCTTTATTACCTCAAATTACTAATTTAGTTAGTTTTAATGATATGTTACTACTATTGCTAGTGAATTCTTTAATCTGGGCGGAGGCACTTCTTTTGAGCGACTTGCTCACTTTTTGGAGCAGGACAATGTATGAACTATTTTCTCCAGAGCTAAAAACACTCATGTCCCTATAAAAAAACATACTACACGTAGTAGCTCAACTACGACGGTAGTATGTTATTTAATCAACATTCGTTAAAAATACTTTTCCTTTTTTAGTTCCCTCAACAGCATCGATCGCCTTATGGATATCCAATAATGGATAATGAGCATGTACATTCATCATTTTTAAGGAGCCATCCTGTACAAGGTATATAAGCTGTTGCATCGTTTGTTGCCATTTTTCAATTGACGTCTGACGTTGCCAATGGCGTAAATGAAACATCCTCGCTTGTACCTTTGCTTCCTTCACAATGTTTGTCCAATTTACCTGAATACCCGATAAAAGGCCAATAGCTAAAAAAATACCCTCGGGCTTTACGCAGAAGGCAAGCTGATTGCCAGCCTCTCCACCAATCGAATCAATTGCTGCATCTGCTCCCTTACCATCTGTTAATGCCATAACGGTTTCGTAAAGTGGCATTTGAGAGGTATCAATGACAAATGCTGCCCCAAGTTGCAGTAATTCTTCAGTATGCTGATTATTTCGTGTCACTGCAATAAGTCGATAGCCTAGCAATTTCGCAAGTTGAGCATAAAGATGTCCAATGGCAGAACCACAAGCATTTACTAATAAGACATCGTTTGCTTGTAAATTAAGTACCTCTGAGCATGTTACGAAGGCTGTAATTGGATTAATATACATTTGTGCTGCTGTAAAATCATCCATCGTGTCAGGAATAGTCACTGCAAAATCTGCTTGCGTTTTCACTACTTCCTGCCAAGTTCCCTCCCCCCTTAACGGTAATACGCGCTGACCAATAATCTTTGGTGAAACAAGCGGTCCAACAGCTTCTATTATTCCTACTCCCTCATAGCCAGGGATAGTTGGTAAAGTGATTCTATGAGCATATTTCCCCCATATTGGGATTAAATCTGAGGGATTAATCGGTCTGGCTAGCATGCGAACAAGAATTTCTTGACCTTGAGGAGGCTCGATTGTTTTATTCTCTAGCCTTACAACCTCTTGCGGATTTCCAAATTCATAAATTTTTAGGCATTTTGCTTTCAACGATTCTAGCTCCTTTATTCATTCCGTATAAAACAACATCATACCAGGAGCATCTATTTCACGTTCCTTAAAGCCAAGCTTCTGGTAGAAAGGTTGTTTACCTTTGGCACAAAATAATTGAACCCATTTTATATTTTCTTTCTGACATTGCTCTAAAAGAGCATCCATCACCATTGTGCCAACTCCTTTTCTTTGATAATCAGGGTGCACCATCACATCACAGATAAATGTTTGATAGATACCATCAGAGATAATACGTCCATAGCCAATTAGATTGCCTTCATCATATATAGATGTACTGAACCAGCTATTACAAATAGCCTTGTATAATTGTTCATACGTATACTGCCCTTTTGCATTCCAGCCAGTTGTTTGGTGCAATGCTTTATACGAGTCTATCGTCGGATTTGTTTCTTTGATTATATACATATAACACCCTCCTTATTTTGAATAAATATACAAAAAAATATATATTTAATCAACAATAAGTTTATGATATTAAAGTTGCAGAAGCGTTAATTGACCTTTTTCATCCATATTTAATTGTAAAGCTTCGTCTATTTCAATACTAATTGGACTGATAACTGCTTTCTTATCAGAAAAATACCACAGACGTCCTCTCGGTCCTAATAGGATATTGGCTCCGTCTTCATAGTTTCCTAGAAAATTAAGGCCATCCAGTTGAATTTCCTTGTTTGCTATAGGGTTTATAGCATATTTCTTTAATTTTTCAGCAATTGTTTGAATGTCATCTGACGTTAAATTGATTTCTCCAATATGTAACACTTGCTCTACAGAAAAATTAACTTCAGCATGTTTTGGATTTATTTCCTGTCTTGAAATAAGCTCCACTATATTGCCTTCTGGATCGTAGAAATAGCATGCATATGCTTTTAAAAACTCAAAATAGACTTCATCCTGCCCCTCTGAATCCAGCAAGCCTACATGCTCTTCTGCCCAAATCTTTGCCTGTTGAAATAAGTTACTAGGAATATTTAATGCAAAATGATACTGCTTTGGCATTTTAGAAGACAACTTTTCAAATGTCATCCTGCTTTCCCCCATGGCTATTGTAAAATAGTCAGCTGTTCTTTCTAACAAAGTAAAGCCTAACAAATCAACATAAAACTGCTCCATTTTTTGCATATCATAGGCATATAATTTTACCTTCGTAATCTTCATCTTTAAGCACCCCTTTACCCTCCCTACTATACAAGCAGCTGATAAGAATGGCTTCATGCAAAAGAATGAAGTTTACTTTCGTGTAGTTAAAGCCGCTCTCGGTCTCCCCTGCTATTTGGCTGCGATATCACGAGGAATTCTACATCTTCTTGTGAATCGTTTCGCATTTGATGTGGTACATGTGGAGGTACTTCAATTCCGTCATGCTGCTTTAACTCAATTCTTTGATCATTCAGTTCTATTGTAGCTGTGCCTGAAAGAACAAAGAAAAACTGCTGTGCATGATGGTGATAGTGATTTACCTCAGCTGTTTGAGCAGGCATTCGCTCATGTATCACACTAAGCTCCTTATTTTGAACAAGATGCCAGCCATCACACTGTGCACCCCATTGATAGTGTTGTGCTAATGCTTTGTTAATTTTTATCCTTACACCTCCTTTCCTGCTTTAGAGGAGGGATATCCATCATTCTTGTTAATTTCCCTCATTCAATAAATTCAGCTAGGCTAATTTTCCTTTTTTGAAAATCTGCACGGATAGCCTGTAACTCGGCTTCTAACTTTAAGGCACCTGCTTCAACTCCCCTATAAATTACTAGCGGGGGCTGTTCTAAAGCCCTTCTCGCTTGTGAATAATCATAAGATAATAATTTTTTTAGCAACAATAATGTCTTTAGTTTATCTTTTCCGTCCCCAGTAATAGTTAGTTCATAGTACGCTACAGAACTTTCTTCAGGCAACATGTCTTCTAAACCAGGTGGAATCAGTACACTTTCAAGGAACAAAATTAAATTGTCATAAGCCATGGAAAAATGCCAACTGCCTGTCCCATGAAGAGCGGTAAAAACAGCCGTATCACCTCTTGATAGATCCAGACAATAGGGATCGCCTTCATCTGTGGCAATGACTAAATAATCATGTGGCCAATCCTCAATCATCTCATCTGTCACCGGATTATAATTATAGCCCTCCTGCCCACGTATTAAATCTCTTGCGCCATAGATATTTAGATTAATATAATCACCTGTAGCCCATGTAACCCTTTCAACAACATAATGTCTCAAAAAATAAACATACTCTGCTGGCAATGACCACCCACCATCCACAAATTGGCTAATATCCTCTTCTGATTGATGATAAAAAACCATGGGATAGGCTGACTCCCGCTCCTGAAGCTCATCAATAAAATCATGCATTTGCTGTAATACTGCATCGAGTTTCTTTTCTGAATCTTTCAATGGAATTCTCTCCTTTTGATGACCAAGTGTCTTTCTTGCATTTTAACATACCCCATCATTAACCAAATAAGGGGAACATGTTATAATCATTAAAATAGACTGGTAGTATGCATAACGTGAACAAAAATAACGGATGGGAGCGATCTGTCATGCAACATACGAATGAACAGATAATACAGCAAGCCAACACGGAATTTTTGAAAGCACTTCGCTATTTAGATTATGGCAAGGTAAAACAAGGGGAAGCATGTCTCAAACAAGCCACCCATTTGGCAAATCTGCTGAATGACCATATCACATTTATTCGTGCTGCCATTTGTTATGGAGAGTTGCTATGGCACGCTGAAAAATATGATGCCTCCGATCATTGGTTACAGCTGGCACTTGATCGATTGACCGCAGTACAGCAAGATATAAATGACTTACTAGATGTGGATGTGCATCGAGCTCGATCCCTACTAAACCACCAACGACATCCATTATAAGGAGCAAGCAATCATGAAATTACTTATTAGACGTCCAGAACAGTCGGACATCCAGGCGTTACACGAATTCTTTGATCTTGTCATTCGGGATACTTATAAAAAAGAAGGGATTGCCGAGCTAGTGGACGATCAACAGGATGAATGGGAAACGAAAAAACAGTATGTAGCAATGGACTTAGAAAGCCAGGGCAAAAAAAGATTTTTCTGGTTAGCTTTAAATGAAGAAACCCATGACATAATAGGTACTATCGAATGCGGTGAAGCCAACGAAATCATTCAACAAACGATCAAAGAAGAACTATTCAATTGTCTAGAAATCGGTACCCTTTTTGTTCATCCTGACTATCAAAATCGTGGGATCGGCACCATACTACTACAGAAAATGCTCCTAACGTTAGAAAATCGAAGGGTTCCTAGTTTTTGTTTAGATAGTGGATATAAACAAGCGCAAATGATCTGGCAGAAGAAATTTGGACAGCCTGATTTTATCCTTGAAAACTATTGGGGAGCAAATAGTCACCATATGATATGGAAACGAACACTACCATTTCGAATATAGAAGTAAAAAATGCTCTATCCGATTACACAAGAACTTTATGTAAAAAACAAATCTTTAGTCAATAACATGCTTTATGCATACAATATAAAACACTTTCCAAAAGATTTACAGGGTCGTTATTAGGAGATACACACAAGCTTCGTGGTTTAGGGTATGACAAATTACAATGAATATTCAGTATGATTTCCACTTAGCTTTCAAGTGTTACCATCTGATGAAAATATCCTAATAACAATTTACGGGACTCTCGATATGTGGGATAAGACTCTAAAAAAGACTTTAGATCAGTATGATGATTGGTAAGCAATAAAGAGATTATAAATGCTAATACTTATTATGTTTGGAGGGGAATGAAATGTTAAAATTCATTGATGATTTAGCTGGTGCGGTTTTCGATGTTTTTATGTTGTTTTGTTATTTCTTTGCAGGCGTAATAATTGTAGGAGTCCCCATTTTTTTATTAGCCAAGTTTTTCCTATTGTTTCACTAAATTTCAAACAGGTTGGTCCCACTATAAAAGGAATCACTATAAATAGTGATTCCTTTTATGACGAATACACTCAATATTAGGCTAAATATTTTGCTGCTAGTTCTCAGGTACTTATGGGCGAGACAATGCTATTATTTAATAAATTTATCATAGAACCGTTTGAGCATCGTTGCCATTTGTTGTCTTGTGAGTGTATCTGTAGGATTCATACACTTGCCATCGCCTCGTATAACTCCCTCTTCAATGGCCCACTCCCAATCTTCTTTATGTGCTGGTGATACCCTAGCATTTGATTTTATCCCAACTAATAACTCTTTCATTTCAGTAAGTTCCTGTTTTAGTTGTTTATTTTCTTTCTTTAATTCTTCATACTGAGAAAATGCTATTTCCTTCTTCTTATCAGTATCTGTGAACCAGGATAAAGACTTAGATCCATTTAATTGGTTTAAATCTACAGTTCCTTTAATACCTGCTACAATCCCTTTGTCTGTGTACTGCCATAAGTCACAAGCAAAGTTTGGCTTTAGTCCCGGTGAGCTAGAGCCACTATAGCGAGGAATCCACAGGAAATCATAATTTTTAACGGTATCCATCAGATAAGGTTTGTAAAAATGATGGCCTGTATATAGCCCGACTTTTACAGTCTTACTTTTTAAATAATCAATAAACACCTGTGTGCCTTGTACGATATTTTGGACACTAGCACCAAAGCTTTCTTCGATATCTACAACATAAAATAGCGGATTATAGTTTTTTGCTCTGTTATAGAAGTCTTTTGCTTGTTCCAATGCCTCAGTACCATTTTTAAAGGTAACATAAATATAAACACCAAAAGGTACCTTGTACTTAATACATGCTTCTATATTTTGAACGTATTTACGGTCAATTGTGCTTGTACCATATTGTGTGCGGATGATAGCCAAATCAACATCTTTAACCGCTTCAGACCAATCAATATCTCCTTGATGATGTGAAATGTCTATGATATAACTCATACAATTTTCTCCTCCCTAAAAATAGTAAATAAATTATGAATAGCGACAAACCCATTGCTTCAAGCATTATTTAGAATCATTCATTAAATAAAGTTATGTAGATTATTTTAGTCCTTATAGGTTCTTCATTTACCGATTTTTAGTGGTCAGATAATTAATAAGACAGAGCACATTTCACATAGTCGAATTAACTCTAAAAAAATAGCGGCTTTATATCAAATATTTACTTTGTAATTAAGTGCTAATTCATCCCCAGGTAACCCTCTTATTCCCCAATTATGTTTAGGCGTTTCAAAAATTGTAATTTCAACATCTTGAGGTGAAATATTTAATTGGTTATTTATGCGTTCAAATAGTAGCTTTACTAATTGTTTTTTAGCTTGAATCGTTCTTTTTCCAGCATTCGAATAGCTTCTAAGATTATCCCTCTGAAATTACTCATTTTCTCCCTCTCATTAATGGAATCTCTATCTAAATAAGGACTGTAGAATTATTTAAGCTTGTTCATCTAACCTGCCCCGTTTTCCATCCATGTAACACAAAATAGATACTACACCAAAGAAAATGGAAGATTTTCACGTTCTTTCATTGGAGTTTAACAACACTTCTTTCTTTATGTATGGCTCTCTAAAAAACAAAAATAACGGTAATGCCAGCGATAAACCAACTGTAAACAAAGTTAATAGACATATCCACTTTTCTTTAATGTTATACTTTCTTGACTCATTAAACATAAAGATTATAAAAACAAAGCATGAAATAAAAAAGTCAACAGCGAAGAAGGTCGATATCGAGTTTGCAAATAATAAATCTACTAATAACCCTAAATCAAATCCGTTTTTGTTCAAGAATTGCACCAAAAAATAATACGGGAATACTGTGCCGATAATCGCAAATAACAAGTACACGTTTCTCATTTAAATTAAACTCCCCCTCTCTATGATTTTTCACAAATATTATACTTCTTAATTAATCTCTTTTAGTTTAATAATACCTCATAAATAATTAATTTAAATAAATATTTCCATATATGATAATTAATTATAGATTAACATTTAAAATTTTAATATTATAAACTATATATTCCAAGAGAATATTGTGAATTATTTCTAACACTAAGAAAAGGTGGATTGATTATGAATTCAATATATAAGCCATTAATTTTAGCGGTGGTAGTAGGGGTATATGTATATATAGCCAGTAAAAGTGATAATAATGTGATATCAAATTTTGTCATACTTTATCTTATAATTACAATAGTTTATTTATTATTCAGAAAAATTGAAGAGAAAAGAAAAAGAGTAAGGAGAAGATAACTTAATTAAAAGTAGGAGATTCGAGACTCTGTGAAAAGATTCACTGTAAATTAGCCAACTATCTGAAAAAAAAGCAGCTGATAGTAGCCAAATACCCAGTTACTCAATAAATACGAGTATCTGGCATTATTATTAACGATGCTAACTGAAAATGGACAACCAATAAAAACAAGTCAAAAAGATTAGGACATAGCAGATCAGCAATTACTGAAGACCGCTATGTCCATTTAACACAGAAGATGGCAAGAGATGCTGCCTATATTTTTGATGCCATCGCTAAAGATTTTTAAATTGCTTGCACAATTTCAATGCGGTGGCAAATGGTGGCAATCTCCACCCACCTGATACAAGACTATTTGCTTAAATCCTTATAAACCCTGATTATATCAAACTTACTTCGAATCATCCATTTTCAGCACAGCCATGAATGCCTCTTGAGGGACTTCGACTGAGCCTACTTGTTTCATACGTTTTTTACCTTCTTTTTGTTTATCAAGAAGCTTTCGTTTACGAGAAATATCTCCCCCGTAACATTTCGCTAATACGTTTTTACGGATGGCTTTAATTGTTGAACGCGCCACGATTTTTTGTCCAACTGCTGCTTGAATTGGTACTTCAAATTGTTGGCGTGGAATTAATTCTTTTAATTTTTCTACGATGATTTTGCCTCGATCGTAGGCAAAGTCACGGTGTACGATAAAGCTTAGTGCATCGACTTGCTCACCATTTAATAAAATATCCATTTTTACTAATTTCGATGGCTGGTAACCAATAAGTTCATAGTCGAATGATGCATAGCCCTTTGTATTTGATTTTAAATAGTCAAAGAAATCATAGACAATTTCTGATAATGGCATTTCATAAATAATACTTACGCGCGACGTATCAATATAATCCATTGTCATGAAATTACCACGCTTCATTTGACAAAGTTCCATAACCGCTCCCACATAATCATTTGGTACCATGATGGTTGCTTTCACATATGGTTCCTCGACACGATCGATTTTTTGTGGGTCTGGCATAAAGGATGGATTATCAACTTTAAGCTCGGTACCATCTGTCATATGAACGTTGTAAATTACGGAAGGTGCTGTTGTAATTAAGTCGATATTAAATTCACGCTCAATACGCTCCTGAATAATTTCCATATGTAGTAATCCTAAGAATCCACAGCGGAAACCAAAACCAAGTGCTTGCGATGTCTCTGGCTCATATTGTAGAGCAGAATCATTTAACTCTAGCTTTTCTAACGCTTCACGTAAATCGTTGTACTTGGCTGTATCAATTGGATACAAACCACAGTAGACCATTGGGTTCAAACGGCGATAACCAGCTAATGGCTCAGCTGCAGGTCGATTTGCATAGGTTACAGTATCCCCTACACGTGTGTCTCCTACATTTTTGATAGATGCAGTTAAATACCCTACATCCCCCACTGTTAATTCAGCCTGTGGCACAACTTTTGGTGTATGTACCCCAACTTCAATAACTTCGAATTCCGCACCGGTTGCCATCATGCGAATTTTATCGCCAGGCTTGACAGTACCATTAATGACACGAATCGAAATGATAACACCTTTATAAGCATCGTAAACAGAGTCAAAAATTAAAGCTTGTAGTGGAGCATCTGGATCACCAGTTGGTGCAGGTACCTTCTCTACGATTTGCTCTAAAATATCCTCGATACCAATACCTGCTTTTGCAGAAGCTAAAACTGCTTCAGAGGCATCTAATCCAATAACGTCTTCTACTTCTTGACGTACACGTTCAGGGTCAGCTGCAGGTAAATCAATTTTATTGATTACAGGTAAAATTTCTAAGTCATTGTCAAGTGCTAAGTAAACATTTGCTAGTGTTTGTGCTTCAATCCCTTGTGCTGCGTCCACAACTAAAATGGCACCCTCACAAGCAGCTAAACTACGTGATACTTCATATGTGAAATCGACGTGTCCTGGTGTGTCGATTAAATGGAATGTATACACTTCGCCGTCTTTTGCTTCGTACTTTAATTGAACTGCATTTAACTTAATTGTAATGCCTCGCTCACGCTCTAAATCCATTGAGTCGAGGAGCTGTGCCTTCATCTCACGGGAAGTTAAAGATTTTGTTTGCTCTAAAATACGGTCAGCAAGCGTTGATTTCCCATGGTCAATATGTGCAATAATAGAGAAATTTCGTATATTCTCTTGTCGTTTTAAACGTGCTTCTCGGTTCATCTTTTCCACTCCTAATTAAACTATAATGAATTATACTATGAACGTTACGCAAAGTACAACAGCAACTAGACTTGAAAGCCTATAATATCAATACTTTCAGTGTTTCACATCGTTTTTAAATTTTACAGTATTAAGGATGTAAATACAGAGAAATCTGCTACGGTAGCACACGATGTGTGACAATATAGATGGAAATGCGTCTACTTGCCAAGAGGAGGGATTCGGTTGAAAAAATTCATAGTAGGATGGTTGGTGCTTCTTGTCTTAGTTGGATGTGGCACACCAAAAGACCATGTAAACAATAAAGAGGCGGCAACAATTGAAGGATATGTGACAGCCACTCAAGAAAGCAGGTTCCTCGTTGTAAGCAATGAACCTGTCCCTTCAAATGATTCCAACACACAATTTGTAGATGCACTTTGGGTAACAACAACCAAAACGTTAGAGATAGGGGATTATGTCAAAGTATGGGCAGATACGATTGATGAATCTTACCCTGGTCAAACAAATACAGAGAAGATTGAGGTTTTACCCTCCACCGTAAAAAGTACGCTTTCTCCAAAAGATATCATCATCCATGTAGCCAAAAAACTTGAACACAATCCCATCATTACAAACATAAACTATGATCCTAAAAAGAAAGAATGGATATTGAACTATTTTCCTCGTACTCAAGGGACCGATCAATTAGTTAAGCTTACTATACAGGATCAACAACCAATAGAGTAAATAGGCCGAGCAAATAGTCTTAAGGTCAATTTTTTTGAAATAGTAACACTCCAAGAAAGATGTCAGATATAGAAAAAGTCAGCTACGCAGACAAAACTGTGTATACTGACTTTTTTATTTTATTTGTTTAAGGATTGTTGAATGAGCTTTGTTAAAACTTCTACCCCTTTTTTCTCTAAATGTACACCGTCAGGGGCAAAGTATTCAGGGTGATTGATGGCTGCTGCATGCCAGTCAATTAGTGTTATTCGCTCATGTTCCTGTGCTTTTTGCAGTAAAGCTTCATTCACCTTTGCTTCCCAAGATCGCGGCACACGTGTATTCACTAAATAAATATCGGCATTTGAAAAAGCTTCAAGGAGGGCATCCATTTGGTCAGTCGTAAAATAACCATTTGTCCCCAATTGTAGAATGACGGCATGATTAGGTTGATTAAAACTTGCATAATTTGGGGCAAGTTTTACAGCTTGCGAAACTTGACGGCCTATTTTTCCATCGATTGTAATAGTCGGATACATAGTATGTAAGCTCGGGGCAATATCAATCATTAAGGAATCGCCAATGGCTAGTATGCCACGATAAAACTCATCCTTTTCAGGCTCTATAATGGTGTTATTTTCTTCTTGTTTAGGTGTTTCTATCTCCTGAACATCCTCTCCTCCCTCATCCTTACTTTGAGAAGGCTTGTCAGTGGAGGCTTCAGCTTGTTTGTCCTGCTTGTTCAGATTGGCTGTAGGCTCTTCGCCATTAATTTTTATCGTTGTTGGCAGCGTTTTAGATGGGTGTTGCTGACTTTCACCCACTACACCTGTCATGCCTGTGAAAAATACAAGCAGGAAAAGAGGAACCATAACCGTTGATATTTTTCGTGGAAAAGTAAGGCTTCCCCACTTATTTTTATTACAAATCAGATATTTTTGACAATAGACTCTGAACCCTTCTTTTCGGATGGGCATCTCAATGAAGCGATAGGATAGCTCTGCAATCATTAGGATTAGTAAAAGCTGCAGGAATATTCGCCAATAGGAGGGATTACCAATTTCATGAATGGGTGTCCCTAAAACCATGACAGGATAATGCCATAGATAAATGCCGTAGGAACGAGAGCCTATCCAACATAATGGCTTCCATGCTAATATTTTTCCTAGTATGCTGACTGGATGAGAAATACATGCAATCAAAACGGCAGCATTCAAGCAAAATAAAAACATGCCTCCTCTATAAAGAAAGGATTGATATTCATCCACATACACTATGCTTACTAAAAAAATAGTAAGTGCCATGAAACTCATAATATTTAGTTTCTTCACATGGTTCGCTGATAATTTTTGAGAAGATAGTCGTTTCATTGGCCAAACAAGTGCTAGCCAACAGCCTATTAATAATTCAAAACAACGTGTGTCCGTTCCATAATAAACACGACTAGGATCAGCGCCTGGCTGATAGAGTAACGCCATTACGAATGCTGAACAAAGGGCACCACAAAAGACGATATTTGCTAGTTTATTTTGTTTTTTAACAACAAAAAGTCCAATCATTAAGAGTAATGGCCAAATCAAGTAAAATTGTTCTTCAATAGCTAATGACCATAGGTTTTTTAAAGGTGATGGAGAACCGAAACTATCAAAATAAGAGAGTTTATGAAAAATGAACCACCAATTACTTGAATAAAAAATGGAGGACAATGCATCCCCGCGCAAAGTATGGAGAAGCTCTTTATGAAAGAGCATTGCCCAAACAAATGATGTAACAATCATAACGTAGGCAGCTGGTAGTAGCCTTCTAAATCGTCCCACCCAAAATTTCTTTAGGCTGACTGTTAATTGATTGCCCTTTGAAGGTAAGATGGTAGAGGTGATTAAATAGCCCGATAATACAAAGAAGATATCTACTCCTAAAAAGCCACCTCTAGCCCAACTGAAATTAAAATGATAAGCAATAACTGCTAACACAGCCAATGCTCGAATCCCGTCTAGTCCAGGAATATAACGATGATTTAATGACTTGCCTGACATACTATTCCTTCCTTCAATAATCTCTCAATTTCGTTTCGGTATAATGTGTTGGTTTTTTCTAGCTGTACAAAGTAGAAGTCAATCTAAAAGCGCTGTCACAATCTGTAATAACCGCACACGGCTTTGGATAAATGATGTTAGGGAGTAGCGCTTTTTGTAGGTATTCCCTTCCGTATCAAGATAAAACCTGTTGTCACGTAATAGAACCTTTTGATTAATAACCATCCCCTCTCTATTATTTTTACTTATTCACTTATATGTTTGACGATTGAAATACGATAAAAGTTTGAGAGAAAAATGAAACGTTATCACTTTTTATCTTCTAAAAATTCATATGTATATTTTGCTATAGACTTAAAAAGGCATTCCAAAAATGGGATATACTTCAAAAGTATGTTTGCTTTATTTGCATATGCCTTCACTTAACGTTTTATCATGAAATTCGCGAGCCAACTTGAAAATTATAAGACAAGAATGGAGCAATGGAAAGACAATTAATGAGAATTATTTCTGGAAATTTTATTATCATACAATATTAAAAAAGTGAGCCCACAAGAGTCCCACTTTTTAATATGATTGGTCTATTTTGTTGAATCATTGACAAACGCTTTTGATATGGCCTTACCAATTACAGCAATTGTACGATTAACCTCTTCCTCAGTATTACCAATTCCACCAATCTCAATAATCATCATTTGCTTTGCTAAATCCTGATTGTATCGCCCATCAACCCCATCACCACTTTTAGAAATAACCCCTTTAGAAATTTTTGGAACGATGGCATTTAGTGTGGATGATAAACTTTCAGCATAGGCTGTATTCCAGCGGTAATTAGCATGCTCTGCCCCAACAACAATAGCGATTTTCGCATAATTTTCCCCATTATATGAGATCGTTGTAAGATCATGTTTTAATGAGTCACGATGTAAATCAACTATTAAATCATAATTATTTGTTTCTAAATGCTTACTTAAATATGGCCTCATCACATTATAAGATTCATGATAGCCTTTACCCTCTTCTTGTAATTTCTTCATAATATCTACATCAAGAACATCCGTCTTTAAACCATTTACATTAAAATGATTCACAATCTTATCCTTCAGGCTCATAATATTGACCGTTTCATGAGAAGTCGCTACCTTACCACTCACTGCTTTCACCATGGGTTCATATGCTTCATGCGTATGGGTAAATAACACTAACACTTTAAATGGGTCCGGGTCTAGGGCTTGATCTGGTTCAGGTTCTTTCGTTTGTTCCAGTACACTTTGTTCAGCTAAATTGGTAGCAGCAAACACGACTTGCTTATCTTCTGATTGTTTGATCGGAGTCGATGCTTGCTTGTTGAACGGAAGTTGCCCAGCAATGACAGGTAATACGAAAAAGAACAATAATATACCAAATGACCATTGTAGTTTTTTTAGCAAAGTCACACCCTCCTCCCCATATCGTATGGAGGGGGGATGTTAATTAGAACGAAAATAAATTTCTTGTTTTACGCATAAATAAGCGTGTTTTAGAAGGACTACTCTAAGCATTGTTTCTTCATTATTTATAAATCACTTGCCCAATCCATTAGCATAGAAGCCACTAATTTTGCATAGCGATCAATCCAATAGTCTGCTTCTTTTGGTGTAACCATCAATTGTGTGTGGGAGCCAGCGAAGGTTTCCTCAAACAGCTGCTGCCGCTCCTCCTTCGTCCATGTCGCCCATTCTCCAAATATAGGTTGTACTAACGTCATATCCAGTTCCTTGTTGATATCTGGTTGCCATGAGGATAATGAAAGCTTCGATGACGGTTTACTGCGTTCAGCCACACGAGCAGCTATCGAACGGAGCATAGTTTCTACCGCATCAGCAATTAATACAGGTGCATCTACTACAGTAGGTATCCCTATTGCTGTTACGGGAATGCCAAGCATCTTATAGGAAATCTCTTGCCGTTGATTGCCTACTCCTGAACCTGGATGTATGCCTGTATCTGTTAATTGAATCGTTTTACAGAGTCGATTACTCGCTCTTGTAGCAAGTGCATCTACTACAATGATTAATTTCGGTTGCAGACGTTCAGCAATAGCAGCCACAAACTCACCTGTTTCGTAGCCTGTTTGTCCTGTTACACCAGGAGCATACATGACAAATTTTTCATCAATGACATCTAAACTATGCAAATGGTCAATTAAATAGGGACCTATTGCATCAGGTGTAATAGTGCGATTGCCTAAACCGACTATTAAAATTTTATCGTCTTCTTGCCAAGAAAGTGCGTCATGCATTTTTTTGAAATTGACAAGCAATTCTTGTTCAAGTTGTGCAAAGCCTTCTTGATCTTCTAATGTTAGCGTAGGGACAGAAAGGGTAATATACTGCCCTTCCTTTTTACCAATTTGCTTTTCCCCTTCAGCATCTACAAGAACATCTGTAATTTTTACTCGACCAGCATTCCGATCTTCAATTTGAATGCCACTTGATTGTTCAAGCTTTTCTTTTTGCTCTTTGGTCTGATGGACAACTACCTCTTCTGATTCATCGATTAAATCTGTTCGTTGCCAATTAAAATTTTGCATACAGTTCACCTCAAGCTGTAGTTTGTTCAAACTGTCAAGTAAATATTCTTTGCATTTATCTATTGCAATTTGGCCAAGCGTTTGTTAAAATGATTTTTGTTGTATTGACACAAGAAATCAATGAGAAGATATCATCTCGTACCTAATTTAGGAGGTGAAATATATGCCAAACATTAAATCTGCGATTAAACGCGTAAAAGTTAACGAAAAAGCTAACATTGCTAATTCTCAAGCTAAATCTGCAATGCGTACTACAGTGAAAAAAGCTGAAAACGCTGTTGCTGCTAACGCTGAAAACAAACAAGAACTTTTACAAGCAGCTTTCAAATCTTTAGATAAAGCAGCTTCAAAAGGACTTATCCACAAAAACGCGGCGGCTCGTAAAAAGTCTCGCCTTGCTAAAAAAGCGTAATTGTTTAAAGGATCAGATACTCTATTAGGAGTAGCTGATCTTTTTAATTTTATAGAGAACTTAAAAAGCTGTCCTTATTGGACAGCTTTCTTTGCCTATAGTTGGCGCAATAAAAATAGCTCTAGATAGCGCTCTCGATTTCCACCAGACGATTTTAGCTGTAAATCAACCTCTGCTAATTGATATAATGCCCGTAGCAAATTTTCTTCTGAAGGCCGATGCCGTTGCTCAATCATAAGTTTGACGCGATACGGATGAATTTTTAAATTTTTAGCGATTTGTTGAGGGTGATAACCTTTTTTCAATAAATAAAAAACATTTGACATGGTACGAACATTGGATGCTAGCAAGCCCACTAACATAATAGGTTCTTGTTTTTGTCGCAATAAATCATGATAGATAGACAAGGCTCCGACAGAGTCATTTGCCAAATATGCGTTAAGCATTTTAAAGGCATCTTGCTCTAATGTTTTTGCCACCAAATCCTCCACTAAAGAAGTTGTAATTTCGCCACCATCACCTAAATAAAGGGTTAGCTTGTCAATTTCCATCTGTAATTGTAGCATGTTGGCTCCGACCATCGTAACAAGCAATTCAATAGCATCTTGTGTAATGCTATTACCTTGTGTTTTGACAATGCCTTGAATCCATACGGCTAAATCCTGCTCTTTTGGTGTTTCTGCTTGTACAAATAATGCATGCTCTTTCATCATTTTAGTCACTTTTTTGCGCTCATCCAATTTTTCATAAGGAGCAATAAAAACCGTTACGGAAAAATCAGAAGGATTCGACAACCATGTTTCCAATCGTTTCACATCATGATCGATTTTTTCCTTCCCTTTCTCGGTTGCCTTTAAAAACGAAGCATTTTTAGCAATAATAAGCTTACGTTCTGAGAAAAAAGGAATGGTATCTGCTTCATCCATGACTGCATCTACTGGTACTTCTTCTAAATCAAATGTGGACATCTCCAGATCTTCTTCTGGACCCATTGCCTCTTTTAAACGTTTAATAGTTTCATCTATAAAATAGCTTTCTTCACCAACAAGCAAATATACTGGTGCAAGCTCACCTTTTTTTATTGTATTCCAAACCGTTGAAATCATAATTTCCCCTCCATCTAGCAATACTATTAGTATACATGATTTCATAGTCCTTTGTGTCTTTGACCGAATTGTGTCGATTCCTTGCCAGACGGGGAAATCACCTTTTCGATATAGCTTTTATGACCATGTTGTCTTATAATAAATAACAGAATTGGAGGGATAACAATGAATCCATTTGAAGGAAAAAACATACAATGTCGACGTAACGATGCCATCGATTCTGGTGTTGGCTTCGGTGTATCATTTGGCGTTTTCACGCTTATGTTTATTATTGCAACTATAGTAGAATTTGTATCACAGTAATTGCACTTATGCAGGAGAAGGGCCTTGGTCATTGGACAAGGCCCTTTTCATTTACGCTAACGGACCAGCGATTATCACGAATACGTATTTCGATTGATCCATTCACCCCTGTTGTCCATGTCACTAAATCTCTACTGACAAAACGTTGTACTACTTCTTCATGTGGATGACCATAACGATTATGGAGACCTGCACTAAAAACCGTTAATTGGGGCTGTAGCAGCTCGACAAAAGCTTCTGTGCTTGATGTCTTACTCCCATGATGCCCTGCCTTCAGCAATGTGAGATTGGCCAATAAAGGTCCATAACGCTTGATCAGCTGTTGTTCGCCATATTGCTCCAAATCCCCTGTAAATAACGCTGTAAACGCCTTTTGCTGCATGTACAGGACAAGAGAATCATCATTACCCTCATACAAGGCGTCATCAGGCCATAAGTAATAAAAATCTGTATCCCCTACATGCCACGAAGTCCCCTTCATTTTTTCTTTAATAGGAATATGTCGCTTATTTGCTTCTCGCAATAAATCATCCATTAAAGGCTCATTCAATGAACCAGGTGTAACGTGTATTTCCTTCATGTTAATCTCTTGTAAGACTTCCTCTGCTCCTTCAATATGATCTGCGTCTGCATGCGAAGCAATAAAAATATCGATAGTTCGTATTCCCTTGCCTTTTAAAAATGGGACGACAACTTGCTTCCCTACCTCATATGGACTATCTGCTTTCTTCCACGATTCCTGCTCAAAGCGCAATACTCCACCTGTATCTATAACATAGACAGCTCGTCTAAAAGGCAATTCAATGACAATACTATCTCCTTGCCCTACATTTAAGAAGGTAATCTTTGTTTCGTTATACAACATGGGTGCCAAATGAATCCAAATAACAGGGATGACAAGGATCAAAATAGCTTTCCTGAATCTTTTTATTTCCAAATAATAGAAACTTACTAAAACACTTAACATCGCCACGCAGCTCAGCCAAATAGATGGTTTGCCTGGTGACCATAATTGCCAAGGAAGCTCTTGCATATAAAAGATTACTTCGGTCAGCCAATTACGCAGCGGTTCATAGCCAACAAATAGGACATTAGCAAGTGGTAAAGAAAGATAAGATAGCACAAAGGCAATCATGTTAAAGGGTAATATAATAAAGGAAAACAGTGGAACAAAAACAATATTGACAAAAAACGAGGATAAAGATAATTCATAAAAATGATGGAGTAATAGTGGGTAAACGAGCAGTTGGCACACGAATGTGATAAAAAAAGAACGACCTAGCCAAGTTCTTGTCTGCTTAAAAATAATACCAGAATAAAGAAGACTAGCGGTTGCTAAATAGGATAGCTGGAAACCAATTTGGAAAATAACACCTGGCTCAAGCAAAACAAAGCCTATAAAGCTAATAGCTAATGCATCATCGATCGAAAGAACCCACTTAAAAAAGCGCAGTAACATCATCAATTCTACTACAGAAACAGCACGCCATACGGAAGGTGCTCCCCCTGCAATAACTCCATAAACCGGTAAGAGGATCAATAGCACGATAGTAGCCATTTCCTTGCGAACTCTTATTCTAAGTAATCCTTCAAAAAAGAGCCAAGACATCAGCGCGACATGTAGCCCAGAAATCGCAAATAAATGGGTAATACCAAGCTTTTGATAGGCACGCTGCAGTTCATCCTCCATCTGATCTTGCACCCCTATTAAAAGTGCTTGAGCCTCTGCTACAAGTGATTTTGGAAAAGTCCTCTCTATATGCTTTTTCATTTTGTGTCTTACTTCGGCAAGAATAGTGAAGATGGAGGTTCGTTTTCCTACATAATGCCAATTCGTGATTTCAACAACGCCTGTTGCTCCTTTGCTCGTTAAATAGTTTGACATGGAAAAGGCATAAGCATGTGCAGATGGAGAGGGAGTCACGAGTTCACCTTTTGCAGAATACGTCATTCCAGTTAATGAGGTATTTTCATAAAAATTTTTCTCTTGTTCCGAGGAAAAAGTATAAACTACGTAAAGTTTTTGGCCATTTGTTGTTGTAGCAAACCCACGGAGTTTTTGCCCGTTTATTTTATAGTCACTTGACCAAGTTATAGGGAAGGTTGACGGTAAAGGGGAAGGTTCCGTCAGATGATTGATAGAAAGGAAAAAATAAGTTAGTAGACCACTAGTTAGCACAAAAATTGCAAGAAAACGTGACTCACCTTTTATGGTGAGCCACAGGACTAGTAGCAGTAAAAAAATGAGTAGCCATGCTGATTTGTATACTGCAATAGCAGCTATCAATACAGCAAGAGCTACCATAATCCATCTATGCTTTAAAGCTTGATGCCAAATAATGCACTCACCTTCTGTTCATATGGGAGCAATTTTTCAGCAGATACCCCACTCTCGCGAAGCTCGTGCAGCA
The DNA here is from genome assembly GCF_004332175.1 of Lysinibacillus sp. OL1. Classification (NCBI taxonomy): domain Bacteria; kingdom Bacillati; phylum Bacillota; class Bacilli; order Caryophanales; family Bacillaceae; genus Lysinibacillus; species Lysinibacillus sp. OL1. Next base: position 191,557 of record NZ_SJDS01000003.1, on the reverse strand, counting down.
TTTCTGTATACAAAGCTAGTTTGTCATCTCGTAAAAAATCAATTTTACGTTCATCAAAGGGTACATGAACTACTTCCACTCCAGCTTTTGCAAATAACTCCTGTGCATATGGATTATTTTTATAATCTGTTGCGTAATACACACGTTCTATGCCAGCTTGAATGATAGATTTTGTACATGGTAAACATGGAAAATGTGTTACATACAAATCAGCACCTTTTGTCGGTGTTCCATATTTAGCACATTGCAGTAAGGCATTCATTTCAGCATGCACGGTACGGACGCAATGATTATCAACCACATAGCACCCTTTTTCGATACAATGCTCGTCCCCTGTAATGGAACCGTTATAACCACCTGCAATGATGCGTTTGTCCCGTACAACAGTTGCTCCTACAGCTAGTCTTGTACATGTACTACGTAATGCGAGTAAATGGCTTTGTGCCATAAAAAATTGATCCCAAGTAATTCGCTCCATATGACTACCTCCAAAAATTGTCTAACTAATTAACTTTCTCTTGCTTTTCTACTATAGTGTAGCCCTTTTAGAAAAGGGGCGTCAATATACCATCCTGTAAAAGCATTACTTTACAGTAATCGCATCCTTTAGCTTTTCAAATGTTTTATCACCAATACCACTAACATTTTTTAAGTCATCTATGGTTTGAAACTGCCCATTTTCCTCTCGATACGTAAGGATACTTTGTGCTTTAGAAGGACCGATTCCTGGCAATGTTGCTAACGTTGCTACATCAGCTTTATTGATATTAATCTTTTGCTCCTTATTAGTCTCAGTAGGTAACGTTAACAAAGAAGAGGCTCCTTCCTCTAGCTGTTCGCCCATGATAGGAATATAGATTACCATTTCATCCTGTACCTTTTGGGCATGATTGATAAATTGTGTGTCAGCATTCTCTGTATAGCCACCAGCAAGCTGTACAACATCTTTTATACGTTGGTCTTGCTCAAGTTCATAAACGCCTGGATACATTACAGCACCCTTTATTTCCACAAATACCTGCTGCATAACCGCTTCCTCAGCAGATTCACTCAAATTTTTTTCTTCAATAGGTTGGATTGTTTCGATGAGCTCTTCTTGGGGAGGTGAAGAGTCAGAACTCGAAAAATAGAAGTAACAAAGTCCACTGACGACTAGTATGCTGGGGAATAACATACTTTTTTTGTACTTTTGCCATAAAGATTGTAGCACAGTACCATCCTTTCCTTGCGAAAGGTCATCATATGGAGTTATATATATCTTACACTATGGATGGGTGGTTGAAAATGATAAAAAAACGTCAGAAGTTTCAATTTACCTGTTGAAGAGAGCTATCTTCTTAGTTATATCCAGTTTTATCCGACAATTTAGCCTCTTTATCCGCCTGTTTAAGTGTTCTATCCGCTACTTTAATCTTTCTATCCACTACTTTAGCTTTTCTATCCATCAAAAAAGCCACACTGCGTATTACACAGTGTAGCTCCCTTTTCTTTATTTCAGCGCACGAATAAAAATGCGTTCACTTTCCTCGTCAGGTGCCTCATCTGTAAAGTCTGCTGTAATTTCCACATGACTAAAACCGATGGCATGCAACCAAGCCATATACTGCTCGATAGTGTAAGTACGTTGCACGTGCTCCTCATCAAAGCGTTCATATAATTCACTTGCGTCATCTCGTACATAAAAGGTCATTTGATGAATAACCGAATGTTCAAAGTCGGCAGGCTCCGTATGCCATATATAACTAATGTCACCATCATCATACGTGAACGGACCATCTAAAAAAATCTCATTCATTTTAAATAACGAGTGAACATCAAAAAACAGCTGACCTCCATCACGCAACGCCGCATAGATACGTTCTAACGTCGTATAAACAGAGTGCTCCTCTACCACATAATTCAAGGAATCAATTGTGATTGTGACAACATCGATTTCCTCAAAGCCATCTAGTTCGACCATAGACATACAGTATAATGGTGCATGGTAGCCTGCACCAGCAAAGCGTTCTGCGGCAATGGACAGCATCTCTTCTGATAAATCGATTCCACTGACTTGATAACCAGACTTTGCAAATAACAAGCTAAGTACACCAGTGCCACAACCAATATCCAACAGTTTTGGGTACTGGCTGCTTGGTGCATGCTGTACAACCCAATCTACATAAAGATTGTAAGGAATATCCGTTTGCAGCTCATCATAGACATGAGCAAAGCGTTCGTAACTCACTCAGGCCTCTGGCATGTCTAGTTGCGGTGCATCGCCCCAAAGACGCTCTAAATTATAATAAGCACGCTCATCCTTATGGAATACATGTGCCACAACATCGCCTAGGTCAACTAGTACCCAACGAGCTCCATCAAATCCTTCGACACGGCGAATTTCATAGCCTTGTTGTTCAGCTACATCCTGTAATTCGCGTGCAATGGCTTGCACTTGGCGATCTGAGTTACCATGAGCAATAATAAAATAATCTGCTAAAAGGGAAATTCCTTGCATATTTAAAACGACAATATCCTCACCATGTTTGTCGTCAATTGCTTTGTACGCTGCTTGTAATAAAGTTGAAGTCATCCTTCACTATCCTCTCTGTTCATCATATCGTTATAACATTCTATAGATAAAGGATAAATCGGCTGCTTTGTGTCAATTAAAAATGCCAAAGTATGGCGTACACATGCACTCATCGCCTTATCCAAATTTTTTTGTGCTTTTTTGCGCAGACGATCAACTCCATCAAATCGACGGTTCGGTTCAATCATATCTGCGACAAAAATAATTTTTTCTAAACGGCTCATATTAGCCCGCCCAGTTGTATGGAAACGAATAGCATTCAACAGCTCTTCGTCTGTGATACCAAACTCACTTTGTGCTATATATGCACCTACTGGACCATGTAGTAATTCACTACCCCATCCAATTAGTCTTTCATCTAATTTTTCATCACGAACGATATTTTCCATCCACTCAATATCAGCATATTTAGCAATATCATGGAGGATAGCTGCTGTTTCAGCTTTTTTTACGTCCTCGCCATATTTATGAGCTAGGTTGATGGCCGTTTCCATCACTCCGACTGTATGAATATAACGTTTTTCAGGCATTCTTGGCTTAATCACCGCTAAATACTGTTCGCGTTCCATAAAGACCTTCCTCTCGTATGAACGTCTCTACAGCTTCTGGTAGTAGAAATGTCACCGTTCCTCCTGTAGCCAGGCGTTCACGAATCAGTGTGGACGATAAATCGATTTGAGGTATTTCCACCATACGTATAGGGTACTCTGTTGCCGCGGCTGTCCCTGGACGCTTTACTCCGACAAACTGAACAAGTTTCACTAAATCATCTATACAATGCCATGTATGTAGCGAATCAATCATATCGCCACCGATGATAAAGTAAAATTTCACATTCGGCTCTCTTCTACACAATGCAGAAAGTGTCTCATAGGAATAGGATACGCCACCCTTCTCAAGCTCATACGACTCTACTGAAAAATAAGGAAATGGACGAATCGCACGTTTTACCATTTCAAGTCGTTCAACATTACTAGCATCAAAACGTGCATGCTTATGTGGTGGGATGGCATTAGGCATAAAGCGGATTTCATCAAGTTCTAGCGCATGAAATACTTCATTTGCCATTAAAAGATGACCCAAATGTGGTGGGTTAAATGTACCTCCAAGTAAACCGACCCTTTTCATCGTCTCACCTTATTTCGTTACTTTTGGTAATACAATCTTTTTATGATTGCGTGACTCTTTATATAAAACAACTGTCAGACCGATTAATTGGACAAGCTCCGCATGAGCGCCTGTGGCTAATGCTTCTGCGACTTCATGTTTATCCTCTTCACAGTTATCTAAAATACGTACTTTAATCAATTCACGTACTTCTAATGCCTCGCGAATTTGCTTTGTCATTTCATCATTAACGCCACCTTTTCCCACTTGGAAAATAGGTGTTAAATGGTGTGCTTCTGCACGTAAAAAACGTTTTTGTTTACCTGTTAACATAAAAATTAGTTTCCTCCTAATTGCGCCTTCAGTTGCGCAATCATTGAATTTGTATTTGGATAGTTTCCTAACCAGTGTTCAAAAGCGATGGCTCCTTGATGGACAAACATTCCTAAGCCAGTGACAATCGTTGCTCCTTTTTCTTCAGCCGCTTGTAAAAAAGGCGTCATTAATGGATTATACACAATATCCGCAACAATTGCTTCTTTCATCAGCCGATCTAATGAAAATGGCATTGAAAAATTGCCCGTGGAAAGGCCAGCTGATGTCATTTGCACAATAATGCTGAAATCAGCTAGCGTTTCTTCCGCTTGTTGTAATGAAATGGCACGTCCCATACCCATTTCATCAATAATCATTTGAGCATTCGTCACCGTACGATTGGCGATGGTTACATGACGATAGCCTTGTTGCTGCATAGCAAAGGCAATGCCTCGAGCAGCACCTCCAGCACCAACAAGTAATACAGGCTTGTCTTTATGAAAAACCCCAACGGCTTCTTCCAGTGATCGAACAAATCCAATACCATCTGTATTATAGCCTTTCAGCTTTCCTTCTGTTGTTCGTACGACTGTATTCACTGCGCCCATTTTTTGTGCCAGCTCATCTAGCTCGTCTAGATACGGAATGATTGCTGTTTTATGAGGAATGGTCACGTTCCAGCCACTTGCCCCTAATGTCTTCAAACCAGCAACAGCAGATTCTAATTGATCAGGCGTTACATGTAAAGGAATATATGTCGCATCAATTGACATGTCCTCAAACCAAGCATTGTGCATGGCAGGTGATTTTGAATGTTCAATTGGATCACCCATAACTGCAAACCATTTCTTCATTTCCTAGTCCCTCTCTCTACTATGTCCTCCATTTAGATCAGCGAAGGACGAATTGAAACTTGTACACCTTTTGGTGCGTAAGCTGCTACTACTACATTCGCATGTTGAACGGTAATCCAGCCAAGTCCAGAAAATACTACATCTGTTTTCGCTTCTTTGATGGAAAATTCGTGACGAACCAATGGCGGTAACTGGTCGATAAAGTCCGCAGTTGGGGGTGCCAATAATTCTCCTTTATGCTCTTCATATAACGCATCTGCCTTCTCAAGCTTTGTACGATGAATTGGTAAATCATTTGCCACATGGATGGTAAAGGCAGAACGATCACCCTGAATAAAATCAAATCTTGCTAATGCACCAATAAATAGCGTTTGCCCAGCATTTTGTTGATAGACTTTCGGCTTAATTTCTTTTTTCGGCATAATATATTTTAATTCACTGGCATCAATATGATGAGCCATTTGATGATGATTAATAATACCTGGCGTATCATATAATGCACTACCATCATCCAATGGAATATCAATCATGTCTAAAGTAGTACCTGGGAAATGTGAGGTTGTAATCACTTCACCCTCACCTGTTGCCTGCTTAATAATTCGGTTAATGAACGTAGATTTTCCAACATTTGTACAGCCAACAACATATACATTTTGTCCTTTACGATATTCATCGATGGCTTCCATTGCTTCTGCCATCCCTTTGCCTTTATGGGCACTGACTAATAGGACATCGATAGGCTGTAGTCCAAGAGCCTTTGCTTCACGTTTCAGCCAGTTGATAACTTTTTTTGGCTTCACAGACTTTGGTAATAAATCAGCTTTGTTGGCAATCAATAGGACAGGATTCTTCCCTACAAAACGATGAAGCCCTGGTAGCCAGCTTCCATTAAAATCAAATATATCAACAATTTTTACGATTAAGCCTTGCTGTGTGCCAAGACCATTTAAAATACGTAAAAAATCGTCATCTGTTAACGATACTGGTTGAATTTCATTGTAATTTTTCAAACGGAAGCAACGCTGGCAAATGACCACATCCTTTTCTAATGATGATGGGGGTGCATACCCAACTGCTGTTTTATCTTCTGTTTGAATTGTTGTACCACAGCCAATACAATTTGGCATTTCAATCATTCTTGTTCCTCCCAAGTTATAATTCCTTTTCGTTTCAAATCATTAAATACGCGACGTTCAATGAAACGATTCAATTTTGTTACAAGCCCATCTGATTGTGCAACAGGCTTCACGAGCACTGTGTGTAAGCCTAAGCGATTTGCGCCCATTACATCCGTAAGGAGTTGATCTCCTACCATTACTACTTCATTTGGACGTAAGCCTAGTTGAATCAGTGCATTATAAAAAGCATTACGAAGCGGCTTTTTCGCCTTGTGAATATAAGGGATACCTAACGGCTCAGCAAAATGCTTTACACGAGCTTCCTTGTTATTTGACGCAATAATAACACGAATACCTGATTCTTTCATAATGCGTAACCAAATGATTAGCTCTTCTGTTGCATCTGGACGATCCCATTCAACAAGCGTATTATCTAAATCCGTAATGATTCCTCTAATCCCTAATTCTTGTAACTTTTCCGGCGTAATTTCAAAAATATTCGTCACAAATTCGTTCGGTAATAAAAAATTATACAAAATAGCGACCCCTAATCTTAACGTATTATTCGACCATTATAGCATATTTGCAAAGGCTTCACCCATTCGAATTGGGCTTCCTTTTACAACATTATCCGTAAATTTAATTGTATCCTTTTCAAACAGCATCACAACAGTGGAACCAAATGAGAAATAACCAACTTCCTGCCCTTTCTGCCATTTCGTTGTTGTATTGGTAAGTACAATGGAATTCACAAAGGTTGCACCTACTTTGATAAATGCAACATGCTGATTATTTGCTGCTTTCAGCTCAGTCACTAAACGATAATTATGAGAAATTGGTTTTTTACCGTATGTAAGACCTAACTGATTCACAGGATAAGATTTCTGACCAAGTGTATATTGTCGTAAGACTTCTCCATCTATCGGGCTATGGATACGATGGTAATCAGCAGGACTTAAATAAAAAACAATAAAATGTCCGTCTGCATATTGTGCAGCTCGTTCTGTATTGCCGAGTAAATCTTGTAATGCATAAGGCTTACCCTTCACAAGAAATGTCATATCCCATTCAATACGTCCAAAGGATTCCACTTTTGCGTCCACTGGGCTGGCATAGACAGTTGGATTTTTTTCAATAGGTCGAGCTTCTTCAATAAGTTCTCTTGTAAAAAAATCATGTAAACATGAAAATTGTTGTTGTTTTTTTGAAACTTCTTCAAGGTTAATATCGTATAACTTCATGTAGCTTGGTATTATACGTTTACTCCACTTCGCTTTTGCTATTGTCTGCAAAAGATGGGAAGATTGCTTACCATTCGTTAGTTCTATCAAGCGTTGATATAGTTTTTCTTTCATACAGTAAAACCCCTATCCATTAATTTAGACTGTCAATTTTTTCGCATTCGAAGTATAATGGTACAATATCTTAAGTGCAAAGGAGTGATCCCCCTTGTTTTTTTATCACAAGTTGGTGGATACCACGGTTAAGAAAATGAAATCGCACGCAGCTAACTTCATAACAATTAGTAATATGTCCTTTGGAGGCGCGGCTATTATGGCCACTCTACATGAATACTATAGCTATAGTGTCTTGTTTATCTTTATAGCAGCTCTTCTTGATCGCTACGATGGTAAGGTAGCGAGAGCGCTCGGACAAGTGTCAGAATTAGGTAAACAATTAGATTCTATGAGTGATATTATATCATTTGGTGTGGCGCCTGCATTATTAATGTATGAAGTTGTTCTAGTTGATTTTGGTTTTGTCGGCATGATGATGGCCGTATTATTTATCGTCTGTGGCGCGATGCGTTTAGCTCGCTTCAATATTAGCGAAGCGAACGGTTATTTCACAGGTTTACCAATTACAGCCGCAGGTACGTTCTTAACTTTAACGTATTTCGCAGCTTATACGTTCCATCCGGCATTTTATCTTTTCCTTTTCCCCATTTTAGCTTTACTCATGATTAGTACATTTACGTTAAAAAAAGTGTAACAGCACATTTGCTGTTGCACTTTTTTCATTTCCCACGGCTTTTAAACATATACTGTCGAAAAATGGGGAAAGGATGAAATCATTCAATGAGCGGAATTTTTACATCGATGTTGCAGTTATGGCTTGAAATCCCTGCGTTGCTTGGCTATTTAAAGGGGCAAACATTCCATAAACCCTTTTCAAAAGAAGAGGAAGCTGCTTGTATTGAACGATTTTTAGGTGGCGATGAGCAGGCGCGTCTTGATCTAATAGAACGTAATATGAGGCTTGTCGCACATGTCGTTAAAAAATTCCATCCAAAACATGAGCAACTCGATGATTATATTTCTATTGGAACAATTGGACTAATGAAAGCCGTTGAGAGCTATACTCCTGATAAAAAAACTAGACTTGCCACATATGCAGCTCGTTGCATTGAAAATGAGATTTTAATGCATCTACGCACCCAAAAGAAAGTGCAAAAAGACGTTTCGCTATTTGAGCCGATTGGAACTGATAAAGATGGGAACGCACTGCAAATTCGCGATTTACTTCAGTGTGATGAAGAAAGTGCCACAGAGAAGCTAGAGCATAAAGAGCATGTAGCACAACTATACCACTATTTGCATATGCTCGATGAACGTGAGCTCGAAATTGTGACACTCCGTTATGGCTTAAATCAACAGGATGCACTTACGCAAAAGGAAATTGCAGCACGCTTAAATATTTCACGTAGCTATGTATCTCGCATTGAAAAACGGGCACTTATTAAACTCTATCAACTATATAAACGAGACCAAAAAACTATTGAATAATATATTGTAAAATGGTTATGAAAAAAATTCAATCCTTCAATGGCGGAAGAATATGCCTATTTCATGGCATATAAAAAAACTCCTTTGCGACATGACTATGTCGCAAAGGAGCTTTCCCGTCATACTAGTGTGCTGATTCAGATAGTTCTGCTGAAATCAACGTACCTATTAAAGTTGTAATAATGACTACACCTGCTGTTAAAAATAACATCATGAATGCCTCCCATTCTATTATGAAGAGATTGATTAATGTCAGTGTAGCATTTGTTTTTTGTATCAACTGTGATTTTTCTCACAGAATAAACCACACATTTTGACCATTCTGTGTAGTTTATAGTGAGGAAATTGCTTTTAATACGACTTGTGTCGAATGTTTTGCAGCAACTGGTAAAAATTCATCAAAGCTAATATTCGATTCTTTACCTGCAATATCTGATAATGCACGAATGACTACAAAAGGTGTAGCAAATTGATAACAAACTTGTGCAACTGCAGCCGCTTCCATCTCTACAGCTTTCATTTGAGGGAAATGGCGACGAACAGCCTCTACACGTTCAGGATCATTCATAAAAGCATCCCCAGAGCAAATTAAACCAACGCCATACTGGTGCTCTCCAACTGCCTTTACAGCCTCCTCAGCTACCTTCATCAATTTCTCATCTGATTTATATGCTGCTGGCATACCAGCCATTTGTCCAATTTCATAGCCAAAGATTGTGACATCTACATCGTGGTGACGAACTTCATCAGAAATAACGACAGCGCCTACCTCAAGTGCTTCATCATACCCACCTGCAGAGCCTGTATTAATGACAACATCTGGTTTAAACTCATGTAAAAGGATTGTCGTAGACATAGCAGCATTTACTTTACCAATACCGCTTTTTAATAATACGACTTCCTTTCCTTCAAAAGTTCCTGTTGTATACTCACTACCTGCAATCGTTGTGCTGTGTGCATCGTCTAATGCTGCTCTTAGAAGCTCCACTTCCTCTTCCATTGCGCCAATTACTGCAATTTTCATCTACTGTTACTTCCCTTCTTTTATCAACTCTATTAAAAATAATCAAAAGAGTGATTTTCGTCAATAGGCGCCTTCTAATGTATTTAGTTGCTCAAGCTTCACTGGCTTCCAACCTTCATTATCAACCCATTCCATACTTACACGATACATTTGAGATTTATCATTGGTCGAAACAGTAGCAATGGATGAATTAGGACCACCATTATTTTGCATACGCCAGATGATCATATTGCTTTGGTCAATACCAGTCACCGTAGATACTGTTGCTACTTTCTCAGCCCAGTCTACAGACTTGTCGTCATATGAAGACACATGCTGACCTGTTTGAGTTGTTGGTGTTGGCTGCCAATTTTTATTCGTGATAACCTTCTCAACAATAGGATTATCTGAGGCTGATTCTTCTGCTGTGCCTTGTTCTTCCTGGGATGTCTCAGGTTCTGATTCTTCCTCTGAAGGTTTATCTTCTTCTACAGCTAGATCTTCTTTTTCTTCATCCGTCGGTTCTTTCTCTACTTCTTTTTCTTCATCACCGCTCTGTTCTTCTTGAGCTGGTTCCTCTTTCACCGCTTGATCTGCATCATCTTGCCATTTAAACACATAGGTTGCTGTGATAATAATGAGGACAACCACAACACCAATTAAAATATTCAATAGTTTATCTAGCTTTTTATTACGAGATGGCTGCAAATGACGACCACTTCGAGTTTGTCGTTCACTCATAATGTCTCCCCCTCTCTAGGCAATATTCTATCAAGTTCGACAGCACTTGCAAAATAATTCTACTCACTATTTTATTAAATAGTTTTCACGCTAAAAATGGTACAAGCAGTCAGCCAAAGGCTAACTGCTTGTACCTATACATATTATTTAATTGAGAGAATTTTCACTTTCATTTCGCCGCCAGGTGTTTGAACGACAACCTCTTCACCTTCAGCACGACCAAGTAGACCTTTTGCAATTGGTGATTCATTCGAAATACGGAATTCCATAGGATCTGCCTCAGCAGAACCAACAATTGTATAAGATTCTTCATCTGTTGATGGCTTACCATTGATGATTTCTACGAATGTAACCGTTTTCCCTAATGATACTACACTGTTATCTGTCTCGTCTTCAGAAATAATCACTGCATTGCGAATCATAGATTTTAATGTTGAAATACGACCTTCTAAAAAGGCTTGTTCTTCTTTAGCAGAATCGTACTCAGCGTTTTCAGAAAGATCTCCAAAATCACGTGCTATTTTAATGCGTTCAACGATTTCTTTTCGTGTTTCAGTTTCTAATTTTACTAATTCTTCTTCTAATTTACGTTTTCCCTCAGCTGTCATAGGGTACTGTTTTTCATTTGCCAAAGTCCTTCACTCCTTGTTTCTTCAATATAAAAACATAAAACTCGACTAAATGCATGGAAGATGCATCTAATCGAATTTTATTATTTTTAAACGTTTTCAAATTACGCTTTGACCTAATAGTATGCATGCTTTTTCAAAATATGCATGTAAATATTGTCAATACCACTCTATCTTATTACAATACGTTGTCGGTTTCAAGAATAGTTTTAATTTTCGTTACCATTAAATCAATCGCCACCTCATTATCCCCACCTTCAGGAATAATGATATCAGCATAACGTTTCGTTGGTTCAATAAATAAATTATGCATCGGTCGAACCGCTGATAAATACTGCTCAATCACCGAATCCGTTGTACGTCCACGCTCTTTAATATCACGCATAATGCGGCGAATAATACGTAAATCTGAATCTGTATCCACAAATAATTTAATATCCATTAAATCACGTAAATCAGCATCCTCTAAGACTAGAATACCTTCTAGTATAATAACATCTACTGGTTCAACGTGTATAACTTCTTCTGCCCTTGTATGCTGGACGTAATCATACACAGGTTTTTCAATTGGTTGACGCACTAACAACTTTTTTATGTGCTCAATTAATAAATCATTATCGAAAGCTAACGGATGATCGTAGTTAGTTCCTAAGCGTTCTTCAAATGTTAAATGACTTTGATCCTTATAATAAAAATCTTGTTCAATTACCACAACAGAATGCTCACGGAAAACATCATAAATGGCACGCGTCACGCTCGTTTTTCCCGAGCATGAGCCACCTGCGATTCCGATGACAACAGGACGCTTCACTGCCATTAGTTATTCTCCTTTCGCATCATGTTATGCGGCTTCAATGGTGTCTCACATTTAAATTTGACAATTTGTAATGGATGACGAGCTGCATCTAGGCTATTGCCATCCTCGTCCCAAATTTCACCCATTGTTAAACGGAAATTCTCAATTTCAGGACCAAAGAATTCTACTTCGTCACCAGGTTTAAAATAATTACGCTGTTGCATTGTCACTATTTTTGTCTCTGGATCATGCTCTAAAATAAGTCCAGCAAATTCATAGGTTGTTTTACGACCATGCACACCAAACATCTGCTCCTCAAAGCCAGGTGCATCATGGAAGAATGCTTCAGCCGTATCACGGTTAGCACATTTGTCTAATTCCTCTAGCCATTCACGTTTAATTTTAAAGTTATCTGGATCTGCACAATAAGCATCAATCACTTTACGGTACACAGAAACAACTGTCGCTACATAGTGAATGGATTTCATACGACCTTCAACTTTTAACGAGTCGATACCTAGCTCAATCATATGAGGAATCGCTTCAATTAATTTTAAATCTTTTGGACTCATCGCAAATGGTGCATGACTCTCATCGAAAAGTGCTTTTTCTTCACCATCTTCTAATTCATATAGATCGTAGTCCCAACGGCATGATTGGCAGCATCCCCCTCGGTTTGAGTCACGAGCCGTCATATGATTAGAAAGAACGCAACGACCAGAGTAGGCAATACACATTGCTCCATGAACAAAGGCCTCAATTTCAATGTCGACCTTTTCCTTCATCAGCTTCATTTCTTCTCCGCCCACTTCACGTGCTAATACAACACGATGTAAACCTTCTTCTTTCCAGTACTGCACGGCCTTCCAGTTGGACAATGATTGCTGAGTAGAAAGGTGAATTTCAAGCTTAGGTGCTGCTGTACGACATGTTTCAATAATGAGCGGGTCTGCTACAATAATACCAGTTACGCCGACTGATTCAATATCCTTTAAGTAACGCTCTAAGCCATCCATATTTTCATTGTGGGCAAAAATATTTGTTGTTACATATATTTTCGCACCATATTGATTGGCAAATTCTACACCTTCACGCATCTCTTCAATTGAAAAGTTATCCGCATTCGATCGTAGACCAAACTCTCGCCCACCGATAAATACAGCATCTGCTCCGTAATGGACAGCTATTTTTAATTTCTCTAAACTACCCGCTGGAGCAAGTAGCTCTGGTTTTTTAGTAATGACACGTTTACCGTTGACAATCTCACGGATTTTGTCATTTTGCTCTAACGCTAATGCCATGTTATTGTCCCCTCCTAGTAAACTGTTTCCTTAAAGATAAAGCCTGTATCTAATGGTCTAATAGCTGGTTGCATATCTTCAATTTTTGCTAATAAATCGTCTTTTATTTCTTCATATGCCTCTTCTGATTCGTCAAAATACGTATCGATCGCTTTTCGATAAGCTTCTGTTACTGCGACTACATAGTCTGGCGTTTGAAGAACACCTTCAATTTTTAGAGCATCGATGCCACCTTCAAATAATTCGCCTAGTTCATCAATAATACACATATCATTTGGACTGAAAATATGTGTACCATTTACATCTTCATATATTGGATACTTATTATTTCGTTCATCATCATGTAGGAACATATTACGATTTTCTTGGCGATTTTCAATCGCCATTACTTTATCTTGATATAAGAAATAATGGCCGAGTAATGGACGTTTTGATTGGAACATACATGTCATGCCATGTACTTGTACTTCAATTTCCATCTCGGTATTTTCTTTAATTTCTAATACTTCATCAAGAGAAAGCTCACGCGCTAACACAGCACGCGTTGCACCACGTTGCCCCCAGTAATTAGCCGTAAACCAGTTTGTAGCTGTCGTTTCTGGATTCCAATGTAACGGGATCGTAACACCTTGCTCTCTGCGAATAATGAGTACCGCTGGATCACCGTAAATTAAACGGTCCACACCGATACGTTGCATTTCTTTTACATAATCAGCAAGTGCCTCTAGTTTCTCATTATGGAAAAGTGCATTGACTGCAACATATACCTTTTTACCCGCTTCGTGTATAAGCTTTGTCGCTTGTTCTACTTCTTCAACTGAGAACTCTCCTGCTAGACGTAGACCAAATTGTTGTTCACCAATAACAAAAGCATCTGCTCCAGCAACTAAAAGTGCTTTTATATGTTCTAATGATTGTGGTGTCACAAGCAATTCTGGTTTTTTCATAGTAGTCACCTCTTCAAACATAGTAATAAACCATCACCGACTGGTAAAAAAGCACTTGTATACTCCGGGTGCTGCATAATCCAATCCGTGAAGTTTTTTAAATTGCGAATCATTGTTCGCTTACGACGTGGAACATCCTTCAACTCTAAATCAGACAAACCATGCATGTACATATTATCGATATACAATACCCCTCCTGATTTTACTAAAGGTGCATATTTTTCAAAAAAGCGTTGGTATTGTCCCTTCGCAGCATCAATAAAGACCGCATCGAATGTTGTGTTAATAGCCTCGTCATCCACTTCTAAAGCGTCACCCTCAATGACCGTAATTCGATCTGATACAGTCGAACGTTTAATATAGGCTTTTGCCCTTGCTACACGATCTTGATCACGTTCAATTGTAACAATTTGGACATGAGGCAATGCCTCTGCCATACGAATAGCAGAGTAACCAATTGCTGTACCTATCTCTAAAATTTTTGACGGATTCTGAATACGCAACAGTTGATTTAATGCATCAATACCTGCTAGTTGCATGATCGGTACGTGATGCTCCTCCGCATATGCTTCCATTTCTAAAAGCAATTCATTACGTGGCTGTATAAATGATTGTATATATGCATCTGATAATTCCATTGTTTCCACCCTCATTTAAAAGGCAACGAGCGTTTGCCGTTGTCTGTACTTCATCATTTATCAACAAAAAGAAAAAGACCAAACGTGATGTCTTGGTACTTTGCCATACAAAAATGAGCAATTGCTTCGATATGCTCAAACAATTGCCACCACGCATATTTGTCCCGCATAAATGAACGGATTGATCAAAAATCACACTTTATAATAGCATGAAAATAGAAGGAAAGCTATTTTTCTTTCCTTCTATCCATCTGTTTGCTATATGATTTTTGTTCTTCCTATACGTTTACTCTTCTTTTCGTAAATATTTTTCTACCTTCTGCAAATGCTCATCATAGGTTTTTGAGAAGTGGTTGACACCCTCTTTATCTGCTAGGAAGTAGAAATAATCTGTTTGACTTGGATTTAATGATGCCTCAATCGAGGTTTTACCTGCACCCGCTATTGGACCAGGTGGTAGACCTTTATTTTTGTATGTGTTATAGGCATTATCCACTTCTAAATCCTCATATAGAACACGATCCTTGTGATCACCCAGTGCATAGAGTACGGTTGGGTCGGTTTGGAGTGGCATCCCTTCATTGATTCGATTATAGAAGACACTTGCAATAGTCTCTCGATCCGTTTGAGCAGTCGCTTCTTCTTCCAATAATGAAGCAAATGTTAACAGCTGATGTACGGACATTTGTTTTTCAGCTAATACATCACTATAGTTCTTCACCACATTGTTCATGGCTGCTATCATCTCTTCTACAATCGCTTGTAAGGATGGTTTTTCCTCATAATAAGAATACGTAGCTGGATATAAATAGCCCTCTAAGTCATAGCGAATATTGTCAGCTAAAACCGCCTCTGTAACTAGCTCAGGATAATTAGCCATCATTTGCTGAACAAATGTGTCACTCGTCACAAGATCCATAAATTCTTTTTGTGTGTACGGTGTTTTCTTTTCAATCACTTTCCCAATTTGTTCAAGTGTTAAGCCTTCTGGGACTGTCATCGTAAAGACAGGCTTACGATATACCTTCCCTGTTTTCAAGCTTTCAATGAGTTCATCAAATGTCATTGCCTGTGTTAAATCATAATTTCCCGCTTGAAATTGTGATTCATTTTTAAATTTTGCATAGTATTTAAAAACACGTGCATCTTTTATGACACCTTTTTTCTCTAGTAGTGTTGAAATGGAGGACAAACTAGAGCCAATTGGTACTTCTACTGCAATTGTTTTCGTTGCATTAGGGTCTAATGGTTTTAGAGCACCTTTTACATAATTGTACCCAAATAAACCAACAACTCCAATTATTAGTACGAAAACAATGGCAATAATTGCGACGATTTTTCTCACCATTTTTACCTCAGATTTTCTTTCTTGCATTTTTGAAAACATTTCTTGTTTTTTTGAACCGTTATCCACGGGTTTCCCCCCTATCACTATTCAATATCATACTAGAAATCAACTTTCACGACAAACAGAAATCGACAATTCAGGAGAAATTACATATGTAAAAAATCTGCCAACAACTTTCGTTAGCAGATTTTTGAGCATTCTAGAAATAGTTTATCCTATAAAGTGTTTAATACTTCTTCTACAAATTCCCATTCTTCATCTGACTCAATCGGGTATAACTCTTCAATCTGGCCTTCATTTCCAGCTAGATATTGGGCTGCAAAAATATCACGCTCATCAATCGGTTCATCTGTTGCTGGCACATATAATACATACGATTTACCGAATTGCTCAGATGAAAATGTATGAATGACTTCGCACACTTGATCTTTTCCTTCTTCGTCTGTCACAGTAATTAGCTGTGGTTCTTCTTCAAATTCATCAAGTAATGTTAACACCACTTCATTAATCATTTCCCATTCGGCATCTGTTTCAACAGGCTGTAAATTTGTCATCTCACCTGTATTGTCATCATAATCAAAAGTCATCGCCGAAAGGTCTCCTGGAATTTCTTGACCTGTTTCATCTAGAAGGGAAAATAACACATAGGACTTGTCCTCCGCATCAAAGGTAAAGACCACACGACACTGCTGTTCCTTACCATCTTTCCCAATGATCATAAATTCTTGCGTTTCTTCATTCATTCTGTTTCCTCCTTTATGACAATTTGATGTCATTTATTAAATCGTTTTTTTGAGGTTAGACACTTTAGAATAGCTTCTCCTATTTTTGAGCAAGTTTTTCCTGCATTTCTTCTCTACCTTCGAGCAGGTTCTCGATGTTTGGAGTGGGGCTTGGAGCGGTTACACTCTATTTCTAAGCGAATCCACAAACTTTATGAACGTTTCTCAACAATTGTGGATCAAATTCACACATTTACAATGCATTCATTCTTCAATTTAACAATCCTTCTACATTAGAAAAGCTTCAATAAAAAAGGAACAAGGACTGCAAGCTGCGATCCTTGTTCCAAGCTTTGAGTTAGAAGATTAGTCTTCGTTTTCATCCTCTAAAGCGTTTAAAACGTCCTCTACCATATCCCACTCTGCTTCAGTTTCGATTGGTGTTAATTCACCATCTTCACCATTTTCAGATGGTACAAATGAAGATACAAAGATTTCAACTGAGCCATCTTCATCTTCCTCTGCGCCTACCATTGAGTAAAACACATATGATTTGCCAAACTCTGGAGATTCATGAACGTGAATCACTTCACAAAGCTGCTCGTTTCCGTTTTCGTCAATCACTGTAATGTGTTGAACATGTAGTTCTTCTTCATGGTTATGCTCGTGTGCCATGCATTGTCACCTCATCAATTAATTTTTGCTATCTAAGTAGCCTTGTAAAATCATCACAGCTGCCATTTTATCAATGACCTGCTTGCGCTTTTTGCGACTCACGTCCGCTTCGATCAGCATACGTTCAGCAGCCATCGTCGTTAAACGTTCATCCCATAATTTGACCGGTAGTGAGAAATGCTCTTCTAATAGCTTTTTATAGTTTTCAGAAGCCTCTCCACGCGGTCCAACCGTATTATTCATGTTTTTTGGAAAACCTACAACAAATTCTGTTATAGTATATTCCTTTACTAGCTCAGCGATACGGTCAATACCGAACTCACCATTAGCTTCATCAATTTTTACGGTTTCAATACCTTGGGCGGTCCAACCAAGTGCATCACTTACAGCAACACCCACAGTTTTTGACCCAACGTCTAATCCCATAATTCTCATTTCTAGTCCTCGTTATTCTTTTTGATATAAAATTTAACAAGCTCCTCTAGAATTTCGTCACGCTCAAGCTTGCGAATTAAATTACGAGCATCCTGATGGCGAGGAATATACGCCGGATCACCAGAAAGTAAGTAACCAACAATCTGATTGATAGGGTTATATCCCTTTTCCTCTAATGAAGAATGAACTTTCAACATTACCTGCTTGACTTCCTGTTCCATTGATTCTTCTGGAAAATTAAATTTCATCGTTTGATCAAATGAACTCATGACCAGCACCTCGCTTTCAGAAATAAGGAGATGTGCAAACAAGCTCATCTCCAATTTCTCTTTATTATAACATGTTTTGGTGAATTAATTAAATGGATTTAACATAATCATACACAGAAAGTAGTGCTTCATCAAGTTTTGATGCATCTTTTGCACCTGCCATCGCCATATCTGGACGACCGCCACCTTTACCACCACATGCTTCCGCAACCATTTTCACAATATTCCCTGCATGGTAATTGCCACCAACTAATTCTTTTGAAACACCAGCACATAACATAACTTTTTCACCATCAACTGCTCCAAGAACAATGACTGCTTTTGGCATTTTTGCTTTCAGGTCATCCATCATTTGACGGAGTTGATTGTTATCCTTCGCTTCCACTTTTGTAGATAGCACTGTCACATCTCCAATTGTTTGAGCGGCATCAACAACTGCCCCTGCCTGTGCATTGGCGATTTTTTGAGATAATGCTTCGTTTTCACGTTGTAATTCTTTATAGTCTGCTTGTAATGCCTGTACTTTTGTAACAATATCTTTAGCATTTGCTTTTAATAATGCTGCTGCATCATTTAATAATGCTTCTTCTTCTTTTACTGCTTCATAAGCAACTTTTCCTGTAACAGCTTCAATACGACGAGTACCTGCACCGATACCACCTTCTGAAACAATTTTAAAGAAGCCAATTTCAGAAGAGCGTTTAACATGGATACCACCACATAGCTCAATCGAATAATCTCCGATGGATACTACACGTACAACATCTCCATATTTTTCACCGAATAATGCCATAGCACCCATTGCTTTTGCTTCATCAATGCCTTTTTCTTCAATAACGACCTCTATATCATCCCACACTTTTTCATTTACAATACGTTCAATTTGCTGTAATTCTTCTTTTGTAACTTGACCAAAGTGAGAGAAATCAAAACGTAAACGATCAGGTCCTACATATGATCCAGCTTGGTTCACATGATCACCTAGCACATCTTTTAATGCACGTTGCATAATATGTGTTGCCGTATGGTTTTTAATGATTAAATTACGGTCATCACGATTGACCACTGCTTGCACTGCATCTTCCACATGCATTTCCCCAGATTCAACTACTACTGTATGAAGCGGTTGACCATTCGGTGCTTTTTGAACATCTTTTACAACAGCCGTAAAGCTATCATTTGAAATAGTACCACTATCAGCAATTTGACCACCCATTTCAGCGTAGAATGGTGTCTTCGCTAAAATAACCAATGCTTCCTGACCTTCAGAAGCGACTTTCGCAACTTGACCATTGACGATCATTGCAGCGATTTCAGTATTAACACTTAACGTATCATAGCCAACAAATTCACTTGCAACCGTTAAGTTTGCTAATACTTCATTCTGGACTTGCATCGAATCAACATCTTGTCGTGCAGCACGCGCGCGTTCACGTTGCTCTTCCATCGCTGCCTCAAAACCTTCATGATCTACTTTCATGCCTACTTCCTCTGCATATTCTTCCGTTAGCTCGATTGGGAAACCATACGTATCATATAAACGGAAAGCATCTGCTCCTGGGATGTAATCATGACCAGCTGCTTTTTGAGATTCCACTACTTCATTAAAGATAGCTAAACCACCATCTAATGTTTCGTGGAAACGAATTTCTTCATTTTTAATGACACGTTGAATAAATTCGCATTTCTCTGTAACTTCTGGATAGAAGTCTTCCATAATTTTACCCACAGTTGGTACAAGTTCAAACATAAATGGTTTTTCAATACCAATTTGTTTAGCATAGCGAACGGCACGACGTAGTAAGCGACGTAATACATAGCCACGGCCTTCATTTGAAGGCAGGGCACCATCGCCTATAGCAAATGCTACTGTACGGATATGGTCTGCAATCACTTTAAATGGTGTATTAATATCTTCATCTGAGCCAAAGATTTCATTTAAGTCTACTTCGCCAGGTCGTTTATATTTACGATTGGCAAACTCCTCGATTTTTTCAATAATTGGCATAAATAAATCAGTATCAAAGTTTGTTGGTACATTTTGCACGACGGACACAATACGCTCTAAGCCCATACCTGTATCAATATTTTGCTTTGGTAGTGGCGTGTAAGTGCCATCAGGATTATGGTTAAATTGAGAGAACACAAGGTTCCAAATTTCTAGGTAACGCTCATTTTCTCCTCCTGGATACATTTCAGGGTCATTTTCATCTGAGCCGTATTCTACGCCGCGATCATAAAAAATCTCTGAGTTCGGACCAGATGGGCCTTCTCCTATATCCCAGAAGTTCCCTTCTAAACGAATTAAACGTTCTTCTGGAATACCGATTTCCTGATGCCAAACATCATATGCTTCCTGGTCTTCTGGGTGAATCGTGATGGATAATAATGCTGGATCAAAGCCCATCCATTTTTTATCTGTTAAAAACTCCCAAGCATAATGAATTGCTTCTTTTTTAAAGTAGTCACCAATAGAGAAGTTTCCTAACATTTCAAAGAATGTATGGTGTCGAGCTGTTTTCCCAACGTTTTCAATATCGTTGGTACGAATCGATTTTTGAGCATTTGTAATACGTGGATTATCAGGGATAATACGGCCATCAAAATATGGTTTCAAAGTTGCAACACCTGAGTTGATCCAAAGAAGTGATGGATCATTTATTGGCACAAGTGGTGCTGATGGCTCATGATGATGCCCCTTTTCTTTAAAAAATTCCAAATACATACGGCGAATATCTACTGCTTTCATTGGATAAATTCCTCCTATTTTATATTGTAAAATCACGATACGAATCCTGCGATTTACCGAAGAAAATAAAAAAAGCCCTCATCCCCAAAAAGGGACGAGGACTTGTCATTAGTCTCGCGGTACCACCCTAGTTGTAAGTAAAAACCTTACTTACCTCTTTAGCACTTGTAACGTCAGTGAACGGCAGGGATTAGCTGCACTCTGGAGTAGCTTTCGGCATTTGCTGTTGTGAGGATTTTTTCAGCCTAGAAATCCCTTTCTTGTGCACACACAAATACGTACTTTTTCCATCATCGTTTTTACTTTTTCTATCGAAAATTATAAAAAAAATCTATTGCGCTGTCAATTAGTACTAGTATGACTAACACTAACTAAGCAATCATTTTTTTGAAATATATCCACATACCCCATGTAAAGATAACTAAGAAGGCGCTAATTGCAATAGTTGTATAAGGGGTATCTTGATAAGGCAAAGGTACATTCATTCCAAAAAAACTAGTAATTACTGATAGTGGTAACATAATTGTCGAAATGACCGTTAATAAATTCAGCTTTTCAATGGATTTCCCACTGATAATTGAAAAATACGTATCAAGCGTGCTGTTCACTAAATCGCGATATGTCTCTGTGGAGTCGACAATACGCTCTAGATGGTCATTCAAATCTTTATAGAATGGAATATTTTCTTCTTGAATATCAAATTTCCACTGGCCATTGATTGTAGAAAAAATTCTTCTTTGTGGCATAATGGCCTGACGAATTAAAATAATTGTCCGCTTCAATGCAAGAAATTCCTCTGTCACCACTTTTGGTTGATAATCATAAATTTCTTCTTCTAGTTCATCTATACGTGCGCGAATTCGTTCTAATACTGGGAAGTATTCGTCTGTAATACCGTCAATAATTGTATGCAATAAAAAATCAGTACCCTTTTCCAAAAATCTTGGGCTATTAACACAAACATTTTCCATTTTTCCTAGCCATTGCAACTTTTGTTTATGCACAGTCACAATATAGTTTGGTCCCATAAAAATATTTAACTCAACGGTTGTAATTTCATTGTTACTTTTCTCATTATAAATTGGTGCATGGAGCACAAAAAATTTATAATCACCATAACTATCCATTTTTGGACGTGAGCCTTCATGTAAGCAATCTTCAACTGCGAGTGGATGAAAGCCAAATACATCAGCTATATTATTCAATTCATTATAACTATAAGCATATAAATCTACCCATAATAAATCTTCGTTATGAATAGGGAGTTGTAAATCAATCATATTGAAATCATGTTGGACTGTCTTACTGCAGCTATTATAATAGTGGATTTTAATCATTGCATTTCACCTCGTGTTTGTTATTGAGGGAAACAAAAGGTCATCCTGAATCACCCTTTGTCTGCATCGGTGATCAGAAATCGATGACTTTTTATGTGTTTCCGTTTGCCTAAATGATACTTATTCGGTTCAGGACTACTATCCATTTCTCATCACCTTCCTTCCATAACAAAAACACGCCTTCGACGAATGAAGGCGTGTTGAATACACATATCAAAAAAATAGCAAAAAATACATTGCATGCTTGTTACCTTCAAACGTTGAGTTTTAGCACTATGCGGCATAGGAATATGTCCAGCTACGTTAAAAAACACCTTATTTCGATGATTTCTGTTGACCCATTGGCGTCTCTCGACATTTTTGGGTAGTAGCGTATCTCCAGCATAGGAGCCTCACCTAACGAAGGGAGTCTTATTTTTTTATTCCTGTAAATGATAACGGATAGTTTCACAACTGTCAAACTTTCTATCATTCATTTTTCAAAAAGTCTTCCACTCTTTGCACTAGATGCTCTCGTTGATAAGATTGATAAAGCAGGCTAGATAAACGTACAGGATCACCAAAGAAAAAGCGTTCGTACAATGTCTGTCTTGTGCCAAAACTACTCATCGTTAAATCCCAAGCCAAACGGAATTTCTTTACTCGCTCTTCTCCTTTGTCTTTGAATGATTGCAAATAATGTTCAAGATCACCGTCATCCGTTGCAAAAGCTTTTGCACTCGGTATGGACATTAATCCACTTGCTCCCAGTTGCTGGATGATATCTGTAAAGGTAGGATATACTTTCGGGAAGATATGAATAGCGACCTGTAATGTTGATTGGTCTGGTCTGATAAAGCCAAAGGAATCCCTTTGTGCCTCAATTTCTGATTTTAATTGCAATGCTTTCATCGTTTCTAATGCTACGATGACATCTACCACTTTTTGATGGACATGTTGGTAATCCCCAATATTTATGGAATCCACAATCATTTGTACAACCCCTAAGATGAATTCCGTCTTAGCAATTTGACGTGATAGCACATGATGCAAAGTATACGCTTGGAAGCCACTAACATTCATAAATTGATTGGCTACTTCAACATTTTCGTAATAAAATACTCGTTCCCAGGGGACAACTACATCATCAAACACAACGATTGCATCCATTTCTTCAAAACGTGCACTTAACGGATAATCAAAGGTAGAATCTCCCCCTACAAATGATTGCCGGCATAAAAACTTTAAGCCTTTCGTGTTACTTGGAATAGAAAACCCGAAACCTTTTCCTTCATCATAGCCATTTGTCGATAAAACAAGAAGCTCATCTGTGATGCCACCCTGTGTCGCTAGTAATCTTGCCCCTTTAATGATTAAGCCCTCACTTGTTTTCCCAATGATTTTAGCTGCAATGGTTACTTCTTCATCCTCATAGTAAAAGCGCTTGCGATTTACCTGTGGTTCGATAAAGGTATGTGTCATCGTAATATCATTCTCGCGAGCATACTCATAGAACTTTAGCAAATGCTCTGGGAAACAATTTGGCTTCTCTTTTAAAAAATCTGACGCTGATGCAAGGGCCATTAATGTTGTATTCATATAATCAGGGCTTCTCCCCATAAAGCCTTGAGAAGATAATGCCCATTCCCTTGCCGCTTGGCGCCTCTTCACAAGATCTTCTGGCGTCAATACTTGAAGAAATGACATGCCAACTTTCTGTTTACTAGTTGGCGATTCATAGGTCATTTTTTCAAGAAGTGCCTCTTGATGTTGTAAATCAAAAAGTTTCGCTTGACTCTGGATAATTCCTTTAAAGGCAGGATGTTCTGACACCTTTCCTGTCACGACTTTCCCATCTATCGAAATATACGTTTTTAAAGCATCAATTCGTTCAATATACTGTTGCCCTGTCATTATTGGCATGCTGTCACCCCTATACATTCCCTATGTTTTTGTACTCATCTAGTATATGAAATGTCCAAATATTAGGTGACGATACATCAATTAGAAAAACCCGATTAGACAGTCTAATCGGGAATATATATTTTATTCATCCAAAAAATCATATGGAGAGACATCATTCATACCAATCATTGGATGAATATAAGGGGCTGTTTCTACTGTTAGCTTTTGTTCAACGGAAACAGGCTCCTGCATCCCTTCATTATCTACTGGCACTGCCTCGACTTCCACAAGTTCTTCCTCAATTTCCATTGGGTTAAGTCTTGCACGTAAAGAGGTGAAACGCTGAAGGTCATCTGTACGTTGTAAACCATCCGCAAGCACATCTGGTTCACCACATAAAATCAAAAAGTTTTTAGCACGTGTAATACCTGTGTATAAAAGATTACGCCGTAACATTTTGGAATACCCTCTAACCACTGGCATAATGACCGTTTGAAACTCAGAGCCCTGTGATTTATGGATGGAGCAACAATAAGCTAGTGTCAATTGATTGAGGTCGCTTCGTTGATAGGTCACTTCAATGCCATCAAAGGATACGATCAGT
Organism: Lysinibacillus sp. OL1; assembly: GCF_004332175.1. NCBI lineage: Bacteria > Bacillati > Bacillota > Bacilli > Caryophanales > Bacillaceae > Lysinibacillus > Lysinibacillus sp. OL1. The sequence goes on along the minus strand of NZ_SJDS01000003.1, from coordinate 166,727 downwards.
AAATCTTGTTTTTCGATCGTCTCTTTCGCCTTAATAATACTAATAACCTCACCCATATCTCCATTAAAGACATTGCTTTCAGGTTGATTGACAAGCTGAAGAACTTTATCCTTTATTCGATAGGTGACATCCCCAAAGACTAGCTCTTTTCGTGTGCCAGTATCATTTGGGTTAATAAGCTCTTGAATCATTTTATTTAAATTATCTATACCAGCTGGTCCTTTATACATGGGCGCCAACACTTGAATATTACGGATTTCCTGGCCCTTTGCGACAGCACTTTTGACAACTTGAGTAACAACGTTGGCAACTTGGTCTGCTGAAGCCTTAATAAACGAACGATCAGAGGTTTTAGCTGTTAACTCTTGTGGAATCGTTCCTTTTTTTATTTGATGCGCAAGTTCAATAATCGTTGAGCCTTCTGCTTGTCGATAAACATCTGTTAGCTCGACAGTTGGTAGCTGCTTGGATGCTAATAAATCCTTTAACACCTGTCCTGGACCTACTGGTGGAAGCTGATCCTGATCTCCAACAAAGACAACTTGAACATCTTCATGTAAAGCTTTTAATAATTGATGGGCAAGCCATGTATCAACCATTGACATTTCATCCACGATAATCAGCTTACCTGTTACTTCCCGCTCTGTTTCTTCCTCTTTTTCTTGCCCTGTAAAACCGAGCAGTCGATGGATGGTCATCGCAGGAAGCTCTGTTGATTCGGCTAATCGTTTAGCAGCACGTCCAGTCGGCGCACAAAGAATAATCGGAAAAGGCTCCTCTTTTTGAGCATACTCTTTTGGATTTAAGGATAGCCCATGAAGCTTTGCATAAACTTCTACGACTCCCCGTACAACAGTGGTTTTCCCCGTACCAGGACCACCCGTTAAAATCATAACAGCTGAATTTAAAGCCTGTTCGATGGCATTCGCTTGTGTTTCTGCATAGGTAACATTGAGTAGCTCCTCTGTTTCTCCAATGGCTTTTCGAATTTCATCTTTACTAAAATGTTCAGCCTTATTATTCCGCTCGATAAGCGATAAGATTTTCGATGCAATCCCTACCTCCGAAAAATAGAGAGATGGCAAATATAACCTTGTCTCTTCACCACAAATTTTGCCTTCTTCACGGAGTCCGATACAGGCTTGAGAAATATCCTCGAATGGTATCTCCTGTCGTTGGCTTTGTTCAAGCATTTCCTTAACGAGCGGTAAAACCTGTTCTGCATCTAGATAAACATGTCCATCCGATAAAGCTGCTGTATTTAAAATATGTAAAATCGCTGCTTTGACACGATCAGGATGTTTACCAGTTATACCTAATTTCGCACCTAGCTCGTCGGCTCGAAAGAAACCCACCCCTTCCACATCTTCAATCAAGCGGTATGGATTTTCTGTCAGTAATTCAATGGCTTCTGTTCGATAGGTTTGATAAATCTTCATCCCAAGCTGTGGACCAAATCCCCACTCATTCAATTGAATCATGACCCGCTCTAAGCCTAAGTTTTGCTCAATGGTGCGGTGAATGACTTCTTTTTTTTCAGCGGATAGACGCGGAACAGCATCGAGGGCACTAGGATCTTCTAAAATAACACGGAGTGCATTAGCACCTAGTTTTTCAACAATCGTTTCAGCTGTTTTTTTCCCGATCCCTACGAAGAGGTCACTAGATAAATAATGAATAATTCCTTGCTCAGTTGCAGGTACCTCTTTTGTAAATGTCTCAATTTGAAATTGAGCACCGTATTTAGGATGCTGTTTTAAAATACCAGTAAATCGATATTGTTCATCCATTTGTAGTGGGGGAAAATAACCAACAACAATAATCTCTTTATCTTCATATTGCAAATTCGTCTCTTGAATTTTCACACGTACAATCGAATACATATTTTGCGCATTATGAAAGATAGAGACGATCGGACGTCCGAGTATAAAAAATTTATTGAGTTCAAATAAATCTAAATGATCTGTCATGTTCGGTCCGTCCTTTCTTATAGTTTTCAATCTTTTTATTTTACCATAGCCTCATGAAAATATCGCAGACAAAAATATATCCACTTTGTTATTTTCATATTATTTTGACAAATGACAATTCTCTGCCTTTATCCTCCGTTCCATGCTATGATTAATATGAATTAGTTGCACGGAAGGATTGTGAAATTATTGGAATTTAGACCTTGCATCGATTTACACGATGGCAAAGTAAAGCAAATTGTAGGTAGCACTTTGGGATATACAAATCAAGCAGTTGTAGAAAACTTTATTTCTCAACATGACGCTAGCCACTATGCACAAATGTTTGCCCAAGATCGTTTAACAGGTGGACACGTTATTATGCTAGGCTCTGGTAATGAAGAAGCTGCCCTATCCGCTTTAACAGCCTATCCTCAAGGCTTGCAAATAGGTGGTGGCATTACGGCTGACAATGCTCAAAAGTATATTGACGCAGGCGCTTCGCATGTCATTGTCACATCCTATATTTTTCATGATGGTCAGCTCGATTTAGCGCGTTTAAAGCGCTTAAATCAATTAATTGGTAAAGAACACCTTGTTATCGATCTCAGTTGTAAGATGCGTGACGGAAAGTGGTTTGTCATGACAGATAAATGGACTACATTTAGTCATTTCGAAGTCAATGCTGCGTCGATTGCCTATATTGAAGACTTTTGTGATGAGCTGTTAATACATGCTGTCGATGTTGAAGGAAAAAAGGGTGGTATGCAGGAAAGCTTGGTACAGGATTTAGCTGCCTGGACATCTATTCCAACTACCTATGCAGGTGGCGTTCGTTCAATCGAAGACTTAGAAAAATTTAATCAATTAGCCCACGGAAAACTTCATGTAACCATTGGAAGTGCGCTCTCAATTTTTGGTGGCGATTTACCTTATACAGATGTAGTAGAATATTGTAAAAAAGGCGGGATCTTGTGAAGCTCATTTATAAAGATTATGTTTTTCCATTTCAAGAAACTAATTTAGAGAGAATCATAGATGGTAAGTATTTTAAAGTGAATAAAAAAGATCATTCTCTTGCGATTCATGTACAACTTGACAACGAACAAATGTTATTGGAATTTTCAAAATCACTAAAGGCAACATGTGGGTTCTTACGCGATCAAGAAACAGAGCCTTATATTGGAACCTATATTGATTTACAAATTTTCGTTGATGAGTTTAATAAGCGCTATAACTTAAATGCTGAAATTATTAGTTAAAACAAGGGGACAAATGGTTCCCTTTGTTTAACCTCAAACCCTCTTCTGCATTTCTTCCTTGCCCCTATTTCTGAAACCTTTTCATTGTCATGTGAGTTATATATTGTATAGCATAAACCACAGGGGGCTTACATGACTAAACTACATATTTTTTTCCTACCTTATTTTTATGCTTTCCACTCTTCTTATAGAGATGATCACCGTGATCTCCTATGGTGTAGGCTTTCATAGTGGATACAGAACATGGTGGATAACTTTTGGTCCGTTTAATTTTTATATAGCTCGTATTAGTTTGCCTATATTAATTGTTTATTTATGGAAGCTTTCAAATAAAAATTTATCATTGACGATAGGATTGAAGTTCCTCATAGAAGGTATATTATTAATGAATCAGATGCAGGGCAAATCATTACGTTTGCTTGTGCATCAAACATTCTTTTATGGAGAGCTATAGAAAATTCCATTTGGAAGTACATTTCACTACTCTTATTCGCTTTTTTTGTCATCGCATCATGGATGTTTCTTGATCATTTAGCCTCAGTCCCATATGTGGAGCAAATTATTTTTTAGTGACTGATATGGGTAGTATTTTGCTTTTTATAGGTGTTGTAGCAGCTTTAGGTCTATATTTTCTAATGACAATCCTTGTCACGTTCGTTGGTCATTTTCCTATGCCTAGGGCTATGAATTTCACCAATGATCGGCTATCTCGTTGCCATCACAGCTATACAAAAAATAAAAATTGAACAAACCGTAAAAGAAAGGATTTACAAACGATGAAAACTGAACTAGAAGTAAACACTTTAAAATCTTTTCAAACTGAATTAACACGCTTCTTTTTAGCTTACAAATTTGCTCTACAGGAAGTGGAAACGAAAATTAATATATTACAAGAAGAATTTAAGTTAATTCATGAATATAATCCAATTGAGCATGTATCTACACGTGTAAAATCACCTAAAAGTATTTTAACGAAGATGATGAAAAAAGAGCTTCCTCCATCAATAGAGGCTGTGCGTGAAAATATCCGCGATATAGCTGGTGCTCGCATCACCTGTTCCTTTGTGGAGGATATTTACAAGGTAAGTGCCATGTTACAAGCACAGCATGACATGGAAGTTGTTGAGGTGAAGGATTATATAGCCAATCCAAAAGAAAATGGCTACCAAAGCTTACATCTTATTATTAAAATTCCTATCTTTATGTCAGACCATATGGAAAAGGTCTATACAGAGATCCAAATTCGTACAATTGCAATGGATTTCTGGGCAAGCTTAGAACACAAAATTTATTATAAGTATAACAAAGAAGTACCTGAGCATATTCGACATGAATTAAAGGAAGCCGCACTACAAGCAGCTGAATTAGATCGAAAAATGGAGCGACTGAATAAGGAAATCAATATTTTAAAAGAAAATGAAGCCGAGCCTTCTTTGCTAGACAGTACCCCCATCGCACATTTAGCGAAATACTTAACGGAACTACCTGGCAATCAAATAATTGATGACACTCTATTCAAAAAGTAAATTTATTCTATGGTTTAGTCGTCAAATGAAAAACCCACCTCACACGCTGCTTGATCACAGAATGTGAGGTGGATTTTACTTTTTGTTCACGATTGCGCTTTCCTTGTAGATTTCGTTGCTACAAAAAAGGAGAAAATAAGAGCACCAATAGCAAAAATAAAGGTAGCTATATATACATAACTGACGCCATTCGCAATAGTGTCCTTTAAAAAGCTTACTTCTTCTAAATTAAACCCACCTTTTGCAAATTCACCATTTAATTGAATTTCACCTTTTCCTAATGAAGCCATTTTTTCACTCGTTGCCAGGTTGAAAATCATACCAAATAGCGCTGCACCAATCGCTTGGCTAAATGTATTTGTAAAAGAGTTCAAACCAATTGAAATACCAAGTTGCTTTGGATCTGCCACCTTTTGTATGGAAATCATCAACATCGGCATAATAAAGCCCATCCCTAGCCCTATTAACGATGATGCGAAATAAACGCTGAAATCACTAGAATCTGAAGATAGTCTTGCCAACAATAGTGTACCCGTAACAAGTAAAATCGTACCCATTTGGATAATGCGTTTATTTGTTAAACGACCGATTAAATAACCTGCCATAATCGAGTTCACCGTCCAAAAAATAGACATTGGTGTTAATAATAAACCAGCCTGCGTTGCATTTTTGCCTAAAACACTTTGAGCAAATATAGGAATATAAACGGTTACACCAATGACAATAGACATACCGCTTAAAGTTAATGCATTAATGACCATTAGTCGTCCATTTTTAAACAGTGTTAACGGAATAATTGGCTCCTCTGCTCGTAACTCCACCCAGATAAAAATACTTAAGAATACAAGAGCAACACCATACATTAGCAGCGATTGACCTGATAACCAGGTTTGTGTTTTACTGTTTTCGATAATAACAAACAGTAACGCAACCATGCCAATTGTAAAAAACACTGCACCTAGGTAGTCAATTTTACGCTTCACTGCCTCTAGTTGTTCTTTATAATGTTTAGCAATTAAATAAATAGAGGCTAAACCAAACGGTACATTAATGAAGAAAATAAAATGCCAAGATACTTGGTCAACTATAAAGCCTCCAAATAACGGACCTACTACACCAGAAACACCCCATACCATACTTAAATAGCTTTGTCCTTTGGCACGCTCTTTTTCAGTCTTAAACAATTCACCAACCATTGTTAATGTAATCGGTAAAATTGAACCTGCGCCAATACCTTGAATTGCTCGAAAAACAATTAATTGCTCCATGGATTGAGCTAAACCACATAACATAGAACCTACTAAAAAAATAATGATACCAGTAATAATCATCCGTTTACGACCAAATAAATCGGCTAATTTACCAAAAATAATCGCCGCTATGGCTGAAGCTAGTAAATAAGCAGAATAAATCCAGCTTATTAAGTCTACACCTAATAAATCAGCCGTAATACTCGGAATAGCAGTACTAACAATAGTTCCCTCAATTGCAGCAAGTGCTGTTACAAGTAATAGTGCAATAAAAACTTTATTCATTCTGTCACCTTTTCCTTTCCTGCATGACATACATTACCAAGTTTGAACTAGAATTAAAAGAGAAAGAGATTCAATTTATGAAAAAATAAACAATTTTTTCTGTATTACTAGATAAAATCAATAAAAAAGCAGCAAGAATGTTAATCAACATTCACTCGCTGCTTATTATCTATCAGTTAAATCGTTGAGCAATCATATCGTAAATATAACGTGCTTGGTCATATTCAGGTTGTAAGGTAAAGGCTTGTTTCAAATGATACATTGCATCCTCTGTTTGTTCGGTAGACACGGCATATAGTACGCCTAAATTATAATGTGCATCTGCATTATTCCAATCCTGTTCAATTAAGAGATCTAGTTCCTTCTTCCCTTCCTCAAACATTTCTAATGCACATAACACTATCGCATAGGCTAAACGAATCTGTGTATCCTCTGGAGCAATTTCTACCGCACGTTGTAAATATGGTAATGCCAATTTTGAGTTATCCAACCGTTCAAAGCATTTCCCCATCATATAATAGACATCGGCACCTTCAATATGATGTTTTAGCGCTTGCTCATATAGCTTCACGGCCTCGGCATAGCGTTCAGCATTGTAATATAAATTCGCTAGACCGTAATAGGCTGTAGCTGCTGATTCATCTACAGTGATTGCCTTTTGGAAGAAACGTTCTGCACGTTCAGTATCCTCTAATACGGCTAATAAATTGCCGAAATTTACATACCCAATAGCATTTTCAGGCTCTGCCTCTATTGCTTTTGTAAATAGTTGAGCAGCATCCTCATAACGTTTTTCTTGAAATGCTTGGATGCCCTGTTCATTATAATTCATTTGTTCTTCACCTCTATGTAGCGAAAGACTGCTTTTAGGAAGCCAAGAGGCCATAAAAGCAGTCTTAACGCAATTTATCCAACATATGTTAGTTTTTCATTACTTTTAAAGACTTCATCAATCGTTCCGCCACCCATACATTCTTCTCCGTTGTATAGCACTACAGCTTGGCCAGGTGTAATTGCACGTACAGGTTCTGCAAATGTAATGTGTGCACGGCCATCTGGTAAAATTTCAACTTCTACTGGTGTATCAGTTTGACGATAACGGAATTTTGCTGTGCAAGAAAATTTCCCAGGCAATTTTTTTGTCGAAGTATAGCTCATTTTCACAGCTGTTAATGATGTTGAATACGAATATTCATTGTCAAAGCCTTGTCCGACAAGTAGAACATTACGCGCTAAATCTTTTCCTAGCACAAACCAAGGCTCGCCGTCCCCACCAATACCAAGCCCGTGTCGTTGACCAAGTGTATAGTACATTAAACCATCGTGTTGGCCCATTACAACGCCATCCATTGTTTCCATTTTCCCAGGTTGCGCTGGTAAATATTGACTCAAGAACTCCTTGAAATTACGTTCACCGATAAAGCAAATGCCTGTTGAATCTTTTTTCTTTGCCGTAGCAAGGCCAGCTTCTTCTGCAATTTTTCGTACTTCTTTTTTCTCTATATCACCAATTGGGAACATTACATGCGCCAATTGCTCTTGGGATAATTGATTTAAAAAGTATGTTTGATCTTTATTATCATCAACGCCACGTAACATTCTAACTTCACCATCACCACTACGATCAATTCGTGCATAGTGACCTGTCGCTAAATAATCAGCACCAAGGTTCATGGCATGCTCTAAAAATGCTTTAAATTTAATTTCTTTATTGCACATAACATCAGGATTTGGTGTACGCCCTGCTTTATATTCTTCTAAAAAGTATGTGAAAACCTTATCCCAATATTGTTTCTCGAAATTGACAGCATAGTATGGGATACCAATTTGATTACATACTTTTATTACATCGTCATAATCTTCCGTTGCCGTACAAACACCGTTTTCGTCTGTATCATCCCAGTTTTTCATAAAGATCCCGATTACTTCATACCCTTGTTGTTTTAACAAGTATGCCGCCACCGATGAATCTACCCCACCTGACATGCCGACAACAACTCGAATTTGAGAGGGGTCACGTGTTTCTTTCATTGTGGTCACCTTTTCTTTTATCTAATTACAGTTTATGTTTCAATATTTTAACGAAACATAACATAAGTATTTTGCAAATTATTTTTTAGCTAGTTTTTTCACAATTTGAGCCGTTTTTTCTGCTGCATCTTGTATATCCTTTTCCGTTAAACCCTGCCCAAAGCTGAATCGGATTGAATTTCGTAGCTCCTCTGCACTTTGTCCAAACATTGCTACTAACACATGAGAAGGATCAATCGATCCTGCAGTACATGCCGAACCACTCGAAACATAGATACCTGCCATATCAAGGTTCACTAAAAATGATTCTACCTCCATGCCTGCAAAGCTAATATTTAAGACATGAGGCAACGAATCCACCTCATCACCATTTACATGGAATGCTAGCTTTTCCTGTGAAAAAACAGCAAGCATAATTTGCTTAAAGTGATTGTATAGTGAACGCTTTTCTTCACGCAACTCATTTGCAACTTGCACTGCAGTCGCAAAAGCAATAATGGCAGGTATATTTTCAGTACCTGCACGACGTTTTTTCTCTTGTGCGCCCCCAAGAGCATAACTTGCTAACGGTGTTCCTGCTTTTTGATAAAGGAATCCAACACCTTTTGGACCGTTGATTTTATGAGCAGATACACTCAATAAATCCACCTGTAATTCATTTACATCAATGGACTCTAAGCCATAAGCCTGAACCGCATCTGTATGGAATATGGCACTATGCTCACGCAATAGCGCGCCAATCTCAGCAATTGGCTGTATCGTTCCAACTTCATTATTTCCATACATAATTGTCACTAAAATGGTATCATCACGAAGGGCTTTTTGGACATCCTCAATCGCGACACGCCCTTTTTGATCAACAGGTAAATAGGTCACCTCAAAGCCATCACGTTCAAGTTTTTCACACGTATGTAATACTGCATGATGCTCTACTTGCGTTGTTATGATGTGTTTTCCTTCATTTGCACGGGCATAGACAGTTCCTAAAATTGCCATATTGTCAGCTTCTGTGCCACCACTTGTGAAAATAATTTCCCCTGCTTGCGCACCAATTGATTTCGCCAATAGCTCACGTGCATCATCTAGATATTTCCTTGCTTCTCGACCTGCTTTATGAATACTCGATGCATTGCCAAATACCTCTTGCATAGCAGTCGTCATCGCTTCTATTACTTGGCCATTCATTGGAGATGTGGCCGCATGATCGAGATAGATATATGAATTCATGTTGAAAACTCCTTTTTAAACTCTGTGACATCCGCCAGAGGCTTTCGCTTGATTCAGTTAATGCTTGCAAAAAAATACAAGTGTTCTTCGCTCCTCTATAAGTGGGGAGTCTTCCGTACTTAGTGGTTCATTTTAGTACAAAACATTTGCTGAATCGAGATAAAAGCACAAAACCCACATCACTCATCGTAAAAATAGCCATTGAGATGTGAATAGTTCACAATCTCCCAAAAAGATGAAGTGAATGCAGGAGTAGCGCTTTAGCTTAAACTATTTTAAATATAGAACATGTAGCCTTCCACTACATTTTCTTCTGTATATTGAGCTAAATCTTCAATTGTCGTTGTATCTAACACGTTTTTTACTGCATCACGAATACGTAGCCATAACTCACGTTGCGGGGCTTCTTCATTTTCAATACCCTCTACTGGTTGAATCGGCCCTTCTAGCACACTAATAACATGGGCTGCTGAAATTTCGCTAGGTGGATTTGCTAGCATATAACCACCATAAGCACCACGTACACTTTTTACTAAGCCTGAATTACGAAGCGGAGATACTAATTGCTCTAAATATGCCTCTGAAAGTTCCTTTTCCGCCGCAATTTTACGCAAGGGAATTGGCCCTTCCCCATAATGCTTTGCTAATTCAATCATAATTGTAAGCCCATAACGGCCCTTTGTTGAAATTTTCATTTTATCACCCTCAATTAGTCTAGTCAAAATACTACCAACAGTATATCATAATCTCCTCTTGATGAACTCGGAAATACACCTAGAAGGATATGATATACTAATTAAAGCGATTCATAATCGTTCAAAATCCATATGAGTGCTTTATTTTAGCGTAAAAAAATGTATGAAGCAAAAAATGACAACGACAGAAAGGGGAAGTTATTTTGCACAATGAACCACTCGCTTTTCGAATGCGACCTTTAACCCTTGATGAGATTGTTGGTCATCAGGATTTCATTGGTCCCAACACAGCCCTTTATAAAATGATTCAAAATGAACATGTCCCTTCCATGTTGCTATATGGAGAACCTGGTATCGGTAAAACATCCATTGCCAATGCCATTGCAGGAAGTTCCAAGCTCCCTTTCTTCGCACTTAATGCCACACGAGCTGGCAAAAAAGATGTGGAAGATATTGTACAAGAAGCAAGAATTTCAGGGAAAGTAATACTTTTCCTAGATGAAATTCACCGTTTCAATAAATTACAGCAAGATACACTGTTACCACATGTAGAAAATGGATCAATTGTATTAATTGGTGCCACGACAGAAAATCCCTATCATGATGTTAATCCAGCGATTCGTTCACGCTGTGGCGAAATTTACCAGCTAAAACGCTTAACGAAGGAAAATTTAATCGAACTAGTTGAAAAAGCACTTGCTGATGAAAGACGCGGACTAGGTAAATATCATTTTGCCTTAACACCATCACAAATTGAACAAATTGCAGCCGCAGCAAACGGAGATGCACGAAAGGCGTTAACTTTGCTAGAATCCATTTACTATGCCAGTGATGAGGTGGATGGACAAACGGTTGCTGCCGACCATGTCATTGAACATCTCATTAGTCGAATTGGTGTGTATGGCGATAAAAAAGGATCACATTTTTATAATTTACTATCAGCCCTGCAAAAGTCTGTGCGTGGCAGTGATACCAATGCTGCTCTGTATTATCTAGCGCATTTATTGGAAACAGGCGATTTAGTGGCTGTCAGCAGACGCCTACTTGTTATGGCCTATGAGGATATTGGTCTAGCTAATCCCGAAGTCGGACCTCATATATTAGCTGCTATTCAAGCAGCTGAACGACTAGGATTACCAGAGGCACGTATCCCACTTGCCAGTGCTGTCATTGAAATGTGCCTTGCCTCAAAATCCAACTCAGCCATTGTGGCAATTGATGCTGCCATTAAGGCTATTCATGAAGGCAAAACAGGTGATATACCTCATCATTTGCGAGATGCTCATTACGAGGGTGCAAAAGATTTAGGACACGTTGGCTATCAATATCCTCATAACACACCGATCGGTACTTTTGGTGGTTGGGTAGACCAGCAATATTTGCCAGACGAACTTGTAGGAACTGAATTCTACAAACCTGTTATTGCTGGTGAGGAAAAGCGCATGGCTGGCATCTACGACAAACTAAAATCATTTCAAGATAAGAAATAATAAAACAAAGCAAAGTCACTATCTTAAGTAATTGAAATGACTTTGCTTTTTATATAACAACAGGATAGGCTACTCTAGCAATCATCCTGTAAAGCTCGGGTTATTTGTTGTATATCGTTCTTGGTAAAACAAATTTAATGGTTCTGCCAAATGTCGAAGTGATGGCAAAATGGACTCTTCCACATCTCCTTCTTTTTCCTTACTATGCAAAAAAACAATCAAATTATACGACTGATACAGCAAGCTGGCGAACTCTTGATTGTTTTCTCTCACCTCAAAGCGAATTGCTTTTACAGCAATTGCTTGTGCAATTTTTTGTTCTCTTGTTTCACAGGAGGGCTCATTACTTAATTCATCATCCGACACTCTGTATAACCGTTTTAATGCACCATATACCTCTTTATTTCCACTAAATCGATCTTTTAACCATTGCAAGACAAATTGCAAAAGAATAACTGCATAGATAAGGGAAAGACATTCATCGCCACGTGATTTTTTTGCTAAGCGTTGGAAATATTCTGCTTGTGTGACTAGTTCAAAAAGAATTAAACGTATTGGATAAAGCATGGCATGACCGCTATTGATGTACAGCTTTTCTCGATCTCTATACATAGCCAACCAAATATCTTTGACCAATGAAATAGATTTCCTTGTTGAGAGCGCTAATTGACATTGAATAAGCTCCTGTTCAATTGTCGGTTGGATAAGCTGTAGAAATAAAAGTTCATCTTCCTCACTAACTAATAAAAGCGGCTTTTCCAAATTCGCCAAATCTATTTCTATTCCATTTACAATCATTGCTTAGCCCCCTTCCAATAAGTTCTTTCAGCTAAGTTCTTACAGCGTGAGCACATATATTACCAATTTTCTAACTATAATTCGACAAAAAAACATAAATACCTTTCAAGAAAATATGCCTTTTTACTTTCGTCATAATAAAAAAGAACCCACGCTACTAAAAGAGGCAAGTAAATCACTCTCTTTCCACATCGAACATTGTAGAAAAAACTGATTTAAATCCCAATAAGTTACGTAGATTCTTGACGTATAGGCTATTTTCAGAAAATAGATAGTCTATTATTGTCTAAGGTTTATGCAGGAAGTTCTTGTTCCACAAATAATTTAAATTGTTGAAGACATTGCTTCACTTCACCTTTTTGTGACAGTACTTCGTTGCGTATGTTTGTTGCTTTTTCTTCATCCTCTAGCACTTCAGTTAAAAGAGCCATGATATCTTCTAATAATTGCTCATTCTCTTCCTGCTCAATACTCGGTAAGGAATAGGCTGCTATTTTTAATAAATGCTCTACTTTTTCAGGCGTTTTTTGCAAAGCATTCGAAGAATAATAAGTCGATGCAGCTAAAAAGTAGCATAATTTTGCACAACAATCGATAAATAAATGCCAATACGTATTTGCTTTCGGTAATTCCCCTGCCCGCTGATTAACATATTCCTTATAATAGGTAGTGACTTGTATATATAAAGGATTCAATTCTCTCATGGCTTTCGGATAGTTGTTGGATGTATCCAAATAGTCAAATACAATGGCATTCATTTTCTCTTGAAGTTTAACAATATCTAAATGATCACGAATTACTTGAATTTCCATTTTCCCACTCTCCCATATGTCATTTGCTGTTTAGCTTTCTGTCTATTCACTGAGTAGCACCAAGCATCCCAAACAAACTGATCGATTATCTAATGGATGATTCAAATTATAGCAATAAACCATATGAAGTAGTGTGGACATGAAAAAAATAAGACAATTTCGTGAATTAATAGCATTTTATGTACATAAGAGGAACTATTTTGGTAAAATTATACCCTTTGTACATAATCATCAAATAAGCATGGTTCGTTTGCTCGATCGATAATTTCAATAATACTTCCATGCACATATTTTTTAATGCGCTTTTGAGGTATATAAAAATAAGCATTGTTCATAATTAACCATTCACTTAATGTTAAATCACTACCTGCTTGTTGATTCGTTAAGATTTTTTTGTGTCGCAGAACATCAGCCATTTTATAAAAACCATCTGACAATTCGTAGGCTGATACATCAAAATTAAAAATGGGGCTGACAACCTGTCCAACATCAAAAATATGTATAGTTTGGTTTTCTTCATCTATAGCTAACTCTACTGTGCTAATCTCGTCGAAAAGATTTAAACCTCTATACTCCATTTGATAAATTTTTTCCATTTGTATAGGCCTCCTTTTTTACAACGGTCTAATTGTAACATAGAAAAAGTAGCTACCTCTAAATACAATTAAGGCAGCTACTTCTACGAAAATGAACATTTATGCTGTTTTTTGACTATTACCAAAGCACCGTATTTGGTATTAACCTTGTACGCGCGTAATTTTCACATCTTTTAGGATGGTATTGACTACCCAGCTTGCTGCAATTAAACCTGCTACTGACGGTACAAAAGCGTTAGATGAAGGTGGCATCTTTGCTTTTCGAATTGCTGCATCAGGCTTACCTACATGTTCGACAACATCTGGACGTACGACAATTGGACTTTCATCTGAAAATACAACCGTAACACCCTTATGAATACCTTCTTTACGTAGCTTAGTACGAATGATTTTAGCCAATGGGTCTGTATGTGTTTTTGAAATATCTGCAATTTGGAAGCGAGTAGGGTCCATCTTATTTGCTGCACCCATGCTTGAAATAATAGGAATATTACGCTTTAAACATTCCTTCATTATATGAATTTTATACATCACTGTATCACTTGCATCAATTACATAATCAATGCCTTGTGCAAAAAATTCTTCATAGGTTTCTTCCGTATAAAACATGTGCATGTCAATCACTTCACATGCTGGGTTAATATCTGCAATACGCTCTTTCATGACAGCTGATTTTGATTGACCAACTGTTGATAAGTATGCAACAAGTTGTCTGTTGACATTTGTGATATCTACATTGTCCTTATCGACTAGAATAATACGGCCGATTCCGCTTCGTGCACATGCCTCAGCCGCGAATGAACCGACACCACCCACACCAAGAATGGCAACCGTTGTATTTTTTAATTTCTCGAGACCCTCTGTTCCTATTGCGAGCTCGTTACGTGAAAATTGATGTAACATCCTGACACTCTCCATCTATGAAATTTTATTAGTAAACCTAGTTATATACTAAGATAAAATCAAAACCTATCTTACATTTTATCATGTTATTGTTCAAGATAAAAATATAAAGAAAAAGTCAAAATTATCTACTTAAATCCTTTGAAATAATAATCCATAAAAACATTTCATCCAATTCTGCTATATATGGTAAAATAGTACAATAAAATTAGTTGATTAATCAGGTAAATCTTATATAACATTATGCTCAACCACATAAAGAAAAAGAGATTGATGACTCAATCTCTTTCTCACTCTTCTTTACTTTGTAAATCCAAATGATGCCCATGGTTGAATGTATGTTAATAAAAATAGTTCTTCATCTACAATGCTAGCTACGACATTACTCGATCCTGTATTCGGAATGTCCTTTAGCACAATCTGTAGCTCTCCCTTATAACGAACATCTAAATTATTATCAATCGTGACATCTCCTCTTTTTAATGGCCGTATATCATGCACAGGAAAATCTCCATTTTTATATTTCACACGGGATTGGGTGCTCCGAATCACGTATTCAGACACATCACCCCGATTAAAATGAGGCTCTTTATAAAGAATCGTCTCCTCTAAAATGCTTGTGTCTTCAGACTGGACAACCCTTAACTCAAGCTTATTACGATTTAATTGTCCTAATGCACGTAGTTCTTCCTCAGAAGCAAACATATTGCCAATAATACAATCGTCAATTAACCCTGTATGCCATAAATCTTTCGCCTGTACAGTGATTGGGAGATAACGGTGTTCCTCTAATGTAGGTAACCCGTGCTCTGTTTGCTCCCAAGGTCCATATTGACCATGTTGTGAGGAGATCATTGCTGCTGTTCTCACATTGTGCGCTTTAAAGTGTTGTGACGTTTGTAAAAAATGCTGACGAGATAGCCCCGTAAATCGTTTTGGATAAAAATTATGACAGCCGATAATATTCTCTTTATTGGGCTGATAAGAGATAATATTATCTACATACTTCGTACCATTACTAATGTTTAATTCTATTTTTAGATGACTTGCATCGAGTGACATCAACGCTTCTTCTTGACCTGAAAATCCCATATCTAAACGTAAGGCTGCCAAATAATAATGTTCTTTTAAATAGCCAATATCCCTATAAGTTAAGCCTAAATCATCAAAAACACCTGGTGCAATATCGGCGGATATGTCAAAGCCGAGGCGTTGCGCAAATTCGTTGATTTGTTGTAATTTTTGACGCTCCTCATCCTGTTTTAATGACATTAGGCATGTGAATATACGATCAAAGCCATTATCATGAGCCAGCTGAACATAGCGCTTCATCTCCTCTAGCGTACTATGCTGCGGATATAGCGAGATTCCTAATCTTTTCACTTCAAACCCTCCGTTAATTGATGCTTATACTTCCACTTTTTGTCCTCTGGATTCCACTACAGATTCCTCACTCTGTGCCGCTAAAGCAGCTTTTTGCTCATTCTGCCTTGCCATACGGTTCGCCATCGAGATAAATGGCAGATAAATACAAACAGCGATGATAATTAAGACCATACTCAAAACAGCACCACGCCAAGATTGAGTTGCTAAAAAACCATTAATAATCGGCGGTGTTGTCCAAGGCGGTGAAACGGTAGCGGCTGGCACCCATCCCCATTTCGTTGCAAAGAATGCAATTGTTACGTTTATCATTGGTGTCAAAATGAACGGAACAAATAAAACCGGATTTAATACAATTGGTAACCCAAAAAGTAATGGCTCATTGATATTGAAAATCCCAGGTGCTGCGGATAATTTCCCAACTGTATTATATTGCTTATTCTTTCTCGCAAATATGAAAATCGCAATAATAAGTGCTATTGTTGTACCAGAGCCTCCCATATTAATAAAAGCATCAAAGAATGGTTTATTGACAATGTAAGGCGCAACTTTACCAGCAGAGATTGCTGCAACATTTTCATTAATAGCTGGTAAATTAATCGTTTGCATGAATGGTTCGATGATATTTGCTCCATGTACGCCAAGTGTCCATAAAAATGTAGGTATAAATGCCAAAATTAAAGCAGCAAGCCATGTATTTGTTAGACCCATAAATGGCTCTTGAATCGCAGAGTAGAAGGACCCGACAATATCTGGTATATCAAAACCTGCTGAAATAATTGTACGTACTAAAGCAAATATTCCAATCGTAATAATGGCAGGAAGTAACGCAGCAAATGATTTGGCAACAGCTGGTGGTACACCAGTTGGCATTTTAATTAGTAGTTTAGGATTGCCAGACAATCTACAAAACAATTCTGTAGAAAGTAGTGCTACAATCAGAGCAATAAATATACCACCCGTGCCTGTTGTTAAGCCGGTTAATCCGCCTTCCCCGAAAGTCCCAAACGTCATGTAGCTTGATAGACTAATTACTCCAGCAGACAGACCATCTTTTTGATAACTTTTAGCAAGATGATAAGCAACAGTAAAGGCAAGTAGCAGTGAAATGATATTAAATGTAGCACTCCAAATATTACCGCCAAATTGAGTCCATGTCTCATGTTTCCAAATGGCATCGAGTGTATTTTGATAAAATTTGATAGGCAAATTGTTAATAAGTACAGCCAAAGATCCCACAATCGTTAAAGGCATAATCGTAATAAATCCGTCACGAATGGCAACTAAATGACGCTGATTCCCAACCCTAGCAGCAACCGGTACAAACTTTTCTTCTAAAAAACGGAACACTCACATACACTCCCTTTACTTTTTATTGATAACATCAAAATTTGATGTTACTCCCCTTGGATTCGTTCATATAGCTCAATCATTTCCTGTGCTAAATCTCGAAAAGTAATAGCATTCATTAAATGATCCTGGGCATGAATTAATAACATGGAAACCTCTACCTTTTCTCCCCTTGCTTCTTGAGACAGTAACCCCGTTTGAGCATGATGCGCTTCAATTAATGACTCATTCGCTAATTTGATTTTTTCTTTTGCTGCCTCAATTTGCCCCTTTTTTGCTAGCTGAATAGCTTCCATACACTCACTTTTCGTATTTCCACTATGCACAATCAGTCCCATAATGGATGCCATTAATGCTGTATCTTCCATTCCCCATTGCCCCTTCTTTCATCCAATTAGTTGTAGAGCCTGTTTCAGGACATTTTCACCGTTCATCATGCCGTAATCCGCCATATTGATCACATCGATTGGAAAACCTTTATCCTTATATTTTGTTTCAAATGACCCTTTCAAATAACGAACCTGTGGGCCTAATAAAAGAACATCAGCTTTCTTTGTCGCTAATATTTTTTCCACCTCTCCTTCTGCAATGGCGTAAATATCCGCTTCAATATTTTGCTCTTGCGCTGCTTTTTGCATCTTTGACACTAATAAACTAGTACTCATGCCTGCTACACACACTAACATGATGTTTTTCATTCGATACACTCCTTTTATTTTCTTCGATTGTGTAATCGCTTACTTATTTTGAGAATAGCACCTATTGGTATATACCACAATACAAATTTTCCATTAATTTTATTTATATCAAGTTATTTACAAAATTGGACTATGTCAATTTTGTCGTGAAATTAATGATTAAAACCAACTGGTATAGTCCAGAAAAAAACGCAAAAAATTTTTAAATTTTCTTATTATTCAATACCTAGAAATACTCATAAAATGCTGGTTTTTCAGTAGGGATTGCCCATTGCCACTGTTCGATAACCTTTTCTACCGTAGGTTGATTAGCATAGACCACCACTTCTTTGACAGAAAGATAACCTACCATCATCGCAGAAAAAAGATTAATTGGTAGTGTTAGCATATGCTTGTCAGAGACCGAATTTGTCTCAATTATTGAGACCTGACCATTTTTATTTATTTGATAAACATGCTCATTCCAGAGACAAAATGGATCTTCAATACGAATAGTTAGTGTTTCTTGAATATCCTTCCACGGATACTGCTGCATAAATACATAAACATCTACTACTCTAATCATCACATCCTGTATGACTTCCCTTTTGAATTGCGGCTCCTTGAAATAAAAGCCAAAAGGATAATGATTACTAGTAACTCCAGTTATGCTACTGACACTTGCTGCATGAGATGTCATATAACGCCACATAGCTTGTTCAGCTAAGAGATTTGCTACAATAAAGTCTTGGATAGTAAATGTCCCATCTCGAATCGTATAACGAATATAGCCTTCTAAGTTATTGTCTTGAAAATAGGCAGCAAAGTGACTATCTGGGCTCCTTCTTTCAAGTCTTTTCCACCATCCTTCATCCCTTACCATGCCACCATTTCGAATGATTGCCTGTGCATTATGAAAATCCTTAATCATCTGAAAGAGCGCAGGATCTAACCACTCAAAGCTCATCCTTTTCATGTCGTCTACTTGTTTCCCTAAAGAGGGAAACATAGTTTGAGGGATTGTATAATGGAGCTTCTCAAAAAATAATTCCCAACCAAAATAACGATAGAAGGACACAGAAAATGGCGCTAATACTGAAATCGTTTGTCCATTGTCTCTCATTTTTTGCAGCGCTTCTGTCATAAGCCTTTTGATAATACCCTGTTGTCGATACTCAGGATACGTTGCAACAAAGCCGATGCCTCCCATTTTAAATGAAACTCCATGCACTGTAATATTTAGCGGTAATATTAATAGCTGCCCAACAATTTTTTTGTCATCATAAGCACCTAAGGTCGTGCTTTGTTCAATCCAATAATGAAAATCCTCTCGACGAGCCCCTGAGTACTTATTTGGAAAGCAATAGTCTCTCAATCGATGAATCTGCCCATAATCATTAGGCGAGACGATGTGAATGTCCATTTAATCACCCCTTAAATTCCAAATATTCAGATAATTATTCATAAGATTCTTTTACAGTGGCATAATCACAACCACTGCAAGAATCTTTTATCCCTCTTGCCATTCTTCTCCTATTGCTTTAGACAACATGACTTCAGTAATAGTTTGAAATAATGTTGCTACATCTGGCCCATCTGCTGAAATTTCCACTATACTCCCTGGTTTTACACCTAGTGACATTACGCCCATAATAGACTTTAAATTAACGGATCTTTCTTCATATGTTAATTTAATATCACTTTGGAATGGTGTCACTGCAGTTACGAGTAATGCAGCCGGTCTGGCATGAATACCTTCAGTAGATGTAATTTTATACATTTTCTTCATTTACATACCCCACTCTTTCACGTAAAATTAATCCGATGTTGATATTTGGCAATCATTTTCTCATTATGTGACCAATCCGAATCAACATTATTGCTGACAAAAATCGGTAACTCTCTTGAGGACTTTGCTAGTGTTTCTATGATTTCACTGAACAAAGCATTTAATAGTAATGAACCAATAACAGTAGATGCTGGCGCATACTGAATGTCATGTATAGTTAGTACACCATCACCAATCGGTATATGGGTATTAATTACAAAATCTACCACCTCTTCTAGCCGCAGCCCACTGTGATGACGTGTAGTCTGTTCCTTATAGTGGAGCGATTGGAGGGATAGCACAAATATCCCTGAATCCTTTGCTAATAAAGCAGCGTCGATAGGTGCTGCATTTCTCCCAGAGGTTGAAATGACGATGCAAACATCATTTTCACGAAAGTCAAACTGTTCCTTATGCAGTTCAATAATAGTTGAATCTTTCTCATTGATTGAAGAAGCTAATGCCCCAGCATGTAAAGCTAATGGTTCAATAAAAACAGGACGGACGGGTACTAAACCACCTGCTCGATAAAATGCCTCCTGTGCCAATAGCTGTGAATGACCACAACCAAATAATTGAATTATCCCACCTTTTTGGAGACGTTGGACAATAATTTGAGCCACATCACTTATATGTGATGCCTCCTGTTCCTTCACAACCTGGATAAGCTTTTCGATTTCAGAAAAATATGCATGCATAAAATCACCTTTTAATTTCACTTATGAATTTATAACGATCAGCTCGATACGTACTGCGTACAAGCTCAAAGGGCTTACCATCTGATAAATAACTTGTACGTTTGATAATTAAAACTGGTGCTGTTTGATTAATTTGTAGAAACTTACTATCCTCTTTCGATACGATGGCTGCCTCCATCTGTTGTACCGCATTCCCAATTTTTTGATGGAACTTTGCTTCGATTAAGGCATAAAGCGAGCCCATTATTTGCTTCTCATCCAACTCCGGATAAATTTTAACTGGGATATATGTTCTTTCGATTGCCATTGGTTGCGCATCTGCATTTCTTATGCGCACTACAAAAAATACTTCTTCGCCAGACTCTATCATCAAATCTCTTGCAATATCCACTGGTGGTATGATTTTCTCAAATCGTAATACCTTACTGCTTGGTTCCATTCCTCTTGCCCGCATATCTTCCGTGAAACTCGTTAAGCCTTTTAACGGTTGCTCTAATTTTGGATTTGCAACATACGTTCCTCTCCCTTTTTCTCGATATAATAGACCACTATTTACTAGATTGGTAATGGATTGACGAACAGTCATTCTACTTACATCAAATTGTGCAGAAAGCTCTCGTTCTGATGGGATGGTCTCACCAATTCTGTATTCTTCTAAATAAATTCGTTGTTTAATAATCTCTTCTATTTGTATATAAATAGGTATATGAGAATTTTTCTCTAACAATTCTTGCACCTTCCTTATCACCTTTATGATTTCTCCATACAACTTTACCTCGTTAGATCGGTTTTTGTATTTCGCATGATTCAACAAAGCTAAATGATATCCACGATAACAGTGTGAAAAGGACATATTTACTTGTCGCTTGATGTGGTAACTTTCTCACTATCATTGTAGCATCTGCGCTCAATCATTGTACCATTATATTCTCAACTGACTAATCACCGTCTTGTAATTTTGATCCAATTTGCCTTTTTTCGATAGGCTTTTCCCTCATGTGTTTTGTATCAATCACAATTAAAACGCTTTCAAAATCATTTAAATAAAGTGTTTATCCTCGTAATATCTGCCTAAAGATATAATGTATCTTTTCCTTTAGCGGATATAGCTTCTCAAAAGGTATAGTTGTCTATACCAATTATATGCTGCTTCATCAGAAATAAAAAGTGATTTTCCATATTTTCTAAACATTCACTTAAAATATTCTACTAGTTCTTGTTTAATTTTATGTAAAAAAAGGAGCTATTAATAAGCTCCTCTCAATCCTATGTATAGGACGAATCCCAATTGTGCCGTAATGCCAAGAAACATTCGTTTTGAACCCGCAATTTGCAGGTGGGTGCCCGCTTTGCAACTTTAAACGTCCCGCTTTATTAGGGGCATGTTTGCGACTACAAAATGAAGGCTCCCGATTCTATAATGTTCGGTCAAAACTGTGAAGTAGAGTTAGCAGTTAGACAAACACATCAGGATTCGTATTACAGTTATCATAACACCACTTTTCTGATAATTCAAACGATTTTCTCTAATAATCTATAAATTTATAAGAAAACGCAAAAAATACCTAGATTCCCTACAGTATTTGCTAGGTAATCCAGGTATTTTGTATTATACATTATTTTCTAAATGGTTTGATGGCCAGACTTAGCTCACTTAATTGCTCTGGAGATACTTCGCTTGGTGCTTCTGTCATCAAGCAGCTAGCACTAGCAGTTTTAGGGAATGCAATTGTATCGCGTAAATTAGTACGACCTGCTAATAGCATAACGAAGCGATCAAGACCAAAGGCAAGACCTGCATGTGGTGGTACGCCGTATTCAAACGCTTCTAATAGGAAGCCAAATTGTGCTTGTGCTTCTTCTTCTGAGAAGCCAAGTAATTCAAACATTTTCTCTTGTAGGTCACGTTCGTAAATACGTAATGAACCACCACCAAGTTCATAGCCGTTTAAAACGATATCATATGCTTGTGCACGTACTGCTGCAGGGTCTGTGTCCATTAACGCTATATCTTCATCAAACGGGCGTGTGAATGGATGGTGTGCTGCATAGTAGCGTCCATCTTCCTCTGAGTATTCGAATAATGGCCAATCAGTAATCCAAAGGAAAGCAAATTGTGATTCATCGATCAGATTTAAATCTTGTCCTAATTTTGTACGAAGAGCACCTAATGAAGCTGCTACAACAGCGGCTTTATCTGCTACAAATACTAGAATATCGCCAACTTCTGCTCCCATACGCTCGATTAAGGCTGCTGCTAATGCCTCGTCAAAGAATTTCGCAATTGGTCCGTTTAAGCCTTCTTCTGTTACCTTTAACCAGGCAAGACCTTTTGCTCCGTAAATCCCAACGAATTTTGTTAACTCGTCCATGTCTTTACGAGAATATTTGTCAGCTGCACCTTTAATATTGATACTTTTCACTTGTTTTCCTTGTGCAACAGTATCAGCAAATACTTTGAAATTACAGCCTTCAAAAATATCATTTAACGCCACAAGCTCTAATCCAAAACGTACATCTGGCTTATCTGAACCATAACGATCCATTGCTTCTTGGTATTTCATGCGCTGGAATGGTGCAGGAATGTCAATTCCTTTTACTTCTTTCATAACCGCTTGAATTAAGCGCTCGTTCATTTCTAATACTTCTTCTTGTGTTAAGAAGCTCGTTTCAATGTCCACCTGTGTAAACTCTGGTTGACGGTCAGCACGTAAATCTTCGTCACGGAAGCAACGCGCAATTTGGAAGTACTTTTCAAAACCAGCAACCATTAATAATTGCTTAAATAATTGAGGTGATTGTGGTAAGGCATAAAATTCACCTTCATGTACACGTGAAGGAACTAAATAGTCTCGAGCACCCTCTGGCGTTGATTTTGTTAAAATTGGTGTTTCAACTTCTAAGAATCCTTCATTTTGTAGGAAGTTACGAATTGTACGTGTCACATCAGAACGCATTTTGAAAGTATCGAACATTACGGGACGACGTAAGTCTAGATAACGATATTTTAAACGTAAATCTTCTGATACATCTGTACGATCTTCGATTTGGAATGGCGTTGTTTTTGCCGTATTAATTACGACTAATTTTGTTGCTTCCACTTCAATTTTACCGTTTGGTACATTCGGGTTGATTTGATCCTCTGTACGAAGGATGACTGTGCCTTCCACTTCGATCACATATTCACTACGCACTTTATCCGCTAATGCGTGTGCTTCTGCAACATCTGGACTAAACACAACTTGCGTAATACCTGTACGGTCACGCAAATCAATAAAAATTAAACCACCAAGGTCACGACGACGCTGTACCCAACCTTTTAATACGACTTTTTCGCCTTGTAACGCTTCTGACAGCTCGTTACTAGCATGTGTTCTTGTAGCCATTGTTAAATTCCTCCAAAATATCTTCAATTTATGTAGCATTTCCTAGAAATGCCCTCTGTTTATTTTTAAGCTTTTTGTGTTAAATAGTTCACTAGCTCTGAAAACGCCACTTTGTGCTGCTCCCCAGATTCCATATGTTTTACAGCCGCTGCTTGCTCTTCAAGTTCTGTTTCGCCAAGAACAAGCGTATATTTTGCACCTAGTCGATCCGCTGATTTCATTTGAGCTTTCATTTTACGGTCTAAATAATCCATCTCTGTCGCAAGTCCCTTTGCTCGGAAAGTGCTTGTCAGCTCAACAGCCTTTTGCTTCGCTTCATCGCCCATTGCAATAATGTAAACATCTAGCCCTGATGCTGTGTCTAATTCAACACCCTCCGCTTCAAGTGCCAGCAACAAGCGCTCAATACTTAATGCAAAACCTATACCTGGTACATCTGGACCGCCAATTTCTTGCACTAATCCATTGTAGCGTCCACCACCACATAATGTTGTAATAGCACCAAAGCCTGATGCTGTGGACATAATTTCAAAAGTTGTGTGATTATAATAATCAAGTCCTCGTACAAGATTTGGATCGACCTCATATGAAATACCCAATGTATCTAAGTACGATTTCACTTGAGCGAAATAAGCAGCTGACTCTTCTGTTAAGAAATCAGTTAACGCTGGAGCCGTTTGCATTAATGGATGCTCACGATCTACCTTACAATCTAAAATTCGCAATGGATTCTTTTGTAAACGATTTTGACAGTCTGAGCAAAATTCATGAATATGTGGCTCAAAATGCTGTAATAAAGCAGTACGATGTGTATCACGTGTTTCTTTATCGCCAAGAGAATTAATCACTAATTTTAAATCCTTTAAACCCGCTGATTCGTAGACGTCCATCGCAAGAGCAATGACTTCTGCATCAATCGCAGGATCTGCTGAACCAATTGCTTCTACCCCAAACTGTACAAATTGACGATAACGACCAGCCTGTTGGCGCTCATAGCGGAACATTGGTCCTAAATAAGAAAGCTTAACTGGCTGATCAGGAGCACCAAACATTTTATGCTCCACATAGGCACGTACGACACCAGCCGTATTTTCTGGACGTAGTGTTAATGAACGCCCTCCACGATCTTCAAATGTATACATTTCCTTTTGTACAACATCAGTTGTTTCCCCAACACCACGTGCAAATAGATCCGTTTGCTCGAAAATTGGTGTGCGAATTTCGTTATAGCGATAAACACGACAAATATCACGAATAATCGCTTCAACTTTTTGCCATTTTTCAGATTGACCTGGCAAAATATCTTGTGTCCCTCGTGGCACTTTAAAACTCATGTAATTCCCTCCTATATTGATTGCTTATGATAGAGCAGCTGTAGTCCCACTTTGAGCGAATGCATGCTTTGGTTGAGCAAATTTTTGTCCTGTTGGAGCGGGTTACAGCCTTGATGAGCGCTTTTCATACTAATTAGAGCGCCTTCCCCTCTTTTCTGAGCAAAAACAACAATCCCTCTTCAAAAACTCATTACTTTTTGAACAACAAAAAAGCCCTCGTCCCTTGCAATAGCAAGGGACGAGAGCTGTATAAGCTTCCGCGGTTCCACCCTAGTTGACACAAATGATTACATGTGTCCTCCTCTTAATCGGATAACGGCCGATTCCGTTTTTTCCTACTAGGCACTGCTTTTCAGAAAAAAGCCTCTCAAGTGTTATTCACGTGATACATTTTTGTAGGAAAGATTGCAGCCTAAGTCTTTCCCTCTCTTTTCCAATAGTGGTATACGCTACTTGCTTGGTCATAAGCGATTAATCATTTTTCGATTACCCTTTATGTTAGTCACTAGCCAAAGCAATGTCAACTATTTTTGTATTTTTCATCAGTCTATCTTGAAAATAACTAATTCTGTTACCATTTTACCACGAATTTTATGATAAAAGCATGGTAAAATAGCACAAGGAATAGGAGGAATCTGATGAGGACAACAATTTTACATAGTATAATCATCTTCGTACTAATGGTAACGATGGCGATTCCAAATAAGAACTTTGTTCAAAGAGCTTCCGCTGACACCAGTGATCTAAAAGTCGCTGGAACGATTCTTCATTTGCGAGAGGGTCCTGGATTGTCTTATCCCATTATTACGACTTTAGAAGAAGGTGACCCTTTAACCTCAATCGGTCGAGAAGGTGATTGGTACCAAGTCAAAGCAGGTAATTACGAAGGATGGGTTGCCTCTTGGCTGACAGCACCTACTAATGCTAAACAAGTGATTGACAAAACCGTCATTTCACAAGTTGACCGTTTAAATATTCGAACAGAACCAGATATCTCTTCAGCTGTTCTTGGTCAACTTTCTACAGGTAACCAAGCAAACCTCGTTGAAGAAAATGAAGAATGGGCAAAAATCGATTGGAATGGATTAACAGGATGGGTGTCAAAGGATTATGTCACGATCAACGATAACCCTAAAAAAGAAACGGAACCCAAGGAAGATGCTGTTGAAGTAACTACTACACCCACAGCACCCGCCAACAAAGATACAACCTTCACCATTTTAGTGGACACCCTTAATGTTCGTAAGAAGCCAGATTTGAACGCTAAAAAAATCGGCACAGCAACAAAAGGACAAGCCTTTAAAGTACTTACACATGAGCATAATTGGGTACAAATTCAGTACAATGATAAAAAAGTAGGTTGGGTCTATAGTTTTTACGGTACATTCTCCAATAAAGTAAAAAGTACCTCAAAAACGTCAACTTCCAAAGAGTTAGAATCTGTTACGATTATCTATAATGGGACAAACCTACGAACAGATGCCTCAACAGCTGCAGAAGTAGTTGAACGAGTAGATGCTGGTGGAAATTACCCAATTGTAGGCGTTAAAAATGATTTTTATGAAATACAAATAGACGACGAAAAAACAGCTTTTGTCGCGAACTGGGTAGTTACAACAAGTTCCAATAAAGCGACAAGTCCACAGAAAGAAAAGGAAGAGCCTCGCAAAAAAGGTACGTTAACTGGATTAACGATCGTTGTTGATGCTGGTCACGGTGGAAATGATCATGGCACAACTGGTCAACGAGGTACAGAGGAAAAGGGCATTACTTTAAAAACGGCTACTTTGCTTGCTTCCAAGTTAAGTGCTGCTGGCGCAAACGTTGTCATGACGAGAGAATCGGATGAATATGTGGCATTGCGTAAGCGTGTATCGATTGCCCATCAATATGAGGCAGATGCCTTTATTAGCCTTCATTATGATGCGACAGATGATAGCTCCATTAACGGCTTCACATCCTATTATATGAATAGTAATCAAAAAGGGCTTGCTGAAGCAATTCATGATGGTCTTTCCAGTAAACTAGATTTAAGAGACCGTGGTACACAACAAGGAAATTATTTAGTTTTACGAGAGAATCGTCAAAAGGCCGTCCTTATTGAGTTAGGCTTTTTAAGTAATTCCAGTGAGGAGCGCGTCATTACAACAGCTAAATTCCGTGAACAAGCGACTCTTGGTATTTATCAGGGAATTCTCAGCTACTTTAATGAACAAGATGAATAAGCAAAAAAAAGCTGCGGATGATGATAACATCCACAGCTTTTTTATATTTAAGATATTCCTAATGCTACCGCAGCAATTAGCGCCAGACAGGCAATCAATGCCCACCCAAGAATCATCTTCCAGATAAACTTAATCCATTTTTCATATGGGATACCTGCAACAGCTAGATACGCCATTAATGCAGACGAAGTAGGAATAATAGAGTTCGTTAAGGAATCCCCATATTGGAAGGCTAAAACAGCCACTTGTCGCTCTAATCCTAATAAATCAGTGATTGGAATCATAATCGGCATTGTTGCAGCTGCCTGTCCACTACCAGATGAAATAAATAAATTCAAAAGAGCTTGGATAAATAGCATGCCGATTGCACTGATAGCATGTGGCAAATGTCCAATTGTTTCTGATGCTGCATAAACGATTGTATCAATAATTTTCCCCTGCTCTAAAACAACTGTAATAGCACGGGCAAAACCTACAATTAAAGCACCAAATGTTACGGCCTTGGCTCCCTCAATAAAGGAATCAAAGATAGTAGCAGGTTTTAAACCACCAATTAATCCTGCAATTAACCCCATAATTAAAAAGGATGCAGTTAGCTGCGTTAAGAACCAGCCCCAGTTAAAGACACCATAAATATTAAAGCCAATCCCACAAGCCATGACAATAAATACGAATTTATGCTTGCCTGTTAATGCAGGGATGTCAATCGCTGAAACATTGGATTTAGCTTTTTGCTCAATATCGTAAATAACGCTTGCTTGAGGATTCTTTTTCACCTTAAAAGCATAGCGAGATACATAGAAAATAGCAAAACTTAATACAAAAACATAGACAACAGCACGGAAGCCAATCCCTGAGAATAATGGTACATCCGCTAATGATTGTGCTACACCTACCGTAAAGGGATTAAGCATTCCTCCAAAAAATCCACTGGCGGCACCAAGTGTAATCATGGCTGTTCCTGTTACAGCATCAAAGCCCATCGCGCGTGCAATGGCCACACCAATTGGTACGAAAATAATAGTTTCTTCCGCCATCCCCATTGTAAAACCACCAACAGAGAATAAAATCATCGATAAAGGAATCAGTAATTTCTCTCTGCCCTCTAAAGCTTTTACTCCTTTATAAACACCAGCCTCAATAGCACCTGTAGAACGAATAATACCAAATACACCACTGACTAAAAAAATGTAGAAAATAATTTGAGCCCCTTTTTCGAGACCCATTGGAACCGCTGTAAACATTTCAAAAAAGGAAACTGGCTCACTCTCAATATGATGATAGCTTCCATCTACAACGAGCATTCGCCCTTCTTCATCCTCTACACGTTCAAACTCACCCGCTGGTATAATATAGCTTGCAATACCTGCTAAAAAAATAATAGCAAAAATAATCGTATATGTATGAGGTACTTTCAACCAGCTTTTCTTCTTGACCCCCTGTTCATTTTCCATTAAATCGCGCTCCTTTTTCTGATTTAGACATTAGCCGTATATTGTCGCTATTTGTCGCTAATTGAAAATAAATATACATGAGTTTAAATTTATTGTAAAGTATTAATTTTCTATTATTTCTGAAAGCACACGCTATCTTTCCTAATTAAACCTCTTGTTCCTCTTCTATAAACATGGAAAATTTTATTCACATACTCAAATAATAATGGGCATTTTCAACGTTATTTTTTGTTTTCCAAAATAATAATTTTATCTTATATGACGAATTGTTTTTAATTAAGGCAGGAGCAATATGCGGCGGTGTTAGAAATGATAAAGTTTAAATGGATTGTCCTTAAATGCTTTTTATTCATGAACTTCATAAAGTTCCCCTTATTAGTGGGATAAATTAATGATGAAAGACATCAAAGGTTGTAAGTAGAATGGAAAATCGTAGATTAACTATCCATGAGGAATCAAATGGACTTTCTTACATATCGTTTATATTTTTTAAAAAAAATAATATTCAAAGAGTAGCAACTGTTTTAATAGTTTTTATCTCTTCGAAATAAATTTGCTATTTAGGTATTATTATTTGCATTAAACAAATAAAAAAGAACCTTCTATCATTTATGATGATTTGAAGGTTCATACTTTCTCATTTTTTTGTAGTTTCCAATGTAACCCATACAATTTCCTCCATCCGAATGAAGAAAGGCGTACGATTTATCTCAAGAACCATATGGTCAGGTAGTATGGATAATAAAATACCTTGTTGAATATTTTTTTCTGTTTGCACAACTACTGCCTGACCAATCATCATGTTAAGAGTTTCGTATAAATATGGATTTGTTATACTTCTCGTCTGCGTCATGTTTAAGACACTCCTTCCTATAAAACTAACCATACTCTTTAGTATATGAAGGAATTATAGGAAATGTTCCATTATTTTGACTCTAGAAGAATTGTGACTGGACCATCATTAATTAGTGCTACATCCATCATGGCACCAAAAATACCTGTTTCCACATGTAAGCCCTGTTCGCGTAAAGCTTGATTAAAAGCCTCCCACAGTGGCTCAGCTGCTTCTGGTCTAGCTGCATTGATAAAACTTGGACGATTCCCTTTTTTTGCATCCCCATACAGTGTAAATTGCGAGACGGATAAAATAGCGCCCCCATGCTCTAAGATCGAATGATTCATTTTTCCATCTGCATCTTCCCAGAGACGTAAATTGGCTACTTTTTTTGCTAAATAGGCAACATCCTCTTGTGTGTCTTCATGTGTAATTCCCACTAAAAGAACATAGCCATGATCAATTGCTCCTGTAACAGTTCCGTCCACTGTTACAGAGGCAGCTTTACTGCGTTGTAATACTACTTTCATGTACTAAACCCCAATCCTATATTGCCTATCAATTAGTTAATGACGCGTTGCACCGAATAAATATCAGGTGTTTGTTTAATTCGCTCAACTACTTTATGCAAATGTGAAATATTTGAAATAGAAATTGTTAAATGAATTGTTGCCATTTTATCACGGTCAGCACGTCCACTTACTGCTAAAATATTCGTTTTCGTTTCACTAACAATTTGCATGATTTCATTTAAAATGCCAGGTCTATCAAAAGCTGAAACCTCAATATCAACAGGGTATTCCTTTTTCTCAGGAATGACACCATGCTCCCATTCCACTTCAATTAAGCGCTCCTGCTCATCCTCAATTTGAATATTTGGACAGTCCTCACGATGGACAGAAACACCTCTCCCCTTCGTAATAAAGCCTACAATATCATCCCCAGGAACGGGCGTACAGCAGCGAGAAAGTCGAATGAGCATATTATCAATACCCTTTACAATAACACCCGATTCCGTACGCTTTTGTGGAATTGGATTTTTCATTTTTTGTTCAATTTTCTCTAGTGCTTCTTCCTGCTCACGTTCTTTACGACGTTTTTCAGCTAAACGATTTACGACCTGTTGCGCAGTAATACCATTCACACCAACTGCCGCATACAAATCTTCTTCATTCGTATAGTTAAATTTGTCGCATACCCGTTTTAGGTTTTCGGAGGACATCGTTTCCTTTAAATCGAAATCCTGAGCACGGATTTCTTTTTCAATCATTTCTTTACCTTTGACAATATTTTCTTCACGCAGGTGTCGTTTAAAGAATTGCTTTATTTTATTCTTCGCCTGCGAGGATTGAGCTATTTTAAGCCAATCGCGACTCGGACCAAAGGATTGTTTAGAAGTTAAAATTTCAATGATATCGCCCGTTTTTAATGGTGTATCAAGCGGTACCATCTTCCCATTGATTTTCGCTCCAATCGTACGATTTCCTACTTCGGAATGAACACGGTAGGCAAAATCAATAGGAACAGAACCTGCTGGCAATTCAATGACATCACCTTCAGGTGTAAAGACATAAACCATATCAGAAAATAAATCAAATTTTAAGGATTCCATAAATTCTTCTGCGTTGGAAGATTCATTTTGAAACTCCAAAATTTCACGGAACCACGTTAATTTTTGGTCGACATTTTGCTTTTGATGATCAACGTTTTTACCTTCTTTATATGCCCAGTGCGCCGCAATCCCGTACTCTGCAATTTTGTGCATTTCCTTTGTACGAATCTGTACCTCCAACGGATCACCATAAGGTCCAATAACAGTCGTGTGTAGAGACTGGTACAGGTTTTGTTTTGGCATAGCAATATAGTCTTTAAAGCGTCCTGGCATTGGTTTCCAAAGTGTATGCACAATCCCTAATACGGCATAGCAATCTTTAATACTATCGACAAGAACACGAATGGCTAATAAATCATAAATTTCATTAAACTGTTTCTTTTGTAACACCATTTTTCGATAGATACTGTAAATATGTTTTGGTCGACCATAGACATCTGCGTCAATTTCAACCTCATTCAGTTGTGATT
The DNA here is from genome assembly GCF_004332175.1 of Lysinibacillus sp. OL1. NCBI lineage: Bacteria > Bacillati > Bacillota > Bacilli > Caryophanales > Bacillaceae > Lysinibacillus > Lysinibacillus sp. OL1. Next base: position 134,651 of record NZ_SJDS01000003.1, on the reverse strand, counting down.
TCATCTCAGCCATCACATTTTCTAAATAAGCTTCACGTTCATCACGTTTTTTCTTCATCAGACTGACAATACGATAATATTGTTGTGGGTTTAAATAGCGCAGTGCTGTATCTTCAAGCTCCCATTTTACAGTCGAAATTCCAAGACGATGAGCAAGTGGTGCAAAAATCTCGAGCGTCTCTTTTGAAATGCGTCGTTGCTTTTCAGCAGGTAAATGCTTTAACGTACGCATATTATGAAGACGGTCTGCTAGCTTAATGAGGATGACACGAATATCTTGCGCCATAGCCACAAACATTTTCCGATGATTTTCTGCCTGCTGCGCCTCTTTAGATAAATATTTAATTTTCCCTAGTTTGGTAACACCATCAACAAGCACGGCCACCTCTTCGCCAAATTCACGTACCAAATCATCCCGTGTAAAATCGGTATCTTCGACAACATCATGTAAAAAACCTGCCGCTACAGTTTCTGGGTCCATTTGTAATTCAGCTAGAATACCTGCTACTTGTACTGGGTGAATAATATACGGTTCACCAGAGCTACGGAATTGCTCAATATGGGCATCCCTTGCTAATTCATATGCTTTTTTCACGAATGCGACATTTTCATCATTCATGTAGGATTTGACTAACTCAAAAACGTCCTCAGGAGTCAAAATTTGCTCTTTCGCCATAACATGTCCACCTTGCTCGTCAAATTTTTCAGATTAGATATAAACTTAATTGTATAAAATATTGTGGTCTATTGTAAAGAGACTGTATCATTTAGTTTAGTTAATCTCGTGAACAGTTCGAAAAATGGAAAAAATATTCTTCTTTTTAATAAAAAAGACCCTCTGCGACTTCACGTCACAAAGAGTCCTTGTTTCGACAAATTGATTAATGTAATTGATTGTAAGCTACAGCAATTTTCGCGCCGACTACTGCATTGTTTTTCACTAATGCAATGTTGGCATCAAGACTTTTACCTTCTGTTAATTCTTTAACTTTGCCAAGTAAGAATGGTGTAACATTTTTACCTTGAATGCCATTCTCTTCAGCTTCAACTAAAGCTTTTTCAATAATGTTTGTAATAAATGCATGCTCTAATGCTTCAGACTCAGGAATTGGATTTGCGATGACAGCGCCACCTTTTAAGCCTAATTGCCATTTCGCAGATAGCATTGCTGCAATTTCTTCTGGCGTATCTAATTGGAAGTTTACATCAAATCCACTTTGACGTGTGTAGAATGCTGGTAATTCATTCGTACCATAACCAACCACTGGCACACCTTTTGTTTCAAGATATTCTAATGTAAGACCGATGTCTAAAATAGATTTTGCACCCGCACAGATAACGGCAACATTTGTTTGTGCTAATTCTTCTAAATCAGCAGAGACATCCATTGTTGTTTCCGCACCACGATGTACACCACCAATACCACCTGTAACAAAGATTTCAATACCTGCAAGCTCTGCACAGATCATTGTCGCTGCAACTGTTGTAGCACCTAATTTTTTCGTTGCTAGTAAGTAGCCTAAGTCACGACGTGAAGCTTTTGCAACACCTTGAGCATTACCGAACATTTCTAGCTCTTCATCTGATAGACCAATTTTAATTTTCCCATCAATTAATGCAATTGTTGCTGGGACTGCACCATTATCGCGAATAATTTGCTCAACTTCACGCGCAGTTTGCACGTTTTGTGGGTATGGCATACCGTGTGAAATAATTGTTGATTCTAACGCAACGATCGGTAGACCTTTTGCTTGTCCTGCTTTTACTTCTTCTGATAATACGATGAATTCTTTCATGTTGTTATTCCTCCATTTCATTTTTCAACAAATCTACTGATAATTCAGGTCTTACTGTATAAGGAGATGCCAATGTATTTTTTGCATTGGTTAATCCAGCATCAATACATGTCTCAAAAGATTGTCCAGTCAGCCAGCTGTGAATAACAGCGCTGACAAAGGCATCTCCTGCTCCTGTCACATCTTCAATTTTGTCAATCACTTTAGCGGCAACATGACAAGGGGCAATCGTTGTAGATGCTGCATAAACGCCCTTGCTGCCAGCCGTGATAATGACATGCTCCGCACCTAATTGTAGGAGCTGTTGTAAAGCTTTTTCATAATGGGTAGCGTTTTCAATTTTATGTCCAACAATCGTTTCCGCTTCATCTGTGTTACAAATAAACCAAGTTACGCCTTGTAATGTTTCAGGTAGTCGATTCATTTTTGGCGAAGATACTGGCACAATGACAAGTGGAATATCACGAGCAAGGGCTACTTGCTGGATATACGCCACAGTTTCTTTTGGACAGTTTAAATCCAAAATAAAACAGCCCGCGTTTACAAGCATTGTTTCATGTTTTTTCAACAAGCTCGGTAACAGAAGATCGTAAACCTCCATATTTGCTACAGCTAGTGCTAGCTCACCCTGTTCATCCATGATGGCAGTATAAGAACCTGTGGAAGCCTCTGCAAGCTGCTCTACATAACGTAGATTCATAAAGGATTCCGAAGCCTCTTGGATCACTTGCCAATCAGCATCCTTACCTGCCGTTGTCAGTAACGTCACTTGGTGGTTTAATCTGCCTAAGTTTTCAGCAATATTTCGACCAACGCCACCTACACTAAAGGAAGAGCTGGCAGGGTTAGATGTTCCAAATTGAACATTGCCCTTTACATGGAATTTGCGGTCTAAATTAGCTCCACCGATGCAAATAATTTCATTTTCTTCGGGTAATATATAAGCACGACCTACAATTTTTCCTTGCTTCGTTAAACTAGACACTAAATTAGCAAGCACAGGACGCGACAGATTCATTGCATCTGCCATTTCTTGCTGAGACATAAACGGATTCTGGCGAATTAAAGCAAGCACCGCCTGTTCTCTTTCATTCATAGCATCACCTTTTATTATATTTGTTTATATTATAAACTTTTGTTTGTGTTATGTCAAAAGATTCTTTATTAAAAAAGTTGAACCCCATCTTACCGAGGTTCAACTTTTATGTGTTTACGCTTGCTGGGGTGTTTGTTTTTTAACAATGATAACGAATAAACTGGCCATTGCACAAAACATTCCTGCAAGGAAAAATGCCCATGTATAAGAATTGAAAAATTTATAAATTAACCCCCCACCATACGCAGCAACCGCTGCTCCTGCTTGATGTGAAGCAAATATCCAGCCGTAGATAATACTGCTTTTTTGCATACCAAAAATTTGTCGTGTCATACTGATGGTTGGTGGCACTGTAGCAATCCAATCTAGTCCGTAAAAAATCGTGAAAATCGTTAATAAAACAAATGATCCTTGTGCGAGTGCATAAGGGAGCAATAATAGAGATGCACCTCTTAACAGGTAATACCAAAACAATAACCACCGATTATCGAAGCGATCAGATAACCAGCCAGACGCAGTTGTACCTAATAAATTAAAAATGCCCATAAAAGAAAGTAATGATGCGGCAGTGACTAAAGGAACGCCAAAGCTAATACAATAAGAAACAAAATGAGTACCAATTAATCCGCTTGTCGATAGCCCACAAATAAAAAAACTACCTGCTAAGAGCCAAAATGCTTTAACCTTAATCGCCTCAAATAAACCTTTAAAAGCCATAGCTATTGGATTCTTTTTTTGCTGTATTTGTTGTTCCTCTATAGCCTCCTCTTGTCCATAAGGAGTTAACCCCATATCCTGAGGTCTATTTTTTATAAAAAGCGCAATCATGAAAAACATTATGATACTAAGGAGTAGCATTAATGCGATAGCCCATCGCCAAGAATAGTGTTCAATAATGATAGCTAGAACTGGTAATAAAATTAACTGGCCCGTGGCTGTACTTGCCGTTAAAATACCAACCGCTAATCCTCTGCGTTTTACAAACCAATGATTCGCAACATATGGGCTAAGGACAGTTAAAAAAAGACTTGCTCCAAGACCAATAATGCCCCCCCAAATAACAATTAGCTGCCAGGATTCACTCATCAAAAATGTTAAAGTCATTCCTAATACTAAAGTTGCCATAGCACCTAGCATCATTTTCTTTAAGCCAATGACTTCAAGTAATGCAGCCATAAATGGTCCAGATATGCCATATAAAAACAAACTTACAGCAAAGGCTAAAGCAATGGTTGAACGATCCCAGTGAAATTCTTTTTCAAGAGGGTCGATAAACACGCCAGATGATGACATTGTAATTCCTGCGACAATTATCGAGAAAAATGTGACGATTAAAATAAACCAACTATAATGAACACGTTTCACCTCAACACCTTCTTTTCTTTGATAGACTACAAAACATGTATATACATGTTTAAGTCTGCTTATTTCATTTATATGTATATACATGTATAATCATAGTAATCGTTCATAAAGCTGTCAAGAAGTAATTTCTAGTTATTGGGTGTATACTTATAATGAGTAGAATCCCCTTAAAGGAGTACTGTCGATGAAGAATCAACTTAAAAATATTGATTATACACAAATTTGTGTTTGTGCAAACCTTAGAAAAAAAACAAGGGTTGTCACACAATTATATGATAAGCTGCTACAGCCTACAGGTTTAAAAGTTACACAATATTCAATGCTTGCACATATTGACCTTCAACAAGCTGTCTCAATCAGCCGTTTAGGTGAAATTTTACAACTGGATCAAACCACTATAACACGTAATATTAATCTATTAAAGCAACATGGCTATGTTGAGTTAAAGCGAGATACCAATGATGCTCGTACCAAAAAAATAACGCTCACTGAAAAAGGTTTAGAAAAGCTGCATGAAGCAGCACCGATTTGGCAAGGCATTCAAGATAGAATTATCGAGGATATTGGAACCGAAAAATACGCAGATTTCTACGATACCTTGCGAACAATGCAAAAAATTATTCAAGCCTATGACGAAGTATAAAAAAAGCGCCCACAGTATAGGGCGCTTTTTGCCATGCTCTTAATATTGAATAAGTGTTTTAATATTTAAATCGCCAAGCTTTTCGCGACCATTTAATTCTAGAAGTTCAATCAGGAATGCACAGCCTACTACCTGACCACCTAATTGTTCTACTAAACGAACCGTTGCTTCAACTGTACCACCAGTCGCTAGTAAATCATCACAGATTAAAACTTTTTGACCAGGCTTAATTGCATCATGATGCATTGTTAACGTATCTTTACCATATTCAAGACCGTAGTCTGCACTTATTACCTCACGTGGTAATTTACCAGGTTTACGAACAGGGGCAAAGCCGATTTCAAGTGCATAGGCAACTGGACAACCGATAATAAAACCACGTGCCTCAGGGCCAACAATAATTTCAGCGCCCACTTCTTTTGCATATTCTACGATTTGGTCTGTTGCATATTTGTATGCAGGACCATTATCCATAATTGTTGTAATATCTCTGAAGGTAATGCCCTCTTTCGGCCAATTTTCAACCGTTGTAACGTATTGCTTTAAATCCATGTTATTGCTCCTCCTACGAAACGTTATTCGTCCGCTGATGTTAAACGTTCATCAAACCATTGTTTTAATTCTATATAAGGAGCATAGACAAGCTTTTGCTCCATTTCAATCTGTTCTGAACGTTGTTTGTAAGACGGTGCCTCTGTTAGTGCTTGTTTTGGAGCATTCACGTTGACAGTCGTCAGTCCACTCTCCATTTTAACAAAATCAAGCTCAAAAAACACCTGTGTCATAAATTTTAGTGTATCTAATGGCCACCCCGTATGCTTCGCTAAATCTGCGATATGCATATCAAGCGGAAAGGCTGGTCGATTTTTCAAGAACTTATAATACCAAGCAAATTGCTCACGAGTAGGTAGACCACTGAAGTATTGTGAGTCAGGCATATAAAAATGAGCATAAATACGTGAAGGGGCTGTCTTCTGTAAAACGTCCTCTAGCTTTTGAACATTGTGTGGCAAGTCTAAGAGCACGATGTAATCACTTTGTTCAATATTTGAAAGGGCTGGGTCAACCAGTGTAATAGATGCACCTATTAATGATTGATAATAGGTCATCGTTTCTGGACGAAAGGCGATAAACCGGGCCACGTCCTTCGGTACGGTATTCAGCCATCGAGCTGTTTGACGGATACCACGAATATCAAATAACTGCCATTCTGTAGTTTGGACATCCTCGATCATAAATTGGGCTTTTTTACGCCCCTGCCATTCGTTAATTTGCAAATCGCCTATAAAGGAAACTTTGATGCCATACGTTAATTCATCATGTAAATGCCCTTTGTTAAAACCAACACTATCCAATTTATCATAGCCGTTTGTTATTTCCATTTTAATATGATTCTCGCCCGCTCCAATTTTACGCATGGAGGCGATTTCTACATCCTCCAGCACATACACAGGCTTAGGGAAATCTGTGCCAAATGGTCCTAGTGTTGAAATTTCCTCAATAGCATCCGCTGAAATTTCATCTATGCTGAGCGGTATATCAATATGCACTACAGGTGTTAATTGCTCCTCTGTTAAACAGGCTCTTGCCTGAGCATCTAAGCGAGTACGTAGTTCATCCACATGCTCTAATGATAAGGTCATACCTGCAGCCATAGGATGTCCACCAAAATGTGGTAAAATATCTCGATTTTTAGCTAGTTCATTATATAGATGAAAACCTTCAATACTTCGAGCAGAACCTTTTGCTATGCCCTTTTCTGGATCGAGTGACAGCACAATCGTTGGACGGTAATACAGTTCAACGAGACGTGAGGCTACAATTCCTACAACACCTGCGTTCCAGCCCTCGCCAGCAACAACAAGAACTAAGGAATTGCCGATTTTTTCATCTGCTTCAATCAGTGCGATGGTTTCATCTGTAATACTTTTCACAATATCTTTGCGCTCGGTATTGCAGGCATTTAGCTTTTTTGCCAATGCGGTTGCTTTAGCATTATCCTCCGCCATTAATAATTCAACACCAGGAGCTGCTTCACCTAGACGACCAACAGCATTCAATCGTGGACCAAAATAAAAGCCAATCGTTTCTTCTGTAATTTTCGTCTGCTCTGTACTGGCTATGTCACACATCGCTTGTACCCATGGACTAAGGGAACGACGCATTTCTTGTATGCCCCTCTTCACGAGATAGCGATTTTCATCCACCAACGGAACTAAATCTGCTACAGTGCCAATCGCCACAAATTCTATTAGATGGCTTGGTAGTTCACCATAAAGAGCATGTGCCAGCTTAAAGGCTACCCCTACTCCTGCTAGCTCGCCAAATGGATATTGCCCTTCTGGTATTCGGGGATGAAGAATAATATCTGCTGGTGGTAGCTCCTCACCTGGTTCATGGTGATCTGTCACAATGACATCCATACCAAGCTCCTTTGCTACTCGAATAGGCTCAATACCAGATATACCATTATCCACTGTAATGATTAACTGTACACCATCTTCATAGGCCTCCCGAAATAGGGCTTCATGCGGACCATAGCCATGGATAAAACGATTCGGAATTTTAAAGGAGACGTCTGCTCCAAGATCTAGTAAAACATGTAACATAACGGTTGTGCTTGTCACACCATCCGCATCATAATCACCATACACTAAAATTTTCTCACCATTTTCTAGTGCTTGTTCAATTCGTGCTACCGCTTCAGCCATACCATGCATAAGAAATGGGTCATGGATATTTGCCTCAGTCATATTTAATAAGCTTTCTGCCTCAGCCGTTGTTTCGCAGCCTCGTGCTGCTAAAATTTTTGCTGCAATCGCAGAAAGTTGTAAGTCATTTTGTAATGCTTGTACAAGTGTTGCGTCAGGACGCTCCACCTGCCATCTTTTTTTCGATAGAATCATCTGCTCACTTCCTTACGAAAGCTATTATACCGAATTTCTATTGGTTGCGCACTATCCGTTAGATTGATAGTTTTATCCATTGGTTTTTAATTTCTATCCGTCACTTTTCCATTTCTTTCCGCCAATTAAAGCACTTCATCAAAAAAAGCCTACTCTTCTAAAGAGTAGACTTTTCTAACATACCTTTCGAGGCGGCTACTAATGCTTCCACCATTGCCAAATCTCCTTGATGCAATGCCATCACAATGGCACTACCGACAATTACACCATCTCCCAAAGCCCCCATCTTTTTCACTTGCTCAGGTGTTGAAATACCAAAGCCTGCAAGCACAGGGATTGGACTTGCTTGACGTAAGCTGGCAAAATGCTGTTCTAAATTATCGGCAAAACGTGATCTTGCTCCTGTGATCCCATTAACGGTCACTGCATAAACAAAGCCCTGACTAGCTGCTGCGATGCGTGCTATACGCTCTGGAGGGCTTGTCAATGAGATAAGCTGTACCACATCAATGCCATATGGATTTAATGCATCACGTAACAACTCGCTCTCTTCCAAAGGGACATCTGGTACAATTAACCCCTTAACTCCTCCAGCTACACAGGCTTGCGCAAAAGACTTTAAGCCATATGCTAATACTGGATTGAAATAAGTCATGACTACGAGAGGCACTGTTATTTCATCTTTAAATGACGCGAGTGTTTGCAACACGTTTCTTAATGTCACACCAGCTATGAGAGCACGTTCTCCTGCTCGTTCGATCGTTGGACCATCAGCAACAGGATCTGTAAAAGGAATTCCTACTTCAATAGCTGTTACCTCTAATTGCTGCAGTTTTAAGATAATTGGCTTAATGGTCTCTAGCCCTCCGTCACCTGCCATGATATATGGTATAAAAGCCTTATGACCTGCAGCATTTGCCTGTTCGATCGCTTGCTGTAAAGTTGTCATTTAACATCCCCTCCTAGTGCTGCTCGAACTGTGTGAACATCTTTATCTCCTCGACCAGATAAGCACACAACAATGATCTGATCTTTTGCCATGGTCTTTGCAATTTTTGCCGTATAAGCAATGGCATGCGAACTTTCAAGTGCAGGCAGTATCCCTTCTGTTCGGCTTAATAATTGTAGTGCCTCCAGTGCTTCAGCATCTGTGATGGAATCAAATTGAGCTCGACCAATATCATGTAAATAACAATGCTCTGGTCCTTTCCCTGGATAATCTAACCCAGCTGAAATAGAATGTGCTTCTTGGACAAAGCCGTTTTCATCCTGTAATAAATACATGTAGGCGCCATGTAATACACCTAATTGTCCACCTGCGATGGCCGCAGCATGCTTCCCAGTTTCAAGACCACTTCCTGCTGCTTCAACACCGTATAAGGCAACTGATTCATCATCAACGAATGGGTGAAACATACCGATTGCATTACTGCCACCTCCAATACAGGCAACAACTGCATCAGGTAAACGCCCCTCTTTTTGCATGATTTGCCTTCTAGTTTCTACCCCAATGACACGCTGAAAGTCCCGAACAATTTTCGGAAATGGATGAGGACCTAAGGCAGAGCCTAAAATATAGTGGGTATCCTCAACATTTGTTACCCAGTAACGTAGGGCAGCGTTCACAGCATCCTTTAATGTTTTAGAACCACTTTCCACCGATTGAACCTTTGTGCCAAGCAACTCCATACGAAAGACATTTAACTGCTGACGTTTTATATCTTCTGCTCCCATAAAAACAACACATTCTAGATTTAATAATGCACATGCAGTAGCTGTTGCCACACCATGCTGCCCAGCTCCTGTTTCAGCTACGATTTTCTTTTTACCCATGCGTTTGGCTAGAAGTGCTTGCCCAATCGCATTATTAATTTTATGTGCACCTGTATGGTTTAAATCTTCACGCTTTAAATAAATCTTTGCTCCATCTAGCGCCTTCGTTAAATTTTCTGCGTAATAGAGCGGTGTTTCACGGCCAACATAGTCTTCTAAATAATAGGACAGCTCCTCTGTAAATGCAGGGTCTAGTAATGCTTGCTCATAAGCAGCTTCTAATTCAAGCAAGGCTGTCATTAATGTTTCGGGCACAAACCGACCACCAAATTGTCCAAAACGCCCTTCTTTTGTCGGTACACTATTTGCTATTGATATTCCCATCATCTGCTCCCCCTCTTTACTGCCTGTAAAAAAGCTTGTATTTTGCTAGAATCCTTGCTTCCATCTGTTTCTACACCACTCGAAACATCCACCATAAAAGGCCCTACATCTGTAATAGCCGCTTCAATATTGTCTACATTGAGACCACCCGCTAATAGTAATTTTTCTTTGGGAATCCCTACTTGCTCAAGGAGTGTCCAATCAAAAGTGTGACCACTCCCGCCTTTAAACTCTGTACCAGGCGCGTCAAATAAATAATAATCTACCTGATAGCTAGCAGCCGCTTGAACATCCTCTTTTTCTCGTATCGATAATGCCTTTATGGCGGGATAACCTTGCTCCTGAATAAATGCTGGCGTTTCCTCCCCATGATATTGCACATAATCTAAGGGCACTCGCTCTACTGCTTCCTTTAATTCGGCTGACGTTGGATTCACAAAGACACCTATTTTTAAAACACCTTGTGGTACATGCTTCGCTAACTGTTGGGCTTGCTCAATGGATACACGGCGTTTACTCGGTGCAAAAACAAACCCTATAGCATCTGCACCAGCATGAACAGCTGTTTTGACATGTTCTTGCTCCTGTAGACCACAAATTTTGACCTTTGTCATACCGATGCCCCCTCTTTACTTACTTGCAAATCTCGTAGTGCTTGCCCCGCATCTCCACTCCTCATCAAAGCTTCACCTACCAGGACACCACTAGCCCCCATCGAGGCTACTAGCTTCGCATCGTCCTGCGTCCATATACCGCTCTCACTAATTAATACTCGATTCTCATCAAATGGAAACACATTAGCAATTTCTCTGGTACGCTCTAGGCTTACTTCAAAGGTACGTAAATCACGATTATTAACGCCAATTAACTTTGCATCTACCGCAAGAGCGCGTTCAAGCTCTTCACAATCGTGTACTTCCACTAAAACCTCTAGGCCTAAGCCCGTTGCATAGCTATATAAATCTATTAAGGCATCGTCTGTTAAGGCTGCCACAATTAATAAAATAATGGATGCACCTGCCGCCTTGGCAAATCGAATCTGCACTCGATCAATCATAAAATCCTTACAAAGAAGTGGGGTATCTACAGCAGCAGCAACTGCTGCTAAATCTTCAAAGGAGCCTTTAAAAAATTCCTTGTCTGTTAAGACCGAAATAGCTGCTGCTCCTGCTAGTGCATAGACTTTTGCTTGAGCAACTGGGTCTGCTCCGCCAGCTATTAACCCTTTGGAAGGGGAAGCACGCTTCATTTCCGCGATGACTTGCAGTGTATGGGCTTGACACAATGATTCAATGAACGAGCGACGTGGCGTTTCTGTAAAGTTTGCTAAAGGATCTGGCTGCTCTAATAAAGCACCTACCTCAATCTTTTTTTGCAGTAATATTTTATTGAGTATATTCATTACCCTACCTCCACTTCTTTAATTTGCATGCTATATGTTACAACCGCCTCTAATTTTTGTTGTGCTCTCCCGCTAAAAATACTTTCCTTTGCCATAGCTACACCCTCTTTGATGGTTTCCGCTTGACCATAGCCAAATAAGCCGATGCCAGCATTTAATACGACTGTATCTAAATAAGGACTCCGTTCCCCAGCCAATATTTTTTGCATAATCACCGCATTTTCATCTGCATTGCCACCACGGATGGCCTCTAAAGGGGCCATTTGAAGACCGACATCTTCTGCGGTTAGGGAAAAGGGAATTAGATCTCCTTTATCTACTAAAACCAATGTATTTTGACCTGCTAATGAAGCCTCGTCTAAGCCTTGTGGTCCTGAGACGACAATGGCCCGCTCACGTCCAAGCATTTGTAAGACTGAGGCATATTCCATGACAAAATTCGGTCGATTAATGCCTGTAAATTGTGTGGATAATGGGACCGGATTTGTTAAAGGACCAACAAGATTAAAGATTGTCGGTTTTCCTAATGAACGGCGAACTTCACCAATTCTCTTTAATTTCGGATGAACATTCGGTGCATAAATAAAAGCGATTCCCTCTCGCTCTAGCAAATGGGCTGTTTGTGGGATGGAAATAGCTGTATGAATACCTAGTGCCTCTAGCACATCTGAGCTACCAGAGGAGGAAGAGATTTTACGGTTCCCATGCTTGGCAATTTTGACACCTGCCCCAGCTAACACGAAAGCAGAAGCTGTACTGATATTAAAAGTATGAAGACCATCTCCACCTGTACCGCAATTATCCATATAGCCACCTTCTTTTACGGCTATATCAAGAGCAAAAGATCGCATAATAGTTGCTAATGCGGCTACTTCATGTGCAGTTTCTCCCTTCGCAGCTAAAGCTGTTAAAAAGCTTGCTATTTCTTCTTTAGGAGTATCATCCTGAAATAACCATTGCGCTGCCTGTAGCATTTCTTCGTACATGAGATGTGTTCCCTGCAGTACTTTCCTTTGTAATCGTTCCATTAGTTTTGCCCCCCATTGTTCACCAGTAACTGTAAAAATGCCAGTTCTTCCTCTTGCACTTGATGTAAAACGTTTTGCACATTTGTATATTTGGTAACAGTTATTGTTGCTTGCAAATGCATGGTATCCTGTTTAACTACAATAGATTGACCTGTTAAGGCAAAATCCAAATGACCATTAAATCCAATAAAGCCGAGAGCACCAAAATAACCAGCTGCATACGGAAGCTCCGTTGCTGAAAGTGGGGATATGGTTGCTGCTAAAACATCCAGGGCATGAAGCATTGGTAAAAGCTTTCCTTCCACCATAGTCGTCATGTGCAGTGCCTTTTTGGACCGCTGGATACGCATAGCCTCCATGACCTGAACAGAATCTCGGAAACAAACCGACTGTAATTCTTGCTGAATAGCCCTAACAAGAAGTGCATGTGATTGCCTAATGCTTTCATGGTTGTATAATTTACGTTCATTTTCTAGTTCTTCATTTTTTGTTTCCCCTCGCGGATATGTTCCCTCTGTAGGAGTCGCAATAACGCTTTCACCTTTTACTCGGATTAGACTTTCAGGAGAAGTACCTAACACAACATGATCCTCAAATTCAATATAATACATATAGGCTGCAGGCTTTTTTTTACGTAGCTGTCGATACAAAGCCAACGTATCACCTTGAAAATTGGCTACATTGTGGTTCGGCAAAACTACCCTTGTTATGTCATCATGTAAGTTGGCTTGCATTGTCTGTAAAACCGTTGCAAATGATTCGTTTGTTGTAGTATCAAGCGGTTGATAACGATAAGATGCTTCGTTACTGATATGCCCGTTTACTATTTGTTGAGCCAATTCTTCCAAATCAGGTTCCTGCTTTTCTGCATCTATATTTGTATGAATCAATGTCACTTCATCTGTTTGATGATCGAAGACAATAATCGTTTCATAGACATGAAAATAAGCATCAGGCAGTTCTATTTTTTTATCTACGAACATCGTTGTACCGCCAAAGCCTATATATCCAACGGCACCACCTGAAAATGGAAATTTCGTCGTATTGGAAATACGTGGCATGAGGCGTTTAAGAAGAACAAAAAGTTCCCCTTGATGCACGTATGTTTTTCCTGTTTTATAGGAAAACTCTTGGATTTCTTGGCCCACACCTTTATATGTTTTTCGTGGATTAGCACCAATGAAGGAAAATCTTCCAGCTCCTTCGTGTTGGGCAGAACTTTCCAATAAAAATTTATGTTTTCCCTGTAAACGCCTAAAAATCAAAATAGGTGTTAAAGAATCGCCATTGATCGTTTTCATTTTTGTTCTTGAACTCGTTATTTGCATAGCTTTTTTGCTCCTTTTTCAAAGATTCCTTTAGCTAATGTCTAGACGAATGCTGAATGAAAATAAAAAAGCCCTCTGCAAAAAGGATTATTCCTAATTGCAGAGGACGATTATGACCGCGTTGCCACCTCATATTAGAGCATATGCTCTCACTTTTGTGCTTTACATCATGGCTATGGTAAACCATACCTTGAAAGCACCCCTATAACGTGGGGAATCACGTTCGCTTTTTTATAAGCGACTCTCATAAGTCCATTCACATAAGCTGTAAATCAGTTTACACCAGCCACTGACTCTCTTTATTACACACTTAGGCTACTACTCTTATTCAACAATTTCTCAGCTATTCTCATCTAAACTCAGCTCATCTGTTCTGTGGCTGACCTCGCTCCCGAGATCTTCTACCTTGACCGAACAAAAAGTTAGCCTTAATTCTATGCCAATCCAATCCTATTGTCAATCAATTCTGACGAAAAAAGTTGAAATTCCTATTTTATCAGAGGAATCAAAAGTAGGTATATTATCCTTCTATAAAAACTTATTGGAGAATAAGATTTCCTACGATTGAAAATTCCTTGACTATTGACCATGTAAATATATCAAGTTATAGTAATTTCAGTACATCAATTTTTTCCATATAATAAAAGAAAGTAGGAAGTTTATGTCCGTTCGCAAAAAATTAAATATAGGATTCATTTCCTTAACATGTTTACTTTTTATCTCAAGCATCGTATCATTTATTCAATTTAAAACAACTCAGAATGATTTAGAAGAAGTATTAAAGCATCGGATGGTGCAAATCCAATTAACAGATAAAATCCAACAACAACTTGCTTCTCAAGGTTTATTTTTACGCGCCTATATTTTAAATAAGAAGGACGAAACAGCTAAGGCCAATTTAGATCGCTATGAAAAGTTGTTACCTGAAACAGTTCATGAACTTTCTACTATTGTTCGATCAGATTATACAAAAAATATTATGCAGCAAATCACGGAATTGCAAAAAGAGTTACTGTCAAATTCACAGAAAGCTTTACAAGCGTTTAATAGTGGCAACACGGATCTAGCACTCTCAATCATCAATAATGATGTTACAAAATACAATAAGGACATTTTTAAGTTAACAACTGAATTATTAGCTTATCACGATGAACAGCTTCAAAATGTTGACCAATCTGTTAATCAAACCGTTTCACGCGCTATTATCATTGCTATTAGCCTTCTCCTTGCAAGTATTATTATTGGTTTATATTTTATGCATATGGTCAAAGCCTCCATTGTCGTGCCCCTACGCAAGGTTATTGGAGCAGCAGATACATTAGCACAAGGTGATTTAACAATTGCTGAGCTTGACCATCAATCCAAAGATGAGATCGGTACACTTGCCAATGCAGTCAATACATTAAAACAAAATCTAGCTGGTTTAATGACTAACATTCAAGATCGTGCATCCCATTTATCGGCTGTTTCAGAAGAGCTTTCTGCTAGCACTGAAGAAGTAACTGCAACGTCCGATAATATTGCTCAACGAATTCAAAATAATGTAACACATATCACTTCTTCTGCTAGTGCCTCTCAGCAAAGTGCTGTGGCAATGGATGAAACTGCATCAGGTGTCCAACGCATTGCAGAGGCGACTCAAAGTCTTCATCACAATGCAGAAAATCTGACTCAGCTTGCCCATACAGGTGGTGCAACGATTGCAACAGCAAAAGAACAGATGAATATGATCGCACTAGCAACTTCTGATATTGCAACATTAACGCAAAAACTAAGTAAGCAATCAGAAGAAATTGGGCAAATTACAACAGTGATTACAGCAATTTCAGAACAAACAAATTTACTGGCACTAAATGCAGCTATTGAAGCAGCAAGAGCAGGAGAACATGGGAAAGGCTTTGCAGTCGTAGCGGATGAGGTACGAAAGCTTGCTGAGGAATCGACTCAATCTGCCAATCAAATCGTTGCTATTACAAAAGAAATTCTAACCGATACACAAAATGTAGCAGCATCAGTAGATAATGGTTTAGCTTCTGTAAAGGACGGTGTAGCCAAAATTCATGAGGCTGGAGATGCTTTCTATTCCATCACCTCTGCTGTTGCTGCATTCACAGAGCAAATTGAAGAAATTTCTGCCACATCAGAAGAAATCTCTGCTAGTGCAGAGCAGGTTGCAGCTTCTGTCACGGAAATTGCCAATGTTTCTAACGAATCAGCAACGAATTCTCATATGATTGCAGAATCTGTTGACGAGCAAGTTGCGACCATGCAGCAGGTAAATACTGTCGCAGAAGAATTAAGTGAAAATGCGCAACAGCTACAAGGCTTAATCCAGCAATTTAAATTGTAAAACTATATGAAAATTCTGCTGCTTTTTATAAAAGGCAGCAGTTTTTTTGCATGAAAAAAGCAGAGAATAGAAAACCATATGTTTTCCATTCTCTGCTCATTATATTATACAGTAGGCTCGTCTGTACCCCATTGTTTCTTCTCTTTTTTACGTAGCTTCCCATCTGATTTTTTCATTTCACGAATTTTTAATGAATACCAGATTTGAGCTGCGATACAGATTGAAGAATACATACCTGTAATCAAACCAATCAATAACGCGATAGAGAAGTTTTGAATAGATGGTGCACCAAAAATTAATAGGGCTACAACAACGATAATTACAGTTAATACTGTATTAACCGAACGACCCATTGTTTGGCGTAGCGATTTATTCACAATATTCGCCAATACTTCACGGTCATTAATGGTATCATAACGATCTAAGTTTTCCCGCATACGGTCAAAGGTAACGATCGTATCGTTGATGGAATACCCAACAATTGTTAATACAGCCGCAATAAACGTAATATCTACTTCTAAACGCATGAAGCTAAAGACGGCAACAATTAAGAATACATCATGCAATAATGAAACAATTGCACCAATACCCATGCGCCATTCAAAGCGAATTGCTACATAAATGATAATCCCTATTGCTGCAAGAGATAAAGCCTTAATCGCATTTTTTACAAGTTCCTTACCAACTGTAGGCGATACAGTACTTACAGCTGGTTCATGACCATATTTTTCGCCAGCTTCTTTTTTAAATTCTAAAATTTCTGCTTGTGTAAGGTCATCTTTATAGCGAATGACTGCTGTATTACTTTTCTCACCAGAGAGTATGATATCTTCTGATGAAAAATCAATGCTATCTAGATATTTGGACACTTCTTCTTTTGTTAATGTTTGATTCGATTCAATTTGGACACGAGTACCGCTTGAGAAATCGATACCTAGGTTAAGGCGGAAGATGCCAAGAACCACTAAACCAGCCACTAAAATGGCTAATGAGAACGTATAGAATTTCTTACGGTTGTGAACAAAGTCAAATCGATCGAATTTCGTTGATAAATCTAATGTACCAATATTTTCATCTAGACTATGCTGTTTAGATTTTGCAATACCAAACCATGCAGGACTGTTGAAATAGCCACTGTTTACAAGTAGTCCTAATAGGACACGTGAGCCCCAAACTGCTGTTAAGAAGCTCAATAAAATACTAATAATTAATGTTGTAGCAAATCCTTTAACAGAGCTTGTTCCCCATTGGAACAATACTGCTGCAGCTAATAAAGTTGTCAACTGCGCATCGACAATGGCTGATAAAGATTGTTTAGAACCAATTTGGAAGGCTTGTTTAGCGGAATAACCCACTCGTAGCTCTTCACGTATACGTTCTGCCGCTAAAATATTGGCATCTACTGCCATCCCTATACCCAGGACAATGGCCGCAATACCTGGGAGTGTTAATACCGCATTAATCCAGTCAAAGACCACTAATACTAGGAATGTAAACACAACCAGTGTAATGATGGAAATAAAGCCTGGTAAACGATAGTAGAATAGCATAAATAAGAAAATAACTACTACGCCGACAATACCAGCAAAAATAGTGCTTTTCAGTGCTGCATCACCAAATTGAGCACCAACAGAAGTTGAATAAATTTCATCTAGCTTTACAGGCAATGCCCCAGCATTTAAAATATCTGCTAAATTTTTTGTTTCTTCAACAGAGAAATTACCGCTAATCATAACATCAGTTGTATTTAATGTTTGACTAACTGTTGCTGCAGATGCATAGCGAGGCTTTGCTTTTTGTGATTCCGCTTTATAGGAATCGACACCCTCTTCAAAGTCTAACCATACAACCAGTAAATTTTGACCTGCGGGTTTTGCTGCAATTTTACTTGTTATATCAGCAAATTTTTTCGCATCTTTTAAAGTTAAGGATACAATCGGACGATTTTGTTGGTCAAAGGAGCCTTTAGCACCGTTAGCTTTCAAATCGTCTCCATCTAATAATAAATTATCATCAACATCACGGAATGTTAAATTCGCAGAAGTAGACAATAACTTACGTGCCGATTCCTGATCTTCAACACCAGCTAATTGCACACGAATACGATTTTTGTCCTCAACCTGAATACTCGGTTCACTAACCCCCATCGTATTTACACGTTCACCAAGTGCAGTGGATGTTGCTGTGACAATTTCTGGTGTAATTTTTTGTCCTTCTTTTAATTCATTTACCTCGTAAAGCACTTCAAACCCGCCCTGTAAGTCAAGACCAAGCTTGATGTCCTTTAAGACGCCGGTTACAGTCGTACTAATACCTGCTGCCAATAGCACGATAATCAGTAGGAATGCAACTATACGACTTTTTAGTTTCATCAATAAATCCTCCTCGAATTGGTGTAAGGGCTGTCCTTACACGCCAAACAAGTAACTAGCAATACCTTTTGAAACGTTTAATCCTCCTTTTCATCTAGAATCGTGTTACCTGTGCTTCAAAAAGGTTGCTATACTTATTTCAATCGTTCATAACGCGCAAGTTTATCTTAGTATTATTAGGTACTAGCCTTCTAAATGTCAATAAAAGCATAGAAGACTTATGTAAGTAAGAACTTATTCAAAATAAAAAAAGCGCAACACACTTATTATGAAACAGGTTGCGCTTGGTGTCAATTCAACACGTATAGGATTCTTTGAATTATTGTAAAATTTGACACATCATTGATTACGTTCTGACTGGACCAAGCAGTAATTGTAACTCTTCTGTATTGACTTCTCCAAACCAATTATTACTTTGTAAAAACTCTACTTGATTAAATGAGACGATATCAGATGGTGATACCGAAAAAATGGTAGAAATGACTTCATGTATACGCAGTTGATCAACTTTCTTTTTACGCCATTTTTTTTCAATACAGTAGCGCCAGAGTTCTTCAGCTGTAATAGCATTATATTGATAATGCTGAAACTCTGCTATCTTACTATCAATTGCCGGACGAATCTTTTCAAATAGTTGCTCATATTGCATACTCATTTTGAATCATCTCCAATCAAAGTCGTAACGTAAGACATGCTTGCATACAAATAGTGTAAATGAATTTTTGCGGCTTGAGAAGGGACGGATGGCATGAGTTCTTTTGTACGAGGTACATTATTTTTAATGTTTGTGATTTTTTTATCTAAACTTTTTGGCTTCTTTTATAGAATGCAATTTATGCGGATTGCTGGTGAAGAGGCTGTCGGTATTTATATGACCGTCTATCCAGCGTTTATTTTCTTCATCTCACTCATTCAACTAGGACTACCTATCGCTGTGGCTAAAATAGTGGCTGAATTACTAGCAAAAAATAAACGTGAGAACATCTTTGGTGTCATGCGTACAGCCATTCTTTGGTCATTCATTGGCATGATCATTTTTATGCCACTCGTTGCACTAACAATACCATATATTTCAACAACTCTATTACATAATGAACAGACAACATTTACACTATGGATTGCACTCTTTGCTGTACCAGTATCAGTTGGATCTGGCTTATTACGTGCCTATTTACAAGGTGTTGCTAAGATAACACCGACAGCATGGGCACAAATGATCGAACAAATTGTACGTATTAGTTTCATTACATTAATGCTACCCTATGTGGCTAATTACAATAATGCTGCTGTCACGGCTGCGGCCGCAATGGGCATTACACTGCTAGCTGAAGTTGTAGCCTTCTTGTATTTATGGCTACACTATATCGTGTCCAAAAAGAAATTACTGACACGAAAAACTAAAATTGAAGGGTATCCTGCATCACCAATGTTGCGTATTGCCCTTCCCTCTGCAGGCAGTAAACTTTTTGGTTCTTTCACTTGGTTTTTAGAGCCGATTATCTTTTTAAAAGCTTTAACTGTGGCCGGTTTAACCGCTTCTGCTGCCACTATTTTATATGGTGTCATCTCAGGTGTTTTGGTGCCATTACTGTTATTTCCCGCCTTTGTATCAACAGCCTTATCGATTGTGCTCATTCCAGCTGTTAGTGATGCCGTCGCTCGTCAGCACACCCCTCTATTACAGGAACGAATATCGGTGTCCCTAAGATTGTCTTCGCTAGTGGGGTGCTTTGCTGCTACGTATTTCTTTGTGCATGGAGATGAATTGGCGATGAAGCTTTTTCATTTAGAAGAAAATCGCGGGTACGTTAAAATTTTAGCTCCTATTTTTTATTTTTATTATATTCAAAGCCCTCTACACTCCATCTTACAGGCAATTGGTGAGGCAAGAGCTGCCATGATGAACTCCATCTATGGTGGACTAGGTAAACTTTTCGTGATGTTTGTACTTGCCTCTCAACCAGGAATCCAGGAAAAAGGAGCCGTTGTAGCTATTGGCTTTGGTGTATTACTAACGTCATTCTTGCATATTGCAACAGTTAGACAACGTAAAAACCTGCGTGCTGGCTTCAGAATGTTTGTCGTGCCTTATAGTTGTTTTATTGCTGTTTGCGTCGCTCAGTATTTCCTTATTCCAATACTATCACTACCATTTATTTTAAGTAGTGGTGTGACATTATTTTTGCTATTTACCTTTTTATTATTTACCAATCAGTTGCGTATTACAGATTTCCGTTACATTAAAAAATTAGCAAAGAAAGTCTAGGATTCCTTTAATTGGATATGCAGCTTATTGTCTTCCCAAATACAAAAAAATACTGTTTCACTGTCAGTAATATTATTATTTGCTAGCTCACCCATTAGCCAATCCACATCTTTATGCATGGTAAATAAATGTCTCTCTTGAATATCACCGTCGATAATCAATGGATACACAAAGGCTTTTTCATCTTTTTTATAGACAGAAAGATTGCCTGAAGGCTCTAAATACGCAAAGGCTACATCTGTCACAGATGCAATTCCGTTTTCTCGTAATTGCTGACATAAATCATCTAAATTATAGCGGTGTTTTCTCATCTCACTCTCTAAAATAACACCGTCTTTTACTAATAAAGCAGGATCACCATCCACTAGGTCACGTATTTTTTTGAACTTTAATGACAAAAAGGCACTTAATATTTGAATAAAGAGCAAAATAATGATCGGTAGTATGGCATTAAAGAGAGGATTTTTATAATCGTCTAGCGCAAAGGCTGCTACTTCTGCAATTAATACAAATACGACCAAATCGATGACTGATAATTCACCTACTTCTCGTTTACCCATTAAACGGAAAACGATGATGATAAACACATACAAAAAGCAAGTTCTAAAAATAATATGGTAATATTCTTCCATATAAACACCCCCATACTATCAAGGTGACCTTACTTATTGTTTTTTATACAGTTTTCAAGGAATAGTCCGTACTTGTTCGTACACACTAACATAGAGCTTATATGCTTATTACAATAAACATGCAAACAAGGTGAGGACATGACAAAAAAAATAATTGTTTTCGTTTTTGTTTATATCCTTTTTCTTATTAGACCTTATCCTATTTATGGGTATCAGGAACAGGAAATACCTATTCTTATGTACCATCATTTAGAGGACAATATAAACAATACTACAGTTATTTCACCCAAAAGCTTCGAAAATCAAATGAAATTACTTAAAATGGAAGGCTATCAGGCCATTTCTGCTCAGCAATTATATGATTACTTAAACGACCAAGCGCCGTTACCTCAAAAGCCTGTGTTAATTACTTTTGACGATGGGTATTTTAGTAATTATGAAAAAGCTTACCCGATATTGAAAAAATATGATATGCATGCAGAAATCTTTGTGATTGCAAGCCGAATCCTAGAGATGAATGGGAACAATCACTATCCAAATGAAACAGCAAAGATGAGTTGGGATCAATTAAAGGAAATGAAGGATTATATTACAATCCAGAGTCATACTTGGGACTTACATTATAAATTACCTTCAAAAAACGGTAAACTAAATGGCGCAGTATTTGGTCCTAGTATTGTAAATGGGCAACTAGAGAGTCAGGTTGAATATGAGGAAAGGGTAAGAAATGATTTTATTCATTCAAGAAAAATAATCAAAGAAAAGTTAGGATATGAACCAATAGCAATAAGCTATCCTTATGGGATTTATTCACCCTCCACCATCCAATTAGCCAAGGAAGCTGGCTTTAAGATGGCCTTTGTCATACAAAATAAACATGTGAAAAAAGGCGATTCCCTATTTACGTTAAGCAGAATAACGATTAATGGCAATGATATTGGTGAGGCATTTATTCATAAATTAAAAACTACAACGGCAAAAAACATTTAAACATAGCCATCCAATATTAGATAAAAAAGACTTACAATATAGCTATCGCCTATTGTAAGCCTTTTCTTCTTTGTTACTGATTGTCATTGACAATTCGTCCAATTGCTTGACGGTCAAATTTCACTCGTACATTATCAGCAATTTTTAATGTTACTGCTGTGTCTTCAATTGCATCAATAACACCGTGTAAACCACCAATTGTAATGACTTTATCTCCACGTTGCAAACTACTTTGCATATTTTGTGTTTCCTGCTGTCTTTTTTTAGCTGGACGGATTAAGATAAACCACATTGCAACGAACATTAATAATATTGGTGCTAATCCTAATAATTGATCCATAATAGCATCTTGCCCCCTTTCCAAATCTCACTTTTTTAGTATAGACTATTCCACCATTAAAAAGCGATGGACAAGCCCAAAAATTTTCTCAATTACTAATATTTTTTCTATGATTGACAATATTTTGCTAGAAATATTCACTTTTTACAAAGTTTTGAATGATTTGCAAAACTATTGCTATTGATGATGGACATTAGGAAATGCCTAATGTCCTTTTTAATTTAGCGCATGTAATGATCCTATTCGTCTAGTTTAAAAGTTTTTTGCATCTGGCCCATTAAAGCCGTATTTTTCAAAGAACTCTTCACGGAAATCACCAAGACGATCTTGACGAATTGCCTCACGTACTTGCTCCATCAATTTTAATAGGAAGTGTAAATTATGATAGGATGTTAAACGAATACCGAACGTTTCTTCCGTGCGAATAAGGTGACGAACATAGGCACGAGAATAATTTTTACATGTATAGCAGTCACAGTTCGGATCAATCGGTCCAAAGTCACGTGCATATTTTGCATTTTTCACTACTAGACGTCCTTCTGATGTCATCAGTGTTCCATTACGTGCAATACGTGTTGGCAGTACACAGTCAAACATATCAATACCACGAATTGCCCCATCAATTAAAGAATCGGGTGAACCCACACCCATTAAATAACGAGGTTTATTTTCAGGCATCATTGGCGTAGTAAATTCTAAAACGCGGTTCATCACATCTTTCGGTTCTCCAACGGATAATCCACCAATTGCATAGCCTGGGAAATCTAGTTCTACTAACGCTTCTGCTGAGCGGCGGCGTAAATCTTCGTACTCTCCACCTTGAATAATGCCAAATAAACCTTGCTCCTCTGGACGCTGATGTGCTTCCTTACAGCGTTTTGCCCAACGAGTTGTTCGATCAACTGATTTCAGCATATAGTCATGTGTCGCAGGATACGGTGGACATTCATCAAAGGCCATCATAATATCTGAGCCTAAATCATTTTGAATTTCCATTGCCTTTTCTGGGCTCAAAAATAACTTATCTCCATTGAGGTGATTACGGAAATGAACTCCTTCCTCCTCAATTTTCCGGAATTGACTAAGTGAAAATACTTGGAAACCACCTGAATCCGTTAAAATTGGACGATCCCAGTTCATAAATTTATGAAGTCCGCCTGCTTCTTTGACAATATCATTACCTGGACGAAGCCATAAATGGTACGTATTGGACAGAATAATACCGGCATTCATCTCTTTTAATTCTTCTGGTGACATGGTCTTCACCGTTGCTTGTGTGCCAACAGGCATAAATGCTGGTGTTTCAAAGGAGCCGTGTGGTGTATGGACGATGCCAAGACGTGCTCCTGTTTGTTTACATGTATGAAGTAGTTCATATCGAATTGCTGGTTGTGTCATAAAATAAATAATCCTTTCTTATCTGAAGTAAAAACAGTACTCCGATTTTATCCACTATTATTTTTTGGGACGTATAAACATTGCATCACCAAAACTAAAGAAGCGATATCTTTCTTCTACAGCTTGCTGATAAGCACTTAAAATGGTCTCACGAGTAGCTAGCGTACTAACAAGCATGACTAGTGTTGATTTTGGTAAATGGAAGTTTGTGATTAACCCATCCACCACCGTAAAATTGTAGCCTGGATAGATGAAAATAGACGTCCAACCTTGTTCTGCTCGCACTTCTCCCTCATATTTAGAACCAATTGTCTCTAATGTACGAGTAGAGGTTGTCCCAACAGCTACTACCTTGCCACCGTTACGCTTTACGCGATTAATTGTATCTGCTGCTTGTTCTGTAACACTATAGAATTCCGCATGCATTTCATGGTTCTCAATCGAGTCTACACTAACGGGACGGAAAGTGCCAAGACCGACATGCAGCGTAATAAAGACAACCTCTACGCCTTTAGCCTTCACTTGAGCTAATAGCGCCTCTGTAAAATGCAGCCCAGCTGTAGGCGCTGCGGCAGAACCACGCTCTTTGGCATAAACGGTTTGATAACGATCCTTATCCTCTAGTTTTTCACGAATATAGGGAGGTAATGGCATTTCACCAAGTTGCTCTAATATTTCATAAAAAATACCATCATACTGAAATTCAAATGTACGTCCGCCATGTTCAAGCTCACCTGTACATGTAGCTGTTAATAAACCGTCACCAAATGTGATGACTGTTCCTACCTTTACACGCTTTGCTGGTTTTACAAGTGTTTCCCACTCATCTGTACCAGCCATTTGCTTCAGTAGCAATACTTCTATATGTGCACCTGTTTCTTCTTTTACACCCATTAAACGAGCAGGTAAAACTCTTGTATCATTTAGTACAAGACAGTCTCCAGCATGTAGCTCGTCTAATACATGGGCAAAATGGTGGTGCTCCACTTTATTTGAGCCCGGTGTCACGACCATTAATCGACTGGCTGTACGATCCACTAATGGTGTTTGGGCAATAAGTTCCTCTGGTAATTCAAAATCAAAATCTTCTACACGCATGAAAATAACTTCCTTCTTTATGTTTGTTGGGGATACTCATATCCAAAATGTTCGTAGGCTAAATGTGTGGCTACTCTTCCTCTCGGGGTACGTTGAATAAGGCCAATTTGCATCAAATAAGGCTCGTATACATCTTCTATCGTAACCCGTTCCTCACCAATTGATGCAGCAAGAGTATCTAAGCCTACTGGTCCTCCTCGGAATCGCTCAATCATATTGGTTACAAGTTTATGGTCAATATGATCAAGCCCTCTAGGATCTACTTGTAACAGCTCTAATGCTCGCTGTGCAAGACCCTCCGTTATCATACCATCTCCAAGCACTTGTGCATAATCTCGCACTCGTTTCAATAAACGATTGGCAATTCGAGGTGTTCCACGTGAGCGTCTCGCCATTTCCATTGCTGCTACTTGCTCTATTTCTACCTCAAATAAATGTGCACTTCTCACAACAATTTCTGCAAGCGATCGGTCATCATAATATTCTAGGCGCAGCAACACACCAAAGCGATCTCTTAGAGGAGCTGATAAAGCACCCGCTCTTGTTGTTGCACCTACAAGGGTAAAGGGAGGTAAATCAAGTCGTACAGAACGTGCTTCAGGACCTTTTCCTACCACAATATCTAAGCAGAAGTCTTCCATTGCTGGATATAATACTTCTTCAATAGCACGGGGCAGTCGATGAATTTCATCAATAAATAAAACGTCTCCAGGCTCTAGTGAACTTAAAATAGCTGCCAAATCTCCTGGACGCTCAATCGCAGGGCCACTTGTCATGCGTACGTTAACATTCATCTCATTTGCGATAACAGCCGCTAAGGTCGTTTTACCAAGTCCTGGAGGTCCATATAACAACACATGATCTAAACTTTCTTGGCGAAGCTTTGCTGCTTCAATGAATATTTGTAAGTTTTCCTTTACTTTATGTTGCCCAATATACTGTGCTAATTTTTGAGGACGTAAAGATAACTCAAACTGCTCATCATAGCTACCTGCTTCACTTGCCATCATACGTTCAGACATGCACCCTTCCTCCTTTCCTTATTTTAATTTTAGCAGTAGTTGCAATGCTTGTTTCATAAAGGCATCTGTCGTTTCAAGTTTATCGTTATCCTCTAGCTGTGGTTTAATTTTTTCTAGCTCTTTTTCAGAATAGCCAAGAGCCATTAAGGCAAGTAAGGCTTCTTCTAATTCGTGTTTATAAGCATGTACACCAAACAAAGGTAATTCATCTTCTGCACTAGGTAATTCAAGTGTATCTAATAATGAACCAAGTTTACCCTTCAAGTCGAGGATCATTTGACGTGCTGTTTTTTTACCAACTCCAGGGAATTTCACTAAAAACGCTTCGTCCTCTCGTTCAATTGCGCTAATAACCTGTTGTGGATTACCTGTAGCTAAAATCGCTAAAGCGCCCTTTGGTCCTATTCCTGACACTAAAATAAGCTTACGGAATAACTCACGCTGATCTAGGTTAGGGAAGCCATATAAAACTTGCGCATCCTCTCGCACATGCATATGAACATATATCTGTTGCTCAAGGGCAGATGTTCGAAAAGCAAATGGATTAGGCGTATTAAGTTGCCACCCAATCCCCTGTTGTTCCAACACAATAAATTCAGGTGTAATACGAGTAATTTGTCCTTTTAAATAATCATACATCTATAATCCCTCACAATCATCGTCTTCGATTATAGCATATAGCGAACGAATGCTCGACAAAAAGTAGCCTCTAAACTCCGTTCGCAGACAAAAATGACCGCCAATTGACGGTCATTTCTTGACAAATCTATCAATATCGTACCACAGTTTTGGCCAGTAGGTGAGGGCTCGTTTTGTAAATGGTACTAAATAATCTAAAAATACTAGCTGTTGCTCTAGTGGCAAATCTATAGCAAACAGCCATTCTCGTAATAACTCATTCGGGTATTTCAAGCGATGAAGCTTTCTTTTATCCAGTCGTTTCAGCTCAGGTAACTCTGCAAAAATCTTTCCAAGATCATAATCTACAGCAGGTAACACACGATGTAACCATAAAATATACTCATCATCCGCTTCACCAAGGTGCGCTAAATCAAAATCAATTAAACGTAATTGTCCATCGGAGCACCATAAAAAATTATGATGAACTACATCCCCATGCAATAGCGTAATCTCTTTTTCAGGTGCATCTTCCAATGCAATCAATTGTAATGACTTATCACTATAATGCAATATTTGATCAATTTCTTCTTTCGTTAAAAATGTTCGAAACTCATTTCTTCTACTTTTAAAACGCATATGACGCATTTGCCATTTTAAAAGCTGTGAGTAGGTATGCAAGCCTGGTACGCGCTGCCACGCAATCTTTGTATGTGTGTCATGTAAAGCGATTAATAGTCTAAGAGATTCCTTACGATCTTTTTTATGCGCAAAGTTAGCACCGTGGCTTCCTTCTTGCCACATTTGCACAATTAACTGCTCATCATCGCTCTGAACTAATGGTAGGATCAAAGAAGGTTCCATACGTCCTAATTGGCGATGAATGGTTCTTACCTTCTCCGCAATTTCCACTTGCTTTGCACGTTTGACAAAATAATTTTTCGATCGATATTTATATTTCCAAATATTTGGCTTTACTTCTTCTACAATATACGCTTTTTCACCATCGATAAGGCGTCATCCCGCCTGGGAAATAATGCGGAGACATCCAAGGACCTGCTGCTGATGGGCATGGTGGTGGACATTGTGTCGGACATGGTGGTGGCGGGCAATGGCAAGGGTCCATTTGCCAATTTGGCATCATCATTGGTTGTGTGCCACAGCCACAAGATTGACCCATGTTCATATCAGGCATCATCATTGGTTGTGTGCTACAACCACAGGATTGCCCCATATTCATATCGGGCATCATATCCATTTGTGGCTTTTGGTGATCTTGCGTATGGAAGAATGGTGATGTGGACTCTAAAAAGTCTTCCATTCCACCTACTTTATGATCTGGCATGTCATAGGACATTGGCTGCTGTGGCATCGTATAATGCTCGACCTGCGGCTGCATTGGCATCGGCCACCACATCTGATGATAGATTGGCTGATGGCAACTTGAACAATGAGGTACAGCAGGCATTTGTGGCATGATATGCATTGGTGGATGTGGTGCTGGTTGTGGCATTGGCATTGGCTTTGGTTTAGCTACTGGCGGTGGTGGCGGTGTAGGTGCTGGCGGTGGTGGTGGCTGTATTTGTACAGGTGGTGTTGTAACATTTTGCTCCATTTGTGGCATCACCAATTGCTGGTGCCAATTCATTTCCACAGGCTGCGGTACCCACATCGGCTGTTGTGGCATCTGCATTGGCATTGGCATCGGTATTGGTATCGGTATCATTTGTGGTTCTGGCATTGGCATAGGAGCTGGTGGTGGCGGTACAATTGGCGGTGGTGGTGGCATTGGTCGCTGTACCTCTTTTTTAGGACTTTCCTTTGGTGTCTCCTTATGCACTTGTGTTTCCTTTTTCGGCATTTCTTTATGTGAATCTCTATGCGGCTCTTTGTTTATTTTTTCAGGCAATATAATTTCCATGCCTGGTACAATATAATCTGGGTTGGCAAGATGGACATTGAGCCGCTTCAAATCTTCAAACGAAATGCCGTACTCTTTCGCAATCTTCCACAATGTATCTCCCTTTTGAACAATATGAATACGCAATTTTTTCCTCCCTTCCTCTCTACGTATCATATGTTCAATGTTTCATTTGGATACAAAAATTTCAGCAAGTTAGAAAAGCTTCATGGTACACTAATTCATAAGGAACGCTGATTCCTTTATTACGAGCAGGGGTGATCTCTTATGAAAAAAATGTTAGGCGAAGAACGCCGACTGCAACTATTAGCGCAATTAAAAAAAAATAAAGCACCTATAACTGGGACAGACTTAGCAAAGTTCGCCAATGTTTCTAGACAAGTAATCGTCAATGATATGACTTTATTAAAGGCAAGAAATGAGCCCATTATTGCCACAAGCCAAGGTTATCTTTATATGCATCAAGAACAAATACAGCAAACCGTTGAACGAACATTCCCTTGCTTGCATACATCAGAGCAGACGGAAGATGAATTAATGACGATTGTAGACTGTGGCGGAACCGTCAAAAATGTCATTGTCGAACATCCAATATATGGTGAACTGACAGCCTCTATCATGGTATCCAACCGCCATGAGGTGAAACAATTTATCGAACGTGTGAATGCAACACAGGCCAACTATTTATCTGCTCTCACTGGCGGCATCCATCTACATGTCATCACAGCACCTTCTGTTGAAGTTTTAACATTAATTGAGGGAGCTTTACAAAAAAAGGGCTACTTAGTGTCAGATCAATGAATAGTAAAAGCACCGTCTGAAAAATTGATTTCAAACGGTGCTTTCTGTTTTTTAATGCTGGTATTGTTTCGTTAAGCGCGGGCTTCTGTCCGCAGCTATTGTTCCCTTAAAGGCGAGTATTTCCCTATCAGGAAAGAAATCTTTGACGTTGAGCAGGCGTAGGCAATAAGCATTCACTTTTTTTTCCAAACAAACGATAGCGTTGCTTTGCAAATAATCGATATAATGCATTGCGAATAAATGGTGGTACAAGAATGAAGGCGTAGAAACAAGGCCACAATCCATCAAATTTACGGCAAATGTTTAACGCAGCGGTAGATTCAACAGACACTTTCCCTTGTTCAATTAGAATTACACTATCTATATTCTTTGGTATATGATATTGAGTGAGAAGCGATTGACCAGCCTCGCTTTGCAGCGATGCAAATTGAAAATAGCCAGCTTGATCATGTTTGATGATAAATTGAACAGTGCTATCACAAAAATTACAGACACCATCGAATAAAATAATCCCACCCATCTTCTTTCCTCCTCCTTCACATTACTATGCTTCGTCTGATGTTACATAAGTAAAATAGGTACCCAGTGACTTTACTTTGCAGCCTAGCGCAGCTAATTCTTCCATTGCCCCACGCATCATCGGTTCCTTTTCATCTGCTAATACATCAATCATAAAGAAATAATCACCTAATCCAGTTTTTAATGGACGTGATTCGATTTTACTTAAATTTAGCTGACGCCATGCAAAAACAGAAAGCACCTGATGTAATGCACCTGAACGATCTGTTGGTAAGGTAATCATAAATGTTGTTTTTGCTTGCCCATCTGATAGCTCTTGTGGCAATCGTTTATTTTGCTTAGACAGTACAAAGAATCGTGTATGATTAAAATGAAAATCATGGATATTCTGCTCCACTATTTCAAGACCATATTTTTCCGCTGCGGCTGCATTTCCGACTGCCGCTATACACTCTTGTGGATTCTCTGATACATATTTTGCTGCTGCTGCAGTTGAAGTTGTTTGATGTAATGGTACATGACTAAAACGATAAAATAAATATTTATGACATTGAGCTAGTGCATGCGGATGAGAATAAACACCTTCGATTGACTGCCAATCATCCTTCTGCGCTTTATTGACCATTAAATGCTGCTGAATTTTCAGCAATAACTCTCCAGTCACATAAAGTGTTGCCTCATGGAATAAGTAATCTAATGTTAATGATACAGAGCCCTCTAGCGCATTTTCTAGCGGCACGACAGCTAAATCTACCTTTCCCTCTGCAACAGCCTCTATACATTCTGGAATCGTGGCACACGGTACGAGCCACTCATTTGGAAAAGTAGCCTTTGTTGCTAAGTATGTAAATGATGCTTCTGGTCCTAGATAGGCGATTCGATTTTCCCATTGTTGTTTTGTCATTGCAAATACCTCCTTTATGGCACAATAAGGAGCAGTCCCACGTGATGAATAACGCTTGGGACAGCTCCTTATTTGAGCTTTGTTATCGTATCTTTACCCATTGGGGTTATTCAACACGATGTTTGTCATTTTGTCAAAAATTAAAGGATTGAACACTCTCTGTGCTTATAATGCTCCAGAACTAATCACTTCCGCTGATTCCACAAAATCTAAGCGTTTTAATTGCTGGATAAGATCATCAAGATCACAAGTCATGCTTGTTACATCTAATGACAATGTAACATTAGCACGTCCCTGAATAGGGATTGTTTGATGAATCGTTAAGACATTACAATGTGTAATTGTCACAGTTTCTAAAAGCTTGGCAAGTGTTCCTTTTCTATCTTGAAGCTGTAAAAAGACTGTTAAAATGCGTTCCTGCACAATTGAATGAAAAGGAAAAACCGCATCACGATATTTGTAAAACGCACTTCGCGATAAATCCACCTGCTTTACCGCATCCCAAATGGAAGATACTGAACCACTTGATAGTAAGTGTTTCGCCTCCAAAGTTTTTTGCATTGCATCCGTTAAAACATCCTCACGAACTAAATAATATCGCTGATTCGCAACATTCTTCATACGCTTCCCCCTAAAACTCATGTCTTAATCGACAAATTCAAATTCAAACTCTTGTAGGCGTACTGTATCGCCATCTTGTGCTCCACGCTCACGCAGAGCCTCGTCCACACCCATTGCACGCAATTGACGAGCAAAACGACGTATACCATCCTCACGGCTAAAGTCCGTCATTTTAAATAAACGCTCAATTGCATAACCACTAATAATAAATGTACCATCATCATCACGTGTGATTTCGAAATCTTCACCTTTCGCCTCATGCTTGTACATTACGGTTGCGTCTGATTGCTCCTCTAGATCATCATATAGTGGGAATTCAGGCGTTACTTCTAATAGATCGGCAATGGCAAAAAGTAGCTCTTTTAAACCTTGACGTGAAACAGCAGAAATTGGGAAAATTTGAACGTCTTCTCCAACCTTCTGACGGAAAGCTTGTAAATTCTCTTCTGCATCTGGCATATCCATTTTATTGGCTACGATAATTTGTGGACGCTCTGTTAAACGAAGATTATATTGTTTTAGCTCTTCATTAATTGTTAAATAATCTTCATATGGATCGCGGCCTTCCATCCCTGACATATCAATGACATGAACGATAACGCGTGTACGTTCGATATGTCGTAAAAATTGATGACCTAATCCAACGCCTTGATGTGCTCCTTCAATAAGCCCTGGTAAATCAGCCATCGCAAAGCTTCGATGGTCATCCGTTTCAATCATGCCTAAGTTCGGTACAATTGTTGTGAAATGATAAGCACCAATTTTTGGCTTTGCCGCGGAAACAACAGATAAAAGTGTTGATTTACCAACACTTGGGAAACCAACTAACCCTACATCTGCTAAAACTTTTAACTCTAATATAACATTTAATTCTTGTCCTGGCTCACCTTTTTCAGAAAGTTCTGGCGCTGGGTTGGCAGGTGTAGCAAAGCGAGAATTACCTCGTCCACCTCTGCCTGCTTTCGCAATAACTGCTCTTTGCCCATGCTCGACTAAGTCAGCAATAACGGCATTTGTTTCTTCATTCATAACCACTGTGCCTGGTGGTACTTTAACAATTAAATCCTCCGCATTTTTACCATGCATGCCTTTACTCATCCCATGCTCGCCACGAGGTGCTTTAAAATGGCGTTTATAGCGGAAATCCATTAATGTTCGTAAGCCCTCTTCTACTTCAAATACAACGTTACCACCGTGTCCACCATCTCCACCAGCTGGACCACCATTTGGTACATATTTTTCACGGCGAAAGGCTACCATACCGTCTCCGCCATCGCCACCTTTAACATAAATCTTTACGTGATCGACAAACATTTAGTTCACTCCCTATTTGCACTCAAGACATATTGCCAGCGTGTAGTTGTCTGCTCAATTGTTTGAATGTCGAATTGTTTCAAACCTTTTTCGGTGAATGCATCAGCACTCCATAACCCATTTAGCGTGAATGTCACGGCAAATGTATGATCGTCAACACGTACATCAAGCGTTAGGATCTGCTCTGTAAATGGATCTAATGTATCATAAACATGCATAACTGTTTTGTTTAAATAATCTACAACTTCCTGATCAATATCATTGGTCACAGGCTTTTTTATCTCACCGCCTAGCTTCCATGCTAATGATGGGTAACGCCATGCTGCTGTTTGAAGCCATTCAATTGTTTGTGGTAATTGTAGTCGATTGAGGATAGAAAATACTCGTAATTGTTCTGAATAATGTTGAATAAGTTTTTTCGATTCCTCGATTCTACCTAAATCTAAATTCATGCGAATCAGTTGCAGTTGATTCACATAATCATGATTTGCAAAACGTAATACTTCACTAATGGTTAGTGATTGATTGTTCATCCCATTCACTCCAATAAAGTTATCCTTACTAGTATAACAAGTTTTGCTGTATTTTTCCCTTAATTCTTTAATCAATTATACCTTGGTGTCATTGCGTCCAATCGGCTTTTTTGAAATGTAGCCAAAAAAAGGACTGCAATAAATGCAGTCCTCCGCTTTATGTTATCTTATAAAAGATTAAGCTTCTTGTGTTGTTGGATAAACAGATACTTGTTTGCGATCGCGACCTAAACGTTCAAATTTAACAACGCCGTCAACTTTAGCAAATAGTGTATCGTCACCACCACGACCTACGTTTGTACCTGGGTAAATTTTTGTACCGCGTTGACGGTAAAGAATTGAACCACCTGTTACGAATTGGCCATCAGCACGTTTTGCACCAAGTCGTTTAGACTCAGAGTCACGTCCGTTTTTAGTAGAACCTACCCCTTTTTTCGATGCAAAAAGTTGAAGGTCTAATGCTAATAATAATTTCATCGAGTTCCACCTCCTACTTGGTTGTAGTTGATTTGGATGTATTGTCCGTAATTTTGCACCATAGAATACACTTGGGCAGTCATTACTTGAACAATTAACTGTAGTTTTGCATCTACTTCAGGCTCTATGTCTGATGGTAAATCTACCTTGAGATAGCCTCCACCTTCAGCAGCTTGTTCGATTTCTGGCTGAATTTGTAATAATGCATAAATAGCATTCACTGTACCAATGGCTATAGTTGATGCTCCTGCACATACTAAATCCTTACCAGATTCATCATAACCAGCATGTCCTGAAAATTCGAATGCTGACACATGTCTATTTTCATCGTGATGAATCGTAACTTGTATCATTCGCTATACCTCACAATTAAGCGTTGATTGCTTCAACAACTAATTTTGTGTAAGGTTGACGGTGACCTTGTTTACGACGGTAGTTCTTTTTAGCTTTCAATTTGAAAACAACGATTTTTTTCGCACGGCCTTCTTTAACAACTTTAGCTGTTACAGTAGCGCCTTCTACGAATGGAGCGCCAACTTTAACGTTTTCGCCACCTACGAATAAAACTTTATCAAAAGTTACAACCTCATCAGCTTCTACGCCTAATTTTTCAACATAGATTTCTTGACCAGCTTCTACTTTGACTTGTTTACCACCAGTTTCAATAATTGCGTACATTTTACTGCACCTCCTCTTAGACTCAGACTCGCCTGTTTCATAAGGTGATCTTACTAGACACTTAAACCTTTACAGAGCGGTTGTAGTAGCACGGGTGCTACAAACAATAACATTAAAATATTACCACACGATTTTTTTCAAGTCAATCTATTCATAACATATTTTTCAAAAGCAACTCGATATTTTCGATAACGCCATTCTTTCAACACTTGCAACCAGATGAATAAATTTATGATGGCTAAAAAAATAGATTGTGGCAAGAACTTGAAAGTGACAAGTAATAGTATAGTAGCTACGATGAATGATAACCAATAATATAGCTCTATCACGTGAGCTCTTGGATATTTTAAAAATAGGCAGGCTAACAATATCCTTCCACCATCTAACGGTATGATGGGTACAATATTTACAGCCAATAACACGAGTTGTACATTTATAAGCTTAGTAGCGAGTAAATCAGGCATAAAAAAAGCGAGGCCAATCCCAATAATCGTAGCGATTGGCCCTCCTAATGCAATCCATAGGAGTGACGAAGCTTGCACAACCGCTGGATTTTCAAATTGAATTTCTCCCCCGTATGGTGTAATTACGCAGGATTTCACCTTCACTCCACACATTACTGCCGCAATTAAGTGACCAGCCTCATGCCACAGTAAGGAAAACAGAATGATCGCGTAATAGGCTAACTGGCCACTAAAAATCATGACAAATACGAGAGGGATACACAGAAGATGTAATTTAATCCTCATTTGTCTCCGTCGTTTCAAGCCATTGCACAATTTGCTCTAAATCATAATGGGCATCTCCCTTTTCGATGGACACATAAAGTTGACCCGCTTCTTTCATGCCAATTAAATCATTTGCTTGAATAGATGTGTATGGTAGTTGAGCTAAACTATCTAACATACCATAGGAAACGGTTGTACCATCTTCATAGCTGATGGTCATGGTCTTACCTGTGTACTTTGTATGGCCAGTAAAAACGACTAATCCATTTTGACCAGCATAGATAGGTAAGCC
The DNA here is from genome assembly GCF_004332175.1 of Lysinibacillus sp. OL1. Lineage (NCBI taxonomy): Bacteria > Bacillati > Bacillota > Bacilli > Caryophanales > Bacillaceae > Lysinibacillus > Lysinibacillus sp. OL1. The sequence goes on along the minus strand of NZ_SJDS01000003.1, from coordinate 99,056 downwards.
AACATCATACTGCAATAGATAGCCTTCTTTAAATACTTGGGCATTCGCAAATGTTAAAAGATCTGCCTGCCCTACATCACTAGAAACCATGATGGTCTCTTTTTCTTTTTCGAACCAGCTTTGTCCGAGCTCACTTAAATACGTTAAATCAGCAGAGGTTGTAACAAGCTTCCGAACAGGTGTATCCACTACACCCTGGTCCTCTAAACGAATTACAAGCATGATCGCCGCCACAAGAAGTATCGTGACAAACCATTTCCATTTTTTAAACAAGCCCTCATCCTTTTTTCCTCACTATATGTGATTGCATGTCCAAACATGCACAAGAAAAAACCTTCTCGTACAATTGCACGAAAAGGTTTTAATTTATTTTGAGAAAAGGGCTTTAAGTTTTGAAAACATCCCTCTTTGCTCATCTTGTATAGCCATTAATGGCACTGATTCACCAAGAATACGACGGGCAATATTTCGATAGCCTAATGACGCTTTATTTGAGGGGTCCATTACAATTGGTTCACCTTTATTAGAAGATGAGATGACGCCTTCACTGTCTATAATAATGCCTAATAAATCAATAGATAAATGAGTTGTAATTTCATTGACATCCAGTGTGTCACCGCTCTTCATCATATGTTGTCGAATACGATTAATGATCAGTTTAGGTGCTGTGATCTCTTCCTGCTCCAGTAAACCAATAATACGATCTGCATCACGAACAGCAGAAATTTCAGGTGTTGTGACAACAATCGCATGATCTGCACCAGCAACAGCGTTACGGTAGCCTTGCTCAATTCCCGCTGGGCAATCGATTAATACATAATCATAATCTCTTTTCAATTCCTCTACTAAGCTCTTCATTTGCTCAGGGGTAACAGCATTTTTATCTGTTGTTTGAGCAGCAGGTAATAAAAATAGTTTCTCATCTACGCGTTTATCCTTAATCAATGCTTGATGAATTTTACAGCGTCCTTCCACCACATCAACTAGGTCATAAATAATACGATTTTCAAGGCCTAAAATCACATCTAAATTACGTAGGCCAATATCCGTATCCACTAAACATATTTTTTTACCTTGTAGAGCCAATGCAGTCCCAAGGTTAGCCGTTGTCGTTGTTTTACCGACACCGCCTTTACCTGAAGTTATGACGATCGCTTCTCCCACACTAGCTTCCTCCCTTAGACACATTTAACAATGGTCGAATATTTTTTAAGGCATGAATTTGATCGTACGTAATGCGTCCATCGTAGCCAATAAATGCACAAGTCATTTCTACTTGATTTATCGCTTTTACATGTTCATCTGACATTACCTGAACTTGATCGGCAATCATGATATGCGTGGCTTCAAATCGAGATGCTGCAATAATTGCTTCTTTATTGCCTTGCATACCAGCATGTGCAATCCCTTTAAGTCTACCTAGGACATATACATTACCTCCAGCCTCAACACGACCGTTTGGATTGACATTTCCTATGATGGTAATATCCCCAGATGAACGCAGAATTTGTCCTGATCTGACCACTCCTATATATGTATCTTGTTGGCTTTCAAACATCTTCTGGTTGCTCTCGTGGACAGTCAGTACTTCACTTTGCACCTTCGATACAATAAGCTGTTCTGTTTCTTCTATAATTTTTATAAGTTCATTTAATTGTTCTTCAGTACAGTATCGATAGCCTAAGTATAATTGTACATCAACTTTACCATCGATACCGCCCTCTAAAACCTTATTCTTTAATTCTTCCACTAGTTCACTATACGCACATTGGTCGTCTAGGCGTAGTACAAAACCGTCCTTCGTTCCCTTCATATTAACTAACTGTTTTTTCATGAATGCCTCACCTCACGTTGTTCTTTGTTAAGAAACCTCACGTGCTCTCTGTAAGACACGCGCATTAATTAGATACTTGAAGGCCCACCCAAGAATCATTAAAAATAAAGCATTCGCAATGATTGTTGGTAGTAGTCGTGAACGTAAGAAATCCGCTAAAGGAATTGCTGTAAAATCGATTAGGAAAAAGAATTGATAGAGAATAAATTCTAAAATCGCTACTAGTACAACTGAAATTGTAGTTGTTACAACTAAGTGCTGATGTATAACTTTCACGATAGACCCTGCCAAAAAACATATAAGTGGATAAAGTACTGAATATAATCCAATAATATCAATGTAAAACACATCATACAAGACACCAAAAAAAAGTCCATACATTACCGCACGTTGACGGCTGTAATAGATGGATATAAAAATAAGGTATAAGATTAAAAAACGCGGTACCAGAAAATAGACTTCCCCTTTAATTTCAATCGGGGAAAGCATAGCAAATTCTGGTTCTAACAGGAATAGTAAAACCGCTACAGAGGGAATGAGAAATCGAACCATCACTCCGCCTCCTCTTCACTCGCCTCTTGCGGATTCGATAAATCCTCATTCGTTGCATTGCCATCTGAACCATCAATACTTGTGGATGTTCGCTTGGCAATCACAACATGCTCTAAAATTGAAAAATCAGCAGATGGTTTGACATACGCCATTTTCGTTAAACCAAAGTCATCTGTACTAACTTCCGTAATTTCTCCTATCGGCACTCCCTTAGGGAAAATACCACCAAGACCTGAAGAAACTACTTGCTCGCCTTCTTTCACCTTCATGCTAGAATCGATTCGCTTCATAATGAGTTCATTACGTTCTTCATCAAAGCCCTCGATTAAACCGTATGCTTCTTTTTCTCCTAGCACCATCGCGGAAACACGATAGTTTGGATTATTTGTATTTAAAAGCTCTACCTCAGATGTGAAAGGTGTAACTAGGGTAATTTTCCCCACTAACCCTTTCGCGGTCATAACTGCCATATTTTTTTTGACTCCATGAGAAGACCCTTTATCTAAAATAATTTTCTCTTCCCACTGGTCAGGATTTCTAGCAATCACTGTTGCTTGAATTGGATTAAATGCCTTTAAGCTCTCAGTTTTATCCAAAAGCTCTCGAAGCTTGTTATTCTCTGATTTTAAATCCGTAGCCTCAGCTTGTACAACTGCAAAATCTTCTAAGCGTGCTTTCAAACGTTTATTTTCTTCGTACGTGTTTAAGAGGGAGTCAATACTATTAAAAACACCATTAATATAATTCGCCGGCTTCGCAACAAGCGATTGTGCGAAACCGACAGTATCTTTAATAATTTGCTCTGGTAAAGTTGCATTCGTCCGATCACGTAATGAGAAGCTAATCAATGCCACAAGAAAAACCATGCCTATGAGCAGCAAAATTACTTTCTTATTGAAAAAAAAGTGTGGCATTGCCTAAACCTCCTTACCCTTTAACTTGTTGTTGACGAATTAAGTCGATATGATCTAATGCCTTACCTGTACCAATCGCTACACAGTCTAAAGGATCTTCTGCAATGAATACTGGCATATTTGTCTCTTGGCTGATTACTTTGTCTAAGTTTGTTAGCAGTGCCCCACCACCAGTTAATACAATACCGCGCTCCATTACATCAGCAGATAATTCTGGAGGTGTTTGTTCTAATGTTTTACGAACACCGTCAATAATAGAGGCAACCGCTTCACGTAAGGATTCAGAAATTTCCTGTGAAGAAATTTCGATTGTTTTCGGTAATCCTGTTAACAGGTCACGACCTCTAATATCCATTCGTGCTTCTGGTCCTTCTGCCAATGCAGTACCAATTTCCATTTTCACGGCTTCCGCTGTACGTTCACCAATTGTTAAATTATACGTTTTACGGATATACGAAATGATGGATTGATCCATTGCATCACCACCAACACGTACAGATTCACTCGTTACAATACCACCTAAAGAAATAACGGCAACTTCTGTTGTACCTCCACCGATATCAACAACCATTGACCCTGTAGGATCCCATACAGGAAGATTTGAACCGATTGCTGCTGCAAATGGCTCTTCGATTGTGAACGCCTCTTTTGCACCTGCTTGGCGTGCAGCATCAATAACAGCACGCTGCTCCACTGAAGTAATACCATAAGGTACACAAATCATAACATTTGGTTTTTTCCAGTTGCCTCCAGAGTTTTTACATGCTTCTTTTAAATAATACTCAATCATTGCTGTTGTAATATCGAAGTCAGCAATAACGCCATCTTTCATTGGACGAATTGCTACGATTGAGCCAGGTGTTCGACCAATCATATTTTTCGCATCATTACCAACGGCAACAATATCCCCTGTTTTTGTATTTTTTGCTACAACTGAAGGTTCACGTAATACGATTCCCTTTCCTTTAATAAACACTAATGTATTCGCTGTGCCGAGGTCAATCCCGACATCTTTGCTTCCTAGTCCAAACAAATTGTGTACTCCCTTTCTATATAAGCCATACTTTCGTTGACATCCAATATATTTGACGACAATGTATAGGAAATTGAATTGTGTACATACACAATTGACTCCTTTCAACGTCCATAACATCTGTCAAATTTTTTTATCTCCATCAGTTGGTAGTTTACACCTATGAAAAAACTACACACTCATTCACCTCACCACCAATTTTGATGGGAGTCCTCCCTGAATAAAGATAAAATTCATACCGTTCATTATAACGGAAAAACGCAAGAATTTGTAGTATCACATACTTCATCTCACAGAAAAGATACTATTTTAATTCCCTCTTAAACTAAAAATAGTACGTATAGATTAGCATATAATTTTTATTCCCATAAGACAATGTGTATCAGGCTACCAATTTTTGTGAAGATAATTGCTTTTCTATGAATACATTAACGTTATGTAAGAAAAAAGGTTCGCCAATATACCACAAAAAAATACAAAAAATTTTTAGGATTGGCTATAATTAAGGCCATTTATAGTAATAGCATCTTCTAAACAACAAATGGATTCATCATAAAAAACTCTGCATATTGTATGCAGAGTTAAAAATATCCTTTTTCCTTTAAACTAATATATTGATGATCGCCGATGATGACGTGATCTATTAACTCTATTCCAATAATATAGCCTGCTTCAACAATTCGCTTTGTTACTTCAATGTCCTCCGTGCTCGGTGTTGGCACACCACTTGGATGGTTGTGGGCACATATAATAGAAGCGGCAGACCTTTTGACAGCTTCTCGAAATATTTCTCTAGGATGAACAATGGAAGCATTTAAACTGCCAATGAAAATCGTCTGCTTATGAATAATTTGATTTTTTATATTTAAAAAAAGGACTACAAAGTGCTCCTGATTAAGCGACGTCATATCAGGCATTAAGTAAGTTGCTGCATCTTGCGGAGAACGTATTGTGAATTTCTCATCATTATGTTTTTGAGCCAGTCTTCTACCAAGTTCAACGGCAGCCATTAATTGAATAGCTTTCACCTCGCCAATTCCTTTAATCGCCATCATTTCTTCGATGGTTGCATGCTTCAAATGATGGAGTCGTTCAAAAACATTTAACACCCTATTTGCAAGAACAAGCACAGATTCTTCCTTTGTGCCTGTCCTCAATAAAATAGCGAGTAGCTCTTGATTCGATAAACTCTCAGCTCCTTGTCGTAATAGCCGTTCACGGGGGCGATCCTCTATATTGACATCACGTATCATCAAAGTTGGTAAAGCGTCTTCTAGCAAAAATGTTCACTCCTTCGCAAATTGGACTATCTGTAGATCCACCAATTGCGAAAACAAAGCTGCAAGTGGTAGACCTACAACGTTGTTATAATCTCCTTCAATTCGTTTAACTAATAGTGTACCAATCGTTTGAATGCCATAACCACCCGCTTTATCAAAAGGATCTCCTGAATCTACATATGCTTCGATTAATTCCTGTGATAGACGGTGGAAAACAACTGTAGTCTCTTCCACAAAGGTCGTTTCCTTTCCATTCGGTTCGATTATAGCGACCGCAGTCATCACACTATGTTTGTTATCTGACAAACGTAATAAGTGAGAAATAGCTTCCTCACGCGTTTTAGGTTTATGTAGTAGCTCTTGATTGTAAACAACGATTGTATCTGCACCAATAATCGTGGCATTAGCTGCTTTTTTGGCTACATCACGCGTCTTCAATAAAGCTACCCCTTTTACATAATCCTGCATTGTATGAGCTTGTACACTTGTTTCTTCCACTTCACTTGTCAAGACTTCAAACGGGAGTGCTAGCATGTTAAGCAATTCCTTGCGCCTAGGGGAAGCAGAAGCAAGGACAAGCTTATGATTTGTTTTTAACATTATCTGATCATTCCTCCTTATCCTTATGATACAGAAGAATGCACAATTTGAAAATTTTCAAAAAAACAAGATAATGAAGATTTCATTATTATTTATTGTTAAAACTTCACTTGAAGACACGTATTTTTAGATTGGTAATGTGCAAAAACATGCAGACGAATGATGTTGATATCGTTGGAAATAGTAGAGGCCGCTGCGCCAATGGACTGCCAATCCTCAGGTAGCGTTGAGTCCTTGCCATTTTCCTTAAAATTTAATTTTGCGGCATTTTTATCTGCTAAAGCAGTTGGTATTTCTGCCAAGGTAGGTTCTTTACAGCTTTCACCACTGACGCTAAATGCCTTTTTAAAGGTTGCGGGGTCCTGTAAAAATTTTAGCTGACTTTCCTCCGTCACCATGCTTGTCCACACATAAAACTTGTCATCAACTTGAACGATCGCGCTCTCTTTTAAGGCAGGATACTCAGCAACAAATGAACTTGCGCTCTCATAGTTTGAATACACGCCGGCTTGGCTTGCATAAAACATCGATGCATTAGATGTATTGGTTGTCTCTCCGGCAGTTGGAATCGTTTCTGTTTGTGATTGATTATTTGCCACTTCACTACCATTTTTATTTAAAGGTAATTGTGTGCTGGCTTGTAAAACGCCCAGAAAAATTGCTACACCTAATAGTCCAACAAATCCACCAATAATCATTGCTCGAAATATTTGTTTTTTCATCACATGACTTACAATTTTCATTCAACTATCACCTCATCCTTCCACCTATCTATGCCAACATCATATGATATTATATGTACATTCCATAGGGTAAATGCGAATTTATTATTTTTTGATACGGGACTCATTACAATCTAAATTTGCAGCTATAAAAAAACTAGGACTCACTTTCAAGAGCCCTAGTTTTTTCATTGTTTTAATCTATGACGAACCTCTGTTAATAAGTATAACGAGCCTGCTACAATGGTTCTCTGCTGTCTATGTGATTGTGCCTGTATAAAGGATGTATAGTCTACCAAGGTTGTTTTCGATGTTGCATGAGAAAGTTTGACCATTTGATGGGCTGGCATTGCTCGTGAATTAGCAAAATCAACGAAGTAAAAGTCATCACTCACCTGCTCTAGAAGTCTGAGAATCTGCTGAATATCTTTATCTGCTAGTATGCCAACGACAAATGTTATCGGCTCATTTGGATATTCACATTGAATCGTTTCTACTAATTTTTCAGCACTTGCAGGATTATGCGCACCATCCAATATAACGAAAGGCATTATTTCTTCAAAGCGTCCCAAAATAGAGGCCTTTTGCACAGCTTGACGAATAGCTGTTTGATCAATAGACACGCCTAATACTGACGTGACTTCAAAAAATGCTGTAATGGCGAGAGCCATATTGTTCCCCTGATGTGTCCCCTTCATAGAACGATTCAGGTTCGTTATCTGGAACTGCTGCACGTCGTTCATATAGCTTTCTCCATCAGTTGTTTGCTTAATGGCAAAATGCTGACCTAATGCAAATAGAGTGGCTTTTTTTCGAACGGCTACTGCATCCACAACTCGCTTCGCCTCACCAGGCAAATCACCAATAATAACTGGACGTTGTTGTTTAATAATACCTGCTTTATGGTGTGCAATGCTTTCAAGCGTATCCCCTAAAAACTTTGTGTGCTCTAAAGCAATACTTGGGATAATAGAGACAATAGGTGTTACCACATTTGTGCTATCCAATAAACCACCCATGCCCGCTTCAATCAGCGCAATATCCACCTGCCCATTGACAAAATGTAAAAATGCCGCCACCGTCAGCAATTCAAAATCGGTTAGTTTGCCACTCAGCCCAGCCTCATGTATCTGTTGGAAAACCTGATCCATTTCAGCCTCTGTTATAGGTTGACCAGCTATTTGAATTTGGTCATGAACATCAACGATACATGGTGACATAAATTTGCCTACGCGTAAGCCATGTTCTTGTGCAATTGCCTCTAGAAATGTTAACGTAGAGCCTTTGCCATTTGTACCCGCTAAGTGGACAACACGCAAAGTTTGCTCAGGATTACCTAAATATGATAAAGCCTCTTCAATCGCTGTAAGACCTGGTTTAATGATATCATCACTTTTAACCTGCCATTTCTCTTTATAATGATCAAAGTTTGGGATCATCGTCCTTCCTCCTGTAGCCACTGTCGAGCTTGTGCTATAAAGTATAATGAGCCTGTAATGACAACAATATCCTCTTTTTGGCGTTCTCGCACTACGGTTTGGAGGCTATTTAGCCATTCTGTATGAACCGTTTTATTTGCATGAGTCGACAACATCGCTAAGCTTTCAGCTGGCATTGCATTCGGCAGGTCTATTTGTGTAAAAATGATCGAGGTGGCAACAGCATCCATTAGTTCTATACTGTTGGCATGATCTTTATCTGCTAATGCCGCATAAATAAAGTGATAATTGTTTCTTGGATAGACATTTTTTAGTGTTTGGATCAGAGCAGCTGTCCCCTCTGAATTATGAGCACCATCTAGCACAATTTGATTTGGCCATTGCTCAAAGCGGCCTGCCCATTGCGCACATTGTAGTCCTTGACAAATAGACTCATTAGTAATGACAATTGCCTCCTGCTGACGTAATGTTAACATGGCTGTGATTGCCAAACTTGCATTATTTATTTGATGTTGACCAGCCATTTTTAATGGTACATCCTTCATCAAGACAGGGTCCTTTTCATATGTAAAATGCTGATAGTCAGTACTTTGCCAACTATTTGTCACCATGAAGTCTTGACCTAAAACATAGCACGTCGCATGTCGTTCCTCTGCCGTGGCTTTAATGACAGCCAATGCCTCCTCATTATGAACACCTACAACAACTGGTATGCCTTCCTTGATGATACCAGCTTTTTCAGCGGCAACCTTTGCGAAAGTGTCGCCTAAAAAGGCTGTATGCTCTAACGAGATCGTTGTAATAATAGCTAAAAGTGGCGTTACGACATTAGTCGCATCCAAACGCCCTCCAAGCCCTGTCTCAATAAGAGCTATATCTACACCTTCCTGTGCAAAATACTGAAACATAATGAGTGTAACTACCTCAAAAAAGCTTGGAAATTCGCCATTGTAGTGTTCTTCTATAATTTTCGCAAGTTTATTGAAATAGTAGAGAAATTGCTCATCCGAAATTTGGTGGCCGTTAATGGTCATACGTTCATTAACTCGCTCTAAATGTGGAGACGTAAATGCCCCTACAGTGTAGCCTGCATGTTGAAGCATTTCTCTTAATGCGTTCACCGTAGAACCTTTACCATTTGAACCTGCTACATGGATTACTCTTAGCTTGTTGTGAGGTTCATGTAAATGCCCTAGTACTTCTCGCATAAGGACAAGTGGCGCACGTTTATGATCAACTGCTTTTAATGTAAAAATAAATTTTGTACATTCGTTCATTGTGTTAAACAAAAGAAACACTCCTTCTTACTGCAATAACTTTATTTTAGTACAAGTAACGTTTAATAACATAGCAAAATGACAAAATACAAAAAACACGCAGCTAGCAACTGCGTGTTCGTACTAATATTATTTTAATGTACCTTGTGAGCCCCTAATAAAGCACCCATATTATTTAAAATAGTTTTGGCATCACTATTTAATAATGGATGGACATCTGGGCGTTGCACTAATTCAAAAGCGTTTTTTAACGTCCTTTTTAGCATCGATATATCAAAATCTGAGCAATACTCATTAATTTTTTGGATCGTTAATAAATCTGTTCGCGATAATTTAGGGCTATCCTGTTGGGGGTTACTATTTGCTAATATGTGCTTAATAAGGACACGGCCACTTGTATTCAATAAGCGATAATACTTTGCTTCTGATAATTTTAAGAGATTCGTTTCGATTAATACTCTCGCGCTTACAAAGTCTAATTCATCACATGCTTTGTTGACTTTTGTAATAATAGTTGCTATATTCCCTGACATTTTCAACACCTCCATTAGCTCTTATTTTCTTTCTAAAAAAGACTCTCTATCCAAAAAACATCCATTCCCAATCTTAGATTTGGTTTTTCACGGCTCAATAACATGAAATTAGGTTTTGTTTCCTATTATTTCAGTGAGCAACATCATCTATTAGACCAATTTATTTAAAATAATACTATATATTTTTTCCTAATTCAATGTATATCTTTAGCTCTACATAAAAAAAGCAATGGATGACTTTTTCGTCATCCATCGCTTCGTCTTTACATATTTTTTAATTCTTCTAAACGTTTTAACACAACTGCATGCTTGCTTTCGTAATCTGCTAATTTCTCACGTTCTGCGTTGACTAACGCTTCCGGTGCTTTCGATACAAACTTCTCATTCGATAATTTACCTGTAACAAGCTTTACTTCTTTTGCCCATTTCTCTAATTCTTTTTCAAGACGGGCAATTTCTTCCTCAAGATTGATTAGTCCAACAAGAGGCAGGAATACCTGTGCTCCTGTCACAACAGCGGTCATTGATTGTCCTGGAGCCTCTAAACCTTCACCAATTGTTAAAGTGTCAGGATTACAGAATTTTTCTAGATATGCTTGATTATCTTTAAGTACAGCTGCTGTTGCTGCATCTTTCGCTGAAATAAACAACGGTACTTTTTTGCTCATCGGTGTATTTACTTCCGCACGAATATTACGTACTGAACGTATAATATCCATTAGGAGCTTCATATTATCTGCTTCATCAGCAAAATGAAGATCTGTGCGTACTGTTGGCCATGCTGCTACTGTAATAGATTCACCTTCGTGTGGTAAGTGCTGCCAGATTTCTTCTGTAACGAAAGGCATAAATGGATGTAAAAGACGCATTGTTTGATCTAGTACGTAAGCTAAAATAGATCGAGTTGTCTTTTTAGCTGCTTCATCCTCCCCGTAAAGTGGTAATTTTGCCATTTCAATATACCAAGAACAGAAATCATCCCAAATGAAATTGTATAATTCACGGCCAACTTCGCCGAATTCATAGCGCTCTGCAAGAGAGGTTACGCGTTCAATCGTTTCATTTAAGCGCGTTAAAATCCATTTGTCAGCTACTGATTTTTCACCAGTTAAATCGATCTCATCATATGTCATACCATCCATATTCATAAGCGCAAAACGTGATGCATTCCAAATCTTATTGGCAAAGTTCCATACTGCTTCAACTTTTTCAGTTGTATAGCGTAAATCTTGACCAGGTGATGAACCAGTAGCTAAGAAGTAGCGTAATGAATCTGCACCGTATTGTTCAATGACATCCATTGGATCAACACCATTGCCAAGTGATTTACTCATTTTACGCCCTTCACCATCACGTACTAAACCATGAATTAGCACATCTTTAAATGGACGTTGATCTGTAAACTCAAGACCTTGGAAAATCATTCGAGAAACCCAGAAGAAAATAATATCATAGCCTGTTACTAATGTATTTGTTGGATAATAACGTTTATATTCTTCATTTGCTTCATCTGGCCAACCCATAGTAGAAAACGGCCATAGTGCTGAAGAGAACCATGTATCTAGTACATCTTCATCTTGCGTCCAGTTTTCTGCATCTGCTGGGGCTTCTTTACCTACGTATATTTCGCCTGTTTCATTATGGTACCAGGCTGGGATTTGATGGCCCCACCATAATTGACGAGAAATACACCAATCGCGTATATTCTCCATCCAGCGGGAATATGTGTTTTCAAAACGAGCAGGAACAAAGTTTACTTTCCCTTCTTCGTCCTTTTGCAGCTCTAGGGAAGCATCAGCAAGTGGTTGCATTTTAACGAACCATTGTGCTGAAAGATATGGCTCAACAACAGCACCAGAACGTTCAGAGTGTCCTACTGAATGCATATGCTCTTCAATGCGAATTAACACACCTGCTTCTTGTAAATCAGCAACAATTTGCTTGCGGCATTCGAAGCGATCCATTCCTTTATATTTGCCAGCAAGATCATTCATTGTGCCGTCTTCATTCATTACTAGAATGCGCTCTAGATTATGACGATTACCAACTTCAAAGTCGTTCGGATCATGGGCTGGTGTCATTTTTACAACCCCAGTACCAAATTCCATATCAACGTACTCATCAGCAACAATTGGAATTTCACGACCTACAATCGGTAAAATAACGTTTTTACCAATTAAGTGCTGATAACGCTCATCGTTCGGGTGAACAGCTACCCCAGAGTCACCAAGCATTGTTTCGGGACGTGTTGTAGCAACTTCTACATAGCCAGAGCCATCAGCTAATGGATATTTCATATGATAGAAGGCACCTTGCACATCCTGATAAATTACCTCGATATCAGATAATGCTGTTTTTGCTGCTGGGTCCCAGTTGATAATACGTTCACCACGATAAATTAAACCTTTTTCATATAACTGAACAAAAACTGTTTTTACCGCATCTGAAAGACCTTTATCTAATGTGAAACGTTCACGTGTATAATCTAATCCAAGACCAAGCTTTGCCCATTGATCACGAATATGTCCAGCATACTCTTCTTTCCATTCCCATGTTTTTTCGAGGAATTTTTCACGTCCTAAATCATAACGTGTAATATTATCCTCACGCAGCTTGGCTTCTACTTTTGCCTGTGTTGCTATACCAGCATGGTCCATACCTGGTAACCATAGGGCATCATAGCCTTGCATGCGTTTCATACGAATGAGGATATCTTGTAGTGTTGTATCCCAAGCATGACCAAGGTGTAATTTACCTGTTACGTTTGGTGGTGGAATAACGATTGAATAGGGCTTTTTCCCACTTTCAGGCTGTGCCTCGAAAAACTTCCCTTGTAACCACCATTCATAGCGACCAGCTTCAATGGACTGTGGGTCATATTTAGTTGGCATTGAAATGTTTTCTGTCATATTGACTCCTCCTATTGTTTGAAAATTGTTGGTAAAGAAAACTATTTTTTTTTTTACCCAATAAAAAAACTCCTCTTGTCTAAAAGGACGAAGGAGTTTTAGTTCGCGGTACCACCTTTAATTCCAGCAGGGTTAAGATAAATGTTAAAAAACATATTTTCTCAGCCTATTCTACTGGCTCTCAATTCGGTAACGGTGTTTAACCGGCTTTAACTACTTTTAGTTCACTAAAGCTGCTCAAGGGCTACCTTCAATTTCGTACAAATAGAAACTTCTCAGCTACCGTTTCCTCTCTGAAAATGTAGTCAAAATTTACTCTTCCCTATCATAGCATCTGTATTTGATTTTCCTTATTGTACCGCAGGATCGAGTCATTTTTCAAGTGATTTAGTCATCTTTTAGTAAGAGGAAAGTAAATAGAAAAGGAAGTGACAATTCAAATGCGACGACGCAAGTATAACCCTTGGCTTTTACCACCTTGGCTACGACAAGTTCGTTTTTATTGCAGAACCATCATCGTGCCGATTTGTGCTTTTCAGTTTATCCGTGTCATTATTGTGCCAACATCAGGTGATTTAGTCTTCTTATTACTCCTGCTACTTCTCTGCTATTTACTTTTGAAAGATATCATTTGAAACACGAACTTTAAGCGGTGTATATTCTTCTGTTAGATCCCAAATCATAGAAGGCACTTCATGCCAAGTACTGGATTCGCGTACAACAATATGGCTTGAGGATTCTCTTAATACAGCTTTTTGCTCAACTGTTGTAGAATTCTCTTGGCGTGAAGCTGCTGCTACTGCGGCAGGTTGTTTCACTTGAACACTTTCTTCAATTGCAGCTAATGTCTCCTCTTGTTCGAAAGCATGTGTTGATAGGTGCGGATTGTCTAACACATCTTTTTCAACAACAGGTTCATATTCATTGAAAGCACTTGTGACTGTCCACTCAAGCTGACACATCTGATTTGTCAGACTAGGGCGAATATCCTTGACCATTAAATCTTTGACATCGGATTCCTTTGGTAAATCCACATGTAAAGGAACGGCATACTCAAAATAACCAGTATCTCCTTGAATATCAAGGGCATCAATTGTAATTAAGTCTTCATTTTCTGCAAATGCTTGCATATCTTGAAAATCAAAGCGAACGTGTGCGGTGATATGATAGATGCCCATAAGTCGCAAAGAATCCTCTAACTGCATTGCCTGCCACTGTGGCTTAATTTGAACAGCTGCTATTTCAGTTGGGCAGCCATATCCAGGAAAACAAAATGTTTCGCGCATATTCCAAGTTTTGTGTTCGATAATAATCCCTCCCTTTGCATCATATGACGATTCGAAGGATAGTATGCTAGGGTGTTGCCATTTGAACATAGTTAAAAATAGATACTACTAAAAAAATGGCATGCTAGAAGTATTAGTCTAGCATGCCATTCCCATGGTTGTTCGTATCATTAAACATTTACTAATTTAATTTTATTAGCTACACGATCTGTTAGCATTTGTGTTGCCTTTGGAACGATCGGTTTAAAAATCGGATTTAGAACAGGGCCAGCTAACCCGCCCGCAATGACTTCTAAGAATCCTGTCATTTTAGTATTTTCAGCGTCAATACTTTCTGCGAGGAAATAGCCATTTCCTGTGAAGTTATCAGAAAGACCCTTTAATTCAAATGTAACTTTTGATGGTGCTAACCATTCTAAGATTGTAATTTCTACTTCAACTGTTTTTTTCAGAACGCCAACATTGCCTTTAAAAGTCCAAGTGGAGTGTTTCTCATCAATCATTTCATGTGCATTATAACCAGGGACAAGCTTTGCCCATTTTTCCATATCACTAACGAAATCCCATACATGTTCAATCCCTACGGGTACCTCGACCGTGTGTGTGCCTGTTGCCATATCAATTCACTACTTTCTTTTATGAATAGCTATATTATAAACGATATCGCCCACAATTTGGCTATGCTGAAAGATGTAATTTTGACAAAAGCAGGTCCTTCATCCAGTATAGTTGAGCTTACTTACTAGTAAATATATGCTATTATTCCTTTTTGCTCATGTATTCCTCAAGCACTATAATGCCTACTGCTTAATCCATTAAAAAAGGTAATGTCAATGGGATATAAAGCAATTTACAAGGCGAGGGTTGATTTCCTTTCCGCCAGCGTCCTATCCAGGGGGGCGTTCGTGAGTGACAACACCTCTCCATA
The DNA here is from genome assembly GCF_004332175.1 of Lysinibacillus sp. OL1. Lineage (NCBI taxonomy): Bacteria > Bacillati > Bacillota > Bacilli > Caryophanales > Bacillaceae > Lysinibacillus > Lysinibacillus sp. OL1. Next base: position 83,749 of record NZ_SJDS01000003.1, on the reverse strand, counting down.
AAATGAGTAGTGAACACTTTCACTTTATTTGAAAACCTTTGCTATAAAGAAAATTTATGAGGTGGAGCGGAAGGTGCTTGACTCCCGTGGGATAGCTAAAGAGATGAGGCCACAGGAAAGCAAGTAGCCTACAACGGAAACATTTTCACCTTTCGCAAAAATTCTCGTGATGGTTTTGTTTTTTAACAGCAGAAGAGCACGCTAGAAAAAACTCTAGCATGCTCTATCAAATTTTATTGCGCTAACTGTGCAAATACTTTATGGAATGCTGCCACTGTTGTCGCAATGTGCTCTTCCGTGTGAGCTGTTGAGATGAATAGTCCCTCGAATTGAGAAGGTGGTAAGAAAATACCTTCCTCTGCCATTAGACGGAAATATTCAGCGAATAATTGTAAATCTGATGTCTTAGCAGTAGCAAAATCAACGACATCTTCATTCGTGAAGAAGAAGCCAATCATAGAGCCTGCACGATTAACAGTGTGCGGGATATTATATTTAGTTGCTGCTTCACGGAAACCAGCCTCAAGCTGATCTCCTAATTTTTTAAAGTAATCATACGTACCATGGTCTAAACGTGATAACGTTTCATAACCGGCTGTCATCGCTAGCGGATTCCCTGATAATGTTCCTGCTTGATAAATTGGTCCAGCGGGTGCTACTTGCTCCATAATTTCTTTTTTCCCAGCGAATGCGCCTACAGGGAGACCACCTCCGATTACTTTACCTAAAGTAGTCATATCAGGCGTTACCCCAAAATATCCTTGTGCGCAGCCATAATCAACGCGGAAACCTGTCATAACTTCGTCAAAGATTAATAATGCACCATGCTCTGCAGTAAGTGCACGCAAACCTTCTAGGAAACCTGGTTGTGGAGGTACAACACCCATATTTCCTGCTACTGGCTCCACAATTACCGCAGCTAACTCAGTGCCAAATTTCTCGAAAATCACTTTTGCCCCTTCTAAATCATTATAGGCAACTGTCAACGTATTGCGGGCGATATCTGCAGGTACGCCAGGGCTATCAGGTAGGCCTAATGTGGCAACACCAGAACCAGCTTTAATCAATAAGGAGTCACCGTGACCATGATAAGACCCTTCAAACTTTAAGATCTTATCACGTCCTGTCACACCACGAGCTACACGTAATGCAGACATAGTAGCCTCTGTTCCTGAAGATACAAAGCGAATCATTTCCATTCCTGGTAGACGGTCTAATACTAATTGAGCTAAGCGATTTTCTGTATAGCTTGGAGCACCGAAGGAAGAACCCTTCGCAGCTGTATCTGCAATTGCTTTCACTACCTCTGGATGTGTATGTCCTAAAATTAGCGGACCCCAAGACAATACATAATCAATATATTCATTACCGTCAATGTCTTTAATGATTGCCCCATGGCCAGATTCCATGAAAATTGGGTCCATATTTACTGATTTGAATGCACGTACTGGGCTACTTACACCGCCCGGCATTAATTGAACAGCTTCAGCATAAGCTTGTTTTGATTTTTCGTAAGAACGTGTCATTTATTTCTCCTCCAACCAACGTGCAACATCTTTTGCATGATACGTAATGATTAAATCAGAGCCTGCACGTTTCATGCCTAATAATGTTTCAAGCACAACTTTTTTCTCTTCAATCCAACCATTTATAGCAGCCGCTTTAATCATTGCATATTCACCTGAAACGTTATACGCAACAAGCGGTAATGGATAGTTATTTTTCATGTCTCGAATAATATCTAAATAGCTAAGGGCAGGCTTGACAATTAGGAAATCTGCGCCCTCTTCGATATCTGACTCTGCTTCACGGAATGCCTCTAGACGATTTGATGGATCCATTTGGTAGGATTTACGATCACCAAATTGCGGAGCACCATCTGCAGCATCACGGAAAGGTCCATAGTAACTGGATGCATATTTGACTGCATAGGACATAATCGGGATATGTTCAAAACCAGCTTCATCCAGACCAGCGCGAATTGCCGTTACAAAGCCATCCATCATATTTGATGGAGCAATGATATCAGCGCCAGCTTTTGCTTGTGATATCGCCGTGCGAGCTAAAACATCTAATGAAGGATCATTCAAAATTTGATCGCCCTCAATTAAGCCACAATGTCCATGATCCGTAAATTCACATAAGCATGTATCCGCGATGACTAACAACTCAGGATGACGTTTTTTAATGAGTCGAGTCGCTTCTTGCACAATGCCATGATCATGAAATGCACCTGTTCCAACCGCATCCTTTTCAGCTGGCAAGCCAAATAAAATAACTGCAGGAATACCTAATGCTACAACCTCATCCACCTCTGCCTCTAGTTTATCTAATGAAAATTGAAAAACGCCAGGCATTGAATGTACTTCATTTTTAATATTTTCGCCTTCTATTACAAAAATAGGATAGATCAGGTCCTCTTTATGTAAGTATGTTTCTTTTACCATTGATCTCATCGTTGCATTGGCACGCAAACGACGGTGTCTTTGAAATTGTAGTTTTGTCATGATTTGTCCCCTACTTTCATAATTTCTTCGATGACTGCTTGCATTGTATAAACGCTTGGCATAATATCCACAGTAGCACCGTATTGTTCAAGAGCTGCTTCCGTAATATGGCCGATGGCTGCAATGTGAGCTGCTTCCCAGCCAATATGTGGCACAACTTCCATTGCATACACGTCAACTGCTGAAGGACTAGCAAAAATCACTGTAACATTTTGATGTTGCTGGATGCAACTGACAATAACAGATGTTTGATCATGTCGTTCTATCGTTTCATAGACTGTCCATTCTTTTAATTCAAAAGGCAATCCATCCTTCAACGTACTTTTCGCCTTTTCTCCTCGAATAAACAGACATCTAGGTTGATTACCCGCTACACTCGGAAATTCTTTAACGAAAATATCAGCACTAAATATGGAAGGCATAAAGCTCACTTGAAATCCTAAATTTTCTAATGCTGTTGTTGTTTTAGTTCCAATGGAAGCTATTTTTCCTTTGAAATGACTTGCATTAAATTGATGTCGAAGCATTTTACTAGCAAAAGCTTCTACAGCATTTTGACTAGTGAAAATCAACCAATCATATTGCTTAGCGTGGTTTAATAGTTCAGGATCCTTGCTATCTAATCGTTCACAAGTTTCAATTAATGGGGCTACGATGGCATGTCCACCTAAAGCTGTTATATTTTCGACAATGGTTGTTGTCTTGGATGTGCCTGTTAAAAGTATGGTTTTACCCTTTAGAGGTAAATTACTGGGCATCTTGCTCTGCCTTTACACGCTGAATTAAATCGAAAGCTCCTTGTTTTGTTAAACTAGCAGCTAGCTCTTCTCCAATTTTTTGTGCATCTGTGCCAACTACTGTTTCCTTATATACAACAGATGCATCTGGAGCAGCAACAAGGCCTGTTAATGTAATTTCTTCCCCATTTGAAGTGGCATACCCAGCAATCGGAACTTGACAACCACCATCCATTGCCGCTAAAAATGCACGTTCTGCATGTGCTTCTTGCCAAGTGAATGAATCAGTCAACTTACCTAATTCGGCTAAAAGCTCCGCATCATCGGCACGACATTCAATGCCAAGAGAGCCTTGCGCTACAGCTGGTAGACATTGTTCGACAGGTAAAAGCTCAGTGACTACATCATCACTCCACCCAAGGCGTTTCAAACCAGCCGCTGCTAAAATAATGGCATCATATTCTTCTGTTTCAAGCTTAGCTAAGCGTGTATCAACATTGCCACGAATCCATTTAATTTCGATATCAGGACGTACTGTTAAAAGCTGAGCACTACGACGTAAAGAACTTGTCCCAACGACTGCTCCCGCAGGAAGGTCAGCAAATTTAACATGCCCTTTCGAAATAAATGCATCACGAGCATCTTCACGTGGTGGAATACAACCAATCACTAGCCCATCTGGCAATACAGCAGGCATATCTTTCATAGAATGAACAGCAAAGTCAATTTCTTTATCGTAAAGGGCTTGTTCAATTTCTTTTACAAACAACCCTTTCCCACCTACTTTTGAAAGCTGTACATCTAAAATTTGGTCACCTTTTGTTACAATCTCTTTTACTTCAAATTCGAATGGTGCACCAGCCGCTTTTAATTCATTAATGAACCAATTTGTTTGCGTTAGCGCTAATTTACTTCTCCTAGAACCTACAATAATTTTTCTCAACAGTCTCCAACCTTTCTTCTAATACCATAAATGGAATCGCGATAAACTACTACCTAAGAAGAAGTTTACAACAACTAATAGATAGGCATAAATATGTACCCATGCATAAGTTGTACCTGTCAGCTTGCTTTTGCGATTCACATATAGGATAAAACAATACAAAATTAAAATAATGAAGGACCCTATGATTTTCGCATCGAAAATCGAAAGACTCTCTAATGTTAATAGTGCCCATTCAAACCCTAATATTAAACTTATAAATAACATCGGAATTCCAATGAAAAATGAAATATTCATCCAGCTGCTTGTCTGCTGCAAGGAAGGCAATCTAGTCCATAAATGCGACCACTTTTTCTTTTTCAGCAATCGATATAGAACGAGATACAAAATGGCAAACACAAATGTTAATGTAAACGCTGCATAAGACAATATTGCAAATGATATATGAATAAAAAGCATCTCTGAAATTAAAGTATCCCCGACAGCTCCTGTAGGACGTTTCGGCATAAAAGTAAAGATACTAGCGAATAAAAATCCTAGTATATTAATAATAAACACAGGTAAATCCACCCTTGCTATGCAATGAAGGATAATGGATAACGTCACGAGTAACCAGGAATAAAAAAGTATTCCCTCAGACAAGGATAAAATCGGAAAACGCTTCGTTTCCACAAACGTTAAAATGATAATGGCACTTTGAATCATCCATACAAATGAAACAAGCCAAAAAGCAATGCGTCTTGCACGTACTTGCTTATAAAAATAATCAGTAAAGTAAAAAACTAGACTGATCGCATACAAGACGATCATCACTTCATAGAGCCTCGTCATGGTCAAATCAGCCAATAGACATCCCTTCTTTGTCGTGAAATTAATAAACTATTTTAGCATAGAAAACAAAAAAACGTTTTCGTATCCTTAGTTTACCATACAGATACGAAAACGCCTCGTGTAATATCAGTAGAAAATCCAATTGCGCGTAACACCCATGTACAATCACAGCTTTCTACGTGAGCGCAATAGATAATTTAGAAAGAGTACTTTGGTTCAGTAGAAGTCTGAGATACTTGTGCGCGTTCTTTGCGCTCAAGCTCTTGCTTTGTCATCTCATGAACTTCAGCTTCCACAGCATCCTCTATACCAAAAATTTGTTGGAATAAACGTAACTGTTCATTTGCTTTTGGAGAATTAGCCATTTCTTTAGCTTGCAAGATTGGCTCTTTTAACAATTGATTGATAATAGATTTTGTATGTTTGCTTAAAATTTTACGTTCACGTTCCGTTAAATCTGGCATTTTATTTTCGATACTTGTCATAGTCTCTTGTTGAATACGATTTGCTTTTTTACGTAATGCTGAGATGACTGGCACTACCCCAAGAGTAGCTACCCAGTCTTTAAATTGCACAACTTCTTCGCCAATCATATTAGTAATATCAGCAGCAGCACGTTCACGCTCTGCTAAGTTCGCTTCGACAATACCTTGTAAATCATCAATATCATATAGAAATACATTTGGTAGGTCGCCAACTCGTGGGTCAATATCACGAGGAACCGCTATATCTACCATGAATAATGGTTTTCCTTTACGTAAACGTTCCACAAATTGCATTAGCTCGTAATCAATAACATAATCAGTAGCACCTGTTGAAGTAATTAAAATATCCGCTTCTAACAAAGAACATTGTAATTCCTTCATTGATTTAGCTTCACCATGGAATTTAGCTGCTAAGCTTTCTGCTTTTTCAAATGTACGGTTAATGACAGTAACTTTCCCTACACCACTACCGTAAAGGTTCTCAATTGCAAGTTCCCCCATTTTTCCTGCACCTAAAATAGCTACATGCTTGCGTTGTAATGAGCCAAAAATTTTCTTTGCTAATTCTACGGCCGCATAGGAAACGGATACCGCATTCTCACCAATCGCTGTTTCATTATGAGCACGCTTTGCAAATGTTACTGCTTGCTTAAATAGCTGATTGTATACCGTTCCTGTTGTGCCAATCTCTTGTCCACTTAAAAAGCTTTTTTTTACTTGCCCTAAAATTTGTGTTTCACCTAGAACCATTGAATCGATTCCAGCTGTCACTTTAAATAAATGTTCGACTGCCTCATCTTCTTCACGAATTGTTAAATACGAAGAAAATGTCTCCACAGGCAAATCAAACCAGTTGGCTAAAAATTGTTTCACAAAATGACGTCCAGTATGCAATTGATCCACAACAGCATATATTTCTGTACGATTACATGTCGAAACAATTACGTTCTCTAATATACTTTTTTGCTTTTGCAGCGCTTCCATTGCTTGTGGCAGTTCACTCTCAATGAATGATAACTTCTCACGTATTTCAACAGGCGCTGTTTTATAATTCAAGCCTACTACGATGGTATGCATGAATAACACCTCACACGTTCTAATTCACAAATCTCATTATAGCACAGTTCGACAAGAGTTCATCAATAATTTGTGAACATGTCATGAAGAACTGTAATTCGTCATCTACATTAGAATTATTATAAACTAAGTGTAACAAATTATACGTGTTGTTTCAAATTAAAAAACTGCCCCCATTATCGGAGGCAGTTTTCTCATTAATTTGTTATTGTAACACTCTTTATTGCAATTATATTACCATCTTTATCGTATGCTATAAACTCAATCTCATCATTGACTTTAAAATCCTGCATAGTTTGAACAGTTTTTGTTAACATATACACTTGATCACTACGCTTTTGCAAATCAAACTGGACATCCCCACTGATTGAATTAAAACGTACATTCATCTTCGCAACGTTTTGACAGTTACCATCAACTCGAGCACTCATTGTAATATAACCTTTTCGTAGCGAAACACTTGTCTCTTCAAATAAATCTTCTGGATTGATACAGCTTGAAGCTTGCGTTTTACATAAAATAGTATCAATTAACTTCTGGAAGACTTGATGCAATTGCAAATTATCAATTGCATGGAAGTACGTTCCGCCCGTTTCTGAAGATAATTGCATTAAAGTGGCGTCATTTACTTGTGATTTTTTGCCCATACTAACTGTGTATACTTTGACACCTTGCTTTTTCGCGTCATTTATAACTTTTGTCATTTTTGATTTACTTGTTTTACCATCAGATACAACGACAATCGCTTTGGATGTTTTCGAATCATTCGAGAATTTTGTTAAAGCAATATCGATGCCTGCAAAAATATCGGTTGCACCCTTATCTTTCGATGCTTTATAAAGATCTTTTTTCAACACATTTTCTGTTGTACCTTCTCCAAGTACTGTCGCTTTTGTATTGGTTTCAATGACTATGTTATTTTTAGCCTTTAATTGATTGATTAGTTCAATCATTTTCTTCCCACGATAATTTGTTGGATCAACAGCCTTCATGGAAGAAGAATAATCCACTACATAGGCAATTTCTGTTGCTAAAGAACAAGAGTTTTTACTGAAGTATGGATTCGTAAAAATATCTTTCGTCACTGTTTTATCTTTTAAACCCTTCAAGGACGTTGCATAGCGAGGGTCTATTGGATTGACAAGTCTTGCTTCCACTTTAGATTTGCCATATATAACTGAATCAAAGTAGGCTACAGCAGTACCTGGATTCCCTGTATTATTTAATGGATCAGAAGTGTTCGTAATGAATGAAGCTGTTTTTTCTACTCCGTCATACTTAATTTTGACTGTTCCTTGATAATCTGTAATAGGCTCTCCACCAGGACGCACTAAAGTCACCATTACTTTTGTATAACGATCTTTTCCTGATGGTCTTGATGCAGCATCCGCACTTTCCTTTAGGGCCTCTACTCGTTTTTTAAACGCCTCTACTTGTCCAAGTAATTTACCGCCTTGGTATTTTAATAATACCGTGCGGTCATAGTTACTTAAGTTAGTGAAGATCGAATAAATCTTCATAACACTGTCATAATGTTCTAATGTTAAATCTTTTTCGTCTGGCATTTCTTTCATAAGCTGAATAATGGCGCCGACTGGATTAATGTTCTCTACCTGTGAGGCAATATCATCATCAATGCCCTGAACGCGATAAATAGGACGACCATCGTCAGCAATTAAATACATTATTTCCGTTTTAGCTGGCGTTGTAACAGAGTTCTCAAAACGTGTCTTTAAAAGTTCCTCAAATAAGTGAACAGAAATATCATAGTTTTCAAATTGAAGAATAGCATTTTCATAACCTAATGCCGGATATTTAGGATCAGATCCACCGTAACGCAAATAGATGTTTTGCACATTCCCTAAAACGTCCGTCACATTTGTTTGCTGCCCAATACTAAATAATTTTTTATCTGAATTAGAATCTAGAGGAACTGGGCTATAAACATCAATTAAGTTTTGCGTAAAGAACTCTGGAATATCTTCACTTTTCGGAAATTCAGGAATTACGCTCCCATTATCATCTGTATTTGCTGGGTCGTATACTTGGTAATCAATACGCAATTCAGGCTGTGGTGCATAACGCACTTCTGCATTTAGTTTCTCTCCAACAAGACACTTCATTGCTGGGTCCGTATTATTAATCAGTTCAAAAGTTATTGTATCACGTACTGATTTAGTTAGTTTTGGTGCTACCACTATAGCTGATACAGTTGAACCATCCGATTGGACAATGTCAACTGCTTCACCTGAAGTATCAACAATATTTCCGTAGGATGCTTTCACGCGGAATGAATAGGATTTATCATCAGCGATAGGATCACCATTACAAGCCTTTAAAGACACCGTAACTAGTGTTGTATCCACATTATTTGCAATTAAATCAGGCTTTTCCACCACGATACTCTGCAATGCATTATTAACATTATTTGGTCCAGTAAAATCATTGGAATTATCCTTTGGCTCTTCAAAATCAGCACTACTAGATCCCATAAAACCAGGCGGTAATGTAATGCTATCATTATCACGACCAGCTGGACTACGTTTTAATCCTTGTACTGCGAAAGTACTATTTTGAACAGCACGATAGAAAAATACAGCAACATCACCCCTTGTTAATTTTGTGGATGGATGAAAGCTAGCGAATGTGTTTTTGCCTGTAGAGCTTGTAGATAAATCATTTGAATATAAATATTGAACTGCCTGTGGCTCATCTAAATCTAAGCCTTTAAAAGCCGCGTAAATTTGGGCAAATTGGCCACGTGTTACAGCTTTTGTTCGATTCGTATTTACATGTGTACCGTTAAATGGTAAATAAAAATCACTATAGAAATTATAAGCAACACTATCAATATAAGATAAAGCATAGTTACGATCTAGTTTGGCAAACATCAGAACAAGATCGCGATCTGTCACTTGATCATTTGGTAAAAAGTTACTTGCACTATTTAAGGACATCAGGTCATTATCAACCGCCCATGAAATAGCTTTATAATTATTGCTATTTGTTGGAACATCTCTAATTGTTGTAGCTGCTTGCGTAACAGTAGGTGTAGATGTCATCAGTAGAAGCATGAAGCAAAGCATAGCAAGCAATGCTTTTTTTACATATGTCATTTTTGTTCCATCCTTTCTTTAGTTAAAGAACAATATGTCATCACGGTAGTTTTGTTTTAAGTCATCCTCTAAATATTTCAAGAATCGTTCTAAAACAACTGACGCCTCTGCACGCGTTAGCGGTTTATTTGGATTAAAACGACCAGCAGCATCACCAATCATTAAGCCAAGCTCATTCGCTATATAGATGCCATCTCTCGCATAATTTGGAATCTGTTTGTCATCTGTAAATTTAGTTAAGTAACCAGGATCAGGTGCTCTATTTTCAAGTCCTAAGGCACGGACAAAGATAGTTGCAGCCTGTGCGCGATTAATCGCATTATCTGGCTTAAAGTAGTCAGCTGATACACCTTTAATTATCCCTTTATTTAACGCTGATTCAATATAACCGTAATCTTTGATAGAACGCTTCAAGTCTTTAAAAACACTTGTAGTAGGTGTCTTTTTTGATTTCTTTTCTTCAAACACACGTAAATCAACCGCTTTACCAATAGCCGTCGTAAAATCAATACGTTTCATTGGTGTATTAGGAGAAAAGAAGTTACTTGAATCTGAGTAAATACCTAGAGAATAAAGTTTTTCAATTGCTTCTTTCGCGTAATGGGTTGTTAAATCTCTGAATTTAGGAATGATAAGACGTTCAATTGTCGGCATGTACTCTGTATCTAAATCAAGTGTCCCTTTTTGTCCTGACGATAGGTCGTATGTATATTCAGAAATAACATCCTTTTCACTTACGACTGCATATCCACCTTCAAAACTCCCTAAGCTACCGAGATTTTCCTCATAATTTAAAACACGTGATTTACTTGTAGATAGACGATTTTTCACATGACTTGTTTTACCATCACTATAGGAATAAACAGATTCCGTGATTTGAGTTTCTGTCGCACCCCAAAAGTTCTCATAGCCTGCATGTCGACTATCTGTTTCAATTGTGACTGTGTTTTGAACAGCATTTTTTCCTTTTCCTGTTTCAAAAGCATAGGTTTTTCTAGAAATAATATTTCCTGAGTAATAATCAGAGGCTGCACGATTATCAGTAACTGTTCCTTGTGAAAATTGATAATCGACTAAGGAATAAGTAATAGCGCCAATTGTAATTTTTTCAGTGTATTTCTTCACTTCACCATTGGATGTTTTTTGACCAAGAACTGCATAATCCACTACATCTGATTCATAGGCAATATTTCTTGTCAATGTAGCGCCATTGCTTGCTGTTAACTTCATGTTATATGTTTCAGTTAATTTACCTTTTGATTCTTTTTGTGCAATTTTAATATCTTTACTTGTCCCTTTAAAAATAACAGGTGTCCCTGAAAGGAACACAGCTTCTTCATATGTATATTCGTTTTTTACAGCGCCTGTTGTTTCTAATGAAGCAGCTGATGCATTGAATGGAATAGTTGTTCCAATCAAAAAAACAGCAAGGACTAGAAACATTATTTTAGATAATTTTTTTTGCATTCGCTTTTCCTCTCTTTCACTGTGCATTTGCGTGCATAATGAAGCTTGTTTCTAATATCACTAAAAAAATCTACTCATCTTGCTAATGTATCCACAAGTTAGCCTATTCGAAGTAACTTCCTCATCTTTCGATTATGAAACATATTCGCATAAGACTCGCAGATTTTTTTAGTTTACTATTCATGCTAATCTACCAAAATAAAATGAGCTTTAACAAATCGATCTGATAATACAACTAAACGATCAGATGGCTGTAAGTCAGAAGCTTGAATTACCTTACCTGCTTTAATCAGTGTCGCTTGGTCAATATTCATATTAACCATTTCACCTGCTTCATACCAACGTCCATTTTGCCATTGACTAACACTCTTGACATTAATGACTGCAGGATACGTAGATTTCACAGACTGTAGTTTCCCTGCGAGCATTAGTGGGGCAACAGGTTTAGCCTTGTCTAGAATATGGAGAGCTTGTACATGGCCTTCTTTCACATAGAAATAACCATAATCTCCCTCAGATAAGTAAAGTTCAATATCTGGCATGACACTATATGTTTTATTGCCGTCATCTACCATAGCTTTCGTTGAATTACTAACTGACAGTACAGTACGATCTGCTTTCTTGAAAACATTTGATTCAATCTTCATCGCATCGTCAATTTCAATTACATATCCATCTGCTTGAGATAAGCGTCCATAATATAATTCATGACCTGCAAGATTAGGTGACATGAAGCTATCGCTTGTAACTTGTATTACTTGGGCATAGTGATCACGAGTAGCACCATCAGCCACGACAAAAGCAGTACCATATGCCATAAGACCAGTAGGTTCAATTAATCGTCCATTTCGAATTAAAATAGTTCCATTGTGGAAATACATTGTTCCTGCTGTTTTCAGTTTCAGTAGTTGGTAATCTGTATCAACAGACAGCATTGGTTCGTAATATGTTCTTTCATTATTTTTCAATACGACAATTTTCTCGATTACTTCCTTACCAAATTGTTTAACGGTCGCATAGTATGCTTCGCTACCTATATAATTTTTCAGCTGACCTTTCTCAACTTTCGTATTCCCAACATATATCGGTACTTTGGAAGTAAAAGGCATAGTTGAAAGATCATTTGTTGTTTGAGAGCCAAATTGCCAGTTAACAAAGGCATGTTGATTTTTCACGGTAAGTTTGTTGGCATTAGGATTGACCGCTTGTATCTCACCTTTATATAAGTTTTCAACGAGCGTGCCTGTTTCACTGATAGCTACCTTTGATATGACTGAGGAAGTTTTATTTTTGAAACTTAATTTAACGCGATCCCCTACGTATAATGCACTAATATCTGTTGCAGAAGAACCTTTTTGATAATTGGTTTCTTTGTTTAAATAGTATGTCGTTTCTGCGCCAACATCTGGTTTTACCATGATAAATAAACCATTTGGATCAATACTCGTTACGACACCAGCATTTGTTTTACCGTTACTGCTTTCTGTTGATGGTACATTTGTTTCTGTTGGTGTATGAGAGGTGCCGCGAAGTTCAACAACACTTCTAAGAGAAATTTCAGCCTCGACTTCCATCCCCATCTTAAAACCCTCAATCGTTGTAGACGTATTATTAATATATAATCTAGTATTTTTATTAATATTAAACGTTACTGTTCGCCCACGATCATTTTCCAAAGTTATTTTACTAAGTTGCTTTTCTATCGTACCATCTGGCTTCGTATATTCTGAAAACGTTACATCAACAAATGTCCCTGTCACTAGTTGGGCAGCTTTAGCAGATTGATGAAAGGAAAAACCAACTATCATCAATAACGTAATCATCAGTATGTAAAAATATTTTTTCAAAAAACCTGCCTCCTTACTAATTATTAGTATATCGTATTATTGGTAGTTTTTCTTATTCGAAAAGTTACATTTTAGGCCTTCTTGAATTTATTTCTAAAACAAAAGTTGAGGTAGCTTTTAACTTCAACCTACTTTCCTACTTCATATCTGAATATCAATTGTATGTCCGGCTGTTGGATGTGGAGCATCTAACATTTCAACTAACTGTTCTGTATTTTGCTGTTGCATTTCCATTGTCTGTTTCGTAACAGCTAAAGATACATTTTGCATAAGTGCTGCTTGGTTCATTGTCATCGATAAAGCTGCGATATCCATATAGTCCACCTCCTCTCTAATTTATCGGACAAATAGTTTCATCATCAAGTATTTTCCCTAAATTTCTACATCACCTTGACTGAAAATACAAAAACATCTATTGTCCTAACGCTTTAGATACAATAGATGTTTTTTATTACATTTTATTTTCGATTGTTTTCCAAGCTTCCTCAAAGCCAAGACCCGTTTCTGAAGAGAAGACAATAAGAGGATCACTTTTTTCCAACTCCAGCGTCTCTTTGACAATTTTCTTATGTTTATCCCATTTACCTTTTGGAATTTTATCTGCCTTCGTTGCAATGACAATGCAAGGAATATTGTAATGCTTTAAAAAATCATACATCATACGATCATCAGCTGTTGGAGGATGTCGCAAATCTATAATTTGTACGACTGCTTTTAACTCCTGACGTCCTGTAAAATAGCGCTCGATCATTTTTCCCCATGCCTCACGCTCTGTTTTAGAAACCTTTGCATAACCATACCCTGGAACATCTACAAAAAATAGCTGCTCTTCAATCTTATAAAAGTTAAGGGTTTGTGTTTTACCAGGCTTAGATGAAATACGTGCTAAAGCTTTACGTCCGATCATTCGATTAATGAAGGAAGACTTTCCTACATTCGAACGACCCGCTAATGCAAATTCTGGCAGTCCATCTTCTGGATATTGGTCTGGTCGTACCGCACTAATGACCATTTCGACATTATGGACTTTCATTTTTTTAAAAACCTCCGTCCAGCGCATAGGCTAAAACTTCATCAGCCGATGTCACTAGTTTAAATGTTAGTTGCTCACGTACACTATCAGGAATATCCTCTATATCACGTTCATTATCCTTAGGACAAATGATTGTCGTTAATCCCGCACGGTGAGCGCTTAATGTTTTTTCTTTTAAGCCGCCGATTGGCAATACACGGCCACGCAAGGTAATCTCACCTGTCATACCTACCTCGCGGCGAATCGGACGATGTAGAATAGCCGAAACGATAGCTGTTGCCATTGTAATACCAGCTGATGGTCCATCTTTTGGTACAGCACCTTCTGGTACATGGATATGAATATCATGAGTATCAAAAAATTCTGCATCCACATTAAGGTGTTCCATCTTCGTACGAACATAGGATAATGCTGTTTGAGCAGATTCCTTCATTACTTCACCAAGCTTACCAGTAAGTTGCAACTTCCCTTTACCTGGCGTTAAAGAAACTTCAATTTGTAATGTATCTCCACCAACTGTTGTATACGCAAGTCCAGTTGCGACACCCACTTGATTTTCCTTTTCAGCCTGTCCATAGCGGAAACGATGTTTACCGAGTAAATCTTGTAATGACTTTGAGCTAACCGTTACGCGTTTTTTCTCACCAGATACAATTACTTTGGCAATTTTACGGCAAAGCGTAGCGATTTGTCGTTCTAAACCACGCACTCCTGCTTCTCGAGTATAATAACGTATAATATCAGTGACTGCTTCATCTTTGATTACCACTTGTGTTTTTTTCAAGCCATGCTCTTTCAACTGCTTTGGTATAAGATGATTTTTTGTAATTTGAGCTTTCTCGATTTCAGTATAGCCCGCAATAGAAATTACTTCCATACGATCTAATAATGGTCCTGGGATGCTACTTAAATCATTGGCAGTTGCAATAAATAACACATTAGATAGATCATATGGTTCCTCAATATAATGATCACTAAATGTATTATTCTGTGCAGGGTCTAAAACTTCAAGCATAGCTGCTGCAGGGTCACCTCTAAAATCATTCGACATTTTATCGATTTCATCTAATAAAAATACTGGATTAATGGTACCTGCTTTTTTCATTCCTTGAATAATACGTCCTGGCATTGCACCAACATACGTACGTCGATGTCCGCGAATTTCCGATTCATCTCGAACACCACCTAAAGAAATACGAATAAACTTTCGATCTAAACTTTCGGCAATGGAGCGAGCTAATGATGTTTTACCAACACCTGGAGGCCCTGCTAAGCATAAAATAGGTCCTCGCAGTGAATTTTTCAACTGACGTACTGCTAAATATTCTAGAACACGTTCTTTGACTTTTTCTAGTCCATCATGATCTCGGTTTAAAATATTTTCAGCATGGGCAATATTCATGCGATCCTCTGTAGCATTTGTCCACGGTAACGATATAAGCCAATCAATATAATTGCGAATAACACCGCTTTCTGCACTAGCTCCAGGTATTTTTTCATAGCGATCTAATTCTTTCAGTGCTGCTTCCTTTGTTGTTTCTGGCATACCAGCTTCGTCGATACGCTTCCGTAATTCTGCAACTTCTCCAGTTTTCCCTTCGCGATCTCCCAGCTCCGTTTGAATAGCTTTCATTTGCTCACGTAAATAATATTCCTTTTGCGTACGCTCCATTGACTGCTTTACTTTGGAATTAATCTTCTTTTCTAGATCCAATACTTCCTGTTCATCATGCAAGCGAATAATTAAATGATCTAGTCGTTTTTTAACGCTTAGCATTTCTAATACTTCTTGCTTGTCGGCAATTTTAAACGGCAAATGAGAAGCAATAATATCTGCTAAACGGCCAGGCTCTTCAATATCCGTTACAGTATTGATCGTCTCAGTCGTAATTTTATTGGAGGATTTAGCATATTTTTCAAAATACGTCAACAATGTCCGCATCAATGCTTGTGTTTCTACATCTTTTTCTGTTGACTCCTCTTTAATCTCAATATCGACAACCGTATACTTCTCTAACGCACGATAGTTTTTCCACGTTGCACGAGCAACTCCTTCTACAAGGATACGTAACGTGCCATTCGGTAATTTAAGCATTTGTTTGACATAAGCAATTGTACCAACTGAATACAAATCTTGCTCTTCAGGTTGTTCATCGTGCATTTCTTTTTGTGTTACCAATAAAATCATTTGGTCCTCTAACATTGCCTGCTCAAGCGCCGCTACAGAACGATTTCTACCCACATCAATATGTAACACCATCGATGGGAATACTAAAAGTCCACGCAAAGGCAATAATGGTACATTTGTTGTTTTTTGTATTGTCACCATGCGGGCATTCACCTCCGTCAAAATTTTCATGTTAACATCCCGCGCTACTAGTATGTGTTTAAAAAGTTGATTCACACTAGATATTGAAGCGAGCCAAAAATTTCTTCAAGTTACAGCTGCTTTATGTAGGAATGAATAAAAAGCTGACTGTCGATATGTGCGAATATTGCACAATCGAAGTCAGCTAATTACTCTCTATCTCACAACGGTAGACAGCCACGTCTATTCATTATGCTGAAGTTTTAGTGTCGCTACCTTCATCGAGTTCAGTGCCATCTTCAAGAAGCAATTTCGGTTTTTCTTTATCCGTAATTGTTTTTGCTGTAATGATACATTTTTTTACGTCTTCACGTGAAGGTAATTCGTACATTACATCAAGCATTGTTGACTCAATAATTGAACGAAGACCACGCGCACCTGTTTTACGTTCAATTGCTTCCTTAGCAATTGCTACAAGAGCATCTTCATCAAATTCAAGCTCAACGCCATCTAATTCAAGCATTTTTTGATATTGCTTGGCTAGTGCATTTTTCGGCTCTGTTAAAATTTGTACTAGTGCTGCTTCATTTAATTGCTCCAGACTCGCAAGTACAGGTAATCGACCAATGAACTCTGGTATTAAACCAAATTTCAATAAATCCTCAGGAATCAGCTTGGACATGATAGAACCTTCATCTACATCTACTTTATTCGGATCTGAACCGAATCCTATTACTTTTTCACCCTGACGTCGTTTAATGATGGTTTCAATACCATCAAATGCACCGCCAACAATGAAAAGAATATTGGTTGTATCGATCTGTAAGAATTCTTGATGAGGATGTTTTCGCCCTCCTTGTGGTGGAACACTTGCAACTGTTCCTTCAAGAATTTTTAGGAGTGCCTGCTGAACACCTTCGCCGGAAACATCTCGTGTAATAGATGGATTTTCCGACTTACGTGCAACCTTGTCAATTTCATCAATATAGATAATCCCTTTTTCAGCGCGTTCAATATCATAATCAGCTGATTGAATTAACTTTAATAAAATATTTTCAACGTCCTCACCAACATAACCTGCTTCAGTTAAGGAGGTAGCATCCGCAATAGCGAATGGAACATTTAAAATACGTGCTAACGTTTGAGCTAATAAAGTTTTACCGCTACCAGTTGGGCCGATTAACACAATGTTCGATTTTGCTAATTCAATATCATCAATTTTACTATTCGTATTGATACGTTTATAGTGATTGTAAACTGCGACTGCCAATGCTTTTTTAGCACGCTCTTGTCCAATTACATACTCATCTAAAATCGTTAAGATTTCTTTCGGTTTTGGAATATCTTGGAATTCGATTTCCTCTTCTACACCAAGTTCCTCTACAACGATCTCTGAACAAAGCTCGATACATTCATCACAAATATAAACACCTGGACCTGCAACTAATTTACGCACTTGTTCTTGTGGTTTTCCACAAAATGAGCATTTTAAATTGCCTTTTTCATCATTAAATTTGAACAATATGTTTCACCCCTATTCAAGCAACAATCTTACAAGATTATTGAACCTTTATCAAATAAATTGTCTGCATCATTTACGCCTCAGTAATTATGCATGTGTAGATTATAACGCATCGTCATGTACTTTACTTCATTTGTCTTTCGAAGCATGCTATAGGAACCTGCTTACTTCGCCACCTTATACTGCTATAAAGTTACATTTATTCACTTCCGACACACTACAAACTACTGATCTCTATTTATAAAATCTACTACATTCATCAACCAAGGGTATATCAATCAAAAAATAAATTTTATATAGTTAGAACCTTTCTGAATGAAGTTAAGTTTAGCATCGTATCAATTTCGCCTTGACTCTAATAGCGTCCGGACTTCCAACAAATCCTTGACGCCTGCCAGCAGGCACTATCTTCATCCAGTCGTGGTTTAAACACACACTAAAAAGGTTAAAAGGCTTACAGCTCGCCATCTATGTGAGATGGGAGTTTTTTGTACCTAACATTATACTTTGGATACAAAAACATCTGCTGAATGAAGATAAAAACTAAAACAATACTATGTATAAGTGAAGTATAAAGTGAATTAAATGTTAAGGGGACTGATTGCTAAGAGTTTATGTGATAAAACAAGGCACGGATGAATGCCGTACCTTGTTTTTTTGGGCTATCTAATTACACAAAATCTTATTCAGTAATTTTAGCGTTTTCTACTAAAAATTCAACTGTTTTTTGGATTTTGATGTCGTTTTCAAGTACTGCTGTTCCACCTAAAGCACTTGTGATTTGATCTTTTGTCATGTTAAATTGAGCAGCCATTTTTTCTAATTCTGCTTCAATATCAGCTTCAGATGCTTCAATTTTTTCAGCTTCAGCGATTGCTTCAAGTGTTAATGATACACGCACACGGCTTTCAGCTTCTTCTTTCATTTGGCCACGTAAGTCTTCTTCTGATTGACCAGAGAATTGGTAGTAAAGGTCTAGGTTCATACCTTGCATTTGTAAACGTTGACCAAATTCTTGTAACATACGATCAGTTTCAGAGTTGATCATACCTGCTGGTACTTCAAAATCAGCATTTTCAGCTGCTTTTTCTACAAGCTCATCACGAAGAGCTGCATCTGATTCTGTTTCCTTTTGAGCTGCAGTTTGTTCTTTAATTTTAGCGCGTAAAGCTTCAACGCCTTCAACTTCTGGATCTAATTCTTTTGCAAATTCATCATTTAACTCAGGAAGAACTTTTGTTTTAACTTCTTTCACTGTTACTTTGAAAGTAGCTTCTTTACCAGCTAATTCAGCTGCATGATATTCTTCTGGGAATGTAACAACAACATCTTTCGATTCGCCAGCTTTAACACCAACTAGTTGCTCTTCAAAACCTGGAATGAATGAACCTGAACCGATTTCTAGTGGATAGTCTTCACCTTTACCACCTTCAAAAGCTTCTTCACCAACGAAACCTTCGAAGTCGATTACAGCTGTATCACCTTCTACGATTGCTTCGTCTTCTTTGATTTCAAGCTCTGCTTTACGAGCTAATTGATCTTGAATTTGTGCATCTACTTCTTCATCCGTTACTTCTACTGGAAGTTTAGATACTTCTAGACCTTTATAGTCTCCTAGCTTTGGTTCTGGTTTCACTGTTACTTGTGCAGTGAATGTGAAATCTTGGCCGTGTACAAAGTTTTCTGTACCAGCGATTTCTGGGTAATCAACTGGCATAATTCCAGCTTCATCAATTGCTTTTGCATAAGATTCAGGAACGATGATTTCTAATGCATCTTGGTATAGAGATTCGATACCAAAACGTTGTTCAAACATTTTACGAGGCATTTTACCTTTACGGAAACCTGGTACGTTAATTTGTTTTACAACTTTTTTGAACGCTTGGTCCATTGCTGCGTCGATTTCTGCAGCAGGTACTTCGATTGTAAGAGTACCGATATTACCTTCTTGTTTTTCCCATTTTGCTGACATGTATAAATACCTCCAAATAAATAATCAAGTTTAGATGTTAGACAATTCATTCGTAACTACGATTTTGACAACCATTTTAGTATAACATAGATGTGTATAGTTTCAACTTATTTCATACCTAATGTAGTTCTGTTAGCTTTTCTAACATTTGTAAAAAGTCAATGATTTCATAGTCCATTTCTTGTATATTTCCAAGCATTGCTAAGACAAAATCAATATAACTATAGGCAACATCATCTGCTTCGAACGGGTGCCATTCAAATGGATACGTTACAATGGCATGCTTTGCCATTAAATATTGTACCATTTCTAACGTTGATGGGTCTTGCTCTAGCTTCACTTCTAGTATATTTTTTATTTTTCCATACTGCGGTAGCTGGTTAGGCAATACTAATTCAGTAGGATTAACAATTTTAGTTTGATTAAATTTGGACACTATAACATTTATAGCTACTTCTTGTTCTACTAATAATATGAGTGCTAGACTCTGGACAAACGGATGGATCGTCGAACATTCAATAATTTCTTTCAATGGCTCTTTTAATTGTCTTACATTTGTATCCATAAGTCGATGTAAGCGAATGGATTGCTCATTCGGACTAAGTGTCCTGAATTTTTCAAGGTCATATTCCTGTTCTTCTATTAAACGTTGTGCATTTTCCTTTTTTTCTAGATTCTTAGACACTTCACTATTCAAATTTTTTAAGCGTTCAAATTTTTCAATTTGATCCAGAGGCAAAACATTTTCTTCAAGTAGGGTTGTAATTAATGACTCTACTTGATGATATTCTTTTAACTGCATGCATACGGTAATGTACAATTCCATGATTTCTACATAAAATGACGTACCCAATGAAAATAATTGCTCACAAATATTCTTTGTCTTGCTATAGTCCTTCAATTCATACAAAGCAAAAGCATAGGCACTAAGAGCAAGTTCATCTCCATCTTCGTACATAAATGCCTTTTCAAAACTCGCCACCGCTTTTTCATACTGAAAATTTTCAGCAAACATATGTCCTTCACGTATTAAAGTTTGGACAGCGCCCGGAAAAACAACAACATTGTCATGTTTAATGACATGACGCTTTCTTTTTGTCATTTTTCTCACCTCATTGTTCTAATTTTTCATTTCTGCTATTTACTAAAAAATCCACAAGTTTCTTGTTTTTAACAAAAAATCATTGCTTTTGCATTCATATTTTGTAATAAATTATATTATAATTAGAATAGTCTAAAATTTACTACAATTCGCAGACGCTCCCCCTTTGTTGTCTGCATCAAGAAAATCAAGTTCTTAACAAGGAGTGGAATCCATGCAATTACTTGATACAATTACAGAATTTGATCATTGTATCTCATCTGCATTCGAGGCATTATCGATTAAAGTCATTTCAATTTCTACAACGGACGGCCCTTTTCAAGATAAGCCGATAGAATTTGAACTTTTAACACGCACCAAAATTGATGTCTACACACAAGAAGCCAGCACCTATATTTTAAAAATTCAAGGGTGTATTCCTGGATCTATTGCACTTGGTCATCAAAATGAGTCTCTTTCCATTATTCCTCAAAAAGTAAACATTGAATGTAACTACAAGCTGTTACATGTTGATAAAAAAGATATGCAGCAGATTTTACAGCATCCTGAACCAAATCGTCACTATAGTGAATGGCTCATTGATGCAATCAAAAATGCTAATATTCTTGTCGAGTTAAAGACGAATCAACACACGCTCACTGAATGGCCAATTGGCATTAAATCAGCAGTCATTATTTAGCTAGACAAAGACATACTTAAATAGGTATGTCTTTTTTATTGTTCACATTTTAGTTTTACCATTTTATTGCGTTTCTATCATAACAACTTTCTATAGTTTCTGGAAATAATATTGTAAAAATTATGTTTTAAAGAGGACATTCTAACTGTGCTTAATTAAAATGAAGGTTTCAAATTTATCCCTTCGAAATGAAATGGCGCTATAATATATAGTACAAAAATAAGTTGGGGGCTTTTCTAACATGGATATTAAAGAAACATTACAGTCTTTTTCTACAATGACACTGTCTGAGCGTCAGACATTTATGTTCCAGCATAGTGATTGGCTATTACAGGAGATGTTAGCCCATATTGGCTCAGTTGATGCCGAATTACGAGACCACCTCATTTATCGCACCTTTGTTGATTTACTAAGTGATAATTTATTGAGTTCTCAACAACTTCAATATTTGTTTGATACAGTTACGGGTGAGGATTTTTTATATTTACATATCGGAGATAAAACAGAGGATAGTGTCTTTACTCGTTCGTTTTCCGCATTACTAGTTGCAGGTCTTCTTGCAAAGGACGCTGAATTACTCGTTTTAAGAGATGAAGACCTACAATTGTTCTTT
Organism: Lysinibacillus sp. OL1; assembly: GCF_004332175.1. Classification (NCBI taxonomy): domain Bacteria; kingdom Bacillati; phylum Bacillota; class Bacilli; order Caryophanales; family Bacillaceae; genus Lysinibacillus; species Lysinibacillus sp. OL1. The sequence continues at coordinate 61,510 of NZ_SJDS01000003.1, read as the reverse complement.
AAAAAAATTGGCCGTTATTTGTTATTAGAACAGGATACGAGAGGATATGTTCAGGAAAAAGGATGGGCACACAGTATTGCACATGGTGCAGATTTAGCTACAACAACAATAAAACATCCAAAATTCGATTTACGGTATGCACCATCCATTTTACATGCATTAAAACTTGTCACTTGGAAAGAAACAGTCTTTGTTAACGATGAAGAGGAACGTTTAATTAATATAGTGGATGCATTATTGCTTCAAAATTACTCAGAGGAAGCACTGATCGAATTTGTTGAGCAGGCTTTTGATAAATTTGAAATGCATTTAATGACACAAGGTTATAATGAGCTCTTCTTTAGTGGAAGAACTTGTACCTTAAACTTTATGAAAACACTATATTTTTCTTTGAAAATGAATAATAAAGCGCCACAGCTTCAAAATACGATTTATGGACAAGTAGCCAAATGGCTGAAGCTTGGTGATTGACAGGTAATTTTAAAAATGCTGAATTACACCGCTTAATTCTTGATAACATAAATTTTTTCTAAAATACTAGCAAACTAAGAGCTGGCTTAGTTTGCTTTTTACTTTTCAAATAAAACAAATGAAGTAAAAATATGGATATTAAAGAAAACCTATTATTATATTAACATAATTAATATTTCGCTCCATTTATTCCCTCCCCACTCATTCCTTTCATTGAAAATTCAACCTATTGTTTCCATAAAACGTCATTGCATCTACTCCTTTTTTGGATAAAAGGCAAATAAAAAATCCCAATAGGTCTGGTATGACAATGATTTTATTACAAAACAGCGTCTAAAATGTGAAATACCATTTTTCACATTTTAAATTATTTACTTAGGTAAACATCAGGAATGCAGTATTTTCAACGTTTCCACAGTGTTTAATAAATAAAACCTATAAATACCAATACTAAAATAACGATTTTTGTTCAAAAAATGTTCAAATTCACTACCGCTATACTATCATTTTCATAACAAAATTATGTTTTTTCTTAAAAACAGGGCGTATAATCCAATGTGCAAACAACGAGAGATTGTGACAATCGTAGGTAACCAAGTATGTATTTAAACGATTGCGCAAATCATTGATTTTGCTAACGCTTGCATCAGATCAATCAACACTAGATTTTATGTTTCATATTGAACCATGCCATTGTAATTTCTTATGTTGTTGATTGATACGCCAAGATAAAAGAGGTGACCTCAGTATCAACTATTTGTAAATGTGACACTGACAAAAAACACATGAATTTTATGAATAGCCGTTCTATAGAAAGGAGTCAAACATGAAGAAAAAATTAAGTTTAATGTTAGTAGCATTGAGTGCGATTGCTCTTCTTGCTGGATGTGAACCATTAACAGTGTTCAATCCAAAGGGACCTAATGCTGAAACATTATCAAACACAATTATCTTATCCATTATTACAATGGCCTTTATATTGCTAGTCGTGTATGTGCTTTTAGCCTTTATGCTTACAAAATATCGCGCATCAAAAGCAGCTGCAGATTATGAGCCTCCTCATGAAGAAGGAAGCCATCTGCTTGAAATTACATGGACAGTAATTCCAATTATTATCGTAGCATTTTTAGCTGTTGTGACAGTAAGAACAACATCTACAGTAGAAGCTCAACCAGCAGGTTATGACGATAAGGAGCCTTTAGTGATTTATGCATCATCATCAAACTGGAAATGGCACTTTAGTTATCCAGAAGAAGGTGTTGAAACAGTTAACTATGTAAACATTCCAGTGGATCGTCCAATCGAATTTAAGCTTTACTCATTTGGTCCAATTACTAGTTTCTGGATTCCTCAATTAGCAGGTCAAAAATATGCTATGAGTGATATGTTAACAACCATTCACCTTGCAGCAGATGAAGTTGGTTCATTTATGGGACGTAACTCTAACTTTAATGGACGTGGCTTTGCAGAAATGGAATTTGAAGCACAATCTATGACACAAGAAGACTTCGATAAATGGGTTGCTGATGTTAAAGCGAAAGAGGCACCATTAACAGAAGAAAAATTTGATGAGCTGTTAGAGGCAGAACATGTTGGTCGCCAAAGCTTCTCATCTACACACTTAGACTTTAGACCAGCTCCAATGGAACATGGTAAACACATGAATATGGATGAAATGGATCATGGGGATATGTCTGAAGAAGACACGAATAATGAACATTCTGGTCATTAATTTGATTTTATCGTTGAACGAATCGAGACATTAATTTTTAATTCTGAAAGGAGCGCATCCAATGAGTATGGAAGAATTATTCCATCCAATGCAAGAACCGATGATTTTAGCGGCAGCTATTAGTATCGTAGTTGGTGCAGTGGTTATCGTAGCAGGCCTTACTTATTTCAAAAAATGGGGCTATTTCTACAAAAACTGGCTATCAACTGTTGACCATAAAAAAATCGGGATTATGTATATCGCAGTAGCTTTATTAATGCTATTCCGCGGTGGTATCGATGCACTATTAATGCGTGCACAAACAGCCGTTCCAGATAACGGACTTCTTGATGCACAACACTATAATGAAATTTTCACAACACACGGTTTATTAATGATTCTATTTATGGCGATGCCATTTGTTATCGGCTTAATGAACATTGTCATTCCACTTCAAATCGGTGCACGTGACGTTGCTTTCCCACGTCTAAACGCTGTCAGCTTCTGGCTATTTGCAGCAGGTGCTGGTTTATTAAACTTATCATTCATTATCGGTGGTTCACCAGACGCTGGTTGGACAGCCTACTTCCCTCTTGCAAGTACGGATTTTAGTCCGACTGTAGGGAATAACTATTATTCTTTAGCCCTTCAATTGTCAGGTATTGGTACTTTAATGACAGGTGTTAACTTTATCACGACGATCATTAAAATGCGTGCACCTGGTATGACATTAATGAAAATGCCAATGTTTTCTTGGTCCATTTTAATTACAAACATTATTATCGTATTCGCGTTCCCAGTATTAACTGTAGCGCTTGCTCTTATGATGTTTGACCGTCAATTCGGGACAAAATTCTTTGCGATGCAAGACGGTGGTATGGATATGCTTTGGGCCAACCTTTTCTGGGTTTGGGGACATCCTGAGGTTTATATCGTTATCCTACCTGCTTTCGGTATTTTTTCAGAAATCATCGCAACATTCGCACGTAAAAACTTATACGGTTACAAATCAATGGTGATGAGTATGGTGGTCATTTCCCTACTATCATTCGTAGTTTGGGCCCACCACTTCTATACAATGGGTCATGGTGTAATGGTAAACAGTGTTTTCTCTATTACAACAATGGCAATCGCAGTTCCTACTGGGGTTAAAATATTTAACTGGCTACTCACAATGAGGCACGGGAAAATTCAATTTACAACACCGATGCTTTATGCACTTGGCTTTATTCCTATCTTCACAATTGGTGGGGTTACAGGGGTAATGCTAGCGATGGCAAGTGCTGACTACCAATATCATAATACGATGTTCTTAGTTGCCCACTTCCACTATGTATTAATTCCAGGTACAGTATTTGGTGTCCTTGCAGGTTACCACTACTGGTGGCCAAAAATGTTCGGTTTCCGTCTAAATGAAAAATTAGGGAAAGCTGGTTTCTGGTTCATTGCCATCAGCTTCAACGTAACGTTCTTCCCACTATTCATTTTAGGTTTAGATGGATATGCTCGTCGTATGTACACTTATTCTGAGTCTACTGGTTATGGTCCATTGAACATGTTATCGTTCGTCGGTGCTCTAGGACTTGCAGTCGGCTTTGCATTAATCGTCTACAATATTTACTACAGCTGGAAGCATATGCCTCGTAATGAAAAGGCAGATGTTTGGGATGGTCGTACACTTGAGTGGGCTACTCATTCTCCAGTACCAGAATATAACTTTGCCGTAGTGCCTACCGTTACTCGCTTAGATGAGTTCTGGTTCGCGAAAAAAGAAGGTCGCGATATTACGGCAGGTACAATCGAAAAAATTCACATGCCAAATAATACAGGCACACCATTCTGGATGAGTGGATTCTTCTTCCTTGCAGCATTCTTCGCTGTATTTAATCTATGGATTCCAGCCATCATCAGTATGCTTGGTGTATTTGGCTTCATGATCCATCGTTCATTTGAAAAAGATCATGGTCGTTACATTTCAGTTGAGGAAGTAATGGCAACTGAGAAAAGCTTGAGAGGTGATAAATAATATGAAAATCGATTCTTCACTTCCATTAGAATATAGTACAGAGGAAAACCGTCTAAAAATCTTTGGTTTTTGGATTTTCCTTGGCGCCGAAATCGTGTTATTTGCCACTTTATTTACTGTGTATTTCACACTTCATACACGCACAGGTAGTGGACCAAATGGTGCTGAGATTTTCGAATTAACTCCAGTTCTATGGGAAACATTCTTATTATTAACAAGTAGTTTCACCATTGGTCTTGGTGTTCATGCAATGCGTATTGGTCGTAAAAAAGCGATGATGACATTCTTTATCATCACGCTATTACTAGGCCTTGGCTTCTTAGCTATTGAGATTGATGAATTTGTCACATATGTACACGAAGGTGCGACGATTCAAACAAGCGCTTTCTTATCGTCCTTAATGACTTTACTTGGAACGCACGGTGCCCACGTAACATTCGGTTTCTTCTGGGGCGTAGCTATTTTAATCCAAGTAGCGAAACGTGGCTTAAACCCACAAACGGCTAATAAAGCGTTTATCTTCTCACTGTACTGGCATTTCCTAGACGTTGTTTGGATTTTCATCTTCAGCTTCGTCTACTTGAAAGGACTGATTAGCTGATGAAGGAATTATTCCCAAAACAACATGTGATGGGCTTCGGCTTCTCACTATTACTAACAATCGTAGCTTTAGCAGTTGTAAAATTTGATATGTCTCTTAATATGGCATTTGGAATTTTACTAGTAACTGCTCTTGCACAGGCAACTGTACAATTAGTATTATTCATGCACATCGGTGAATCTGAAGATAAAAAAACGTTATATACAACAATTTTATACTCAGTATTCGTAGGTGTTGTGACAATCATCGGTACATTATTTGCTATGATCTGGGGTTATAATTGATCCATTACACTATTGTGTAAGCAAAAGGCTGTCTGAACTTATCGTCCTTGTACGATAAGTTCGTGACAGCTTTTTTGTTTTATCCCTATTCATTTGGTAATTATCGCGTTTAGCGCTTACAAAAGTAGGAGTAATGTTATTTTTTTAATAAAAAAGTAGTTCTTTTCTAACAATTTATGAAACTTTTGCTTTTCTAGTGCGTATAGTAGTAGATAGTGTTTTTTACCAAGAATAGGAGATGAAAGTAATGAAGAAAATTTTTAAAGTATTAGCAGTCGGAACACTAGCGTTGACACTTGCCGCATGTAATTCAAGCGCTACGCCTACGAAAGACACAACTAATAAAAGCAAACTCACTTTAGAACAAGTGTATGACAAAGCAGTAGATCGTCAGGCTGATATTCAAAGTGCAAGTGCTAAAATGGATATGACACAGGTGACAAAGGTTGGGTCTGGTGATGAAGCAATGGAGTTTTCAATCGACTCCAAAATGGAGATGGATATCATCGTTGATCCACTTGCAATGCATTTATCAGGATCTATGACAATGCCTGATATGATGAATGAAGGTCAAGAAACAATGGACATGCCAATTGAAATGTATATGAAAAAAGATACAGGCTTATTTATGAAGGATTCGACAACAGATAGCTGGTTAAAGCTTCCTGATGAGAACTTTGATGCTATATTAGATCAAACGGCTGCTTCTGCAGATGCGAAGGAACAGCTAGAACAATTGAAAAAATTCATTAAGGACTTTACATTTGAACAAACGGATGATGAATATGTCCTTACATTAGATGCAAAAGGCGATAAATTCAAAGAGCTAATCGATTCTGAGATTAATAAGTCTATGCAAGAAATGGGTCTAGAAGAGAATCCAATGGATCAACTATCAATTGAAAAAATTAACTACGTGCTACACATCGATAAAGAGACTTTCGATACGAACAAAATGGATATGGATTTTGACTTAAAAATGGCCGTAGAAGGTGACGAATTGTTAATGAATACAAAATCAGTCGTTACGTATACTGAATTTAATCATCTAAAAACAATCGATATACCTCAAAGCATTATTGATAACGCTCAAACATTCCAATAATAAAAGAACCTGCTTGTCTACACAAGCAGGTTCTTTTACTCTCAACTATTTTAACAACTAACGAACAATCAACACATCACAAAGCGCATGACGTACCACTTTCTCTGCCACAGAGCCTAACATCATTTTCTCCATACGATTTAATCCAGTTGCACCGCAAACAATTAAATCAACCTGAGGTAACTGTGTTAAAATGCCTTTTGGTGAACCTGTTTCTACAATGGATTCGACCTCTTTGACTCCTGTCTGTAATGCCTCTTTTTCTAGCTTTTCCATTTTAAAAATGTTTTCCTTCTTCAATTCCTCGGCATATTTTAAGTCATATGCTGAAACTGCTCCAAACGATTTTGTATCAATGACATTCACCAATTGCAAAATAGCATTGTGTTCCTTTGCTAATTGACTAGCTCGATCCAATGCTTTTAATGATTGTTCTGAGAAATCAATTGCTACTGCGATCTTAAGATAGTTTGCCATGTTTGTCCTCCCCATTCATCCTACCATTCCATGTTTTCTCAAATATTATATCACAATGGCGTTCGATATAGTTTATCATCCTGAGGTTGCGGATTTCCACGACCATCTGTATTATTGCTAATAAAATAAAGAAATTCTCCATCTACAAAGACATCACGAATTCTACCAAATTCTGATAGTAATTCATTGTGTTTGTTCTTATTTATATCAAAAGCTAGGACTGCTGTGCCTCTTAGGGCAGCGACATATAATTGATCATTTACAATAGCAATGCCTGATGGTGCCCATGTGATAGAAGAACCAGATGTAAAAAGAGGTGTTATCATCCCCTGCTCTTTCTCCATTCCTTCAATAAGAGGCCAGCCATAATTCTTCCCCTTCTCAATGATATTAATTTCATCATTTCCTGCATTGCCATGCTCACTGGCATACATCGTACCATCAGTAGACCATGTTAAGCCTTGTGGATTTCGATGTCCATAGCTGTATATATAGGATTGAGGAAAAGGATTATCATTCGGTATGGTGCCATCCAAATTGATGCGCAAAATTTTCCCTTCTAAAGCTTCCACATCCTGTGCTAAAGAAGGTTGTGTTGCATCTCCTACCGTTGCATACAACTTGCCGTCAGGACCTATTTTCAAACGTCCCCCATGATGGTATGTACCACTCCTTATTCGATCCATAATAACATCCTGTTCGAGCCATTTATTATCGCTAAACGTTAACGTAACAATTCGATTAAATTGTTCCTCTTCCTCGACATACGTATAATACGCATAGGCAACTTGACTGGTAGGAAAATTAGGTGCTAATACAAATCCTAACATACCCGCTTCTGGAGCAGTTGATAGCTCCTTTTTCAGGATAACCTGCTGCCTCTCAACGCCCCCTTCCGCAACCTTTACAATACTGCCAGGCCTTTCTGCTATATAAAAGACATCTCCACTTTTTTGAATCGACCAAGGTGTCTGCAATTGATCTGCTATTATTTCGATAGAGGAATTCATGGCATCTTTAGCGTGATTTCCCTCACTTTCTAACCTATTATCGTTATTATCCTTCGTTGACGTACAAGCAACACATAGAATCATCGTTAGCAGTATTAAAGGTATGTAGCGTCCCATGATTAATCATCCTCTCATTTATGAAAAATAGAAAGAGACGCCACCTAGACGCCTCTCTTACTTTTTATACTTTCAAACAGGATTATTTCTCCAAATGTTCTTGTTTTCTCTAACACCTCTAGAAAGGCTTCTTTACGATGGATGAGTCGTTCTTGGTGCAATTTCTGATAGGAATGCTGAAAATCATCTATAGCTATTTTATCCATAAACTCACCTCATATAGTAGTACGTGCTAATATCATTATAATGTTGGAAAATTCTTACGACAATTCTATTTATATTTTTGATTATATGTTCCCAAAATAATAAGGATAAAAGACATATAATTTCTTGCAGCAGCTATTTAAATTTATCTAACTAATGAATGAAAAATGGTAGTACTTTTTCTTCCACAGCTTGTTCACCTGCTTGAATCCATCTACTTTTATCATGAATGTATCCATCTTTATCAAGCGGAGTTTGAAATTGACTAACACCAGTTGCATCTAGTAAGGAGCCCTCATCATAATCTAGACCAATATTCTCAACATGCTTAATGACAAATGGCTTTTGAAAACGAATTTGAGCATCTTCATTATCAAGCTCTCCTGATGTGACGATAAAAGGGACACGTAAATAAATAGTTTCTCCAGCCTCTTTCCATAATACCGAGTCAAAGCTGCCTTTATAGTACTCCCAATTCCCGCCGATCGTGAAACCTCGATCGGCAATTTTATCTCGTAAATAGCCAAATCCTATCTCTTTTCCAACAATTTTTGAATCAAATTGTAACAATTTATCTTCTCCTCCTTTCACTCGATAAAAGTTTAACCTAAAAGACAATATTACAAACTAGCTAAAAGATCATTTTGCTGAACAAAAAAATCCCGAAACCTGAGTAAATTATGGTTTCGGGATTTTCGTGAATTTTTTATAAAGGCACTGAAATATTTCGATGTAACACATATTTAGCAGCTTCTACATACTCTGTGACAGCTCTTTGACTGACTGCGGCTGTAGGGACAATACTCTCAAAGCCATGATAGCAGCCTGGGTATAAGTGGAATTCAACATCTACTCCAGCCTGACATAGCTTGGTTACATATTGCAAAGTCTCATCACGAAACGGATCAAGTTGACCCACACATGTATAGGTAAATGGTAAACCTGATAAATCATCCGCTCTAGCTGCGGCGGCATATGGTGGTACATTGTCGCTACCATTTTCTCCATTCAAATACATTTTCCATCCCTTTTGATTAAGTGAGTGGTTCCAGATCATATGTCCCGTAATTTCTAATGAAGATGGGGTATTATTGCGATCATCAATCATTGGATAGAGCGGCATTTGGAAACTAAGCTTCGGATAATTTCGATCGCGTGTAAGTAGTGCAAGTGCAGCTGTGAGCCCACCACCAGCACTTGCTCCAGCAATCCCTAAACGGGTAAGATCTATCCCTAATTCATCCGCATGATCTGCTACCCATTTTAACGCTGTATAGCAATCTTCAAGCGGAGCTGGATAAGGATGTTCAGGCGCAAGTCGATAGTCTACAGATACTACAACACAATTCGCTTCATTGACAAAACGCTGACAAAGCACATCATCACCCTCTGGTGCTCCTAAGACATAGCCTCCACCATGAATCCATAGCAGGCCTGGGTATATTTCCTTTTGCTCTTTTGATTTATAAATACGAAGACGAAGAGAATCATTATTATCAGGCCCTTGAATGACTTTATTTTCTACTATGATGTGCTCTTCAATTGGAGCTGGCACAGCAACGGCTGCCATTCCTTCTCTTGTAGCTTGTACATTATCCAAATCTAATGGGGGAAAAATTGCTAACGTTTCTTTTAGTTCTGAATCAATACGATGTTCCATTAAAATCCTTCCTCTCTTATTTAAAATGTTTTTACGATGTTAAACCGCCATCAATTGGGACGACAGCACCATTCACATAAGAAGCTTCCTGCGAAATTAAGAAAGCGATTACATTTGCGATTTCAGTAGGGTCTGCCAATCTACGTAATGGTCCATTTTCTTCTGGACTCGATGCCAATCCCTTTGTCATGTTTGTCCTCACGCCACCAGGACAAATTGCATTCACGCGAATCCCTTTAGGTCCATATTCCATGGCCGCCGTTTTAGTTAATCCAATTACACCATGCTTACTTGCCGCATAACCACCTAGATAGGGTTGTCCCTGTATACCAGCTGCTGAGGATGTATTCACAATGACACCTGATTGCTGTTGCTCCATTTCTTTTAATACATACTTTAAGCCGAGAAACGCCCCTTTAAGATTGACCGAGATTATTCTATCAAACGTTTCCTCTTCTAAATCTCCCAGTAGTGTAGGTGGGCTTAAAACACCTGCATTATTGATAAAAGCATCAATCCTGCCAAATGTTTCTTTTGCAGCGTCCACATATTTTTTGACATCCTTGCTTTGTGAAACATCACCTTGGACAAAAATTGCTTGTTGGTGATATTCCTTCACAGCATGTAGTGTGTCTTGTCCACTTTTTTCATCAAAATCCACTAAAACTAATGCTTTGCCCATAGTGGCAAGCAATTTTGCAGTCTGTCTTCCTATACCGCTTCCAGCACCTGTAATAATGACTACTTGTTGCTCCATATTGATATATGCTCCCCTCTCACAAACTATGATATTGATTTTAATTTCATTAACTTAAAGCCTTCATAATTGTTTTGAGCCACTTTATTACAATGTTTTGTGTAATAATCAAATCCTCCTAGATAGATTAAAAAACTTCGAGGTTTGCCCTCAATATTGGCTCCCGTATACCAGGAATCACCTTTGACGTAGAGTGTTGCATTAGCAACATCTCGACAATGTGTGCTCCAAGCTTGCTCTGCTTCTATTGTTGGTTCCACAAGATCAATGTCATGCTCACGCAAATAATGCATGCACTCGGCAATCCATTCGACATGCTGCTCAATAGCAATCGGCATGTTCACGAGAACAGAAGGGCTTTCTGGTCCCGTAATCATAAATAAATTAGGAAAACCTGCTGTTGTGAGTCCAAGATAGGTTTGAACAGCTGCCCCATCCTTCCACTTCTCTTTTAATGACACGCCATTCCTTCCTCGGATATCAATCTTAAATAATGGCCCTGTCATGCCATCATAGCCTGTCGCAAAAATGATGATCTCTAAATCAAAATGGTTATCCGCCGTTTGAATACCTTCTCCTGTTATTTTTTGAATAGGTGATTCTTTGACATCAACCAGTAAAACATTGTCCCTATTATAGGTTTCAAAATAATCGCTATCTAAAACCTGTCTTTTCGTGCCATACATATACTTAGGACATAGTTTTTCTGCAACCACAGGATCTTTCACAATCTGTCGTATTTTGGAGCGAATAAATTCTGCCGCTTTTTCATTGGACTGTTCATTCGTTAACAAGTCATGATAAGTAGCTGAGAAGGCAAAGCCACCTTGTGCCCAAGCTTTCTCAAAAACCGCCTGCCTCTTATCATCAGGTTCTTCCATTGCAGATTGCTGATTTTGTGCAAAAGGTGTACCTGAAACCGAATTTCTCATGGAACGTTTTATCGCTTCAAAATTTTTCTTCGTTTCTTTGATAAAGTCCTCTTCATATGCATGGTTACGAGCGGGAATCGTATATTGTGGAGTGCGTTGAAACACCGTTAACTGCTCTGCTTCTTTTGCAATAACAGGTATTGCCTGAATCCCGCTTGAGCCTGTCCCAATAATTCCTACACGCTTCCCAGTAAAATCAACCTTTTCATGTGGCCAATGCCCCGTGTGATACCATTTTCCGTTAAATTGTTGCAACCCCTGGATGTTAGGAACATTTGCTGCAGATAGACAGCCTATTCCTGTAATAAAGTACCTTGTTAAAATGTACTGCCCATCGTTTAGATGAATTATCCATTTATGTTGTTTTTCATCAAAATGAGCTGCAGTGACTCTTGTGTTAAATTGGATAGCTGATCGCAATTGAAAACGATCGGCTACGTAATTTAAGTAGCGTAATATTTCCGCTTGCTCTGGAAATCTAGATGTCCAAGTCCATTCTTCATATAATTCTTTTGAAAATGTGTAGTTATAATAGATGCTTTCAATATCACATCTAGCACCAGGATAACGATTCCAATACCAAACACCACCTACACCATCTCCAGCCTCGTATACAATGATTGAAAAGCCTTTACTCCTCAACTGATGTAGCATATACAGACCTGCAAACCCAGCACCTAGAACAACTGCATCCACCTCTTTAATTGTTTGACTACTCACCTGTTGCTCCTCCTAACGCCAAAATAGAGAAATATGGCTTTACTTAGCTTAAATACTACAACTTACAGAATATATTGAAAATTCCTTGTTTTAAGCGTAGTATATACTTAAAAAAGGGGATAGGTCATGTCCAATCTTTATACCATTCAAAAACGTTTCGACACAGTACAAAGTTATGCCAACCATGAAGAGCTGTTGATACACATTTTGCAGGTATATTTAGATGCTTTTCCCATCAAGGATGCCTATTTATTGAGGTATTCTCCAATAGGCTTTGTAGCAGAAGGAATCATTTTTTTAAATGAATCGGGTGGTAGTCATATCGGTGAAATTCGTGAGGAGATTCGTAGCTTCCCTATTATTTATGCTGCTATTGAAGATAAGAAGGCTAAATTTTGCACAGGAATGGACTATTTAAAAAATATCAGTATGAAATATTCTATTCCCTCGCAAAATAATACGTTTTTAATTGTCCCTATTTTCATTGGGTCATATGTTTTTGGCTATATTTGTAGTACTCAATTAGAAGAGGAAATCGATATAAATGATAAGCTGTTAGATGACATGACCACCTTTGGAAACATGATTGGACAGCTTATCATACAAGCTAGAACTAGCAAAAAAGAGGGCTTTCTGAGCAAGCGTGAATTAGAGGTAATGAGACAGGTAGCGCAGGGAGATAGTACCAAGGAAATAGCAGATGTTATGAAATTAAGTGAAGTAACCATTACACAATATGTAAAATCTGCTATCAAAAAATTGCGTGCCAAAAATCGCTCTCATGCCATCAGCATTCTTTATCAAGAAGGAATCATTCTTTAAAAAGCCAGGGGAGCACGCTACTCCCCTTTTTTTAGAAGTCCACAATTGTCTTCGCTTTAACAACTATCTTACCCCCAGTAGGCCTTCATTAAATCTATTGACCACGCTGGCTGTTTAACTTCCTCTTTAGGTAAAAATTCTTTCATTACAGGCTTTATATCTAGTATAGGTGTGCCATCTATGGCGTCTAGCCCTTGAACGATTAATCCTCTTGATTTGACCTCTGACAAGGCAACGATTGTACTTCCTAATTTATTGGGTCTATTTTTACCTCTTTGTGCGAAAATGCCAACCTCTGGATAATCATGATTATTTCTCGGATGTCTTGCCTCATATTGAATTTGATCGTCTGTAACCTTATCAAAATAAAAAATAATTTCTAGATGAGAAAAATCTTCTATTCCTTTTAAGGACGCCTCTTGGATATGATCAGCAAGTTCAATAGTTGAAATAATCTCTCCCCAATGATCATCTTTTAACATTTGCCGATTGTTACGAACGGTAGCGATTGATTGAATAGTATATTGCATGTCTTTTATCCCCCATCTTTTCGAATATCTACTATATGTCCTTTCATTTCTGTATAGACTAAATGGACAGAAAAAAAGATGATTAACGATGTTAATCACCTGACGTGCCATAATCCTTAATGGAAACATTCACTTCACATGTAATAGGAACCTCACTAAACGTTTGATCCCATTCTTTTTTTCTTTTTTGCCATACTTTCGGGTAATCGATTCTTAGTTTATTGCCAAACCCAGAAACATCTGTTTGAAATTCATGTTGCGTTTTATCTAGTGCTTTCCTCACTAATTGCTCTATCTCTTTTTCAAATACTTTCTCTGCTTTTTTCAAAAATTGATTGTCAAATGCTTTATCGGAGAGAACCCAATGTTCAGCAATTCTTCCCTCTGATTGAATTTTTATCGTAAAGGAGATTTGATCCCCTTTTACATGTGGAATAATTTTACTTTTCGCTGAAATAATTTCATACACAATAGGTGCTCCTGACTCCTCATCAAAGCCTTTGACAAGGCCACCTTTCGCATCGCCAGACATCCATGCAATCCCTTCTAGGTCACTCTCATTTAAAAAGCCTCGTAGCTTTTTGGTTTTTCCTTCAATGATAGCAGCGCCTGCAAATTTTACTTCTCCATTTTCTGTACTCACATTTTGCAATAAAAAGCTAGAGTCTGAATACAGCTTCCCCTCTAGTTTGGCTACGGTCATCGGAGGCAAAATTTTAGTCGTCCTTTCATGTCCCTCCATCATTTCTACTAATTGAAAGGCAGGAATTTTAGTTGGTTCATTTGTTTCCAGTGCCTGACTTGCCTGATCCTGAGCAATAAAGAGCAGTCCACTCGGCCGTATTTCTAATTCTCTTAGAAAAAAATCCAACGTTTGCTGGAGATTGATAGTATTAGCTAATTCCTCACCAATAATAATTACTTTGGAATGTTCAGCAAAAGAACGTTTATCCACCTTTAACAGCATATTTCGTAAAGTTGGTAACACCGCATCACCTGTCTCAGAAACATTTTTATACGCTTTTTCTGGCAATCCTCCCTCTTTTGTTCCAGAAACCGTTGTCTCTGACGTAACAAATTGATTGGTAATTGTTAGCAACTGTCTGTTTGCATACCTAGCATCTTGTTGCTCTTCAGAGGAAACATCACCCGTTTCTAAATCCAATGATGTACCTACAATAAGGCCTAAATCCTCTATCTCTTTACTACTCCAACATCCAGTAAGAAGTAAGGTTACCGTCGCAACTAGAAGTAAACGTACACAGCAATGTATTCGCTTCATGCTTTCTTTCCTTTCAATTTCGAAATAAGGAGTAAGGTTATCGGTACTACACCAAATAAAATTAATGCAGCATGACCAATCTTATCGCCAAATGTAAATAGATCATTAATATTTTTAGGTGTCATCGCAATAATATAAATAATTGGCAACAATCCGTATAAGAAGGGATGCATATTTTTCTTAAACAGTTGGGCTAATCCTAAAGTAGCGGCATAATAAGTAATCGTAAAGGTCGCAAAGATTTGCATAATCCAAATTACCAGAAGAAATGACTCAAAGCGTTCAAAAATTAAACCAGGGATTTCAAAACTTCGCATTAATTCAATCGTTGGCCAAGTCCTTGTCAAAACACCTTCAATGGATAGAGCACCAATGACCATCACAACCGTGATGACATAAAAGAGCAAGGGTATGGCTATACCCGCCAGTACAACCTTGACGGCTTTTGATTTATCTGAAGGGTACATAAATGCCACAAGTAGTAGCATAATTTCAGGTCCTAAAAATGCCAGTGTCGCTGTTTTAATTCCCTTTAACATCGGAACAACACCCAGTCCAAGTACTGGTCTCAAATTATCAATTTCAAAAATCCCTAAGCTTAAAAAAGCCACAAGTAAAAAAATAACAAAGGTAATAGGAAAAATGATTTCAAATAAACGAGCGATTGTATTGATGCCACCGCTTATTAAGTAAAGCCCAACCCATAAGAAGGGCAAAATAATCGCCCAAGTGGGGGTCCCTTCTAATAAAAAGAGAGAAGTTACTTCAGCCATGATGCGAACTTCAAAGGCAGAAATGGTAAAAAAGTAGGCAATTACACACGCACTTATAAACCAGCCTAACCACTTCCCTATGATATCTTGATTATATTGATAAAATGTTTTGTCAGGGTATTGTTGGCTTAGCTTCACAATAATTACACCTGCAATCATTGCAACGACTCCACCTAAAAATACACTAATCCAAACATCTGGCGTTTTTACTTTTTCTACAGATGCACGAGGTAAAGTAAGAATCCCAGTGGCAAGAATATAGTTAATAATAATAACAACTGCTTGTGACGTCGTTATTTTATCTTTCATACTGCTGTTCATGGCTGTTTTGCTCCCTTTCTCTTATTCCCCTTTGCGGACCGAATCTTTTGGCTTTAACAATCTAGGACGATGCTTCATCATCTTTAACGGCATTCGCACCATAAAATCTTTCCAATCACCTGCTCGATACGGAATAGTTGGGCTCAAATAGGATACACCGAAGCTTTTTAGCTTTACCAAATGACTGCAAAGGAATAAGAAGAATAGAATGATGCCATATAGTCCAAATAAAGCTGCGGAAAACATCGCCACAAAACGTAGCATTCTTAGCGTGATACCAGCATTATATTGAGGGATAGCAAAAGAGGAAATTGCTGTTAATGCAACCACAATGACCATGATTGGACTAACAATTCCTGCCTGTACGGCGGCTTCTCCAATAACAAGCCCTCCAACGATCCCCATCGTCGGACCAATTGGCTTCGGTAGACGAAGTCCTGCTTCTCGTAATATCTCAATAGCGACTTCCATAATGAGGGCTTCAATCAATGCTGGGAACGGTACTCCCTGCCTTGTTGCCATCATGGACAGCGCTAGTTTAGTGGGGATTAAACCTTGATGAAATGATACAAAAGCAATGTACAGGGATGGGCCAAATAAAGAGATGCCTGCAGCAAAATAGCGAAGCAAGCGAATAAGTGAGCTCGATAACCAACGTTCATAGTAATCCTCTGGTGATTGCAGTAGCATATTAAACGTGACTGGCACAATTAATGCAAAGGGAGTTCCATCTAAAAGAATTGCGACTCGTCCCTCTAGTAAAGCAGCAATAACCCGATCAGGACGCTCGGTACTTTGCACTTGCGAAAATGGGCTGAGATAATCATCCTCAATCAATTGCTCAATATATCCCGATTCAGCAACATCATCCAAATGGATTGTTTCAATTCGTTCCTTCACCTCTTTGACAAGATTAGGCTGCACAATTTCATCTATATAGGCTAAAACCAACTCTTTTTTCGTACGTTCGCCTACTTCCATCTCGATAATCGATAAATTTCGATTCTCACCATGCTGTCTTAATAAAGAGGTATTCACACTTAATTTTTCCGTGAAGCCCACTCTTGGTCCACGTACCATTGCTTCAGAAACAGGCTCCTCAAGATTTCGAGTTTTGCCATGTGCCGTACCAATGATAAATACATTCTGTATGCCATCCACAATTAATACAGTGGAACCAGTTAATACTTTCCCAACAGCTTTCATGACTTTCGATTCCTCTAGCAGTTCACTCACTGGTAGGATTTCATTTCTAATTGATTGATGTAATTCATGACCTCTTAAAACAGACGACTTTTTTGTATGTCCATTCATTAATGATTTCAAAATATGTTTGTCAATTAATTCTTTATCGCATAATCCTTTAAGAAAAACGATCGCTGCACGATTATCCGTATTTCCTATTTGAAATTCTCTAAAATGAATATCCCAATTATGACCAAGTTCTTTCCTCATTTGTAAAAGATCTTTATTAAAATCTCCTGTAAATTGCTCTAACGTTTTTTGAATAGGTATGTGTACCATCTCAACTTGTTCACTATTTTCTTTCATCTCAATTTTGCCATTGCTCTTATTAACAAATAAAAAAACATGGAACAATTTATAAATTAAATATGGAATAAAAAACGCTAAAAAGCCTTGTAAAAAAACTTGCCAATGTGGCATGTAGGAAATCACCTTTTCCCACATATTGATCACCCTCTTTAGTACACTTGTACAGAGTATCCCTACATGTTTTTATCTTTATCTAAGCAGCAGTATTTTAAACTTCCAATCCTCAACATTCTTTCATAATAAGACACTAACATTCGGTGACCATAAAAAAACCAGCCTCAAATGAGTACTGGTACATATAAAAGCAATCTTTAGCTTATGGTATACTAGCTACTATGAAAAATTAGAAGGTGAAATTTATGCTAGAAGTCAGTGAAAGTAAATTAACACAATATAGTCTGCATTTTTTGAGTGAGACGCTTATTTTAGGAGAAGAAGTTTTTTCACAACCTGAGGTCATGTTAGAAGCAGCCTTTACACAGCTCGCTTTTAGTAAAATTGATGTGGAACAGCAATATGAATTTTTCCATGAAAGCAATCTTGCACTTCATGAAGTTTTTACGTATTCGAGAGCTATTTTCGAAAAGGGAAGTAACTTCCTAGAACATTCACAAAATATTGCCAAGCACTTACATAGTGTGTCACAGCATCCTAACATCAAAAGCGGAGAACTGTTTATTGGCCTTTTTGAAAATTGTTTACTATTAAATGAGGCTAAAAAGATTATCGCTATTGTCAAAATTGATGAAAAAGAAATGTTTTTAGATGTGAAAAATGAACACAATCAAATGATCGTGAACGGCGTGGATGGCATTAACGTTAAGAAAATTAATAATATGGCTATTATTGTTGATATGGGACCAGATCAATCTCCTGCCGTGTATATTAAAACAAAACGTAAAGAAGATATAGTTTATTGGCAAGAACGATTTTTAAAAATTAAGGCAGCGGATGAGCATTATTATAAAACCCATTTAGCATTAACAGAATGTAAAAAATTCATTTTAAAGGAAGAAAATTATACAAGCACAGAAAAACTTGGCCTCTTGAATAAAACACTGGATTACTTTAGAAATGAGGAGGAGTTTCAGGTAAATCATTATATTGATACTGTTTTTGAGCAAGCGGACACTACGCAAAAAGATATCATCATTAATTCGGTCAAACCCTATGAAACTGTCATTTCTGATAGTGCGCTAGAAAAGGCTGAAAAGAAATACAAACGTAAAATCAAACTGGATTCCAATATTGAAATCCAAGTAAATATCCAACATATTGACCAAATAGATGAATTAATTGAAGTTGGCTATGATGAGGCAACGAATCGCAAATTCTATAAAATCTATTTCCAGGATGAACAGTAGAAGAGCTTGGATTAAACGGATGTAAGTTATCTTATGAGATTAAACATTAGATCTCCTAAATCTTCAATTAGGAGAAAAAGAGCTTAAAACAGTATAAGCTGCAATAATGCCTTAGTTCGTGCCCATGAATTTTCTCTGGAAGCGCACTAATCCTTGTAAATCTTTGCTTCGCTAATCAACCCTTTGCATGGTCTGAGCTGTAAATAATAGCTATTTTTCAAAGACTACAGATACTAAAACAGTGAGTCTTATCATGAATCCTCCACTCTTTAATTTCTTAAAAATTTTTTAAAAAGTTAAAACTTTTTCAATTGGTAAAACGTCTAATAATTGGTAACAGAAGTTAACCTAAAGGAGAATTGATAAATATGAAAAAACCTGCTAAAAAAACATGGCTATTAGCTTCAGCATTAACACTAGGGATGGCTGTATTAACACCGCTTCAAGCTGGTGCAACAGCTGTTGATACAACAAATAATGTAACGATTCAAATAGAACAAAAAATAACAGGTACCATTAAATATTTTGATGGCGGCAGCATTACCCTTAAAGGAACAGATGGAAAAAACTACTACATCGGTTTACACAATTTCTCAGATAAACAAATTGAGCAGTTAAAGCTAGCCGAGGGGCAAGAAATTTTAGTTGAGGGTAGTATTGTGAAAGATTACTCAGATTTCTTTACCTTTGCCGTCTATAAAAAAAGCTTACCTAAAGAAGTAACAAAAGAAGAATTAGTCCAACTAGAGAAACTCTTTTCTGACATGAAAAAGGCTGAAAAAGAAGAGAATTATGAGGAAATGGAACGAATCTATCAGGCGATGGATAACATCACAAGACCTTACGAATTAGCAAATTGGCAACCTGAGCCTTTTGAAGAATTTATTAATGAAGCTGCATTCGCTGAAAAAAATATTGTTATCAAAGCACAAGATAAAGAACAGCTAAAAACACTTTATAGTAACTGGATTAAGTATGTAAAAGAAAATAAAACGGATGAGGCATCAGAAAACATTGATAAAATTTTCACTATTCTTGAACCTTATTACCAAGAATTATATCCACCTTTAACTTTTGAAGAATATATGGCGGATATGAACGTCGATTTAACAAAAGAGGAACTTGCAAAACTTAAAACGCTCTATGAAGAGGCACAAAAAGCTGAAAAAGATAAAGACGAAGAATTGGCCATGAAGAAATGGGATGCATTCTATGAAATACTTCGCCCACACTTTAAACCAGTTCCCTTCGAGGAATATATGGCAGATATCGAATTCAGCATTAGTAATGCGGATTACGCAAAATTAAAGCAACACTATGAAGAAGCAGTTGCCCTTGAACAAAAGGGTGAAGATGAAAAAGCTGGCGAGCAATGGGAAGCCTTTTATAAAGTTTTAGACCCTTATTACGAAGCGAACAGAGAAATTCTTATCTCACCATCTAAATTAACATTTAACGGTCAGGATTTTACGCCAGAGCCAGAAACAAATTAAATAAAATTTCAAGGGCCCTCCTATTGGTTTTAGGAGTGGCCCTTTTTGAAGTGACAATTTTGTCATGTTATCCCGGAAATAGTCATGTTAATCGATGGTTTACCCTTATTTTTCTTGTTACAGTAAACCATGTTGCCACAAGCACATTACGTTCTAAGGAGAAAAACAACATGACATTATTCATGAAGAAATCGGTGATGATGACAGTAATGTTACTATTTTTTACGTTCACACCCGGATTTGGACACGCAGCATCAAATGATACAATTAGTAAAATTGATCAGTTTATTAAGGAGCAGCAAACCATTAGTAAAATCCCAGGAATTTCAGTAATTATTGTTGATAAAGGGAAAACCGTCTATCAACGGGGCTTTGGCTTTGCAGATACGAAAACAAAAACGCCTGTTACCTCTGATACTCTTTTTGAGTTAGGCTCCACGTCTAAGGCATTTACAGGACTCGCTATTTTACAATTAGAAAAACAAGGTTTGTTAAAACGGTCAGATGATGTCCGAAAGTATATCCCTTGGTTATCATTAACCTATAAAGGCGAGGATCAGGCTGTGACAATACAGCAGCTATTGTCTCATACTAGCGGAATTCCCTCAAATTCCATTACTCAAATCCCAGAAAGCACAGCGGATAATGCCCTTGAATTAACTGTTAAAACACTGCTGGATCAATCACTAAATCGTCAACCAGGGAGTTCTTTTGAGTATGCAACCATCAACTATGATGTCTTAGGCCTCGTCATTGAACAAGTTGCAAAACAGCCATTCGATCAGTATATTCAACAGAAAATTTTACAACCTGTTGGTATGCATCAATCTTTAGTAGGAATTCACCAAGTACATGCCACACATATGGCTTCTGGCTATAAAATAGGTCTAATGAGAGAGCAGCGATACATACCACCTATCTATCGTGGCAATATCCCCGCTGGTTATATCATCAGTAACGCTAATGATATAGCCAGATGGTTAAAATTACAGGTAGGAAACAGTGATATCTATTCAATCAGTAACAATTTAATTCAAGAATCGCATACTCCAGATCTAACAGTGGAGCCTTTTGATACGAATACTTACTATGCAAACGGTTGGGCCGTTGTGAAAAAGGACACAAAGTCATATATCTACCATGCTGGTGAGAATCCAACCTTTTCCTCGTATTTCATTTTGCAACCTGACGAACAAATCGGCGTGGCTATTTTAGCCAATATGAATACAAGCTCTACAACAGCGATTGGACAAGGTGTCATGGATTTATGGGAGGGCAAAACGATTGTCATGCAACATATCAGCAGCTATCAAAAGCTTGATAAAATTGTAACAATCATATGTGCTATCATCATCGCAATCAGCATTATGTTCTGTTATCTATTCGTTCAAAATATACGCAGCCTTTATAAAAAACAACGTCGTATGGCAAATCTAAATTACAAAAGAATATTGTTATTATTTGCCCATACTATACTTGTGGCGACAATGCTGACAGCACTATTTATCACGCCTAACATAGTACTTGGCGGCTTAAATTGGACATTTATTAAAGTTTGGGCACCAACTTCTATTACATTCCTGTTGTATAGCTCCATTTCGGCCAGTCTTCTATATTTATTATTAGGCTTTATGATAATTGGTACTAAAAGAAAGAATTAAAAATTTAATCGTTTAAAAGATATTTAGCTACAATTAATAACGCTATCTTGATTGAATACTGCGTGATATGAGCTAAAGGTAAAGATGCTGACCTGTATCATTCATTGCAACTACATCCATCTTTGTAGGTAAGAATTGATTCCTTCAGCCCTTTGGAAAGAAGTTGTAGGAACAGACCATATCATTTTAGAGAAATATTAATACTTGGGAGCGGAACAAGCTCTTTCCGCTCTAATGTTTTTTCATCAACAATTCTTATAGTTGGTGTAATGATTAGCGTTCGAATAGTAGAATCAGGTATAAAAACCTCAACATAACCATTTACTCGCCCAGAACCGCTTTTAATAGTTGTTGCTCCTACATTTTCATATACATTTCCAAGATTATCTTTTATGTCTACCATTAAAAATTCTGTCTCCCAATCAAGATTTCCCTCAAAATAAAGAGTGGTTATATATTTTCCCTCTGTTATTTGATTATAAAATAACTGGTATTGATCATTACCAAAGGGTATATTTACTTTTCTTGAATAGGCTCGGGTTGGTGTAAGTTCTAACTGAAAGTCCCAAGCTCCTTCTACAAGAGTCGTATTTTCCATACCTATAAAATCTTGAGGACGCCATTGAACATTTATCTTTTCATCAATTACTTTGTCTGAAATTCTCGCTGTAAACATACCAATCCAAGTAGCCTCATTCTTTTTAACGATTTGATGACTAAGTACGTCTAACTTGTTTCCGTTGACTTCTAAATCGCCCTTCCAAAATAGAGGGGGTTCATCTATCGATTGTTCGTGTTTCATTTCATAACTAACCGATACAATCGTTCCATCGAAAAAAGCCTCAGCTAATTCAATGGAGGTTCCGTTACTTTCGTCTATTTGATTGATGGTTGATGCATTATCACTAAATACTTGTAATTGGGGATTATCATTGCTATTTAATAGTTGCTGTACAATTGGTACTCGATTAGCCACTACAGGTAGCCAAATGCTGCTACTAGCAAAAATACATGTGAGCATGGCGACAATACTAACCCACTTCCATTTTTTAAATACATACTTCTTGGTTGAAGATGACCGTAAAACACTTTTTTCAATATTAATCTTTTCCCAATCAGATAATTCAATTGGTTCAATCTCATCAATATCTATTTCGATGAAGTCCTTTTCGTTCATTTAGATACCTCCCAGCTCTTCTGTTAACTTTAACTTACCTCGATATAAACGATTTTCTACAGCTGATTTAGATAGACCAAATATCTCAGCGATTTCTCCGTTGGAATATCCTAAGTAGTATTTCAAGAGAAAAATTTCCTGATCGTTTTTACTTAAATTTAAAATACTGATAAATAGTTGCTCTTTTTGTACTTTTTGTTCTACGATTCTTTCTGGTAGATCCTTGCTATTTGAAATTGATGAAAGTAACTCGACTGTTTTAGGCTTATTTTGAAGGCTTCTATATGTATCAATCGCTTTATATTTTGCAATAACGCCAATCCATTTTTTAAAATCAATCTCATCGCCAGTAAATTGAATACTCTTTTGCCAAATGGTTAGAAATACATCGTTGATACATTCTTCAATAGCTGTTTGATTGGGCTGTAACACTTTCACTACAATGGCTTTAACATAACCTCCATATTTGTTAATCACTTCTCTTAAAGCTTGTTCATCTTTTTTTTGTAGCTGATTAATTAATGAATACACGAAGTTAGAAAACCTCCTTTCCTTTCTTCTCTACAAGTAATAACGAGCAAATGAAAGAAAACTCTCACATTATTTAAATAAAAAAACAAATGATTCCTTTCCGCAACACATTATAGCTAAAAATAGAAACGGAAAAACATCGACTTACTGTTTCAAACCCGCTCCATCATCATGCATCAAAAAATTATTTTTTATCTTATGGACTGGATTGACAACTAATCATCAGGCTGTAACAAGCGCCTTTGAGTTTCATCCTATCAAGTGTTTAGTGATACTCATCCATCCTTCACCCAAGATTCTCTTTAAAATTACCTAAATACGATTCATTAGACGAATACCCTTTTCTCTTTCAACGGCATTCATACAATAAACTGAAGAAAGGAGAGATCTTGATGGGATACTTTGGAAACATGGGTAATTTCAATTGTTGTTATGGAGGCTATGGTAATGACTATAGCGGCGGTTATAGTATGGGTTGTTGTGGCATGGACTATGGCGGCAAAAACAATAGTTCAACATTCGTTTTAATCGTTGTGCTATTCATTCTTCTCATTATTGTCGGAGCAACATTCGTGCAAAAAGAATATTAATAGTTATTGATAAACATGAAAAAGGGATGATCTTCATTAATAGCAGCTCACATTAATGTCGATACATCCACAGCAAAGAGGGTCACTTCCAGCCTATGTGACCCTTTTTTAAACCTGCTTGTCTTTCACCTTATTTAATTTTAAATTCTCCATTTCTCACATTTGCGGTAATACACATCGCTAAAGAAATATAATAAGCCAACATTTTTACTCCCATTTACGCCCCATATCCGCTTTTACATCATAAAGTTTTTAAAAATGAAACCACCTAAAGCAATGAATCGTATACTTACTTAAGAAAAGCCAGCACTTTTTTGTAAAAGGGGTCAAGTAATGTGAGAGAATGGTTGCAAGGAAGGAAAAACAAAAAGAGAAGAGATAAGAGACGTAAAGATCAATATTCATTAATTGACTTATTTCTTGATGTACTAATTTGGATACAAGAATTACTTTTCCTCCCATTTAGAATCATTTATTGGTTGTTGAGAGGAGTTGGAAGGTTTATTGGAGAAGGTTTTAATTAAAAAACTGCTCAAAAGGATGTCATTTGATTTTTTGTACCAATATGATTGAGGCAAAGGAAAATTTTGTTGGGCATTCAAAAGGGATAAAGTCATTTAGTTGAGGCGCTGACCCTATCCCTCTCCAAGTGGCATTCTCCTTTAAATTAGATTAATTGGAGATAAACGGTGCTTTTTGTACATACTTTTGATTTTCTATTTGGTTAATGATGAATGTAGCTATATCCCGATTTGTTATTTTTGTACCTGGCATATCTCCAAGATTTTCCTTTATGAACCCTACTTCATCTCCCTCTACGATAAATGGAAGCCGAATTAGTGTCCATTTGATTACTTGATTATAGCTAAGGAGATGCCATTCTTTTTTCTTATCCATCATCATTTTTGAATAAATAATTTCAAATATCTTTGCACCCATTCTATTTATAATACTCTTTGTATCTCCAGCAATGGTTAGCGATCCACCCGTTACCCCAATATAACGATCCATATGTAAATCAGACATGACTCCCAATATATTTTCCGTTACTTTACTATAAATCGGTTTTTCTTTCATTGGTTGACCAAAAGTATTGATAACGATTTGACAATCTTTTAATAGCTTTTGAAGATCCTCGATATTTTGTACATTTCCTTCTATTACCTCAATCCTACTGTCTCTGAAAACTAACTTTTCTGGGTTTCTAACAAGCATCCGTACGTGATACCCTTTCTCTAATGCTTTAGAAGCAATGTAACGCCCCGCTTTACCTGTTCCCCCGATAATTGCTATCTTTTTATAAACGTCCATGATGCCCCCCTAATTATCATAATAATATGTATACGGGCAAATCATGGTTTAGATTCAATAATTCGATTATTCACCTCTCTTTATCAAATGAGATAAAGAAATAGTAATTTTGTTTATTCTAGCTAGAGCTTTTGTCTAAGCAAAAGAAAAAGAACCACTCTCTTAAAAGAAAATGGCACTTCAATGCCTCATCGTACTAACTTGATAATACGCTTTTTAGGTGTATTCAACTTAACTCTTGTGTAAAAAAATAGATCAGTGATTTATATTATTTACTAAGTCTTTATTATAGGCAATCCACTTCTCCATTTCTCTCTCGACAGCTCGGTTTTGCCATTCAAACCAAATACCTGTACATTCACTGCAGTGACTATCGACACCCTTTTTTTCATGTGTATCTTTACATGTAAACACAGTCTTTTTACGACAACTATAACAGTAAATGACTATGTCTTTATAAAATTCCATCCCGATCAACTCCTCAAATTTACACCTATTTCTTTCCTTTTTTCATCTAAATTATTCTTTAAAAAGAAATAAGTAAGGATGATGAGTGCCATCATGTTTGTCCTCTCCTTACTAATAAAAGCGATTCAAATCCTTACTATTAAGGGATTTGAATCGCTTTTTCTGTTAGTCCAATTTTCTATTTGAACCTTAAGGAGAATATAAAATCTTGGTATTGCCATACTTATTCAAAAATGACCAATAAAAAAGCAATTCAAGGTAATGGTATGATATCCTATAGACTTTGATATCGTACACAATTCCTTGAACCGCCTTAAATTATTTAGACTCTACATTTTCATCAGGAGAGTAATTATATTGAGAAGGATCAACTGGCGTATAACCTGTTGGCGTATAGAATCTCAATAGGTCACCATTCACGACTCTATCAGATAACGCCAATTTATGATCTACTTCATTTTTAATCGTCTTTGCTTCCTCTAATTGACTGTCGTCTAATGGTAAGCCTGTTTTATTATCATAATATTTTTCATTAATTGAATAAATCGTAGGGCTGACAAAATCGCCATTTCTAAATGGTACAATTTCATCATGCTCTTCTGATAATAAGTCTGAACCAAATTGAACAAATTGTTGTGAATCAATTCCTAGTAAATGCAATAACGTTGGCAGTAGGTCTGTTTGGCCACCATAGCTATGGTTGGTCCCACCTTGTATGCCTGGAACATGTATAAATAATGGTACACGTTGTAAATTAGCACTTTCATATGGTGTAATCTCTTTTCCAATGACTTGTTCCATCGCTTTATTATGATTATCAGAAATACCATAATGGTCACCATAAAGAACAATCATTGAATGATCATATAATCCTGATTCCTTTAATTGCTGGAAGACCTGTTGAATTGCTTCGTCTGCATAACGAGCTGTTTGGAAATAATTATCAACGCTTGCATCTCCCGTATTGGCTTTATCAATTGTCACTAAATCTTGATTCATTTTATATGGATAGTGATTCCCTACCGTAATTAATTTTGTATAAAAAGGTTGTGGTAAGGAGCTTAAAAGACTTTGAGATTGTTCAAAGAATGGTTTATCTAACAAACCATATTCAGCCATGTCCTCGGAAGTCCCTGTGTTATAGTAACTAGCATCGAAGAATTTGTCGAAGCCAAATGATTTATAAATTACATTTCTATTCCAGAAGCTTCCGTTATTACCATGGAATACAGCTGATGTATAACCATAATCTTTTAAAATACTAGGAGCTGCCTGATACGTATTTTGTGCTTTTGTAATATAAGCAGATCCTTGTGGTAATCCAAATAAAGAATTTTCAAGCATAAATTCTGCATCAGACGTTTTCCCTTGACCTGTTTGATGGAAGAAATTATCAAAATACAATGTATTCTTATCTTTTGCTAATGAATTTAAAAATGGTGTTACTTCTTCACCATTTAATTTATAGTCGATTAAAAAGTTTTGGAATGATTCTAAATGTAAATAGATAACGTTCATTCCCTTTGCTGCACCGAAATATTGGGCATTTGGTTTGGCATAGTTTGACTTTGTATAGTTAATTACTTCAGTAATATCACTACTATCCGCCAAAGCTCTCTGAGAAGAGGCTTTCATCGTTTCAACTGAGTCATAAATCGTATAGTTATACATCCCTAGATATTTCACAATATAGTTTCTATCAAAACCTCGTGTTAATAGTTGAGGACGATTAGTTTCAGCTAGTCCTAAATTAAGGATTGATACCGCTAATGCAAAGGCAATGATTGCCATTCCTTTTTTATAGCCAAAACGTTTGGTATCTTTTTGGATTTTTTTAGAGAATCGTAGATAAAACATAACCATTACATCCACAAAGAACAAGATATCATAAGGCTTTAATAAAGAAAGAACACTACCACCTAAATCTCCAAAATTCTGCGTTTGAGAAAGTGTAGGTAATGTAATGAAATCACTAAAGAATCGGTAATAAACAATATTGGCATATAAAACAATAGACATTAAAGTGTAGACAACAACGAGTGATGTGTATTTTCTTTTACCTTTAAATAAAAATGAAAATCCTAGAAATAGCATTGCTGAGCCTAGTGGATTTATTAGTAAAAGGAATTGTTGTATGACTCCTTCTACACCTAAGTCAAATTGTGATAGTTGAGAGATGTATGTTTTAATCCATAACATTAATACTGCTACTATATAAATTCCTAAAAAGTTTTGTAATAGGTTATCTTTTTTATTTGCTAGATTTTTCATTTTTGCACCTACCTTTTACTGATTAAATTAAAATCTAGTTATATATGAACTTAACTGATAAGTACTGTATGGCACGTTAAAAAATGTTACGTTACAATAGCTTTTTTCGCGACCAATGTATAGTACTCCCCATTTAAACTTCTGTCAAGTTGTTAGCTATTCTTCATATAAATATTTCTAATTAACCTAAATATTGTCCAAAAAATACCCAGTAAACATTAGTGTTTAACTAAAATTTACTGGATATTATAAGCCATAAGTAAATGCCTTCATGAAATCTGCCTCGCAATTTTTCTCATTTGGGCATCAAAAAATCTTCCATTCTAATGAATTGGAAGATAATCTGGTATGCTATTCACTTTTAGCTGATAAACAATTGGATTTTATTGCACCATTTTTCTAGCATATATATATTTCTACAGTGTCTCTCATTCTATTTAAACGTTTCTTTATTTATTTGAGCACCTACTGAATCTTTCAATGATGAAGAAAGACCTCTTCTGATTAGATTGGCAGAAACAGGCGCTCTCCCCATTTCCCTTGCCCAAATTGATAATTGTCCTATATGGTGAATTTCATGTGCAATGGTATGACGAATGACTTCACCCCATGTATGCGTCTCCATACTACCATCGGCTAATGGATTATGAAGTATTCGCTCTTCCATACTATCATCCCATTGCTTTACAAAGCTTTCGACGTCTAAATGAAATGCAGCTTCCAATTTACGAACCTTTTCCAAGCTATTATATTCATCAAAGCTCTCCTGAAAGTCTGTTTTCCCCTGTAAAAGACGAATCCAACTCCATTCAACATCAATGATATGGAAAAGTGTGTGTAATATACTGCCCATTCCTCCAGTTCGGTTTTGCAAAAGTTCTTCTTCAGTCAACTCTTCACACCAACGAAACCAACCTTCCCGAACTAGCCAATTATATTTAAAAAATGTTTGCAAAAAAGCACCTCCGTAGTTGTTGAAAAAATATTATAACTCACTATTTCTTCATATAAAGTGAGGATCCCTTCTTTGCTCTTTTCAGATATCCAAATAAGCACTACAAGTAACATAAGAATAACAAGATTCCTAAGCTAAATGTCTAGTAATTACCATTTCTGGTTACTCTTATGAATTTTTCTATAAACGTAATCTGCATTATCTAGGTTTTTCCAGCTACTAATAAAATTTAGTATTAGCATAAAAATTCCAAATAAAACAAATGCCACCATATATTTACCTATGAAAAATACAACAAATATTGCAACCAAAAGTAATATCATTAAAATTATTACGAGGATTTGTAATTTCCCCTTTTTCTTCTCATCCATCTGTTCAACCTCCCATCAGAGCGCCAATACTTTTCTTAAATGTTTTCTTTGGTTTATTTTAACATAAAAATTCATTTTTTCTAAAAAATCAATTATTTTATGTAAAAGCCAAACATCAGAAATTTCCTACCAAATTTACCTTACATAGTCTTGGGGTAATCTGAAATTTTAAGGATGAAATAGAAATAAACAAGGGATATTTTATTGGATAAGATAAATAATATCTTGAGGAGGTGTCGACATGAAACGAGACAAAAAAAATACAGAATTTGCAACAGACGAGCCAACAAAACAATCATTTGCTAGTGGAGCAGACCCAAAAAAACCTAATGGGCGCAAAGAATATACGGAAGCCCCACGCCCACAACGTGAAGAAGACCTTATTATGGATGAGAAAAAAGGTAAGTCAACTTCATTATAATGTAAGAAAAGTTAGTATTTTTGACCACTCTATTAGAGGTGGTCTTTTTTCATTTTCTCCACATCATGTAACCCTATTTAAAGATTGAGACCACCCATCATGGAGTGGTCTTTCTACTATTATTAAATACAGATTATTTTAATTAACTTATCTCATCGCCAGTATATTATATATTAAAACAAAAAAGTAAATTTATGTTTTTTAACCTAATTTTAACCTTTTATTGATAATCTATAGTTGTTTCAACAATTAAATTACTAGGAGGAATAATTATGACAGTAGCAGTAAAAAATTTTAGTAGTATTATGAATCAAATGAGAGATGCTTATACGGGAGAGCAAACCAAAGAATTTTCTTTAGCAGCGTTCATTGGACTTCAAGCTCCTTCATTATCAGACGCACCTGATGAATTACAAAAACTAACACAAGAATATCAGGAGAACGTTAATAATTTTTATGTGCAAGAAGAATTAGACTTAAAAGAAAATGTTAAGCAATTAGAAATTGATAAAAATCAAACAACTTTTTTTGAAAATATGCGTAAGAAAAAAGAGGAAGCTTTAAAAAAATCGGAAGACATGATCAATAAATACTACGATTCATTGATAGATTTTGGTGAAGAGCATCCTTCAGCCCAAACACTAATACTTACTATTGCTGATAAAGTCGGTGCCTTTATACAAGATATTATGGATAAAGTTTTAAATGTTTTTGTTACCGTTGTGGAAACTGTAAAAAATGCAATAAGTGCTGCTATTAATTTCATTTCCTCTACTTTTAATTCAATTGTTAGCACTACGAAAAATTTCTTTTCTAGTTTATTTTAAAAACATTCTTAGCAGGACTGTCTATGGACAATCTTCGCTATGTATCATAAAATATCACTTCAGCAATACCCATTGTTTTCTAATAAAAAAGTAGTTATTTATTAGATTGCTTCTCTAAAGATAAAACAGGTGTGAAAGTGCTCCTCAGTACTTCACACCTGTTTATTCATTTTAATTTTTAACTATGCAATTTTTTATATTTTAATCTAGCACCTCTTTTTATCTCGATGCTCTGTATGATAGAGGAACAGGAAGGACGCTACATCGACAACGCAAACTTCTTCCACGTTGATGACATCGAAACAGTATCCGATGAACAGCTATACGAAAACCTATTAGATGAGTTCCCTTCTTGGCTACAAGAAGCAAAGGAAAAAGGAATATTGGCACAATGACTAACCTTGAAATAAAAAAGCCCAGGCTCAAATTTATGAGGACCTAGGCTTTGTGCTATGTTAAAATCAAACTTCTACATATACTTTTTCATTATAAGAATAATTTTTTTTATTACACCATTTACGATCATACACTGAGTTAAAACTCCTTTAATATATCCCAACTGATCTAGATGTTACATTTACTATGTTAATCATACCATTGTTCAAAGTCGCATACAAAATGGTAGCTGATAGTTTTGCAGCAGTAGTTGTAGAAAATGTACCTGTTTTATTAATTGTAGTACTTCCTGCTATAGAATTTACAACTTGTGTTAAATTGATTATTATTTTCTGTTAAATTAGAGTTAAAATTAGATGTTGCTTGCTCTAAATATTTAAATTCAATAGGGATAACTCCTTCTGGAATTCCTGTTACAGTTTGAAGATTAAATCTTTCATCTAGTTGGTCCATTGTTTTAATAGAAGTTGTTTCTACAGCTTTATTTTGTTCTTCTGCTAATGCAGAAAATCAATCGATTGACATTCAATATCTTTCTAAAAAAAAGTGGATCTCCTTATATCGAATCCACTTTCATTTTTCTTTACGAATTAATTGCTGTAATAACCCAGATGGAAATGTTAACAGAAATAATAATTAGAAGAAGCGTGTAAATTAGATACTTATCATCTTTTTTCTTCTCCGTTTTAAAGAATAAAATTTTGATTAAAATCAATACTACTGCAAGACCGCCAAGTATTTTTTATACCTATACAAGGTATATAAATTTGCAAATAAGAGAGTGCTATGATAGCACTCTTATTCTACTTCTTAACCTTGATCTTCAATGGTTTCTTTAATCTTATCAAGCTGTATTTGAGAATCAAATGACACATCTACTTGTGCATCATGCAATCTTACCTTTACCTCGTTTACTCCTTTTAACTTTCCAACACTTCCTTCTATAGCACTGACATAATGCCCACATGACATTCCCTGTACATTCAATGTTACATTTTCCATATTTTTTCACTTATCTAAAATGTTGTTTAGCACTACATACACCATAGGGGTATATAAAAATCAAAAAATTATTTTTTCATTAAATTTTTGAATAGTTTTAACTAATTCATCTAGTACCGTTGCATCTCCTTCTGAAAGTCGATTAACAACACAACCTTTTAAATGACCATCCAATAGGATTTTAGCTACGCTATTTATTGCTGATTGTGTAGCAGAAAGTTGTGTAATTATATCATCACAGTAAACATCTTTATCAATCATTCCTTTAATGCCTCGAATTTGTCCTTCGATACGATTTAATCGAGTTGTTAAATCATTCTTTACACGCTCTGGATGATGACTCTTTCTAGTGGAAGTAATATTTTCTATAAGAAATTCCACTTCTTCTTTTTTAGAATTTTCCATTAGCATAACCTCCTCACAAAAATATAGTACCATACCTCAGTTAGGTATATGAATTTAATTGCCTGATTTAATGTATGAATAAAATGACAAAGTCGATTAATGTGTAATTAACTTTCTTCCTTGATTGAAATGTTTTAAATTTGTAACTAACTTTTAAAATTTTTGTTTTTGCTAATTTGGCGTAATGCTATTTCTATCTCTTCCTTAGAATACTTTTCAAATAAAGATATTAATTGTTTTATTTCTTCTTTTGAAAAAGCCTTATTTATTTTTTGTAGATCCATACTACACCTTCCTTTGTAATGAAAATTAGCATTTGACCAAATCTCTTTTGCGATTTCAAATCTTAGAAGCAACTTTTCATTCTTTAGTTATCCTACATAAGTTAATTGTTTTCCATTACTGAACACTTCACTAATAGTTCCTCCCCCTAGACACTCTTCTCCTCTATAAAACACAACTGCTTGTCCTGGAGTTACTGCACGAATTGGTTCATGAAAGATTACTTTGACTTTAAAATCATCTATGTGTTCTACCGTTACTTTATTGTCTGATTGACGGTAACGAAATTTTGCAGTACATTCAAATGTTTCTTGAGACGTTTCCTTTGATATCCAGCTTATGTTATTAGCAATTGCAACATCTGAATAAAGCTTTTCATTATGGAATCCTTGTTCCACATATAAAACATTTCTATCAATATCCTTACCAACTACAAACCAAGGATCTCCGTCCCCACCAATTCCCAAACCATGTCTCTGTCCAATTGTATAATACATAATTCCATCATGATGTCCGATAACTTTTCCATTCAAAGTCTCCATATTACCTTGCTGAGCTGGTAAATAATTACTTAAAAAATTTTTAAAATTTCGTTCACCTATAAAGCAAATACCTGTACTATCTTTCTTGGATGCAGTTGCCAGATTAGCATTTGCTGCTAATGCCCTTACTTTTGGTTTTTCAATGTCACCTAGCGGAAATAACACTTTACTTAACTGCTCTTCTGTTAATTGATTTAGAAAATAAGATTGGTCCTTATTACCATCTTTCCCTCTTAACAAATGAATTTCCCCATCTTCTCTTAACACTCTGGCATAATGTCCTGTTGCAACATAATCTGCTCCAAGATCCATGGCATAATCTAGAAATGCTTTAAATTTAATTTCCTTATTGCATATTACATCTGGATTTGGTGTTCTTCCCATCTTATATTCCTCTAGAAAGTGTGTGAATACTTTGTCCCAATATTGCTTTTCAAAATTCACCGAATAATAAGGTATATCCAATTGATTGCAAACTCTAATTACATCATTGTAGTCTTCTGTAGCCGTACAAACACCAAATTCATCTGTATCATCCCAGTTTTTCATAAATATTCCCAATACATCATAGCCTTGCTCTTTTAGAAGCATTGCGGCAACAGAAGAATCAACTCCTCCCGACATTCCTACAACTACACGTATATCTTTTGTTGCTTTCTTCATTTATTTCTCTCATTTCTTTCTATATATTTTCTACTATATTGAAATCTCTTTTAATAAGCTTTCTAAATCCTCTTTCGTATAATAATAGCTTTCATTACAAAAATGACATTGAGCCTCTGCCTGACCATCCGTATTAATCATATCTTGTATTTCAACGCTACCTAAACTTAAAATTCCATTGGATATTCTATCTCTAGAACAATCACATCGGAATTGAACTGGAATGGAGTCTAGAACCGTGATATTTTCTTCACCAAGTAATTGTTGTAGAATATTTTCTGGTGTTACGCCTTGTCCAATCATGGAAGAAATCGAAGATATTTTCTTTAAACGTTCTTCAATCTTTTGAATTGTCTCTTCTTCAGTATTAGGCATTAGCTGAATAATAAAACCACCCGCAGCTTCAATAGTTAAATCTTGGTTTAACAGTACCCCTACTCCAACCGAAGATGGAACTTGTTCTGAATGTAATAAATAAGAGGCAAAATCCTCACCTATTTCACCAGACGTCATGGGAACCTGACCGATAAATGGATGGTTTAAGCCTATATCTTTCGTAACCGAAAGAATTCCGTTAGTACCCACCGCCGATTTAATATCAAGTTGTTCATTTTTTTCACTGTGGACATTAGGGTTTGCTACATTTCCTCTGACTTCGCCTTTAGCATTAGCATCAACTAAGATAGTTCCAATTGTCCCACCACCATTTATTTTTATAGTTAGTTTTTCCTCACCTTTTAGCATGGCACCGAGAATAACTCCTGCAGACATTGAACGCCCGAGGACAATCGAAGCAATAGCTTGCATATCATGTCGACGTCTTGCTTCTTTAATCGTGTCTGTTGTAATGGCAACATATGCACGTACTTGATTATTATAAGCAGTTGCTTTTACTAAATAATCTTTCATTTTACTTTCTCATCCTTTTTATTTATTCTTTCGATTTTATATGGCGGACCTTTTCTGGTGTTACATCATTTCCTAGTTGATCTAGCACCATCATAGTAGAGAAAGTATTAAGAACTTGCCCTCGTATTTCACGGAGATAATCTTCTCGGAGCATTTGTTGCTCTACTTTTTCAGCATTTGTTAATCCTTCATTACGCATTTTTTTAGCTAAATCATTTATACGGCTTAAAGAGTCAATCATTTATTTCACCACCCTCATTACTATTTATTCAATAATTTCCGTATGGAAATAACATTTCATATGGTCTAAAATTGTTGCTTGCAGATTAGTAAATGTTGCAACACCTCGTTTATGAACTATTGTTTTGAATCCTTCTGCATCTGCTCCTGCTACTGTTAAAAAATCACAAATATCTGTTGTAACAACAATATGAACCTTCTCTGTCCCCAAGTCTCTCAATTTTTCAGCTAAACCAGTTTGAAAGAATGCATTATAGTTTTTTTTTGATGAATAAATTACATTATCTAATTCTTTATTTTCTTCATACAATCATACAAATCACCATATAACTGTTGCCCTTCTGTATCAACAATATTATGAGCCGGCCATATTTCAAAGTGCTGGTCATTTAGTTCGTGCGCATCCATTGCTATAACAATTACATTTCCCTCTGCTAAAAATTTATTTTCTAAATCCTTAATATAAGGTACAATGTCTTGCGCAGGCTTTCCAACTGTTAAAGATCCATGATCTGCTACAAAATCATTGCTTATATCAACAATTATCAAAGTTTCTTTTGCCATTTCCCCACTACCTAAAGTATTTTTTTTAAAATACCCATCCTAGTCTAAACGCAATAATAAATGACTTATAAAGTTATTGATTGTCTGTTGTTTCTTTTAACTTCTTCTATATTTTTCATCTTTTTGTCCCAACAAGCTTGACTTAAATTGACAGGATATTCGGCCGGATTCAATAAACGTTTGTACTCTTCCCATAATAGGGTTAGTTGTTGCTTTGCATAGGATTGGATTTCTTGAATCTTCGGTGATTCATATACAAGTGTGCCATCCAAAAAAATATCTTCGTGTAAATCTACAGCTATAAAATTAGTTACAAATTTTCCAATGTACGTCATCACAGGATGGAACATGAAGTTTTTCTTCATTCTCTGGATGTTCATTAGATAAGACAATATAATCTCCTTCTAATTTTTTCGTATAGTTGTTAGTTATGCGATATACCTTTTTCAATCCTGGTGTCGTGACTTTTTCAGGGCTCGCAGAAATTTCGATGGTGTCATCATCTGTCCATTTTATATACAGCCCCTAAGGCCGGTTGATCAAATGCGGTTATCGCTTTAGTGCCAACTCCCCAAGCATCGATTCTTGCTCCTTGTACTTTTAAACTTGTAATCGTATATTCATCGAGATCATTTGAAGTGAAAATTTTCGCGTCCTCAAATCCTGCTTGATCTAATAATCTTCTAGCCCTTTTGGAAAGATAAGTTAAATCTCTACTATCCAACCTTATACCAATAAAATTTATACTTTTGCCCAGTTCTTTGGCGACTTTAATTGCCATTGGAATACCTGATTTTAGAGTGTCATAGGTATCAACTAAGAATACGCAATCTTGGTGACATTTTGCGTATTTATGGAAAGCAGTGTAATCATTTTGATATGCTTGAACAAAAGAATGCGCATGTGTTCCTAAAACTGGAAGATCAAATCGTTTTCCTGCTCGAACATTACTTGTGCTAGAAAACCCACCAATATAAGCGGTTCTCGTACCCATAATGCCGCATCAAATTCATGCGCACGTCTTGTACCAAACTCTGATACTGGTTGGTCGCTCACGACTTGTTTGATGCGAGAGGCCTTTGTTGCTATAAGTGTTTGATAGTTGACGATATTCAACAACGCTGTCTCTATTAGTTGAGCTTCAATTAATGGCGCTTCAATACGTAGAAGTGGTTCGTTACCGAATACAACTTCTCCTTCTTTCATAGCACGGACATTTCCTGTAAAACGAATAGTTCGCAAAAAGAAACATAGTCATTTTGATAGCCAAGTTCTTTTAAATAATCCAAATCGCTTTCAGAAAAGTGAAACGTTTGGAGATATTCTATAACTCGTTCTAGTCCAGCAAAAATTACATACCCATTCCCGAATGGTAATTTACGAAAATATAATTCAAATACAGCTTTTCGTGTATGAATTTTATCTTTCCAATAGGCTTCTGCCATATTGATTTGGTACAAGTCCGTATGAAGAGCATAGCTATCATCTATATAGTTACTCACAATGATCCCCCCTAAACTAACAACTCCTTTGGACTTGCTCTTAATAAATTTGTTATTAAGAATTCTTTTTTGCACTATTATTGAAGAGATCTTTTGCAAATGAAACAAGTCTATGTGCTTCTTCTCTTCGAAGAAAATTTACATCTAAAGCATTTGGTCCTAGACGGAAGCGATCAAGTGCATCAGCATCCTTAAAAATCTGATATAGAAGCACAGTCCGTTCATTTAACGAATTCTTCATTTCTGATATACCCAACGAATCATCCTGGTCATGGTAATAAGTAATGTAATAGGTTTGCTCATTATATGGTAAATCGTACTTAAGGCAATAGTCTTTGTAATACGCTGCCGCACGACTACCATGTCCTTTATCAATCCCATCATCTAGTCGTCGAGAATCATGGAAAACGGCTGCCATCGCCAACGCATCTTTTTCTTCCTCACTTAAGCCTTTCTGATGCCCGATAAGGAGTGCCAATAATAGAACACGAGCGCAATGTGTTTTAGTATGCCATACACTATTCGGAAGCCAAAACTCTATTCTTTCGTCCATAAATGTATACCATCGTTCATAAGAGTCTTGTATTGGGTGACAGACTGGATTTTTTAGAATATTTTCAAGGAACATTACTCATTCTCTCCTTTTATCTCAAATTAACCAATTGCTGTAACACGTCCGCAATATCGCCGTTAACTCCAATCGACTTTGAAGCAATGATATCTGGAATAAAAAGTTCTGATCCTTTATTAAGAGTAATATAGGTTGCATTTTCCTCAAGACCTGTTAACTTCATAAACGGAGCTTTTATCAATTGATTTCGTGCACCTACACCTAATTCTATTAGTACTAATTTTTTTCCGTAAGCATTATCAATAAAACCCTGATAAGCCTGATAATTCTTTTGCCAAGCCTCACCTCTTAAAAAATTCTGATCGAACTCTATATGCACTTGCATCGGCCCCCCACACTCTGGACACTTAGGTATTAAATCTAGAGGGATTTTTCCATTCTCTTGGCTTTGGGCCATTTTGCTTAAAATTATGTCCCCTTGGTAAATATGCTTATGACAACCCATGGAGCATTGTAAATTTCGACAATTTCCTTCTATTTCGAAGAGTCGATCCTTTGAAAAACCGGCTTGGCCAAAATGATTATCTATATTTGAGGTAACTACAAAATAATTTTTATCTTTTACAAGTTCATAAAGATTACTCATAACAGGACTTGCCTCATGTTTGTATAAAAAGTAGTTATACATTCGGCTAAAGTATGCCCATTTGTCTTCTTCAGCAGGGAAAGGATAAAAGCATCCTTGTATAATACTTCGAAATCCAAATTTTTCACGAAAATCTCCAAAATTCTCTTGAAAGGCTTCATTATAGGCAAATATATGAACCCCCTCCGAAATAGAAAGACCGTTGCTTGCACCAATTAAAATACAATCAGCTTCATCTATTTTTTCTAAAATCTTATTATATTTCTCTATCAAAAGATTCACCTTCCTTATCAGTTTCTAACTTTAATCTTTGTTTGTTCTCATGCTACTGAGCATGTATCGTATTCCTATTTTTATTTATATCGAACTTTGTATTCCTACTTTTTTCTGCTCAGTCATTACATCTCTCATCACTTGTGCTATATCTTTATGAACAGCAAGTCCCTTATCTTTTAGTTCAGGAGGAAGTATATTATGATCTGAATTTGGATTAATAGTAATGTAGTATGCATCTGACCAACTGTAAGTCATGTTCCAGAATGGTTCTTTAATAAACATTGGTGTCATTAGTCCGACACCTAATTCTAAAAAAAGAGCTTTCTTATTTTGATTTTCCAAAAGAAATTCACGATATTTTTTATGCTCATCTCTAAATTTAGTTCCTTCCAAAAATACAAAGGAACGCACCCACAGTTCCATAGGACCTCCACACTCTGGGCACTTTGGAACCATACTAGATGGAACTCTTGTCCCTTCAATATGGGCACACAATTCCTTTGCTTGTTCTACATAAGGATAGATTTCATCGTGACAAGGACCACTACATTGTATATATGTCCAGTTACCCTGAATGGCACTTACTTTTTCTTCAGGAAATACTTGTAAAAATTGTGTATCTTGATTTGTAGTAAGAATATAATAGTTTTTATCTTTTATAATTTCATATAAATCCTTATAAGGCTGACCAATAGGAACATCAGCAACAAAATTAATCAAAGTAGCAAGATATGCCCATCGTTCTTCTTCTGTATGAAATTTATAATAAAAACCACCAAATATACTATCAATCCCATATTTTTGAGCAAAAATATTAAAATATTTTCTAAAGTTTTCATCATCCTGATACCAATTGTATCCTGAAGCCGCAGACATCCCTGCGGCACCCCCAACAATAATCGCTTCTGCTTCCTCAATCATTTGCAGTATTGTATTTATATTTTCTTGATATTGTGATTGCATATTATTTTCTCCCTTATTTCTTTCATTTATTAAGCACCCTTTAAAAATATAATCGTGGTACAGGATATAGTATAGATGGTATATCCTCTTTAACAAGTGTGCACTTTTTAGATACATACTATCTTAAATGATAGTATATTAATTTTATCCATAAACCTCTAACTATACTGATCGACATTCCATCAATAACTTACTCACCATATATCATATGGAGCCACTGAGAACTCTTTTCCCTTCATTTTTAGAGCATCCTGAAGAACACGAGCAATGTCTTCTTTAATTACAATTCCTTTATCCTCTATATATCTAGGTATCATGGCATCTATAGGGTTAACACTAATGTTGTAAGGCTCTATGCAAACTATAAGTCATCTCCCAAAATGGCTCTTTAATAAACATTGGTGTCATTTTACCTACGCCTAACTCTAGAAATAGAATCTATTTAAATTTGTTTTTCATAATAAATGCTCGGTATTTTCTTATTTCATGATCAAAATTATTTCCTTCAAGGAACGTACGTGATCGAACCCATGGTTCCATATCTTTCCCGCATTTTGGACATATTGGTATCAAATTCGTAGGAATTTTTGTGCCATCTATGTGTGCGTACATTTCTTCAATTTGGTCTTCATTTGGATATATCTGATCATGGCAAGATACAGAACATTGGAAATAACGCCAATCTCCTTGAATTCGGGAAACAATCTCGTGAGGGAATGCCTTAGAAAACTGAGCATCTTGATTTGTTGTAACGATAAAATAGTTTTTATCTTGAAGTAACTGCGATAAATCATGATAAGCATGTCCAATTTGAGCATCATATACATACTTGACTAACGTAGCGATATAGGCCCAGCGTTCTTCTCTCGTTGAAAAACGGTAATAGAAGCCATAAAATATGTTTTCAATACTATATTTTTCTGCAAATTATCCAAAGTGATTTAAAAAGGATTCGTCCGTTTGATACCAGCTATACCCGGCAGCAGCAGACACACCCGCAGCACCACCGACCACTATTGCATCCGCTTCTTCTATTTTCTGAATTAATGTTTCTATATAGTCTTGATATAGTTGATTAAGCATGCTTTTATTTCCTCCTATCAATTTCTAATAAAACGCTAACATGTAAACCAGGAACTATGTTTAGAAACATTTCTTTACTTTAATATAAATGCATTATATAGTTTGTATAAATTGATGAACAAGTATGCACTTTTTAGACGCATACTATCTGGAAGGATAGTGTAAATATGAATGATTCGAAATTAGATACCAGTAAAGAAGGGTTTTCTGACAGCCAAGAACCTTTTTTTGGCTACACACTTTCCGTTATCAGCGGTAAATGGAAGTTGCTTATTATTTATCATTTATCAAAAAACGGTACAGTGCGTTATAATGAACTTCAGCGAATGTTAGGTAAAATAACTTATAAAACGCTCAGTTCTACTTTAAAAGAAATGCAAAATGACGGATTAGTTTTTCGTAAGGAATATCCACAAATTCCACCAAAGGTCGAATATAGTCTCACTGAAAAGGGACAAACACTCTGGCCTTTAATTCAAGGAATGTGCCACTGGGGAGAGCAGAATCAAGAAAATTAAAGAAACAAAAAAGGTATAGCACCTCATTATTTGAGGTACTATACCTTTTTTTAGTTATGCAATTTAAAAATTATTTTGTTGCAACTAATGAATTCTGTTGTTTAATCTCTAGTATGGATAAATGCATACTATAATTTCCATATTGAAGAAGTTCATTAAGAAAAAGATTTAATTGATCTTGTGATTTTATTTTTATTTTCAAATGATAACAACCTTCACCTGATACACGGTGAACTTCAAGTACTTCATTTCGTTCCTGAACAAAATTTATAAACAAATTATGGTTTGCTGTTTTCATATAAATAATTACAAACGCTGTATAAGAAAGGCCTAACTTCATCTCATCGATTAGGAGCGTGTAGGCTTTAATCACACCAGTATCCTCTAGTTTTTTAATACGATTACCTACAGCTTGTCCTGTCATATGAATTTGTTTCCCTAGGTCTTTCCATTGTATCCGTGAATTTTCGGATAGTAGCCGTAGAATTTGAAAATCAATGTTATCTAGTTCCATATTAAATTTCCTTTCACCATGAAATAAATCGATCTAAAAGTGTTTCATCAAAGTATCGATAGAAATCAAGATAATATATATCATCATATTTGTACCAAAAAATTTTTTAATGAGGTGGATAAATATGAGTACAGCTTTAATCATTGTCGATATTCAAAACGACTATTTTCCAAATGGAAAAATGGAGTTAAGCAATCCTGATAAGGCAGCCACAAATGCTGCTAAAGTTCTTAATTGGTTTAGACAAAATAACAAGGACAATATTTTTCATGTTCAGCATATTGCAAGCAACCCAGAGTTAGGCTTCTTTCTCCCAAATACTGAAGGTGCTGAACTACATGAAACAGTCCGCCCATTAGAGCACGAACAAATTATCGTGA
Organism: Lysinibacillus sp. OL1; assembly: GCF_004332175.1. NCBI lineage: Bacteria > Bacillati > Bacillota > Bacilli > Caryophanales > Bacillaceae > Lysinibacillus > Lysinibacillus sp. OL1. Next base: position 19,257 of record NZ_SJDS01000003.1, on the reverse strand, counting down.
AAAATTTCCCTAACAGCTTTTTAAAGACTGAATTAGAAAGCAAATTAAAAGAAAAAGGAGTTAACAAGGTAGTAGTTATCGGCATGATGACACATATGTGTATTGATGCAACAGTTAGAGCTGCAGTGGATCTAGGCTATGAAACTACTCTAATAGAAGATGCATGTGCGACAAGAGACATGTCATACCAAGATAAAACAGTCCCTGCTGAACAGGTGCATAATGCATTTGTCAGCGCGCTAGGAAGTATGTATTGCACAGTAAGTACAACTGAAAATTTCTTACAACAGAACAACTAATTAAATAAAAAGGGGAGTTATTTAACTCCCTTTTTTTGTTTATATTACCTAATCATTAACACCCTTATATATTAGTTTAGCTAAATATCTTCAGTATTATTAATTGCTTTGAGCTATCATACTATATTTTTTTACATAGCTACAACTGTAATATGTTCAATAAAGTTTGAAACTGTTAAAAAATTTTTATCTTTCAAAAAACTGAAATGAATAAGTTATTTATTTTGAAAAAAAGGGTTTGATATAATAAACCTATAATTATTCCTTCTAAAAAACTAATATTACCATCTCATATATGGATTCTTTATCAAGATATTAGTTTCGTTATTAAAAAAGTTTGATCATTTTGTAATTGAGTTGCTCAACAATCGCGCCCGATTGCTGAATATCGGTTTTCAATTAAAGGCCCTGTAATTGAAGTATAGGAATGATGAATGATGAATGATAAAAAATGCAGTTTGTTTTAATGCGCCAAATATACAGATTTTTATTCAGATAATACATTCTACATAATCTTGAAAAGTACTATCGTAGCCCTGTTTATATATTTGCATAAAAAGCTGTATAAACAATATTTAAAGGAAAATCCAAAAAATGTTGGTTTAACAGTATTTCTTGGATTTCGGTCTCTCTCCAAACTTTCATTTAGGAACGTTTATTATGATTGTTTCGTATAGCTTATAAGTCCTTGTTGCACTAAAACGCCCGATTGCTTAAGAGAGTATTGGTACAAATAGAACGTCAGAAAAATGTCTACCGATATTAATGTGTATTAATGACCTATATTATCGTTGTTACCACTAAGTGGTTCTACTACTTCTCCATCTTTATCTATTACAATACTGTCGGTTTTCTTATTAGCCTCGGTCAAAGACCCATAATAAATAAAAACATCAAAAGTAATGATAGCAATCATTGTTAATACTATAGAAATTCTCTTTTTCATAAAGTAGTCATCTCCCTACATATAAATTTATTTTGTTCTAATTTTAATATACACTTTTTTCCAATCTAATCCAATTAAAGCACAGCCCTTATTCAACAACTACACCCGTTAGTGGAAGTATAACCTTCCAAAAGCGTCGTTTGGGGACATTTCATAAAAGAATGTTATTCAATAATATGGCCCGTTTGTTGAATAACTCAATTACATTTATAAGAACATTTTTTATTTTTCAAACGACTAATCAAACTTAATAATTAAACTTTTAAAATCGGGAAACTGCACATTCTTAAAATTAAATGAATATCGGTTGTCTTGAAGTCTGCTCGGCAATTTGTATGCAATTAACCTTATTGCGGCTTAGTTCTGTAACAGTTACCAAACGTTTTAGTAATACCTTATTTTGTGTAGAAAATGTGTAGAAACTTTTCATTTTCTATCCTTTTCTAACGTATTCTCAAAAAAGAAAAAGCGCCTCAAACCCTTGAAATAAAAGGATTTGAAGCGCTTTTCACTTAGTTCAAACTTGTTTTATCTGAACCTTGATACGTCCCAGGAGGACATACTACAACATTGATATATCAACAGTTTACAACCATAATGTTTACCTTTTGTTTACCTTTCATTTTAGACCACCCATTTGGAGTGGTCTTTTTAATCGAAACTGTTAATTAATTTATTTATTCTCACCGTTTTCATTTCTGTCTAAATTAAGAGATCTGGGATATCTTTTTAGTTTTCCTCTTAACAGAAACCATGATAAACCCGTATAGATCAACCCTGAAATGAAGATAAATATAATTATTGCAATGTCGGGACTTGGCTGATTTACTTTTTTCATAGTCTCTGAAAAAAAAGAAAGTAATAATAATGCTAGAACAAATAAATAATATACCAAATACCAACGTTATCCATGGGAATACATTTACATAAATATCTAAAATAGGCTTTATCTTTCTTAAACTTCTCTTATTCAATCTTGATTTATTTCCCCAATTTTTCATACCATTAGGCATTCCTTTTATAGTACCTTTGAAATTAGGATATCTATTTTCATCAGTATGTAAAATTTCAATTGTAACGCCATCTCCTCGATCAAGATACTCAAACTTCATATTCAAAATATTTTTCTTTTCGTCATTAGTTGATATCTCAAAACCATTCACTTCTTTTGTTCTTAATAGAATCGAAGCTCCTATAATCTCTTTTTCATCATCAAATTCTAATTGTAAAGAATCATTTTTTACTATATTTTCACCATGAATGGTTTCAGTACCTGAATTCCAAATAACAGTAGTTGTTTTTATAACTCTTGGAACTTTTTTGCCCTTAAAAAAAATTTCGATTTCGTCAGGTGTAACCTCGTTTTTTCCAATAATCTCAAAAGACTCCCATTGATATACTAATCGAGGACCTATCTTGGCTATTTTATACGTATATAAAGCTATTAATACACCTAATATACCTATAACAGCACCGACCCACCCTTGATTAAAAAAGTTAAATATTAAATCCATATACTTATCCCCTTAAATAATATATAAATTAGTTTACCTATATTTAGTTAATTTTCCAATACCAAAATAACTAATAGAATCGAATAATCAAGACTAATTATTTATTTCCAATTAACGATAATTTACTTATATAATTTCTATCTTTACCATTCCAGCCAGTTTTATGAATTAGGTTTACTAAATATTTCTGAACGACTATCTCTTTCCTCTAACCAATTGTAAAAAGGTACTGGACGCTCTCTTTTAGCTGTTTCTTCTATAGATGATGATTTATATTGCTTCATACTAGAATGCTCTACAGCCTTATTAAACGCCCCTACAAATACTGCTCTTAATGTACTTGCAACCGTTAATGTACCGTTCGCAATATCACGGATAATGTTAGCTAAAACGTCCTTAGCGTTCACGAAATCACGTACATCGTTCATATTCGTTGCTAATATGCATTTGTGTAGTTGATCTTTCAATTCATCTCTCATAGGCAGTGAGTGCATAAAATCAAATAGCATCACTTGGTACTCGTTCATGTACTCCTTTTTCTTTTCAGCTTGCAAAGCTAATTCATTGCCAAGACTCATAATATTATTTGCTTGTTTAGAACTTAAAAGATTAAAAGATTTAGATGCTTGGTTTTCAGATTGTGGAGGGCAAACCGCGTCATTACTAGCTTCATCGGCTGTCTCTCGTTGGGACACGCTCGATGAGACATAAGGTAAAATGCGATAAATACTAGCCCCTTTAATGCCGTTTAATTTAGTGCTTGGTACTTTTTCGATGATGCCTAACTCCGCTAATTTCTTCATTGATCGATAAACTGTCTTTGTACTGATTTTCAATGATGATGCAATGGTACTCGCTTTTAAGTGGCATACTCCTGCGTGTTCTAAGCTGTGTGAGGCAAGTTTAAATACGATTGCTCGTTCTGACTCTGTTAAGTCGTAATAGTGTACCGCCATGTGGTCCTCCACACTCTTATCCATATCTGCTACTGAATCGAATGTTATGTATTGTGCTAGGTATTCGAATGCCATTTGTGTTTCACCTCACTTGGAATTTACTTAAAAGAAATCGACATATTAAAAAATATAAATTAGCGTTTAAACAATTTCGATTAAGTAAATCATAATTTCGTTTAAGTAAAATGTCAACATTTAATTTCTTTTAAGTAAATTATGGTTTATAATAAAAGTAACATAATAACATGAGAGTTGGTGAAGAATGGGCGCTGAATTAAAATCAAATCTTGGAGAACTGTTGAAAAAAAGAGGTTGGGACCAAAAGAAGCTTGTGGAAATTACAGGTTTAAACCCTCGTACCATAAGTGAATTAGTTAATGACAAGACAATTCGTATAAATAAGAATGCACTAGAAAAAATAGCTGATGCCCTAAACATTGAGGATATATCAGAAATAATACAATTCACAAAATCAGATAACTAAATAAAGGTTGTCTGTTTTTTTGTATACTTTCTTTGCTTTATTTCCTAAAATGGTAATATCAAGGGAGGTTTTATGTATGAAGAAATTATTTTACATTGGAGCATTGTCAGCATTTTTACTTGCTGCTTGTGGTGAAGAAGAGGCTACCCTAAAGAGGAAAAACCTGTTACAGAAGAAAAGCAACAGGATGAGAAAGCAAATAACGATGTTCCCGAATACAAAATCGAAGAAGATGATTTCGGTAAAGGAATGTGGAAAGTAACATTATCTACTCCATCAACTGACGAAAAAGAATTAAAAGCATTGGTTGAAGAGACGAAAAACCTAGCTGCAGAAAAGTACGAAGATGTTAGTTCGATCTGGGTTAATATAAAAACAGAAGATAGTGTTGCAAATACATATGCTGCAACAGCAAAAGTAGCGCTTGATGAAAAAGGTAAGGCTACCACTGGATTAGATGAACTTGGTGTGTTTGAATTCAACTATAATGTTGGAGAAACACATGAAACAACTGCTGCAGATTTACCTCAATCAAATGTTGATTACACAGCGGATGATATTCTAAAAGCATTCCAAGATGCTGGTTTAAGTGCAATTGAACCACGAGACAACAGTCATAATTGCGTTAAACTTGAATGTACAAAATTAATTACTTCTGAAGATGTTAGTATTTATAAATGGCCAAGTGTTGAAAAAGCACAAGAAGTTAGTGCTAAGAAATTTGGAGATGCACAGGTTGGGACGATTATTATAAGAATGAATAATAAAGAACTTGATATTCAAAAATATATAGATGTAATGAATAATGTAGTAAATAAATAATTTAAGGCCACTCAAACGAGTGGCTTTTTTATTGAAAATAAATAGTAAAAAAGGAAAATAAATTCAAATTATATATATTGCACGTATAAATAATACGTGTTATAATAAGAGTATAGAAAGGAGATGAAAAACATATCATCAAGAGAAATAATCAAGATACTTAACAAAGATGGATGGTATTTACATAGGACAGTTGGAAGTCATCACCACTTTAACCATCCTACTAAAAAAGGAACTGTAACAGTTCCACATCCAAAGAAAGACCTTAAACTAGGCACTACAAACTCAATACTAAAGCAGGCGGGACTTAAATAGTCCTCCTGCAAGGAGGTTTTATATAGATGGGTAAATATTATTTTCCAGCGATTTTCGATCCAGGTACCGACGATGAACAAGGTTATACAATAACGTTCCCTGACCTACCAGGATGCATTACAGAAGGTTCTGATATGGACGAATCTGTATACATGGCGAAGGATGTATTAGCAGGTTTCTTATATGGAATGGAGGAAGATGGAGAAACAATTCCTTCCCCTTCGGATCCTAGCCACATTGATCTTCCGCAAGGAGCTTTTATCTCGATTATAGAAGTGCGAACTGATTATATTAGAGATGAGATTGAGAACAAGGCGATTAAAAAAACTTTAACAATCCCAAAATGGTTGAATGACGCAGCTGAAGAAGAAAATATAAATTTCTCACAATTACTTCAGTTCGCCATTAAGGAACGCTTAGGAATCATTAGCAAAGAACAATAAAAAATGCCCAGGCTCAAAATTAATTGAGTACCTGGGCATTTTGCTATTATGCACTACGTTGTGCAATGATAATTTCTAGTCCTTTTAAATCTCCGTTTGTCAGTGTGCCAGCGTCAAACTTTTCAAGATGTGATTTATCAATAAGCTTTTTGTCTACTGCTTGCTTTAGGTAGTCACGTACTGCTGCTTTAAGTGTTTCATTTGTAAATTGCATTTTATCATCATCCTTTACAATTGGTTTCGTTGTATTGCCTTCCACAATTAATTGCACTTGGTATTTGCTATTGGTTGGAACAATTACTTGTCCTTCAATTTTGTATCCCTTCGGCATAATCCAAGTTGGTTTAACTTCAAAATGAGGACGATCAATATTCGCTGTCCAATCTCCGCCCCATGTAATATCAAGCTTTCGTGCGATAGCACCGACTCGACTTAGTGTTGTTACATCATATAAAGTCTGTGGAGGACCAACAGCAATATCCCATGCTAATCTTGACTTGTGATTGCTATCTAATGTCCAAGTAACAATCAATCTGCCCTGGTCGAGTTCTGCCTTGTGCATAAAGGTACTTCTGTCGTTCCTGTGAGCGATATGTTTCAGTGATAAAGATGTTCTTAATCACTGCTTTAAAACACTCTTGGAATAACAAACGACAGGCAGTTTGTGCAGCTGGCAATAGTTCTGAAATGTCTCTACATGTAGTAGTTAGACTTGTCATTTTGCATCATCCTTTGGCTTGTCATATTTAAGCGCCTGCTTGCTGTCAGAAGTGCCAACAGTAGTTGGGTCGATAATAATACCAAGCAATCCTAAAATGCTTAATACAGTCTCTGAAATGGCTGTGATTTGAGCATTGTAAATCGTAATATCGACATTAAAAATGCCTGCTATTTGATTAGCAAGCACTAGTAGTAATGCGATTAATGACACCCAAAATTGTTTATATCCAGGGATTGAGGTTGATGAAAAAAGTAGAGCGACTAGATATTGTCCGTGCTGTGATAACGAAGAAATTGATTACAATGGAGATTATTGTTCTATTTGTTGTTCTTACCTTATAAATGAATGTTCAAGTGATAATAATAGTGGAGGTTCTTGCGGTACTCTACCAGGTAATGCTAGATATTGTTTTCAATGTGGTTCCAAATCTACTTTCTATCGGGATGGTTATCTAAAGGATTGGAATAGTGGTACGAAAGTTTCTAATGAAATTCCTGTAGATGATCTACCATTTTAATATACATAGAGCAGGTTATGAGACTTGCTCTTTTCTTATAGGCATGGAGGAGAAAATAAATTATGGCTAGTATCACTAAACGTGGCAGCACATGGCAATATATGATTAATCACTATGTGGATGGCAAAAGAAAACCTATCTCAAAAAGTGGTTTTGCTACTAAAAGAGAAGCTCAAATAGCCGCTGCAGAAAAAGAATTATTATTAAAAAAAGGTAATCAAGTAATTGTTAAAGAAAAACCATTTGCTTCTTATTTTGAAGAATGGATTGAACTATATAAATCCAACAAACACATTAATACCTATAACCGATATTCAAATTCCGTTGAACGAGTAAAGGAACATTTTAAAGATAAACCAATTCAAAAAATTACTCGAGCTGATTACCAAATGTTTTTAAATGAATATGGGAAAGGTAAATCAAAAGAGACTGTTAGAAAGCTTTATACACATATAAGAGCCTGTGTAAGGGACGCAATTGAGGAAGGATATATAACAATAGACTTAACTCGCAAAGTGGAATTAAACGCTTCTAATAATGCTAAAAAGAGTGAAGATAAACATTTGAACTACAATGATAGTGTCAAATTATACAAAGAATTATTTAATCGCCTTTCGCCTTCCACAAGCACATACCATTTAATTTTATTGGGCCTTGTATCAGGATTAAGGTTTGGCGAGTTAACAGGACTAACTACAGATTGTTTCGACTTTAAGCTAAATCAAATAAAAGTTTACCGAGCATGGGACTATAAAAGAGGAACTGGATTCGGACAATTAAAAAATGAACAATCGGAGAGAAAAATATCTATTGATAAGAAAGTTATGAATGAATTTAAGAAGCTAAATTTGGCAGTACCTGAAAATGAAAACAACTTGGTTTTCTATAGACAATCGTCCATTAAAACAGTAACAAATGAAGGTGCAAATAAATTATTAAGAAAAACCCTAGATGCATTAGAAATCAAACATATCTCCATTCATGGTTTACGACACACACATGCGAGTGTCTTAATCTATAAAGGATCTAATATTCATTCTGTTTCTAAACGATTAGGACATTCAGATATTCAAACTACCCTTGATCACTATTCGCACGTATTAAAAGAAATGGAAGAACGAGATGAAGAAATAGCGATTAATGTTTATTCATCTTAATTTCTTTGTTCACCATGTTTACATTTTGTTTACCTAAATTATTTTTTATATGTGATTCAATGCGATTCTTAAAAATATCAGTATAAACAAAAAACGCTCAAAACCCAGTGTTCGTAAGGTTTCAAGCGCTTTTCAGTTTAGTTAAAAATTAACCTTTGATTTGCTATTGACGTCCCAGGAGGGATTCGAACCCCCGACCGACGGCTTAGCTTACCACTATAGTTTTCACTACTTATACTAGGTACACCAAGCGTTTGAGACGTATTCAATTCGTACTAGGGATTCGGTCAAATTACGTTCTAAGACCGAAAGTATCTTATATTAATTGTAAAGTAATCCTAAAAGTAAAGTCAACTAGCTTTAAATGTTAATAATAACCACACCAAGACGGTTGGTACTTGTGTGTAGCTTTTTCCACTTCAGAAATCCAAACAGCAATTTCATGAAGCTTTTTCTCCAATACTTCAGTACTCATTTCTGTAGAATCTGCTTCTTCCCAAAGAGTTTCTAACGCATGTCTAACGCCATCTTTAGGATATTGAACCGAATCATGTCTTAGTATCGCATAAAATCCTGTATCTTCTTCATTAGTAATAGAATGTAAGCTCTCACCATTCACTTTGCATTTAATATCTTGATACGAATTAAAGCTAAATACCCACCCTTCAGTCGTTCTCTTAACAGTATAAACGTCATGATGCCCCCAACGATTTGTATAAATTTTCATTTTCATCTTTTTGTTCAAATTAATATCACCTTGTACACTCTTCCAATGTACTTTTTTTACATCATTAGTAATTTCTCTGTATAGGTCTTCAATGGTATGAAAATGGTGGTAATATTCTTCCAAATTATCTTCAGGTAACATTCCTGCATTTGACATATATACTTCTTTAAATATAGGCAAAGAAATCCAATGAATTTTTTCAGCAAGAACTGCACCTTGGCTTAACAATAATTGTAAATCTTCTGTTTTATTTATATTTGCATAATAGTCAACAAGTTTCTTATATATTAATTTAAAATCTTCAACCTGTGATTCATCTATTTCCTCTTTATATCGCTGATGCAAAGCTATATATTCACTTAGAGTATTTTTCACATTTTCTTTAAACCTATTGTTGTCAATAAACTCACTTGAATAGTTTAAAACATCTGATTGTTTAAAATAAAATTTAGTTTTTAAATCCTCATTTGTTATTTCCTTATTAACATTAAATGATGAATTTTCTATAATGTATTTTAAAATATGAAATGTTAAATTCCTCACTCGTTCTTTTCTCAAACTCTCCAAATCCTGTTCCTCCTTCTAATTAATATATTTCTCTTTAAGGTATCGAGATAAACCCTCTATATCCGGATAGATAGTAGAACTATTAATTCCCATATCATCTAATTGTTCAATTAATTTTTTCTTTGCTGCTGTTGGAATAAAAACTTTGATATGGTTTTCTTTACTCAATATTTTATTCATATCATGTGGACGACTTACTCTTGTATTCAATATCTCAAGAACTTTTGTTATTTCCCGTTCTAAAGTATTTTTCACATTTTCATTGTAAGGAAATTCCCGAAGAATTTCCGAAACTTTAGAATCAATAGCTGCTTTATCGGATAATGGAAATCTCAACAATTTTATCTTATCAATAAGGCTCTTTACATAATTCATATTCAATTGCTGCTCATTACAAATATTCTCAAAGTCTTTTAGAGTTTGATTTTTAAATTCATTAATCTCAGCTTCAGTCTGCTCAAAATAAATTGAAAAGTATCCCTTTTGACTTCTAATTCTATCATTATAGTATTTGGTTTTAAAAAAGTAATGATGCTCATTGCTTCTATTAATTGAATCAAGAAATGTTAATACATCGTTTTTACGCATATCTGAATTAAGGTATTTATACTCTAAAAATTTTGCAATATGCTTTTCTTCCTCAGTCCCTAATTCAACTATAGAATCTACATTAACAATATATACAGCTCCATCTTTATTTTCGTTTTCCTTACTTACACAAGCAAAATATAAAGCATGTAGCGAATTACTTGTCCAATCTAATAATCTAGTAGGAATACCGTAATGTTGCATATTAACAGCAATTTCTATAAAATCCTCTTTTGTAAAGTCTTTATGGTTTAATTGCTTTAATTCTGAAAATATATCTCTCTCTGGTGGAGGTGTAGAACGGAAAACACTAGGCAATAATCCCCACGAAAAATCAGCTTGTCCTCTATATAATTTATTAGAATCTATAGCTAAAGTTAAAGCTATATAATCAAATAAATCTTCAACATTACAAGTCAAATTACTTTCATATGGCTCAAAATCATTTATTGTGTTAGATATTTTCACAACTTCTTCTGTCCCAATAAGCATATCAGGTTCTGACAAAATTTTAATATTAACATGGTCATCTGATTTTGTTGCAATTCCGTATGCAGCTATATCATCACTGTTTAATATATGTATTAACTCTCTATTATTTAACTTTTCTAGCTCTTCAGGGGAAAGTTCACACCTAATGCTCTTAAATTTTCTTAATTCTTCGTTTTCTAAATAAATTCCATACCTCAGCAAACTAAATCCTCCTCATTAATTTTAAAATCAAACATTTATCTTATTCTACTCTTTACTCTATTTCATTATTTCTTACATAGTTATGTAACCAAATAAACTGCCTAGCTATCTTTTCTTCATGTGTACATTCAATAAATTCAGGATATTTTTCATCCTCTGGTAAGTTTATATACACCTTATTAATAGCATTGATTAAATCCTCAGCTTCAATATCTCTGACTAATACATCATATGTATGTCTTTCTAAACTAGCTTCTACCTTTAAGCCATCACTTCCCCACGCATTGGGTAAATATTGCTTCATAAGGTTTAGAGCATATTCAGGATGTGAATGTAATAATGAAACAATAATTTCTTTTGCTTGATTTCTTTCACAATACATATTCCAAAAACTTAAGGCATCTCTAAAATTAGAAAACATTACATTAACATCATTACTAATCTCAATAGTAATTTTATCTACTAATACTTTACCTAGAACCTTTAAATCATCTTCATCTAGTTTATTCCCTTCTTTTCCTTCAGAGCTTCTTAACCATCTAAAAATCTCTGTAGCAAAGTGTAATGGCTTTGCTTGATTTATTAACTCCTTCGCTAGTTCTACTTTTTCTTGCTTAGTATTTTGTTTCATTACAATCTCACCTACAAGCATTGCTGCCTGTGCAAATGTATTACTGAATTGAAATAATTGCTGAGGGTTTGGATATATACCCCCATGTGTCGCTATTACCATCGCTAAATTCTTCAATATTTCATTATTACTTAAAGATTTAACTTTACTTCTCATTTTAGAAATGAAATTCACTACATTTTTCTCATTAATAAGACCTTCAAAATCAAAAATACTTTCTTCTAATGTTTTATGCTCCAAATTATTCAAAAAGCTATTTATCTTGATGTCAGATAAGTCTCCTCTAGGAACAGAATAACTAAAGTATCGTTGGAAATATTTATCTGAACATATCCTTTGATTCGCTTCCCACTCAGCATTTCCAGCATGTCCATAATAAATATTTGAATATATACTCCCCAATCTAGGGAACAAGTATGTAAGAACTCTTTTTATATCTTCAACATCATTTAAATTCAACGATATTAATGTGTCATCAATTAACTTTCTTCTTTTATCTTTTTCTTGTTGCTCATTGTATGTTTGTATTTGATGTAAAAATATTTCTTTATTTTCTCTAATCAACATATATATTTCTGGTGTAAATACTCTCAACGCTTCTATTAGCATTAAGTCAACCATGTTCACTTCACCTTTTAGAATTGGTAAAGAGAACATAATGATATTGCTGTATAACATTGCTTGTCTCGGTGTCTTCATTTGAGCTTCAAAAACATGGAACTGATTAACAAATTGTTGTACATCATTTTCAGAAAGAGTTATTTCTCCTACTTTTAATGCCTCATCTATAGCGCTAAAACAAAAAGTTCTCAAGTCTGCTGATTCAATTGCTGGTAACTGAAGAGGTACTTGAATAATTTTTTCTAGAAATAATCTACCAGCCTGTGAATTAGCTGTACCATATCGTTCTTGTAATGAAGCAGATACCATTTCTTTGTCGAAAGCTAAAACGTATGCTGTATATTTGAAGTCTGCGGTCAATTTGACCATTCTAAATATCGCATGAATTTCACTCTTCTCTAACCTATCTATGTCATCTATAAAAATAACTACTCTCTTTTTCTCTTCTTCTAGGATTTTTTCGACCCTGCTTTTTATTTCGTCAATATCAGCTGAGCTTAACATACTACTTACAGCATCTACACTTTCGCCTCTCCCAAAAAATTGAGCTAGTGGTTTAACATATGTATTTATTGCCTCTCCTAACTTCTCGCCTGTTGTTTCTAATTCTCTATCTATAGCTCGAACCAAATCACTGAAGAAATTTAAAAGCATTGTATTTTCATCAGCAAAACGCCAAGGATTAAATCGAATACATACTACATGCTCTTCTTGGTCTAATTCATTTTCAATAAAATTAAATACAGAAGTTTTACCTTCTCCCCAGGCTCCATATATGCCTATCACGATACTACTAGCATCTTGACGATTTGAAATTACTTTTGCTACACGCTGTGCAAATGGAAATCTATTAAAAATATCTTGTGAAGCGTCTACAATTGGCGAATCCGATGAATATGTAAACTCTTGCATTACTACACCTTCCTCATTTCGATTTGTTATTATTTATACTAAATATGTTTACTGACCAGAGGTAAATGCGATAATGCTTAGGTAACTGTAACTAAAATCATAGGGAATCCCCTTTCCCCTACAACATTTACAACAGCACTATCCAATTCATCAATTCTATCTTGTAGCACCTCAACACTACCATTAAGAAATATTTGTAAATCAACTATAACATTTTCCATAAAAAAAAGGATATAAACATACAGTTTATACCCCCTAATTATCAAAGGTTACACTAAAACAACGTTACCTATCGCAACTCTATCCATTTTTCTTGATTTAATCATCAATGATTTCTATGTACGTCAACTTTACTAGATTGCTATCGTTTCAAATGCTTTATCGTGGTGTTGACGTAGGGGGGGAGAGGGTAGTATTCTTAATACTATTTTTCAAAATATCGGAAATGAGGGGCGGTATTTTACACTTTACAAGCTCATGCCATGAAAGTCTTATACACGTCGCACATTACATTCTCTCACTCACATGATATTAGGTCAATCTCAACCACAGAAGATCTCACAGGGGGCTTGTATGGCACTACAAGTAACTCTCTTGCTCCGTAGCATGAACAAAATAAAACATAGATTTTACTCGTCACCCCATAAATCAAGCTTTTCGTCTGAATATACATGAATGTCACCTTTTGAAAAACACCTAAAATTTTCATATTTCTTTTGCTTTTCTCTTTCTAGCTTCACGTTTCAGCGTACTCATGCTAATACCTGTGATTTCTTCTACCTGCGAGAATGAATGTGTTTCTTTCAGCTTCATAGCATGGTCAAGCTGTGTCTTAGTGTATGTAGGTTTACGACCTTCACGATAGTTAGGATTCTGTTTTGCTATTGCTTTACCTTCCTGTGTACGTTCAATAATCATATTGCGCTCCATTTCTGCAACTGCAAGCAATGTTGTTAGGAAAAATCTCCCCATACTCGTGTTCTCTAATAAACCTACATTCAGCACATGGACTTTAATATCTTTCTTAAATAATTGTTCGATTAGGTCAATACCTTCTTTGGTGTTACGTGCTAAACGGCCTAGCTTAGTTACTATCAACTTATCTCCTGCTTGCAACGTCTCTAAAAGTTCTTGTAGCTGTGGTCTGTCTGTTGAAGTACCTGTAAACTTTTCTTTGTAAATGTGTTCAACATTTTCTTTCTCTAGGGCTTCAATCTGTACCTCTAGTTCCTGACCCTTAGTTGACACTCTCGCATACCCATATACTGTCATTTTAGTTCCTCTTTCCACGTTTACTTATGACACTTAATTGTGACACCGTTTGATATGTTGACATTACAGCATCGGCTTATCGGTGTCAATACTTAAAAGTTATGAAACTCCAAAAATAAAAAAAGACCATCTCATGTGAGATGGCTACCTCTTGTTATTAGACTAATCCCCCGTTAGCCATCCTAGAATAAAAACTTCACCACAGTGAATGAAAGAAACCTTATTTCTAAATAGCTCTTAATATAAATTTAAATACTCTGATTTCCCTTCAATTAAATCATATACACTGTAAACCCTAACTTCACTATTTAAGGCATTTGATTTTAAATATGCACTGTTTAAACTTAATATTTGTTGAACTGTTTTAATATTTTCTTTATCTTCATTTTTAATTACTATTATATAAAGCAGCTTATTTTGAGGATTTCTATCCAATTGATATGTATTATGTAAATTGACAATATGATTACTTATTCTTCTGTATTCCACATTTTTACTAAATCTGAAATATTTTACTTCAATAAAAATTTTATTATCCTTCTCATCAACTAAAACACCATCTGCAACAATTCTAGACTGTCCGATTACCAATTCATTATATTTCATAAAATGTTCAAATTCGCTACCAGCTAAATGATTGATAACTAGTTGTTCAACTTTAGCAATGTCAGTTTCAAATTTTACATTGAATAAACTGTTTCCTTTTAAATAAGCATCTCTATTAGGTAAAAATTCTTCTTCTAATTGTGAATAAAGAATATTTTCTAAATTAATTACTCTATTATTTTGGTTAAAATCAATCGTTAATAATATAATTTTACTAGAATCTTTTATAAAATTTATTAATGATTTGCGTGTTTCTTTTAACTCTTCAATTTCTTCGGATAAAGTAGGTATACACACCCACTTTTCAAAATCATTTTCCTCAATATAAAAAAATACAAAATATAAGGCGTCGTTAAATTTATATAAAAAATATAGAGGTTTATCATAATAGACATATGTTTCAATGATATTTTTTGTTTTTGGAAAAATATTATTTATATTCATTTTTCTCTTCCTTTTCTTCTATAAAACTTTTTACATCCTTATAATGTTTAAAATACTTAGGAATTTCACCTTTTTCACCTTGAAATATCCACCAATTAACATGGTTATTATCATCAATTTCAATTAGACCACTACCAACTTTCATCAATCCTACTGCTACATAAGGATTATTCTTTGCAAGTCCTCTTATAGTATCTAACTTAGATGCTAAATTTATCCTCCCATTTTCCTCATAATTTACAGAACAAGAATAATTACCAGGCTTCGTTGAATCCCCTCTTTCATCTTCTATTTGGCTTTTAAAATCTTTTTGTTCCAGTTTATCTTTATTCTTTGTCGCTCTATATATTGGAGTTAAATCTTTTAACACTGGATTCCCTCTTTTAATTATTTGTTCAATTACAGGTGACATAAAATCTGGTAATAAACTTTTATAATTCATTCTTTTCTCCTTATATATGAATATAATAATATATTTATTTTATCACTTTTCTATCACTTGTTTTTTAAAACTCATGAAAACACCTCATAAACCTTGATATATCAAGGTTTCCCGTTGACTACTTCTACATCTTAAACCAATCTGAAGAACTACACAACCCCATCAATCCATACATAAAACGCATTGTCAATACATTTTTAACAAAAAAAAAAAAAAAAAAAAAGACGGCTTTACAAGAAAGAACAAAAAGTAGAAAATTATTGTTTTTTATAGATAAAACGAACATATTTCGAAGATATTATAAAGCCGTTTTTTCCTAGAATAAGAAAATGTTATTAAATTTTTTTCATTTTTTATAATTCACCTCTACTTCCTTCTCTATTTTCATCATTTATAGATACTCCCTCAAATCCCTTGCTACTTCCTCAACATCTAAATCAAGATACTGCGTTGTGACAGCTAAATCTGAATGACCAAGAGCCTTACTGATTAAAGCAATGCTTGCTCCTCTATCATGTAAATTCTTCGCATATGCTCTTCTAATGGCATGTGCATTGATATTTTCTAAACTGAACCGCTTCGCATACTTTGTGATCTGCTTTGAGATAGCATTGTTTGTTGACTTGGTATTCAATATTGTTGCCATGGTTATAAAAAGGTCGGTATTGCTCTTTCCAAAGTGTTCTCTAAGCTTGTCATTACATTGAATTAGTACTCGATATAAATCCATTAATTGGTCATCTATCGGTAACTTCAACACCTGATGATTTTTTAATATAGCTCCATCTAGCACAAGGGTTTTGTTTCCCCAATCAATATTCCGCTCGTTTAACTGCCCTAAAGTGTTAAAGCGAATCCCTGTCTTGTACATCGTTAAAATGGCAGTCACATCTCTTAGACCAATGAATGTAGTCTTATCAATTAGCGACACTAAGATAGCAATATCATTTGGCTTCGCTCCCTTTTTAACCTTTTTATCTACCTTCACATTGATTGATTGCCAAAAGCTCAAGTTCAGCCAACCATTGGTGAAACACTTACCTAAGAACGATTTCAAAACCTTTAGGCGTGTTAGCTTTGTTTGATTAACTACCTGCATTAAATCTAGCCATGAATAGATAGTATCAACTGTAATTTCTTCTAAGTAGGTAACTCCTGTACTCTTTGAGAAATTCTTCAGCACTGTATCATAATCCTTAATGGTACGTGGTCTATAACCACTAACCTCCATTTGGCTTATAATAGTTCCCACCGCTTCTGAAAAAAGCTTGTAACGAGCAGTCGTTGACTTCTCCCCTTTGATTGAAGCGGTAAGCTCTTTAGTTGTCAATGAGAAATCCACATCAAATAATCCCGTCTTTTTGGTCATAAAAAAAATCCTCCATTCAATTGAATTGGAAGATAATTTCGGTACGCTATTCACGTAATTTCTCAGGGTAATCAAAAGGGATTCTGATCAGTGACCGAAGCCCTGACCGAATCCCTAGTTTCTCACAAACTCAATAGTAACAATGGTTTGTGACTGATTTTGATACGTCCCAGGAGGGATTCGAACCCCCGACCGACGGCTTAGAAGGCTGTGGTTATAGGTTTTCTAGCTTTTATACATTTATATAAATCTTGCAATTACAGCCTATTTATCAATCCATCTACTATGTTCCTATTATTCTTTCTTCCTATTTATCTGTTTTTATATTTATTTGGGCACCTCGTGGGCACCAGTTAAAATCCATACTGACAACACCTACCAGTATTGATACAATTTTATTGTATTGCCAACAAGCTATAAGGAAGGAGGAAATGTACTTGAATATACAAGAACAAATTAGAGATTTATTAAAGCCAGCTGGTAAACAAGTTATTTCGTTTGTTGAAGAAGATATAGATATTTTGTCAACTCATATTGAGGATGATGAACAGATAATATCTGCAACAACAGGTTCAAAAAAGTTAACGTACTTTTTATTCTTATTGACTACTAAAAGATTGCTTACATTGGAAAAAGATAAAAAAGGAAAAACGTTTGTTTCTTATGATGTAAATGCAATTAGTAACTTAGTCGTTAACAGAAAAATATTTGCTGTAGAAGTTGATTTCACCTATTTAAAGAATGAGATTAAACTCAAACTAACTAATGATAATGCAACAAAACCTTTCGCGAATGAGCTTGAAAATATCTTTGGCATTCCAGAAAAAACAATACCTAAAAAGAAAGAAAAGGAACCTAAAGCGATCAAGCTAAATATGAACATCTTAAATGGAAAAGAACAATTGAAAGATCGTGGTTTTAGTTACGTACTTAGACAAACTAAGCATGGATATGTAGATATTCTGATTGACAACAAAGAACCCGAAACTTTTATGTTAGTTAGATGGGAACGTGTTGAAAACATTCAAAAGAGTGCTCTTGATATAGCAGGTTGGACAGTTATCGGCAGTAAGTTTGGCAATGCTGGGGCTATAGCTGGTGCCATGGGTGCCAATACTGGGAAGGATAAATCTGTGGCCACACTTTTCTTAAAGCGTGAAAACGGAGAAAAAATACCTTTAGTCATTAAGTGTGATAAGAAGGATCTTGAAAAACTTTCATTATTAATTGTTGCTGAAGAGGAAGAGACTACACAAGCAGCTCCCCCTTCTACAACATCGTCAATTCCAACGGATGAATTGATCAAATTGAAAGAACTAATGGATGCTGGTATTTTAACACAGGAAGAATTTGATGCAAAGAAGAAACAGCTTTTAGGTATATAAGTCACTCACATGAGTGGCTTTTTTGTTTCATCAAGAATTTCACTTACTTATATGTAAAATATTAACCTATGATGATATACTTACCAATGTTATACATAATTGTCTAGGAGGAATATTGTAATGCATAGTAGGTTTTGGACTATTTTCTTTTTAATCATCTTCTTTCCATTAGGTTTATTTTTAATGTGGAAGTATGGTCATTTTACTAAACAAATACGTGTCATTATTACATTATTTTTTGTAGTTATAACTTTACTTTCATCATGTTTCGGTGGAATAAATAGTGCTAAAGAGGAAGAATTATTGAGAAAAGAAAGACAACTAATCGAAAAAGAAAATATCTTAATTAAGTTAGAAAATGATTTGGACAAACGAGAAAAGGAATTAGAACAAAAAACTAAAGAGTGTGAAAAGATAATTGAAGATCAAAAGAAATTAGAACAACAAAAACTAGAAGAACAAGAAAAGGAACGTAAAAAGCAAGAAGAATTGAAGAAACAAGAAGAGATAAAGCAACAAGAAGAGCAAAAAAAGCTTGAAGAAGCACAAAAACAAGAAGCTGCTCAACAAACTACTACAACAGCCACACCTCAACAAAATTTAAACTTCAGAAATTGCAAAGAAGCTAAAGCAGCAGGTTACTCGAACATTAGAAGAGGTGAACCTGGTTATTCATCAAGACTCGATAGAGATGGTGATGGATTAGCTTGTGATAAATAATTTCAAATAAAAAAACCAGGTACTCATTCTGATATGCTCCCTATTAGGTAGACAGATTAAAAAATAAAATCTGTTTATCTAAGGGGAGTATTTTTTATGGGGCGAA
>NZ_SJDS01000029.1:0-8321 GCF_004332175.1 Lysinibacillus sp. OL1 | reverse complement strand
GCTCGAATTTTAAAAGTGCATTTCTTCAAACGTTTATTTGCTTCTATATGTTTTCTAGAGTTGTTGCTTTGCTCAATCAAAAAAATAAAAACGACTGCTTTAAAACAGCCGTTAAGTGTTCATTATGGTTTTTCACACGCGAAATTATATCCCCCAATTTTTCTAGCTTCTGTTGCATTAGTTTGTCCATTTAAACCTGCGTCATCTCTTGAATCAATTATTGGGTTTCCACCCTGATCGAAACATCTATTCATGTAGTTCATTTTTTCTTTATGTGTAAGATATCGATCCCAGAAAAAATATCCAATGAAAGAAACCAAACCAATTCCTGCAAGCCATGCTACAACAGCGTATGGTGTTATTTCTCCATCTTCATTTTCTTTATAGATGATGTCGCCATCGTAATTTTCCATGTCTATCCCTAATGTTAAAAGTGTATTATTAACCTCTTTAGGAGTTAGTGACTCTAGTGATTCATAATAATTTAATTCTTCATCTGTGAAATGATATTTTTCTTTGGCTGTCTCTTCATCAAACTCTAATTTCTTTGTATTAAAGTTATATAATACTGATTCGGCTAAAGCACTTTCTTTACTTGCTAGTTCATTGGCATGCGCAAAATTAGGTAAAACTGTAGATACAATCAAAGTAAGTATTAAACTGCAAATAAAAAAATTCAACTTTTTCATTACAACGATTCTCCTTTTATGTATTTGGTTAAATAATACATTTATAGTTTATAAAATGTATTATTTACATCATTATACATAATAACCATATAAATGTATAATATAATAAAGAATGTGAGGTGTGCCTAATTGTATTTCTCAAATATACAACTTTTAATGTTGATATTTGCTTTTATTATTGTAGTTTTCAGTGCTATTAAGGTTTATCAAATAAAAAAGGAATATTTGATTAAGCAGAGGGAGCTAGAGGCTGAATTCGAGAGAATCGAATTGGAGAGACAAAAAATAAAGGTAAGTATGAGCGAACCTAAGAAAGTCAATAAATAAAATAACCTGCTTGTTTTATACGCTATTTTATACATGCTGCAGCTAGTAATTTAACTAAAAAATGCTGTTAAATCAACGATGTATAAAATACTGTATATACAATAACTTGTAATCTAACTGAAAAGGCAGTAACGCCAAAGGATCCACCCTTGACGTTACTGCCTTTTTCTAATGTTATGTAAAGTTAAAATGCATGGGAATGTATAGACTTTCGATATGTTTTTACATAAAAAAACCTCCCTTTGTTTAGCCATAGGGAGGACAGTTTATAAGTAAATGGACTAATCAATTACCCAAGTCCAATAATTATCTTTTTTTTAGATTAATTCATAATGGGTATTAGTAAATGATGGTAAATTATTAGAGGTTAAAAAGCGCCCTCATACGATAAGCTTCGTTATGATAACCAGCGTTTTTAATGATAGCAAGAATTTCACGTTGAATTTTTCGTCTAGCTTTTGTCCCTTGTGCTGCTACCAATTCTTGCACCTTCGGTTCTACATTAATGAAATAAAACTGTCCGTATTCTTGCATATATTGATTATCATCAGATGTTTTGACATCGTTAGTATTTGAGATGCTTTTAGATGCTTCCGCATTGTAAGTTGTCGGAAGACTTTTAGCTTTTGTTGTTTCGACATTGTAAGCTGTTGAAGTATTTTTAGATGTTTCGATATTTTTGTTTTCCATATCAATTAACCACCTTTATTCTTTTAAAATCTATATGAAATGGAGTTGTTTTCAACATGAAGTACAACAAAGTAATGCTGTATTTGACGTTTGCAATTGTTTTGATTTTCGTGCTTTTAGCTGGTTTACCGCCACTTGATGAGCCGAAAGGTAAGGTATATATGGCTCTTTTATTTTATCTCATCTTTGAAATCTTTCATTTTGCACTTCAAGATCTTTTGAAATTAAGTAAAAAAGTGGATACAATTTTTTATATTTGTAGCTTAGTATTTTTGATTAGTTTGTTCATTGCTTCAATCGTAGTAAATGATATATTTGTAATTTCTTTTTCACTTGTGTTTTTTGTTTTGATTTCATTTAAAATCTATTTGAATTTTAAATGATAAGGAAAAGGCTTAGAGCCTTTTCCCTTATATCTCTTAATACCAGTAGTAATTTATGCGAGTTTCCCAAGTGTAAGAGTTACCATTTGCGGATTCCCATTGCCACAATTCTGTTACTGTTTGAATGTAGTTACCACCGTATTTCTCCATATCAGTGATAACCTGTTTTAATCGTTGTTCTTCTGGATTTGCGTTAAATAAATCTAATAATGCTTTCAGCGAAAGCCCAATGCCCGCAAGGTTTAAAATACCTGCTACGATTGGCCCGATGTAACCAACGAAAAATGTCGCCACTGCTGCGATACCTAAACCAGCAATAGCCAGTGCGAAATCTCCGTAGTTGTAACCTAACTTGTTTACAAGATACTCTTTAACGAAAACGTTTTTGTGTTTTGATGTTGTGTCTGAAGATAGCTTTTTCCATGCCATGTAAATCATCTCCTGTTTTTTGTTTTTGTTAGCTGCTAACATTTTATAAAGGGAAAATGGTTATTGTTTTGACAACCAAAGATGCAATTTTTTTTATTACATATTTTTTTGAAAAATGGTTGATGAAATGCCTATGAATTTCCCCTTATTAAAGAAGGGAGGGAATTTAATGGGAGAATATGAATTTTTAATTGGTTTAATTAGTAATACAGGTTTTCCGATTGTTGCGTTTCTACTTATTTTTTGGAAATTCGATAAATCATTGGGCTTATTAACTGAAGCTGTAAATAACAATACAAATGCTGTTCAGTCATTATTACAAAAAGAAAAACAAGAAAATAATAAGTAATTGGTTGTTATTAATTATTGATAGTTTTTCTCTACTTTTTTGATCTTAAATATGTAAAATGAACACAATTATGGATGGGAATCCTTCTTTTTTTGCTTTAAAATAGAACATATGTTTCTGTTTTTGTATAGGAGTTGATTTTTTGGTTCAAAATCGTCTATTAAAATCTTTTTTAGAAGATGAAAGAGTAAGCAAACTTTATAAAAGCTATTTAGAGAATCCTGCCCCTCATACGAGAGACACTATAGAAAAACTATTCAAAACCCACGTTAGAAAAATTCAATTACTTAGTTATTTTTCTCGTGTTTTGTATTTCGAATCTCAAAAATATGACAAAAAAATCCGTCATAATAATCGAGTTAATCAGTTAACGTTAGATAGCGACATTAATGACGGAGAGAACAAATTGATTGATTTAGTTCCCGATGAAAGTATTGATGACGAGTCTGAATGGATGTATTCTGACTTCGCTCATTTGGAAGTAATCTTGGAGGACAAGCAACTTTATAATATGGTTTCGAAGTTAAGCCCAAAAAAGAAATATATACTGCATGCTATTTTTATAGATAATTTAACGGAAGAAGAAGTTTCAAGAAAGTTAGGCATTTCAAAGCAAGCTGTCAATAAAGCTAAAAACCAAGCTTTTCAAAAAATTAGGCAGGAATATCAAAAAAATTGAGGTGATGTTGATGCCAGTAAATGAATTAAGTGAATTAAGAAGTGCGGCATTCCAACAGGAGGTTCTAGATATGTTGCAGCCTAAAATTAAATCAGTTTTACATCAGACCAGTTTTCAAAATAGGCTGGATTTGGAACAGGAAATTTCGTTAATGATTATTAGGGTTGTTAAAACAAAACAATTTAGAAAAGTACCCTCATTCTTCGAACTTATTGAAAGTGAAAAAATTATATGAAGACTCTCTCCACGAAAAGTAATAGTATTATTAGTTAACTAATATAAACTAATATATTAGAAACTATTAGGAGAGTGAATAGTATGTTAGAACTGACAAAAGACAACAATGTTTCCGAGCTTATTGCGAGTAAAAAATCGTTAAAAGAGCTTAGAAAATTTTTAAATACACGTGATACAACCATACGAGAAGTATTTAATTCATTAGGGTACTTCTATAATAAATCGCAACATGAATGGCAACGTGACGCCGATGTTTCGGATAAAGATATGACTTTTAATGAAGCATTGGAACAGTTAAAAGCAGTATCATCAAGGCAAACTCCTAAAGTGAATAGAAAACTAATAGAAGTTAATAAAGAGCTAATAAAAACTAATAATGAACTAATAGAAATTAATAAAGAGGTAGCCGTCACCACTCCTAATAATGAGCTAATAGAAACTAATAGTCAGCAAAACCTAGAGATTTTGAACGCCATTGGCCTGTCAGAAAACGAGTTTCATGTGTTAAAAAAGATGATTCAAGAGCGAATTCAGCAAGAGGATCCGCATGACCAGTTACCAATATTCAATGAGATTGCGAAATTAAATACAAGAAGTAGAAAAAATAAAACATATTATATTTCAGAGGAGTTAGTGGCAGAAGTAGATCGTGTCGCCGATGAGTTAAATATAAAAAAATCGCAGTTAGTCGAAGTTGCATTACTAGAATTTTTCAAGCGTCATGGCTCTATTCAATAAACTAATAGAAACTAATAGTCAGAGAATATATTTACAAGTTACTAACTTTAGCGTATGGTAAGAATAACTAAATCGAACGTAAAAAAGCCATTCCACAGTGACTAATAGAGAGTTGGCGCTCTTTATTAATCGCTTTATCGTATATCACACATACGATGCAGCATATCGTGAAATGACTGTTTTTAACTGTTAAATATAGATAATATCTATATACGTCATTCTAGTATGAATTAGAAGACATTTCAACAGTTTATTAATAAGTCATTAAAGATTACTCCTTAATCTAAAGCGTTTTGCATCGTTAAGAAACACGATGCAAACGCTTTTTTGCTTCAAAAAGGAGCAACTACCATGGAAAACAAACTAAAAACTACACCAAACCAAGCAGTCCAAACATTTATGACATACGGCAATCAAAAAGGAGACCGGCAACTCAAAGAAGATCGCCTGCAGCAATTAGAAGACGTACTGGCCACACAAGGTATTTATCCTGGAGGGAAAGTACATAGAGTGCTAGAAAAATTGATTTATGATCTTACATACAATGGCATTATCAAAGTAAGCCGAGAGCATTTGAGCAACAAATTAGAGGTTGGATTCAATACAATCTCAACAGCTTTTAAGTATATGGAGCAATCCAAGTTATTTATCCTTTCCAGAAACAAATCAGGAAAAACGAATAGTGGTTGTCGTGTCATTTTGGATGTGCAGCACGTGAACTTTGAAAGCATTTTAAGCGAAGTTTATCATCTAAATGCGTATGAAATTGCCATCGTTAAAGATGAATTTAAACAACCAAATAAACATCAAAATAAACATCAGGATTTGGCTCAAAACGCTGTTATATCAACGCTGAATGGCTCAAATTCGACTATTAACTATAATAACCAAATTAAAATAATAAAAGATATAAAGACGTCTACTAAGCAGGCGTCTGATCAGAAAAATAATCTTTATAATCGCTTAAAAGACCTTTATCAAGCTCGTACAGGCTCTTTAGAGGGCTTTAAACCATTTGTAGGTGTTATCTATGGGTCATTGAAAAAAATCAAAGCAGAGGACAAGCTAGGGCTATCTCATGGCCATTTAGAAACAATTATGTATCAATCCTTAGATGCAGCCATTTCAGCGAGCGATCAATACGTGAAAACTAACCGTTTAGCCTTACTAAGTGCCATTATTCGCAACAAAATCAACGATTTAACGGTTTCGAATGCATCTACAGCATCAGAAAAAGAGAAAACTAGAAAAGTAGAAGTAGTCCCAGCATGGTTTGCGACGCGTCATGAGCAAGAAGAAGAAGTAACCGAAGAAAAGAAAGCCTATTTTGCACAAGAACGTGAGCGAATCTTGGCCAAGTTACGCGATATTTAATCCAATGAGGAATGGTGAAAAACCATACCTCTAGTTTGCTATGGATTTTCCTCCTAGAGGCATGGCAAAGTTAACAGTTTTTATTCTAGTTGTATGAAAAAAATCAATTTATAGGCCATTTACGTTTGTTTTAAGACGGTTATTTTATTTTTGCTTTATTTTACTTCATGCTCTAATTTTAAAAGGCTTAAAAAGCTAGAGAGAAGCTTAAAGAGCCGAACCACCTAAAAGAAATTTAGAAAAAAGAGAGCTTTTCTTCATGCAAGGAGTAAAGCAAATAGGTTGGCAGGCAGTCGAAGTAAGAAAATGATTTGTGGCTTGTATCACAGTGAGTCAGTGTTTGATATCTTCTATACGGCATTTAAAAAGCGCCAGTTGCTCGTTTATAAAGACGTAAAGGAGTAGCATTCGCTACTCCTTTTTTATTATAGTTATAGTTTAGTTTTTACTGCAACCAACCATCCATCTAATTGACCGTTAAGGTGGGTAGGATACATTGTAGTTACGGAAGTTTCTGACATAAATTGTCCATGGAGAAGGTTTCTTAAAGTACCTATTGATTTTCTCACTTTTGGATCAAATCTCCAATATCCAGAATAACCAGGTTCTATTGTCATAGCATGTGAAGAGCTAATACTTCTAGATTTTGAAAAAGAGTAAGAAACTCCATATTCTATAGCTTGCAGTTGTAAATTAGTTAGGCTAGTGCTAGTAGAATAAGTTTCAGTATATTGGTAAGCGAGAGTTTGAGTGTCAGAACCAGGTCCTGGGTTTTCTTGGATAAGACTTGCACGTCCCCCGAATATTCTTGTTTCATAGTTACTAGATTCTTTGTAAATATGACTCCAAGTAACGGCCATTGGAGAAACTATGTCTGAACTATCTTGAGTAAATTCATTTTTTTCGGTTTCTTCGATTTGAATAAATTCTTCTGGTGAAATTGATTCTACTACTTTTCCGCCTTCAACTCTATATACTTCGTCTATATATCCATTTTCTCTTTTATCAAAGTATTTTTGATTGTCTGTATCATAAAAAATATTTGGGTTAGCTGTGTGTTCCATATTTTTTGGTATATCATTTTCAGAAGCTGAGGCATTAAATGACGTGATGAAAAATACTGTAAAAGCCAATAAGACAGTTGAAAAAATAGATTTCAATTTCATATAACATATTCCTCCTCTTGAAATATATGGTATATAATTAACTTTAACGGAAAAGATTTCAAAATCAACTAAAATTACCAAAAAAGGAAAAGGGTGGTATATTGAATCACAAAATTTTAGGAACATTGTTTTTTGTCGTTTCAGCTATTTTGATTTCAACTCAATATATTGTTACTGCTATATTAACTTTGAATTTAGGGTCTTCAGATAAGGGAACTTTTTATAATATTTTTTTTAATTCAGGATATGTTTTGGTTGTTTTGGGTGTAATTTTTTTTATAGTTGGTATTATTTTATTTGTTCGAGATATGGTTGAAAAAAATAATGTTAAAACAAATAAAAAAGAGTAGCAAAAGCTACTCTTTTTTATTTTAGTCAATATATCTATGTAGGTAGAGGGGCATATGGCGGTTGTCATCTGAATTTGCGATACGGGATCAGGGAGGATAAGGAGCAAATTTGGATTGACAACCATGCTGACCCGAACCTTCTTGGCATAAAACAAATCACCGTTGCTGATCTTATTTTCTGTTTAGGGCTCCTACTATTTTTTAGTCTTAGTGGTAACAGTACCTTTTAAAGTTTTAGTTTTACGTCTAGCATGACGTTTTCAAAATAGTTATGAAATATACATGATTTTATACAAAGTGAAGAATAAATCAAGTAAGTAAAAATGCTGCTACATCAACGTTTACTCTGTTTGTATAAAAAAGTGTATAAACAATATTCATTAAAAAAGCCATAAAACGTTGATTTAACAACATTCGTGGCTTTTCGGTGTATTTCCAAACGTACATTTGGGAACGTTATTGGCTTTATGAATGTATATGTTATAAATCCTTGTTGGACTAAAGCACCCTTCCAGCACTTTATTGGGAATATGAGTACTAATATTCCGTAATTCGTCAATCTGTTTCATCACCCCAAGTGATAGCAGATTTCCCTTATGCTCTTTCACATTAAAAATGCACATAAAAATTTGAAACTCCTAGATACTTCTAAGAGCTTCAAATTGTATTGAAAATATTTTATTCAATATTCTTAGAGTGGAAAGGCAAGCAACGGGAGTGTGGGCACACTCCCCAAAAACTCTGTTTTTGACTTGGTAGGGAGTTCCTACTACCTTTACAAATATTTAGCTGTTATTTTTCAAAAAATAAGCAGCTATATTTGTTGTCGCTTTGCTCGAATTTTAAAAGTGCATTTCTTCAAACGTTTATTTGCTTCTATATGTTTTCTAGAGTTGTTGCTTTGCTCAAT
>NZ_SJDS01000028.1:9924-11105 GCF_004332175.1 Lysinibacillus sp. OL1 | reverse complement strand
GAATCGGTGGCCTTGGGGTCACGCACTTTCGACGCAAAAAAAAGAACGACCAAGCTCATTTGCTCAGTCGTTAATTAATTCGTTTGCTTTTCGTTTTCTTTTTTCTCTCGCTAAAGTTGCGACTGAAATTCCAGTTGTTGCTTCGACTTCTTTATAACTATTCGATTCCAATAGCTGCATTGCATTATCTAAGTGTTTCTTATCGAATTTCTTTGGTCTGCCTTCTCGGAAATCATCTCGTTGTTTTGCGATTGCTTTGCCTTCTTGCGTTCGCTCTATGATTAGATTACGCTCCATCTCTGCTACCGCCAATAGCGTAGTAAGGAAGAAACGTCCCATTGTCGTATTCTCTAACAGCCCTACGTTAAGCACATGCACACGAACACCGCGCTCGAATAACGCCTCGATAACCTCGATACCCTCTTTAGTGTTACGGGCTAGTCGGTCTAGTTTCGTTACCACTAACGTATCACCTTCCGTTAGCAACTCCATAACTTCATTAAATACAGGTCGATCCGTCTTAGTGCCCGTAAACTTCTCTTTATAGATTGCCGTACAACCTTCTGACTCTAACGACTGAATTTGCGATTCTAAATCTTGCGCTACCGTCGATACCCGAGCATAACCGTATTTAGCCATTATATCGCTCCTAACTTTTGATAATAAGTTTTGATAACGTTTATAAGGCTATCTTATCGTATCGGCAAAACGTTGTCAATACTGTTAAGTTTTGATAATGAAATAGTGTCATTCCGAAACCCCTCGAGTTTCAGACAGCCTCGTCCAATCCGACTGCCTGCCCGGTGTATCTGCGTTAACATTACGTTATCTTACTTATGTAAATCGTACAATATCCGCGTTCCTTCTATATATATGTGCGTTAAAACTGCGTCATATAGCGAAGTAATGTGACTTCCCAAAGTGTTTTAAGGGCGCGTCTATAAAAGGCGTCTGCCCGACATTTTACGCCCCCAAAACGTTCTCTGACTCGGAAAAATGTAACATTAAAAATGCGTCATATATAGTGATTTGCGCAATTTGTAATTTCACCTTTACGTTAAACCCATCATCATCATTACATTGGCATAATCGCTCATTATCGATTCAGAGGATGGCTTACGTCTACTGCTCCGGCGAAACTCTTTAGAATAATGCTCGCTCATAAGGTCATACTGACGTTC
>NZ_SJDS01000028.1:0-9829 GCF_004332175.1 Lysinibacillus sp. OL1 | reverse complement strand
GTTCTAACTCGTACTGATAAACGTAGTCATAGTGTCTCCATCGATACAGCGTCATTCTTCTAACGCCGACTAATTGTGCGACTTGTTCTTGCGTCAAATATCCGTCATTTTGAGCGAGTAGAACGATCGCAGTAACCTTCGCTTCGTGTCCCTTTAGCTCGCGCATAAGGCGGGCTTTTTCCGTATCTGATACTAAGTACGGTTTATAGAATCGTTTTCCGTATACCATTTTTCACTTTCCTTTTCTTCAGAGAAAAAACGTACCCGAGTTTATATCGAATACGCTTCTTCTATAATTCATTGAATCAATAATTACCTTTGTCCAGAAATTTATACTAGGCTAATAATAATTAGAAATAGAGTTAAACCTACAACCCCTATAATAGAACTAATTTTTGTTTGCGCTATTTCTTTTTCATTCACATCTCTATTAAAGTTCTTTCGTTGCTGCCCTTCCATTGCATCCTTAGATTGAAAAAATCGCCATAGCGTTACTTGTCCGTTTAAAATTGCTTTCTCTGGATTGAAGAATTGCCAAATAAACATTGCATATAAAGGACTAAATAATACGATAAATGTTAATATTTACTTCCCCTCCCCTTAAAGCAAACTTCTCGACTTAATTTTCTTTTATTATAGGTACTATTCTATATATATTCCTAAAACCCTTGCATGTTTCGAGTCTTTTTCCTCGGCGACGAAAACTCAATCCGATACTACTCTTAGCCAACTTGTGTCCTCTCCTTTTCGATTAATTTCGCTAGTTTATACGCAAACTTATCAATGTCTGCTTCTTCTCGTATTACAATACTGTCAGCTAACTTCGCGATAGTGATTCCTCCGTTATTGCCTTCCGAATAGTCTTTATTTTCTCGCGCAGTAAGGACGCGTTCACCTTTGTGTAATCGCGCAGAATAGCCGTCATATGGTACGGAATCTAGTCCGCTATAGTGCGATTTCTTACCGCCTTTTTTACCCTCGCCAGCACCGATTAAATTTCCAACGAAGTTTACTCCAGCACTGATTCCGTTACTAATCCAGCTAGGCAGCTTAACGTTAGAGATAAATCCGATAAAGTCCTTTACGTGGTCTTTTGCAGTCGAAATCCATCCGCTAAGCGTTTCGAACCAACCCTGCACGATAGATAGCGCTCCTGAAAAGTTATCTAACGCATTTTTAACGCTTGTTAAAATGAAGTCAACTAGCGGAGCTAAGACGTTGTCCCACGCCCACTTAATGATGGTCGATAGTGCTTCCCATGCGATTCCTAGTAATTCAAGGATAGGCTTTGCGACTGACCACAGCGTTGAAAATAGTTGAACTAGGAACGAGATTGCTGGAGCAATGACGTTATTAAATACGGTTACCGCAATATCGCCGAGAATCTGCAGCATATTCCAGAAACCTTGAAGATACGGCTCTATAATGGACCATGCGTTAGTCCATATGCTGACAATCGTGGACCACGCTGTAGAGAATATTTCTTTCAGTCGGTCAAATGTTGGAGAAAGTTGCGTTATTTTTTCGGAAATATACGCTTTTACTTCGCCAAATTTAGATTTAACGTTAGTTATAAATTCGGATACTTTCGAGATGATTCCGCTAATCTGTCCGTCTACTTTTGTCGCTGTTTCAGGCGAGAATCCTAATGCGGTTAGTAGGTCTACGGTACCTCCACCAATAATTAACGTCCCTATGCCAGAAAATACGCCTTTTACCATATCGAATGCTGATTTTAGGCTGTATCCGAATTTGCGGATAAGATTAGTTTGCTCATCAGAGAATCCAGCGCTTTTTAGTATGTCTAAAGAGGCTTTGTGCTCGCCGCCGAAAATTTTAGCTGTACTTTTAAAGACGGCTTTAACCTTGTCGAACGCATCTTTCAGCGAATATCCGAACGTCATAATAGCTCGTATTTGCCCTTCACTAAAACCGGCATCTTCGAGTAGATTTCGGGCTGTTCCGTATCCCTTGAGTCCGTTTTTAAATATTTCCGATACGGATTTGAATGCGCTACTAATACCGTTAATGACTCCGCGAACGGCTTTGCTATTATCATAAAGCGCTTTAAGTCCGACTGCTGCTGCGGCTATTCCTGCGGCGATTAACGATACTGGATTCGCTAAGGCTGCGATGATCCCCACACCCGCAAGTGCGCCAACAAACGTTGCTACTGCGCCTGCAGCATAAGAGATTGGTTTACGAAACTTCACGAATAAATCGTAGAGTGCAATAGCTTTGTCGGTTACTTTGCCGAGCATACCGCCTAGTTTATCGGATAGTGATTTCACGTCGATTTTAGTATCGATTGCGTCATTGATACGTTGTAGGAAGGTTCCTAATTTTGAATTTGATTCTCCACCCATATCGCGGAAAAACGTACCGACTCGCTCTTTAAGGCTATTCCATCTACCAAGTGTAGTCGATCCCATTGCCTCAACTGTATCTTGTGTAATATTCATTTTATTTAATGCCTTATCTATTCCTCTAAGCTGCTCCTCAAATGAGCCACCCTTAACATCATTTAAGATGTTTTTATCGAGGTTAAATACATCACGTAAAGAAATCGTATCTCCGGACGCAAGTTCACGCATACCGCGCACAGCATCATCGATTGATTTCGTTGGATCACTGGCAACAAGACGCTCAACAAGCTTCCATGCTGTTCCAAGTTGTTTCATGTCTTTAGTTAGCGTAAGAAGTCCCTTTGATCCTGCGAACATGTCTCCTGAGTTAAGTAATGGAGAATCGATTGCCATTTTATCGACCATTTTCATGTATTGATTCGTCGCATTATCGTCCTGGAATGCGGCTTGGATAATCGCCTTTGATTGTTCAAACTTAGCAGCCTCACCAATCGTTGCATTCAGTAATTTCGCTGCCCCATTAGCTCCAATGTAAGCACTAGCTAGCCCAACGAGTGTACTTTGGAGACCCCCGAATGAGGCGCTGAGTCCGTTAGAACCTACGTGAAGTCGGCTAATACTTGCAGAAAAGCCGTTCATACGATTGGACGTTGAAGATACAGCGCCGCCAAGACGATTAGTTGCCGATTGCGCTCTCGACATACTTTCGCTAGTAGTGCGGCTTGTACGATTCATCCTATCCATCATCTGCGTGATTCGTCTAAGACGGCTTGTCCCATTGCTATCTCTAACGCGAAACACCGCGGTTAAATTAACGGCCATTAGATGCGCTCAACTCTCTTTGCTACTACGTCAGCCAATCGGTCGGCTTGTTGGCTTGCTGTAATGTATCGTTTGCGAGCGCTTCTATCATCCTCTGCATATTCGATAGCTGCATTCAGCGCCTCTAATCGTTTACGAGCATGGTCCGCTTGTATTCGACCACTCATTGCAATAGCTAGTAATGGTACTTTTAAATCAGCTGCCAGTTTAACCTTTAATTGCGGAACTTTACCGTGAAGGCGTTCTACTTCTACTACAAACTTAGCTGCAGCAAGTATAATTTCGTTATCGTCTAGTAATTGCGTTATTTCCTGCTTACGTTTGATTATTTTCATCCCTTATATCCCCCTTATTTTTTATGAAATGAAAAAAAGACACGACGTTAATTACCGGCATGTCTTTTGTTAATATTGCGTTATTCAGTTTGCTGTGTTTCATGCTCTTGTTGTGCAGCTCGTTTAATGTTTGCGTATAAAACACGCGAACTTAACGAACCAATTGCACTTGCGACTTGTAATGCGATTGCTACGTCCTGTTGTTGAATTGTGCCGTCTTTCAGTTTCTGCTTTAATCCAGATTCTAAAACGCGGTAATTAGTGCCTTTACCCTTCGTTTGTTGTGCCATCAATGCTTCTAATTGTTCGTTATATTTGCTCATAATTATTTCGCTCCTTTAGTTTTCGTTGGTACTTCTGCGATATATTCAAAATCGTTCGGCTTATGCCCGTATGTGAATCGACTAACCTGGCTGATTACTTCATGCACTCCATTTGTAACTCCCAGACTTCCCATAACTTTCGCTGTACTTGTCGGGTGATCTATTACCGGACTCTCACTCGTCTTACCTTGACTACGATTTGCTCTAGTTATTTCAGCTATTTCTTCACGTAAATATCCGTAAGCCTCTTCACCATCGCGGTGATCAATAATACAGCTAATTAGCAAATCCCTCGCCATTTTTAATTTTGCATCAACAATCGGTTCATATTCAGCTCTAACCTTAGGCACAAACACATTTTGATACTCATTTACTACATCTACAGACGAAATCTTACCTTCCGGCATAGCCGCATGTGCTAAACGAGCATCACGCTCCCGTCGTGCTACAACCTCTTTTTGTAGCGCAATGTCATCGTCAATTTTAGCGAGTTGCGCAGTTGCATCTGTGCCTTGTTTAATGCTTTCTGTAAACGTATATTCATATTGCGTCTGCAACTCACTTAAACGAGCGCGTGCATTTTTTAAGTCTGTTTGATACTTCTGGTGTTTCGCTGCGCGTTCAGCACCTTCTTCTCTGTAATCTTGCAACAGTTTAAATTCATGCGTCTTAATTGTCATTTTAGTATTATCCCCTTTGTTTTTAGTATTTGAATAATTTTTTCTAGCTTGTTGATGAACCACAATCGCCATGTTGGAATAACAGGCGTTGGCTGTTCGTCTTGCTTGTCCAACTCGAATAATTCGACTAACATTTCCTCGTTACGAGTAATCTGCTCGCGCGTTCCTTCGACCTCTCTGCGATAAATCACCGGGTACTGAGCGCTCATTAATTCTCGATACAACTCTTGGCTATCCGTCTGCAGCTCGCTAATTTCAAACGCATATAAATCGTCTAGCAAGTCGATAACATCCTCATAAGGCTTTGAGATTTCACCAATTAAATTGGATATGCCTCGTTCATCCGTTTGGTAAATTAACAGTGAAATGAACGGAACCTCTCGCAAATAGACGATTGAAAGTAAGGCGAAGCGCATTTAATCACCGCCTTTTAACAGTTGCTCAATTACATACGTTGCTGCTTCTGATTGTGCAAAATATCGGGCATCCAGCGTGGCCACTTCTTTCGGCAAGAATATCCGATACTGGCGTTCTCCCTCGTCGATGTATACACAATGTTCTCTGTTGTCATTACTGTAGTAAATCTGCATTTTGCTCCTCCTTTTTTCCATTAAAATAGCGACACAAGTCGTATTTTTCACGCTGTGCCGCCGTCATTTCTCGTAGTTTATAAAGTGTTATCCAACCGCTGTTAACATCTCCTGCGTTATATCTATAGACGCCTCGCTCGATCTTTTGCATTGTTTCGCCTCATTTCTCCGAATCTCTACCGCCTCATCGCGTAGGTGCCCTATCATCTGCTCAACTTCAATGTCGGTCAGTTTCCGGCCAATAAGACCGCCGATAAAACGTTGGACGAACGGTCGTAATAGTTCCGGTTTGAATTGCTTGGGATATTTATCGAATGCTTCTATCGCAAAAAGTCCGTTCTTTTTGCCATTACATTTTTTACATGCCGGAAGAACATTTGCGGGAATATTTGCTCCTCCATATGCATTGCCGTCTTTCAGCGGGTAAACATGATCACACGTCGCAATAACACCCTCGTCTTTGAGCGATATACCGCAATATACACAATCTTGCTTGGCTAATTCGGCAATATACTCCCAGGAAACGAGTGGTATTGTATCCCCCGCCCTAGCTGCATAATGTCGAGCACGTACTCTATGAGTCTCCCCATTTCTCTCGCGGTGCTTACTACGGCAATTCCGACAAATATTCTGGTGTCCAGTTTTACTCTTAGCATCACGTCGGAATAGCTCAATTGCTTTTGTCTCGTTACAAATACGACAAGTAAGCTCTTTACACATGATGCTCACCTACTTCCATTGCAAGCGCCAGTCTTGTTTCGATGTAAGCTAGTTTTGCGATTAATTGAAGGTATTCTAATGTCATTTCATATCTGCTCCTTTTCATTTCAAGTGTTTATATTTACGCTACGCACTCGATAGTGACATCGAGATTTTGTCGCGCAATTACCATCTTCAAGTGATTCAATAATGCTGCGTTTGGATTCTGCTGAATTGCATTGTACTCGTCAGCAAGTGGTTTACTTTCAGTTTCAATGTGCACAGATACGTCTTTCAAAGGTTGTAGCACACGAATGAGTGTCTTAAATGCCGGATAAACTGCATTACTCTGAGTAAAAGTTTCGGCATAAATGCTTCCGTCTGACATTTCGATTTGTACGTCATATTCTGCGACGTCAATTTGTGTAATAGTCTGCTTTAGTTTCATTTCTAAACTCCTCCAAATTGATTAAATTGTGTTCTTACCGCCTGCAACTGCTCACCATTTCCGCCAAATACTACGCGTGGATTTACTGTGATTCCTTTTTGGCGACGGTCATTCGTGTTCTCAAAGAATCCAAACACTACTTTTCCGTCAATTTTCACGCGGTTCATTGTCGTTTTCAGCTTTGCAGCATTCGCATACCCTAGTAACTCTGCTAAACTTTCAATATTCATCGGCTGTAATCGGTCTGAATCCGTTTCATCTGGATTGTGGCAAACGATATTTGTCTCGAAATTTAAAAACGGCAATACCGAGTAGACTAGCGCAAGCTGTCCGACCGTTCTGCCGTTTGATAAATCGTATAAATCACGTACTGTTTTCTTAAACATTCGTGTATGTTGCAAATCCGCTGTATGCGATTGAATTGACTTAATGTTTCCTCTGAAAAAGACGGTAGGATTCATGTAAAGCACCCCTTCCGACTCTGAAATGATACCTTCCTGGCAATAACGACTGAATAGTTCGCGAGCACGTTTGCGACTAAGGCCAGTCAACTTTTCAAAACCTTCAAGACTGATTACCTTACCGTTATCGTATTGCAATCGTCCTGTATTCCATGCGATGTATGTCCCCAGATACATTAATCGAGCGATGTCAGTGTTATTTAATGAAGGGAAACGTTCAATTATTGTTCGTGACTGCTGAAAGAAGGCGAAAACAAAACCTCCGTTTTCTTCTTCGTGAGAGCCTAGCGCCTGGATTGATTCAATAGAACGAAATTTTGATTCGGTCATTTTTGGAACCAAGTCATGAGTGAAGAGATCGCCTAAGTATTCTCCCGTTTCTAAGCTGTACGGCTTACCATCTCTTACTACGTAGTTTTGTTTTTGCGCAATAACCTTGCGTCGTGTTGCCTGGTTTAATTGTACGAATTGTTTGCCTGCTGATAATGCTGTCATGTCATATCTTCTCCTTTTCTGATTCCGTTTTATTTTTGTAAAGCGTCAGCGAGTTCGCCTAGTTCAGCGATAACCCTCGCCAAACGCTGCCGTGATTCATCGAATTTTTGAAACGCTTTATTTGCGACCATTGGTGTGAGGCGACGGTCGCCACGTTCAATCGAGCTTAGCATCGTTGTTGAAATACCTAATTCCTTCGACAACTCGCTCTGTGTTAACCCGAGTGCCTCACGATAATACTTGATTTGAGCTGCGTTCAATTTTGACATTTCCTCACCACCTCTAATATTGTTGTGTAAATTCCTCAACTACTCTGCAAAATAAAAAAGCCGCCCGAATGGACCGCTTGAATTTATGTTATTTACTTCCTCAATCTATATAATGACCTATCGTGTAAAATATGGCTTCCCTTGTATAGGTGTCTAAAACGGCAAATAGTGTATTAGTGGACAAAAGTTTTTACTTCCTCAATCTATAAAGTACAACCGAAGGTGAAATACAAGCATTCATATAGCATAGATAACTAAACAGATGTTTTGGTACTTAGACTTTTCTTTCCCTATAATGTTTAGCCAACAACTACGCTATTTTGTGACGAAATTAATCGGCAAAAGCTAGTTTTTCTCCGTACTCTTAGGCTAGATACGTTGTACATAAAAATATGGCTAAAAACTTCCCTTCATAATATATAGATAACTAAACGGCTAAAATACATTATTTAGTGCCTTTCCTCACCTATATAGCCAACTAAACGCCTAAAAGACCACCTCTGAATTGCAATCTTTACAAACTTGTAACATTAACGTTCACATTTTAGACACATTCCATAATAACTACATTTTACTTCCTTATTAGGTATAGCCATTAACCGCCTAAAAACTCAACCTAACTAATCTGCGTGCAACCATCTAAAATCGCTATTCCACTTTTAGACGACATGACCGCAGTATGGAATTACTTCTCGTCGTCATATGCCGTAGCCCAAGTCGTTCCCCAAAACTCGCGAGAACGGCGGGTAGTTGTCGATTGGATATCGTCAATATTCTGAGAAGTCGAGCGCTTCTTGCCACCAATTAATTGGCGCTGCTGCGAACGTGCAACCGTCTTTTCAAAGTCATCGGTATCCACGAAATGGCGTTGGTCCGTTTCTATTAATCTTTCATCACTCGACCAAAATCCATACTCATGCGAATAGTGGTTATCGCGAGCCATTTCACGTTTTGTACCGTTTTCAACCGCCTGTTCTCTCCGTTTCAACTTTCGTAAGTAGACGTTTTTACGCGACCTACATTCTTCGGAGCATACGACCGCCGAATTAGGCTTTGAATGATCGTAGAATAAATAACCGCAAGCACAACACGGTCTAACACGCTTATTTTGAAATATTTCCGGTGATTCTTCTTCTAACTCTCGCAACAACAGCATGGCATCATATATATCGCATCCGTCCATGTCCAATACGCTTTTCATAAATTCAACTGCGCCAGAACCTGGTGACGCTTCGAATGCCAATTCCTCGATAACTTGACCCTTTTGTATTTTCACAATTTCACACTCCTCAAAAATTACCTGCCTTTTACGTCCCGAAATCGACGAATTACCTGCCTTTTACGTCCCGGTTACTTTTGTTACGACAACACAATATATAGTATTTTATGTATTGAATTAGCTACAAATTGCATATATATTGTACGATTCTCCATATCGACAGGACATCTTGTCTATCTTATCAGTAGTATCACGTAAGGATAACGCCCAATATCAACAGTAACGATAAAGGTTCCGTTTGGTTGGAACAACCTATTAAAACCTTTGCGTCCTCATTTTGCAAAGAACGCAAAATAAGTCCGCGTCTATCTATTACATCGATATTATTACAATCGCTAGATATCATCAATAATGTAATGAGACGGAGGCTTTAGCCGACGTAGAGGATTTGCGTCAGCAAAGACTCGCAATATCTTTTATCTTCTTAAACGATAGTTCTCGTTAGATATAGTTCTTCTTACTGTAAATACATATGGTGTCCGTAGTTACGGTGTCGATAACCGTTTACATGGAGCGATAGCGACATAGAGGATTTATGCGTTAGCATAAAGACTCGTTAATTATTAAAAGATAGTAGTTTAGTTAAAAAGAAAGTAGTATAGTTCGTGTATCCGGTTTGACACCCCTAAGGTGTATTCCATCTGACACCCCTTGCGTTTCAATTCCGCCTTAACCTCGCGCAGTTCTCGTACTGTCATCTCGTCAACCGTTTTAAGTTCGCCAGTGGACGGGATTGTGTGCGGTTGGTCGCGTTGCTCTTTTGGCATCGTTGCGATTCTGTAGAGGAAGTCTACGCCCTTATTGGTGGTCAACCACCGATTAGTCTCACCTCCCAATTCGATGAAAACCGCGATAAACCATTTAGCCGAGTCTTACCTGACATCTGCGCAATTGTTACTGCTGTTTTACCAGCCTTAACGTAGCCCACTTCTGGGCTAGGTTCTAATCCGCCACTTCCTCCTTCTGACATACGAACCTTTGCTAATTGAAGCTTGTTCGGCTAACATTTTATGTGTATCTAACTTTTCACAGTTTTGGGAAAGGTCTGTTCGTTTTTCCTAC
>NZ_SJDS01000027.1:0-11248 GCF_004332175.1 Lysinibacillus sp. OL1 | reverse complement strand
TAATCAATAGTATAATTATAGGTAGGATGTATAGTATTTAATGATACATCCTACCTTATTTTTTTATTGTTGTTTATTACATAAAAATAGTAAAAAATTATAGTATTCAACGTAATTAATGAATGAAGTTATTAGGAGGGGATAATGTGACTAAAGTATATGAGATAATAATTAATTCAGGAGAAAAAAGATGGATAGTCTTAAACAAAAATGGAAAACCTATTGAGCCCATTATGAAGTATATAAAGTATAAAGATAACTTAGGTAAAGCTCCAAATACTCTTAAAACGTATTGCTATCATCTTAAACTATATTGGGAATATCTAATCATTAAAAATAAAAATTTAAATGATGTAGATTTAAATTTATTATCAAGTTTTATCAGTTGGCTCAGGTGTTCAGAAAATAAAGATAATGTCCGAATTTTAATAAAGAAAGATGACAATAATCTATCTAAAAGAAGTGAAAGCACAATTAATTTAATTATTAATTGTGTAATTGATTTCTATGATTATTTATATAGAAGTAATCAAATATATAAGGATATAAAAGGTAATGTCATTAAGAGTATGAAAGTAAAGAGCAGGAGATTTAAGGGTTTTCTAGACCATATAAATCCCAATGTAACATTCAAAAATATTTTAAAAATTAAAGAGCCACGTAGGATAATAAAAACTTTAACAAAAGAACAAGCAAAGGAGGTTCATCTAGCCTGCAATAATATTAGAGATGAGTTAATGATACGTATAATGTATGAAAGTGGTGTGAGAGCATCAGAATTGTTAAGCTTATGGATTGAAGATTTTAATATTAATGAAAATAGTATTATTGTGCGTAAATCTAAAACTAAAGCCGGTGAAAAGCGTAAAGTTTATATTTCTAAAGAAACGATGAATCAATTTCAAGATTATATTATTGATTATCATACAGATGAAATTGATACAAACCATGTGTTTTTTAACCTAAGGGGTAAAAATAAAGGACAGCCAGTTAAATATTGGACACTACAAGCGTTAATTAAAAGAATTAATAAAAAAACAGGAGTTGATTTTACAGCCCACATGCTTCGCCATTCATTCGCTACCAATCTTCATGACGAGGGAGTCGAAGTATCAATAATCCAAAAATTATTGGGTCATAACCATGTTCAAACAACTATGGATATGTATATACACCCTACCGATGAAACGGTAAGAAGAAGTTGGGAAAAAGTCCAAAGTAAAAGGGATGAAGATGTATGAATATCAATTCTATTACCTCATTAAAATCAAAAATAGAAACGGAAGAATTATTAGAGGGTTATTGGAAACTAGATGTATGGAAAATAAAGGATTTTCCATATAAAGATTGTCTTGGGAATGTAAGTGATAGAAAAGCAGTGAGTTTTAGCTATATCAAAAACATTTATATTAAAGCCGAAGTAAAGTATTATTCAAGTTTTGGATTGAAAAATGAATGGTGGAAAATGTCATCATTTATTTATTGTACATATCCATATATCAAGTTGATTGTTCTTTTTTTAGAGAAAGAGTATCCGAAAATTAAATCCCTAACAGAAATTTCTTATGAAGAGATTCAATTAAAATATAAACAGTATTTAGTTTTGTCTGGAAAACCATTAGTTAGATTAAGAAAAGGAAGAGAGAGAACATCGATTTATATAAATACTCTTAAAGCTTTTTATTTATTTTTAGTCGATTTTTATGATAAAAGACCAGAATATGAAAAAGACAGATGGAATGTAGAAAAATTAGGAATTATATATAACATGTCACGAAGAGATAAATATATTAATTTTGAAAATATCAAAAAACCATTTCGTGAGCTTGTAAAAAAATATATGCACCAAAATTTACTTATACAACAAAAAATTACTTATGCTACTGCTCAGAATATACTAAAAAAGATGTACTTATTCTTTGACTTTATAGTAAAAGAATTTCCTGATTGGAAAGATTTAAATAATCTTAATCGTAAAAATGTTGAAGATTTTCTGCTTTATGTTCGAAATGCTGAAATGGGGGGAAGAAGTTATGTAAAAAATAGAGTTCCTAATGATCGGCATGTTTTGGAGTGTATTTCAAATGTTAAAAGATTTATAGAGTACTTACAGGATTACAATTGGGATGAAGCACCAGTTACACCTCTACATATGTTGATCTATCCAGAGGATTTCCCAAAACGTAGGCACAAAATTTATGAAGATCATATTAAACATATTCCAGACTATGTATGGGAGCAAGTTCAAGAAAATCTTCATATGCTAGACTCTGAAGTAGCAAGAATAGTTCTATTGATGGAAGCGACAGGATTTAGAGTATCTGATGTTTGCCAACTTAGCTATGATTGTTTGCTATATAAAAATGATGGTTGGTGGTTGATCGGAGACCAAAGAAAAGTAAGGTTAGAAAATCATATTGTCCCTATTTCTGAAGAAATAGTAGCTATTGTGAAAATACAGCAAGAAAAAACAAAAGATTATTTAAAAACAAAAAGCAATCCAAATAAATTTCTATTTCCAGTGCCGTTTGGAAAAAATAAAGGGAAGGCTTATTCTCAAAGGAAAGTAACAAACGAATTAAATAGTTTAGCAGAAAAGTGTAAAATTTTAGATAAGCATGGAGAGGTTTATTATTTTAAAAATCACGCTTTTAGACACCGATATGGAATGAATTTACTCAACAATGGAATGAATATCCTTCATGTGCAAAAATTAATGGCTCATACAAGTCCTGAAATGACCCTTACCTATGCAAAAATCTTAGATAGTACTCTACGTAAGGAATGGGAAAGGGTTCAAAGCTCTATTAGGATAGATGAAAAAGGAGCAATTGTAGAGGCAGTTCTTAGCGAACAAGTTGAAGAGAACGGATTAGAACTAGAATGGATCAGACATAATATGGATTCTATTCGTTTAGATCATGGTTTTTGTATTAAGAGTCCTAAATTAAGTTGTGATTTTTTAGAACAAACTCTAGAACCGCCTTGTATTAAAAACGGATGTAGAAGTTTTCATGTTGATCAAACATTTATTAGTTATTATAATGATCAAATATCAAAAATGGAGGCTGATATAGAAATTTATAAAAAAAATGGCCGTACACGATCATTAGAACTAATAGAACCGAAATTAAACAAATATAGAGAAATTAGAGATTCTATTCAATATGGAACGGGTATTTTAGGTTTGCCAAAGCACAAACGTGAATACATAGGAAATGAGCGTGAAACCAATGGTAAATAATAATCCTAATATAGAAGGTTTATTATCGCATGCACTAGAGAAAAAACTGCAAGCAAAAGAAAAAGTTGAAACTGCAATAAAAAAAATGTTAAAAGAAAAAATAAATATTAATTTTAATTCAGTATCTCATGTTGCAAATGTGTCAAAGACATTTCTCTATAAAGAACAGACAATAAGAAATCGGATAGATTATCTTCGTAAGCAGCAAGAAGGTTTATCTTCTGTTAAAAGTTATAAAAGAAATGTATCTGAAACATCCAAAGATGTTATCATTAAGGCTTTAAAGAATAAAATAGAAAATTTAAATGGAAAAATTGCAACCCTAGAACAAGAAAAGGAACAATTGCAAATTCAATTAAAAAAAGACTTGGGAAAAGTATATGAAAATATTTAAAGTAGATGAACATACAAGTTAAAATCGATATCTAAACAAATGAAAGGGAACATAAGAATTCTGTGTTATAACGTTACAATAAAAGATTTTTTGAACAATTTTGTTAACATTTTTGTATTATGCAGCACCTTTAAGGTATTTTTGATTCACTAAGAGATTAACTACTAATTATTATTAATTGGATTTCCTACTATAGCTTTTTCACCATTTATCTTTGAGAGGCATCTCCCTCTTTTCTGTTATTGTTTATTCTGCATATGAGTTGTTTATTTATAAAAAAAGCTGAAGTAAGGTTATATTTTTTGAAATAGATTCTATAAAAAAAACATATTATGGATAAACTAGAGGTTATATAACATTATGGGGGGATTCTAATGTACAAACATATTCTACTCGCTTCAGACGGTTCTGATAACGCAGTCCGTGCAGCAAAGGAAGCTGTTAAAGTGGTTACTTGTAATGAAGATTCACTAATTGATGTTGTTTATGTGGCAGATTTTGAAAAATCTAAATCTGACGTATTACATTCAAGCTCAGCTGAAGCATTAGATCTGGAAAGACGTAAAAAAAATTCAAAAGTACTTAAATTTCTCAATGAAGCAAAAGTAAACTACCAAACGACCATTTTAAGGGGAAATCCAGGACCTGAGATTGTAAAATATGCAAATGAGCAACAAGTTGATTTAGTTGTAATTGGTAGCCGTGGACTTAATGCTTTGCAAGAAATGGTCCTAGGAAGTGTTAGTCATAAAGTAATGAAACGAGTAAAATGTCCTGCGTTAATTGTAAAGTAATTTCCTTTCCTCGCTCTTTAATATTACAATGATTGGACTGTTTATATTTTGTTCACTAGTATGTTTTATCAAATCACCCCCATAAAAGTTATGAGATTTCTAACTTTTATGGGGTATGGTTGTAGGAGTTCTTTATTTTGTCACCTCTTATAATTCATACCTTCAAGGTATCGATATAACGTAGATTTACTAATTCCTGTTTTTGTTTTAATATCTTCTAAAGTAAAACTTCCAGAATGATACATGGAAATTGCATTTTCAATATTTTCATCTGTTTTCTTAGGTCTTCCAATCGGTTTTCCATTTTCTTTTGCACGAGTCATACCAATTAATGTGGAATGTCGTGCTACATCTGTTTGAAACTCAATGATATGATGAAGTATTTCTTGAAATGAACATGCCAATAGATCACGACTGTTCACTTTTTCTTTCATAAAGTAAATAATTACTCCATCCTTTTCGCAAATCTTTATTATTTCCAAGAGATGTCTAATCGAATCAGCAATCGCAAAAAAGCTTTGTACATAGATTTTATCTCCCTGTTGTAAACACATAAGTAATGCTTCAAGTTGCAATCGCTTTTTTGACATACCATGAGATTCTTCAAATATTTTATCAAAGGAACTAGCATCAGTTATTAATTGATTTTCACATTTTTGGTCATTATATAGCGGGCGTTTATATCCATATATCATATTATCTCTCCTTTATAGTCTCAAAAGGGTTACTTTTTGGGAATGAAAGTGTTATGATAATCTAAGAATTTTAAAAAGAAAAGGAGATTATCATGCAAAGTTTAAAACAACAATGGTTTGGTAATGTGCGTGGGGACATCCTATCTGGAATTGTCGTAGCACTGGCGCTAATTCCTGAAGCAATTGCCTTTTCCATTATTGCAGGTGTTGATCCAATGGTTGGGTTATACGCATCATTTTGTATCGCTGTTATCATTGCATTTGTCGGCGGTCGCCCAGGAATGATTTCAGGAGCTACAGGTGCCATGGCATTATTAATGGTGCCACTTGTAAAAAATCACGGAGTAGAGTATTTATTAGCTGCTACAATATTAACAGGGGTTATTCAGATTCTTTTTGGCGTCTTTAAAGTCGCAAAGGTTATGAAGTTTATCCCAAATGCCGTGA
Organism: Lysinibacillus sp. OL1; assembly: GCF_004332175.1. Lineage (NCBI taxonomy): Bacteria > Bacillati > Bacillota > Bacilli > Caryophanales > Bacillaceae > Lysinibacillus > Lysinibacillus sp. OL1. The sequence continues at coordinate 5,674 of NZ_SJDS01000027.1, read as the reverse complement.
TGATTGGTTTCGTAAACGCACTAGCGATTCTGATCTTTATGGCGCAAGTACCACATTTTATTGGTATTTCAACAATGACATATGTATTCGTTGGGATTACGTTAGTTATTGTGTATACCTTACCACGTTTTGTGAAGGTAATACCAGCCCCACTTGTTGCTATTGTAATTTTAACAGCTGTAGCAATTTTTAGTGGTTTTGAATTACGAACAATTGGAGATTTAGGAAATATTACAAAGTCACTACCATCTTTTCTAATTCCAAATGTTCCATTTAACCTTGAGACGTTTCAAATTATCTTTCCCTATTCACTTGCATTAGCAATTGTCGGGTTACTAGAGTCATTATTAACAGCGCAAATCGTGGATGATATGACAGGAACAGAAAGTAATAAAAACAAAGAAGCTCGTGGTCAAGGAATTGCTAACTTTATTACAGGGTTCTTTGGTGGTATGGCAGGTTGTGCGATGATTGGACAATCTGTTATTAATGTAAAATCTGGTGGTCGAGGACGATTATCAGCCCTAGTTGCTGGCGTCTTTTTAATCTTCCTGATCATTGTGTTAGGAGATTTGGTTGTACAAATCCCAATGTCTGTGTTAGTAGGGATTATGATTATGGTGAGTATCGGTACATTTGACTGGAGTTCATTCAAATATTTGGCGAAAGCACCACGCACCGATGCAATTGTTATGTTAGCAACGGTTGTCATTGTCGTATGGACACATGATTTATCAAAAGGTGTTATTGCAGGAGTCCTTTTAAGTGCGATTTTCTTCGTTGTAAAAATATCTACGGTAAAAGTTTCAAAGCCAGGTTCACATTATATTGTAAAAGGTCAATTATTCTTTGCTTCTACTGATGGTTTCGTCAACTACTTTAAATCAGCTGATATAAAAGAGAGAGAGATCATTATTGACTTCTCAAATAGTCGTATTTGGGACGATTCAGGGGTGGCAGCATTAGTTAAAGTAAAAGATATGTTGAGAGAAAGAGACATCAAAACAGAAGTAATTGGGCTTGATCCACTCAGTCAGAAAATTGTTCAGCAATTAGATGGTATATCGTCTTCACATTAAGGGGGAAAAAATATGTATAAACACATTTTACTAGCAGCAGACGGCTCTACAAATGCCGTGCGTGCTGCAAAAGAAGCAGTTAAAATTGCAGGCCTATCAAATGAATCCATTATTGATGTAGTTTATGTAGCTGACTTTGAAAAGGCTAAATCAGATGTTTTACATGCAACTTCTGCTGAGGCACTGATGATTGAACGTCGAAAGAAGATACAAAATATAGAACAAGAATTAATAAATAGCAATGTTTCTTATAAGGTAACCATTTTACATGGTACACCAGGACCAGAGATTATTAAGTATGCCAATGAAAAGCAAGTGGATTTAGTAGTCATTGGTAGTCGTGGATTAAATGGTTTGCAAGAAATGGTGATTGGAAGTGTTAGTCATAAAGTAATGAAGCGCGTCCATTGTCCAGCATTAATTGTGAAATAATCAGAAGTTATATCTTTGTAAAATGAAACCGAAATTTTAAATTTCGGTTTTTTAATTACAGAAATGGTGGAGTTAAACTAAGGAGCCACTTTTTTCAAATATTGAGAAACGACCAGTCATTTTAATCAAGTTAATAGATTACACAAAAAAATGACTTGTTTAGCTTTATTTTTTTCAGTAATGGAGTATGAAATACGAGTATTTTTTGAGTGGGAATATTCGCAAAAATTTACAACAAGCAATTTTAACGATAAGCCAGATATTGCTTGTTGTAGGTGGAATTATAACTCTTATAACGATTCTAATCAAAACAACAGATTCAAAGCATTATTTTGTTTAAAAATCTTAGCTATCAATATGAGTACAGCATGTGAAATATATATTGAGGTGAATTATATAAAAATGAAGATTGTAAAAAATGAACAAGTAGCTGTGTTCGCACTCGGTGGACTCGGTGAAATAGGGAAAAACACGTATGGTGTTCAATTCCAAGATGAAATTATTCTAATTGATGCCGGTATAAAATTTCCACAAGATGAACTCTTAGGGATAGATTATGTCATACCGGATTATACCTATTTAACAAGTAATATAGAAAAAATTAAAGGTCTATTTATAACACATGGGCATGAGGATCATATTGGTGGCATCCCTTACCTTTTACGTCAGGTGAATGTGCCAGTATATGGTGGAAAGTTAGCATTAGGACTTCTTCAAAATAAATTAAAAGAGCATGGACTATTGCGTACCACAAAAATGATTGAAATAAAAGAAGAAGATATCATTAAATTTAATAAAACATCTGTAAGTTTTTTTAGCACAACACATAGTATTCCCGATGCATTTGGTGTTGTTGTGAAAACTCCACAGGGGAACATTGTTCATACAGGAGACTTTAAGTTTGATTTCACCCCTGTTGGCGAACCTGCTAACCTGACAAAGATGGCTGAAATAGGACGTGCAGGTGTATTATGCTTATTGTCTGACAGTACAAATGCAGAAAAACCACATTTCAGTATGTCAGAACGTATTGTAAGTAAAAGTATTGATGAAATCTTCGCTAACTTAGAGGGGCGGATTATATTTGCGACATTTGCTTCAAATATCTACAGAGTACAACAGGCAACAGATGCCGCTGTTAAATATGGACGGAAAATAGCAGTTTTTGGGCGTTCAATGGATAATGCTATTAGAATTGGTCACGAGCTAGGTTATATAAATGCATCAAAAGAAATATTTATCGATGCCCAAAGTATAAATCATTTTCCTGCAAATGAAGTGATGATTCTATGTACAGGGTCACAAGGTGAGCCTTTAGCTGCTCTATCACGTATTGCTAACGGTACACATAGACAATTGCGTATTCAACCAGCCGATACAGTTATATTTTCTTCATCACCCATTCCAGGTAATACAAAAAGTGTGAACAGAATCATCAACTTGTTACAACGTTCAGGTGCAGATGTTATTCATGGGCAACTTAATAACATCCATACTTCTGGTCATGGCTCACAGGAAGAACAAAAATTGATGTTACGTTTAATGAAGCCCAAATTTTTTATGCCGATTCACGGCGAATATCGTATGTTGAAGATGCACTCACAATTAGCAGTGGATTGTGATGTATTGGAAGAGAACACTTTTATTATGGAGAATGGGGAAGTTCTTGCGTTAAGTGCTAATCATGCAAGTATAGCAGGGAAAATCCCTTCTGGTGATACCTATATTGATGGTAATGGCATCGGTGATATTGGCAACATTGTATTACGTGACCGTCGTAAGCTTTCTGAAGATGGGATTGTGATTGTTTCTATAAGTATTGATACAGGACGACGAATTATCGTATCAGGGCCAGATTTTATGTCACGTGGATTTATTTATATGCGAGATTCTAGAGAACTCATCACTGAAGCACAAAAGATGCTAAGAGGTCATTTAAAAGAATGCATAAAAAAGAAGCCAACTGATTGGGGTAGTTTGAAAAATGCAATAACAAAACTTTTAGGGCCGTATTTATTTGAAAAGACGAAACGTCGTCCAATGATCTTACCTATTATTCTGGATGTTAATCAGCAATAATGAAGTAGGCAGTAAACTGATTCAATATTCAAAAAGCTAATATATATGCCTAACAACAAAATCCTACATTCAAGTATGTAACAAAACTTATAGAAAATCTAAACAGTCACATACTAACAAAGACCTCACTTTATAGAAAGATTCTTGATTATCTAAATTATCCCCTTATCTAAAGAAGAATCAATTTTGTATATAATAAACAGTTCAACTATTATTTTGTGAGGCACATTAACTATTTAAAGGAGTGGCTTTTTGAAACCAGTAGTTAAATTATTGTTTGTTCTAATTTGTTCATTTGCAATGTATTTTTCAGTAACAAAGTCTGCGGATGCATCGTATGCAGTTATAGATGCAGAAACTGGTCGACTTTTATCAGGCAATAATGCACATGCACAGTTACCAATTGCTAGTTTAACGAAAATGTGGACAGCTTTCGTAGTGATCGAAAATAGTAATTTAGATGATGAAGTAGTTATTTCAAGAGAAGCTGCATTAAGTGAGGGCTCTTCCATTTATTTAGAACCAGGGGAGAAAATAACGGTTGAAACACTACTGTACGGATTAATGTTACGTTCTGGAAATGACGCAGCATATGCATTAGCGGAACATACAGGAGGTTCGTTTGAAGGTTTTGTTGATTTAATGAATGAAAAAGCAACTTTTTACGGATTAAATAACACGTTTTTTACGAATCCATCAGGGCTTCATCATGATCTACACTTATCCTCTGCTTATGATACAGCGATGATGTTAAAAGTTGCATTAGAAAATGACACTTTTCGTAAAATTGCTACAACCGTTAATTATAAAAGTATAGAAAAAAATAATGTCACATGGCAAAATAAACATCGACTAGTTCAGGAACAAAATGGTGCGGTTGCAGGTAAAACTGGTTTTACTAAGGCTGCCGGACGAACACTTGCAACTTATTTTGAAAAAGAAGATAAAAAAGTCATTGTGGTTACATTAAGAGAGTCTAATGATTGGCAAGTACATAAACAACTTGCAAACTATGTATTCTCTCAATACGATGTCGTCACAGTAGCGAAAAAAGGAAATTATAAAACGATAGAAGACATAACTGTTACATTAAGCAAACCAATTAAACTTTTATTAAACAAGCAAGAGGAAGATGAAGTAAAAAATGTGTTACATTTTTCAAGAAATAAAGAAAATAAAAATGGCATTTGGCATGTGTTTTTAAATAATGAAAACATTTATTCAACCCGGGTAACGTTGAAATAAGGATTAGAACTATGAGGAAATGGGTGATTTCTTAAATTGATTTTAAAATGGTACCGTTTTACATTTGTTTTGCAGTTTTAATGAAGTTTTAGAACAGTCTTTCGTAATCAGGCGCTTTAATGGAGCAATGAAAAAGCCCAATTTCTCTTTTGATGCCGAGAAATCAGGCTTTTTCATATTGGAATTTCCATAATGTTGTAAATTCGCATCTCCTGACGCTACCCCATTTATCACTGCATATAAACCCCAGAGAACTTTAAATATAGCAATTAAATATAAAATCTCCATACTTCCCAGAAAGTTTCCAAAATGCATTTGCTAAACTAATATACAATTTCAATATCAACAATATCTAATAAATTTATTTTTAAAGCACTGTTGTCCTCGTAAACAATACAAGTTTTTCTGTAAAGATAGTCAATTTCCGTTAGTATACCTTTAATTACATGAATCCTGTTATTAGAAAAGTATTTAATTTTTACTTCAGAATTATTTTTCAGTGCTAGTTGGAAGATCAAATTCATTTCTTCAAGTTGATGTTCATCAACTTGAGGTTTTTTAATATCGTTTTGTTCTTCTAAAGCTTTTTTTAACAGGTTTACATGCTCAGGTAACATTAGAGACGTACTCCATTTTTTATTTCCACGATCTTGTAACATTAGATTTCCCTCCAGTAATTACAAATAGTTAGAACGTTTGTTCTGTGTTATTATAATCAAAAAGGGTTAACTTTACTATCGATAAAATGTATTTGGTAAACATTACATTATCTCTAACTATATATAAACAAAGAATGAGGTGTACTAAATAGTGGGAAATACAAAAATATGTCTTGATAA
>NZ_SJDS01000026.1:0-16304 GCF_004332175.1 Lysinibacillus sp. OL1 | reverse complement strand
AACACGGAAGTTAAGCTCTTTAGCGCCGATGGTAGTTGGGGGCTTCCCCCTGTGAGAGTAGGACGTCGCTAGGCAAAAAAGTAACCACTGAGAAATCAGTGGTTTTTTTGTGTGTTTTGAAATTTGGAAAATGTTAAAGTTTAATAGAGTGATCAAAATATTCAAAGGGGTGTAATAGAATGGCAACAGGACAATATAGTAAGGTAATCAATATACAGAAAAATAAATTAGAGGGCTTTATTCATAATAAGGAACAATGGGCAGTTTTAATACCAGGTTACTTACATCACGAATTACTAAATGAAGATGATATGATCTGGGTCTTCCAAGGAGACTTTGGCTTAATTCAGAAAGCTGTTAAAGTAAAACTTAAAGTACAAAAATCAGAAGCTCATCAAATACAGTTTGATTTAGAGGGTTTATCTGATCCGATAAATGGTGATGGCTCTTTTGAAATCATACAAGATCAAAATGATTCACTACAACTCACTGGTAAGTTAACAATGAAAGCTAGTGGATTTTTAGCAGGAATGATGAATCCAGTATTAGATAATTTTGTACCTCGACTGGTTGAGCAATTAGTGGAAGCAATGGCCATTCAAGCATTACAAGATTAGTTATATGGAAATATTGGTGAACCGATTTTGACAGAGAACAGCAATAATCGGTTTTATTTTAATAAGTAAGTCTTACTGCTGCAAAAAAAGATGGTTTGGGTCTAGATGACTCTATTTTTGAGTGAGGCGTCAACGATAATGCCATCAAGCTGTGGTTAATTTTGATGAAAGGGTTTGTTTATTAAATAAAAAGTGGATTACCTAGCGGAGGGATAGCTTTTTTCTCTCCTTATAATTTCGTATAATTAAAAGAGAATCTAACGAAAATGGGTGTTTGTTTTGCAAAAGAAAAAACCAATTATAGAAGGGTTAGAACGTTTTCGACAGCAACAAAATATTTCTTTTCATGTCCCAGGTCATAAGCATGGCGAACTATCCCACCTTCCACAAGCATTTAAGGATGTAATGCGTTATGATGTAACGGAGTTATCTGGATTAGATGATCTACATTACCCTGAGGAAATGATATTAGAAGGCGAAAATTTATTGGCAGATACATATGGAGCAACAAAGAGTTTCTTTTTAGTAGGAGGGTCTACTGTTGGCAATTTAGCAATGATTTATGCTACTTGTAACAAAGGCGATACCATTATTGTTCAGCGTAATGCACATAAATCAATTTTCCATGCTATTGAACTTGTTGGGGCTAAGCCAATTTTTGTGTCTCCGCTATGGGATGAACGGACAATGTCGGCGACACATGTAACTTATAGAGATTTAAAAGAAGCCGTAGAAAATTATTCAGAGGCGAAAGCAGTCGTTTTAACATATCCTACTTATTATGGGATGACTTCGAATGACATACAGCAACAAATTGCTTATTGTCATGAGAAGGGAATACCTGTATTGGTGGATGAAGCACATGGCGCTCATTTTAATGCATGTACGCTATTTCAGCCATCTGCATTGACACTTGGTGCAGACGTTGTTGTGCAATCAGCTCATAAGACTCTACCTGCTATGACGATGGCTTCATTTATGCATGTTAAGTCGGAATTGATAGAGGCCGACAAAATACATCATTACTTACGCATGTTACAATCTAGTAGTCCATCTTACTTATTATTAGCATCATTAGATGATGCTCGCTATTATGTACAGACATATATGGAGAGTGATGGGGCATATATAATAGAAAAAAAGAATCAATGGGTAGATGCATTACGAGCAATTGGAACATTAGAAGTAATTGAAGTAGATGATCCACTTAAAGTATTGTTACGTGTTAATGGTTATAGTGGCTTTCAATTACAGGAGGCATTAGAGGCAAAGCATGTGTATGGAGAACTTGCAGATGCCAATCAGGTTTTATTTGTGTTACCTTTGCTGAAGCAAGGACATACCTACCCATTTGCTGAAATCAGGGTTCGTATAAAAGAGGCTATAACAACGTTACTAAACACAGCTAAATCAGATAGCATAACGGCCTCTCAAACAGCCTATCATTTTGTACCGATTACTGAGCCTGTATATACTTTTAATGAGGTTGCATCATTAAAGAAAGAATGGTTACCATATATGCGTACAATGGGGCGAATTTCAGCGAATATGATCATTCCTTATCCACCTGGTATACCATTATTAGTACCAGGAGAAAGAATAACAGTAGCTAAGTTAAGTCAATTGGAAGAGCTACTAGCAGCAGGTGCAACATTCCAGGGGAATCATCGTTTAGCAGAAAAAATGATTCAGGTTATTAAATAGTTGGAGGCAATAACAGCATGAATAGCAATTTATTTATTACATTTGAAGGACCAGAGGGAGCAGGGAAAACAACGGTCATTCAAATGATAGCAGAGCGATTAACAAAAAATAATATTGAAGTTCTAGCAACAAGAGAACCAGGTGGAATTGAGATTGCGGAAAAAATAAGAACGATTATTTTAAATCCTGCACATACTGCTATGGATGAACGAACAGAAGCATTGTTATATGCTGCAGCAAGAAGTCAGCATTATTTTGAAAAAGTACGTCCTGCATTAGATGCAGGGAAGTTAGTGATATGTGACCGTTTTATCGATTCCTCTTTAGCCTATCAAGGATATGCAAGAGGTATAGGTGTCAATGAGGTGCTTTCTATTAATGAATTTGCTATTGGAAAGAAATTACCTGACGTGACCATCCTATTTGATCTTGCTCCAGAGGTTGGCTTAGCGCGTATTCATGCAACTGGCAATCGGGAAGTAAACCGCTTAGATGTTGAAAGCTTGGCGTTTCATCAGAAGGTACGTGAAGGATATTTACAATTAGTAGAGCAGTATCCAGAGCGAATACGTGTAGTCAACGCGGATCAAGATATTGAAAATGTTGTGGAAGATGTATGGTCATTATTATTGGAAGCAATGCAGTAAATGCATGAAGTTGTCTACAACAATGTGATATAATGATACTATCCATTAATTTATCTTCACTAAGAGGGCATCATTGGTAAAAGTACCTCTTAGGTCTGACACGCCTTCGTGTAGATACATTATGTGTTTAGGGAACCTTGTAGATGTCTCTTTTAAAACTTTCTTATAGAGTTTTTGTGTCAACATGATGATGTTCCTCTAGTTTAACAGAAGTTTAAACTTCCGATGAACTAAGATAAATATTTATAAGCTAAGGCTTAAGAATAGAATTGAAATCTATCTAGGTGAATTTTATAAAAGGGGTGAGTGCGAATGAAGTTAGTCGTAGCTGTAGTGCAAGATCAGGATAGCAGCCGCTTATCAAATGCTTTAACGAAAAATCAGTTTCGCGCAACTAAATTAGCGAGCACAGGAGGATTTTTACGTTCAGGAAATACGACATTTCTTATAGGAACTGAAGACTCTCTCATACCCAAACTTTTAGATATTATTCGGGATAATTGTCGGGCAAGAGAGCAAATGGTTGCACCCGTTTCTCCGTTAGGAGGAAATGCTGATTCCTATATACCTTACCCTGTGGAGGTAGAGGTGGGAGGAGCTACCGTATTTGTTTTACCGATTGAACAATTCCATCATTTTTAAAAAGTAGCCTCCGAAGCTAAAGCATTGATTATTTGTTACTATTAAACATTTTATTTAAAAGCGATTATGCCTAGGAGAATAGATGAAAATTGTGGGGGCGAAACCAGCTTGAAGATTAATCAAGATATACGTGTCGGGGTAAATACAAATCGCAAAGAGCCACTACAAAATAATAATCAAAATAACCGATTTGGAGATATGGTCGTCAAGCAAGGTAATAAGCTGCAAACAGAACAACTCACACGTTTGTTAGGGGATATATCTACTGCAGGGGACCGAGTAGCTAGATCACGTAATTTACGAGAACTTGCTAGGTTTAAAATGCTTGTTAAACGATTTCTACAAGAGACAGTAGAACATGGTATGGAGTTAAAACAATCACATACTTGGAATCGTTTTGGTGAAGGAAGACGTCTGAAAATCATTGAAACCATTGATACACGTCTTGTCGAGCTTGCACAGGATCTCTTAGACGAAGAAAAAGAAGCAATAGATCTTCTTGATAAAATCGGTGAAATTAAAGGCTTACTAATTAATTTATATATGTAAAACCCGTGTCTCGTTCTCATTTAGGCGCGGGCTTTTTTCAAATGTTGATGTGGCTACTCGCCATTAAAGTAAACAACTGTAATGTTTCTTTACAAGAAGTGCAAAAATAGTATCACCTTTTGTTATAGAGACAGGAAGGAATTTAAATGTATGGCCAAGAATGTTGAAGAGCTACTCACACTGCAACCAGTCGTAATGAAGCAGCTTCAAACAATATTTGACAAGAATAGATTAGCACATGCATATATTTTTGATGGCGAAAAAGGGACAGGCAAGGCAGATATTATGCACTTTTTTGTCAAATTAATGTTATGCGAGCAACCAAGTGGAAATGTTCCATGTGAAACATGTCGAAATTGCAAACGTGTAGATTCGGGAAATCATCCAAATATTCATCAAATTTATCCAGATGGTCAATTCATAAAAATTGATCAGATGCGAGAACTTATCGGAGAAATGAAAATGGTGGGTGTAGAAGAAGGACGTAAGATTTATGTGCTTCATCATGCAGACCGTCTTAATATAGCCTCTGCAAATATGATACTTAAATTTTTAGAGGAGCCAGAAGGAGAAGTAACTGCCATATTACTAACTGAGCAAATGCAGTCAATTCTTCCAACTATCCGTTCTCGTTGTCAACATATCAAATTTCAAAAAATGCCACGTCATGTTTTGTTGAAGCATTTACAGGAAAATAATATTTCTCATTCAATGGCCTCAACAGTAAGCATGATGACAAATGAGCTCGAAACAGCGATATTTTTAGCAAATGATGAGCAGTTTGCACTCGCTCGAAAAACAGTGTTAAAATTAGTAGAGGCCATTCGGCAAAATGTACACGAAGCATTGCTTATTGTGCATGAAGAGTGGTTGCCTCACTTTAAAGAAAAAAGCGAGATGGAGCAAGCATTGGATTTACTACTATTTGCTTACCGTGATATAGTGTCAATAAAAGCTAATCCCGAGGCAGCTTGTACTTATCCAGACATGTTACCATTATTTAAAGAAGTTGCGTTATATTCCACTTATGAAAGATTATCAAATCAGATGGAATCTATTTTACAAGCACGCGCCTCTTTACAGCGTAACATGAATAGGACGTTATTGATGGAGCAGTTAATGCTAAATCTGCAGGAGGGATATACATTTGTATAATGTAGTAGGAGTCCGCTTTAAAAAGGCGGGTAAAATATATTATTTTGATCCGGCATCATTTCTACTAGAGGATAGTCAATATGTTATTGTAGAGACAGCCCGCGGTGTAGAGTATGGAAAAGTAGTTGTTCCTCAAAAAGTTGTGGGTGATAATGATGTTGTATTACCACTAAAACAAGTACTCAGACCAGCAGATGATCGTGATCGTATACAAGTAGAGGAAAATGCAGCGGAATCAAAGCGTGCATTTGAGCTCGCTAGTACTAAAATTATAGAGCATAATTTAGAAATGAAACTTGTAGATGTTGAATATACATTTGATCGTAATAAAATTATTTTTTACTTTACAGCTGAAGGACGAGTTGATTTTAGGGATCTAGTAAAAGATTTAGCCTCGGTTTTTAGAACACGTATTGAACTTCGTCAAATTGGTGTGCGTGATGAAGCCAAGCTTTTAGGTGGTATCGGTCCATGTGGTAGAATGCTTTGTTGTTCTACATTTTTGGGTGATTTTGAGCCCGTTTCGATTAAAATGGCTAAAGATCAAAACCTATCATTAAATCCTTCAAAAATATCTGGCCTTTGTGGACGTTTGATGTGTTGCTTAAAGTATGAAAATGATGAATATGAAGAAGCAAAAGAGGGCATGCCAGATGTTGGTGAGATAACAATGACACCAGATGGCCGAGGGAAAGTAGTAGGGCTAAATGTGCTGGAAAGACTTATACAAGTATATTTACATGAGCAGGAACGCACAGTTGAGTATACACTAGAAGAACTGCTAGCATGCGAAAAAAATCTTATTTAAGATAGAGAATTTAACGAGGTGGCTTGGGTGAAGGACCGTAATTTCTTAGATACCGTTATGGAGTTCGAACAACAGCTCGAAGCAATGCAGGAGCAATTTGGTGCATTGAAACAATTTGTAGCGTTAATGATGGAAGAGCATAAGGCGCTTGAAACAGAAAATCATCACCTACGTACACGTCTAGAAGAACTACTTTCTAATACAAACTCCGTACAAGCTGCTGAAGTAAAGAAAGAGAGTCCGCTAGATATTGGTGAGGGATATGATAACTTAGCTCGCCTCTACCAAGAGGGCTTCCATGTTTGCCATGTTCATTTTGGAAGTTCACGTAAGGGTGAGGATTGTCTGTTTTGTCTATCATTTTTAAATAAACAAAATGTGTAATAAAAGGCTGATTCCCGCTACGGTGGTGTCAGTCTTTTGTTTTGTAGCGTAGGAGGAGTAAGCATGGAAAAATGGCTAAAAGGTGACGAGCGGTTAGATTATTTGTTGGCTGAGAATTTACGTATTATTCAAAGTCCCTCTGTCTTTTCGTTCTCATTAGATGCAGTATTGCTTTCGAAGTTTGTCAGTATTCCTTATCATAAGGGAAAAATTGTTGATTTATGCTCAGGAAATGGTGTGATCCCACTTTTTTTAAGTGCACGTACAAAGGGACAGATAACAGGAGTAGAAATTCAGCCACGTTTGTTTGAGATGGCAGAGAGAAGTATCCGTTACAATCAGCTAGAACAGCAAATTCAAATGATTCTTGGAGATGTTAAAGAAATACCGAAACAACTTGGCATTGAAAAGTATGATGTGGTTACCTGTAATCCACCCTATTTTTTAGCACATGAAGCAAGTGATAAAAATCTTAGTGAGCATCATGCCATTGCACGCCATGAATTGTATTTAACATTGGAAGAAGCGATTCAATCAGCAAGTAAATTATTAAAGCAAGGGGGCAAGGCCGCATTTGTCCACCGACCAGGGCGATTATTAGATATTGTGACAGCTATGCGAGCAAATCGCATAGAGCCTAAACGGATGCAGCTCATTTATCCGAAGGAAGGAAAAGAGGCGAATACATTATTAATAGAAGGAATAAAAGATGGCAAGCCTGATTTAAAAATTCTGCCACCGTTGTATGTTTATGATGCCAATAATGAATACACGACAGAAGTGAGAGAAATTCTTTATGGAAAAGAGCAATAATCACTACTTTTATGTGTTAGAGTGTGCTGATCAAACTCTTTATGCAGGGTATACAAATAATATAGAAAAACGTGTTGCTGTACATAACGCTGGTAAAGGAGCAAAATATACAAGAGCTAGAGGTCCAGTGAAATGTATTTACAAAGAAATATTCGAGACAAAGCAAGAAGCAATGCGTGCTGAATATGCCTTTAAGCAATTAACAAGAACACAGAAAATTAATTATATAAGGAGGGGTGAATCGTGAAATCACAAAAAAGTACAATACACGATCAGACAGGTTGTTTATATCTGGTAGGAACACCTATTGGTAATTTAGAGGATATGAGTGTGCGTGCACTTCGCATTTTAAAAGAAGCAGATATAATCGCTGCAGAAGATACTAGAAACACCAAAAAGCTGTGTAACTACTTTGAGATTGACACACCACTAATCAGCTACCATGAGCATAATATAGCCGTAGGTGGAGAAAAATTATTAACATTACTACAAGAAGGAAAAACAATTGCATTAGTAAGTGATGCAGGTTTACCTTGTATTTCTGATCCAGGTGCAGATATAGTGGAAAAAGCAATTGCCCAAAACTTTTCTGTTGTACCAGTACCAGGGCCTAATGCAGCAATTTCAGCATTAATTGCATCTGGGTTATCGCCACAACCATTTTTCTTTTATGGATTTTTGAATCGCGGAAAAAAGGAACGTCGCCAGCAATTAGAACAATTAAAAAAACGCCAAGAAACGATTTTACTATATGAGGCACCACATCGCTTAAAGGATACATTAAAAGATATGGAAGCTATACTCGGAGAACGTCGTATTGTTTTAGCTCGAGAGCTGACAAAGAAGTTTGAAGAGTTTTTACGAGGTACTTTGTCTGAAGCTGTAGAATGGTCACAAACTGAAGAAATACGAGGAGAGTTTTGTATTGTTCTTGAAGGTAATAGCTGTGTAGAAGAGGAAGATCGTGAAGAAGCCTATTGGCAAAACATGTCCATTGTTGAACATGTGGATTTCATTATCAATCAATCGAATGTATCTTCAAAAGAGGCCATTAAAGAAGTAGCTAAGTTAAGGCAAGTGGCAAAGCGAGATGTTTATAATGAATATCATAGTGAATAATAGTAAAGAGTTACCTTATTAGGGTAGCTCTTTATTTTTATTTGTTAATGACACCGAAACTTAAAAGTTGAAAAGTAATAATTTTGAGACACAATTTTAAATTGATAATAATTGTAAATAATAGTAATCTTAAAATAGAAAGGTCTGACATGGACATTATAAGGGCTTAAGAATTTGGTTATATTAATAAACAGAAACACCTAAATCACTGTTTTGATTTAGGTGAGTAACTAATTATTTTTTTAAGTTAGATTGAATTTCTTTAACTAACATTTCAGCGCCTTCTGGACTTAAAATTAATTTGCCTCCAACTAGACGGAAGTTATCATCTGAAACTTCACCAGTAACAGCACATGTCATATTAGGCATATATTTTTTTAAGATGATTTTATCATCATCCACATAGATTTCTAAAGCGTCCTTTTCAGCAATACCTAGCGTACGGCGTAACTCGATAGGAATTACTACACGACCTAACTCATCGACTTTACGAACAATCCCTGTTGATTTCATAATAGATTTCCTCCTAATTTATAAAAGTTATATTGGTATTTCGTCAAATTTCGACATTATTTCGTTGTCTGATAGTTATCATACCAAGTAATGCCATAAACGTCAATTAATTAATGCACTATTATTATGGTTTTTAAAAAAAATTTTTGAGAAGAATGCAGGTATTTTAATTTTTTTAAAAGGTTTTTAATAAATATTTTTGTTAATAGTAAAAAAGGTTCTTATTTAAGTCATTTAATGGATTAAATATATTATTCGACAATTTTCGCGTTTAATAAACTTTCATTGAAACGAATTTCGTACTTCGTTAGAATAGAAAGTATATTGTAAAACAATGGAGGCAGTTCTTGTGAGTGAACAACAAAAAACATTCTATATAACAACACCCATTTACTATCCAAGTGGGAAATTTCATATTGGTACGGCATATACAACAGTAGCATCTGATACTATTGCACGCTATAAACGTTTAAAAGGTTATGATGTACGCTTTTTAACAGGAATGGACGAACATGGTCAAAAAATTCAAGAAAAAGCAGCAGAAGCGGGTAAACATCCTCAAGATTATGTAAATGAAATTGCAGATGCTGCGAAAAAACTTTGGGGTTTAATGGATATTTCTTATGATGACTTTATTCAAACAACGCAGGATCGACATACGAAAGCTGTCGAAAAGATTTTCCAAAAGTTTTTAGATAATGGTGATATTTATAAAGGTGAATATGAAGGCTGGTACTGTACACCATGTGAATCATTCTTTACAGAGACTCAACTAGTTGACGGAAACTGTCCTGATTGTGGTCGTCCGGTGCATAAGGTTAAAGAAGAATCGTACTTCTTTAATATGAAGAAATATGCAGATCGTTTATTAGCTTATTATGAAGAGAACCTTGAATTCATTGAGCCAGAATCACGAAAAAATGAAATGATTAACAACTTCATTAAACCAGGGCTAGAGGATTTATCGGTATCAAGAACATCCTTCGACTGGGGAATTAAAGTACCAGGAGATCCAAAGCATGTTATTTATGTATGGGTTGATGCATTAACGAATTATATTACAGCCTTAGGTTATCTATCAGAAGATGAATCATTATTCAATAAATATTGGCCAGCAGATGTACATGTAGTTGGGAAGGATATTGTTCGTTTCCACACGATTTATTGGCCAATCTTCTTAATGGCATTAGATTTGCCATTACCGAAAAAGGTATTTGCTCATGGTTTTATTATGATGAAAGACGGTAAAATGTCTAAATCAAAAGGCAATGTAATTTATCCTGAAATGTTAATCGAGCGTTATGGTCTAGATGCGACGCGTTATTTCCTATTACGAGAATTACCATTTGGCTCTGATGGGGTATTTTCACCGGAATCATTTATTGAACGTACAAACTTTGATCTGGCTAATGATTTAGGAAACTTATTAAATCGTACAATTTCAATGATTAATAAATATTTTGATGGTATTATTCCGACAGAAAATCTTCAACCGACAGAATTTGATGCAGCTTTAAAAGAGCAAGCTGAGTCGGTACGTATTAAATATGAAGAAAGTATGGAAAAAATGCAATTTAGTGTCGTTCTTGCTGACTTATGGACGCTTGTTTCACGCACAAATAAGTATATAGATGAGACACAACCTTGGGTGTTAGCAAAAGAGGAGTCAGACAAGCCAAAATTAGGTGCAGTTATGCGAAATTTGGCAGAAAGCTTACACCAAATTGCTGTCATGTTGCAACCATTTATGACAACAACTCCAAAACGTATGATCGATCAGTTAGGATTAGATGACAAATTCTTAGCATGGGATACAATTGAAACATTCGGCAATACTATTCCAGCAAACATTAAAGTGGTAGAAAAAGGGATACCGATTTTCCCACGCTTAGAAAATGAGGTTGAGATTACTTATATTCGCGAGGAAATGCGTGGCTCTGTGAAAACACCACAGGATGAAGAAATTAAAAAGGTAGCAAAAACTGAAGAAAATCCAGAAATTCCTGAAATTACTATTGATGATTTCATGAAAGTTGATTTGCGTGTAGCTACTGTGACTGCATGTGAAACGGTTCCGAAAGCAGATAAATTATTAAAGCTTCAAGTTGATCTAGGATATGAGCAACGTCAAGTAGTTTCAGGTATTGCGAAATTCTATACACCAGATGAATTAATAGGTCAAAAAGTGATTGTCGTAGCCAATTTAAAACCAGTAAAATTACGTGGTGAAATATCACAAGGAATGATTTTAGCTGGTGAGAAAGATGGAATTTTAAAATTAGCATCAGTTGATCCTAAACTGGAAAATGGTGCAAAAGTAAAGTAATGAACTTAAGGAAGGCCTGCTGAATAGAAATTATTCAGCAGGCTTTTCAAATCTGTTAGAGAAATTGAAATTAAATTATTTCGAAATAATTTATGGTGCTTAAAAAATACGGTTTTGTGGGTTTAAAGAACTACTTTAGGTAATG
Organism: Lysinibacillus sp. OL1; assembly: GCF_004332175.1. Classification (NCBI taxonomy): domain Bacteria; kingdom Bacillati; phylum Bacillota; class Bacilli; order Caryophanales; family Bacillaceae; genus Lysinibacillus; species Lysinibacillus sp. OL1. Next base: position 4,882 of record NZ_SJDS01000026.1, on the reverse strand, counting down.
TCGATTAAGTGGAATGTCACAATGTCGAATAGTTTGTAATGAAATTGTAATGATCACGAAAAATATGAAATAATAAATTTTAATAAAATCAATGTTAGGAGAATGAAGATGTTTATAGATACACACGTACATTTAAACGCAGATCAGTATGAGGAAGATCTTCAAGAAGTGATTGATAGAGCTCTTGAAGCTAAAGTGGAAAGAATGGTAGTTATTGGTTTCGACCGTAAAACCATTGAGAGAACAATGCAATTAATAGAGCAATATGATTTTGTTTACGGTGTCATTGGCTGGCATCCAGTAGACGCTATTGATTGTACTCCACAAGATTTAGAATGGATTGAGCAATTAGCTTCACATCCAAAAATAGTTGGCATTGGTGAAACGGGATTGGACTACTATTGGGATAAGTCTCCAAAAGACGTTCAACAGGAACTTTTTCGCAAGCAAATTCAATTAGCTCAAAAGATCAATTTACCAATCGTTATTCATAATAGGGATGCAACAGGTGATGTTGTACAAATTTTACGTGAAGAAAATGCTGCATCCGTAGGGGGGGTTATGCACTGCTTTAGTGGGAGTGTAGAAACAGCGCGTGAATGTATAGCTATGAATTTTATGATTAGTCTTGGGGGACCAGTGACATTTAAAAATGCACGTCTACCAAAGGAAGTAGCGACAGAAATTGCTCTTGAGCACTTGATGATTGAAACAGACGCTCCTTATTTAGCTCCACATCCACATCGAGGTAAACGCAATGAACCCGCTTTCGTGCCTTTAGTTGCTGAGGAAATCGCACGTTTGAAAGGGTTGACAATTGAGGAAATTGCACAAGCAACTACAGCCAATGCGAAAAATTTTTTTGGGATTGACAATTAACTAGCTTAGATGCCTCCAATACAGGGTTTGTGGTTGGCAAAAAACAAGAAGTCAATTTTCAGAGAAATACTTTCGGGTTGACAGTGCCAAAACTAGTCCGTATAATCCAACCTTGTATTAAGGAGGCGTTTTTTCATGTCAAATAATTCCATGAAAAACTTGTTCTTAGGATCATTGAGGAGTAAGCAAACAGTGATAAGAATTATTTCACTTGTCCTGTTTGTGTCTGTAATCTCTTTCGTGCTTTATCAAGGTACGAAAAAATCCGTTAAGCTTGAAGCAAATGGAGAAACAATCGAAGTATCAACACATGCCAAAACTGTAGAACAATTATTACAAAATCAAAATATAGATATAGCAGAGCATGACAAAATTTCACCCTCTCTGAACACCAAAATTGTTAATGGATTAGCAATTACATGGGAACAGGCAAAAGAAGTAACTATTTCAGTTGATGGAAATCAGTCAAAAGTTTGGACAACTGAAACACTTGTGAAGAACATTTTGAAGGAAGCAAATATTAAAGTATCTGAACATGACTCTTTAGCGCAAGGTCTAGATACTGAAGTAGGAGCAGAAAACAAAATCGATATTCAAAAAGCGTTTCAAGTAGCGCTTGTCGATGGCGTAAATAAAAGACAAGTATGGTCCACTTCGACTACGGTCGCTAACTTTTTAAAACAACAAGGAATTCAGCTAAATGAATTCGATCGTGTCGAAAATAACCTGGAGAACGTTATTACTCCGGAGAGTAAAATCACAGTAGTTCGCGTAGAAAAGGTTATCGATGTAGTGGAAGACTCTTTAGATTTCGCAGTTGAAAAGAAGCAGGATGCTTCATTGCAAAAGGGGAAACAAAAAGTAGTAGCAACGGGCGAGAAGGGTTCGGTTTCTCGTACGTATGAAGTTGTCAAAGAAAACGGTAAGGTTGTGGCAAAAAACCTGCAATCTGAGAAAGTATTAAAAGAGCCGAAAAAACAAGTGGTTGCAGTAGGCACAAAAACAATCGTTGCAAGTGCAGCAACTGTGTCACGTGGTTCTGCAGAGCCTGCTAACGGTAAAGAATTTTATGTAACGGCAACAGCATATACACCATATTGCAACGGTTGCACTGGTACATCAGCAACTGGTATAAACCTACGTTCAAATTCTGGCTTGAAGGTGATCGCAGTTGACCCTTCTGTTATTAAGTTAGGATCAAAGGTTTGGGTAGAAGGCTATGGAACTGCTATAGCTGGGGATACTGGTGGGTCAATTAAGGGTAATAAGATTGACATACTTGTACAAACAGATGCCCAAGCACGTAACTGGGGACGTAAGAAAGTGCGCGTTAAAGTATTAAATTAAAAAAATTGTAAAATTAATCAAAATGTTTTTTCACAAATGGAGCTTTCCTGTTTTGACTGGCGGGAAGGCTTCTTTATTATTTTTTAGCAAATGATGCGGTAAGGTATGTAGAGAGTAAGTTAGATAAGATAAGCTCATCTGGACCTAGTATTCCTGTACAAATTGTATAGAGCAGTTGTAAAATGGTCAGAAGATAAGGTAGATAGAAAAGAGGAGCCTTTTTGCAAATTAAAGAAATTATTGTTGTTGAAGGAAAAGATGATACGACAGCTATTAAACGTGCTGTACAAGCAGATACTATAGAAACAAATGGATCTGCAATTACTGAAGAAACGTTAAAGCGAATTCAGCACGCCCAAGAAAAACGTGGAGTTATTGTATTTACTGATCCAGACTATCCAGGACGTCGTATACGGGCCATTATCGAGGAGCGTGTAAAAGGGGTGAAGCATGCCTTTTTACCAAAAGCGAAAACGATTGCTAAAAACGGTAAAGGGTTAGGGATTGAGCATGCTGCTGATGATGATATACGTGAGGCACTACAACATGTCTATACCCTTTCACATGAGGGGCTAAACGAAGAGGTAATTACATTGGAAGATTTAATGACTGCTTGTTTAATTGGACATCCACAATCAAAGCAGCGTCGTGATAGACTAGGGGAAATCTTAAATATAGGTGCTACAAATGGTAAACAACTTCATAAAAGATTGAAAATGTTTCAGATTACAGAGGAGCAATTTGGTGCGGCTATCGCACAGTTAGATCAGGAGGAAAATGATGCATAAGGATATTGCTACACCAATTCGAACACAAGAAATTTTAAAAAAATATGGGTTTTCATTTAAAAAAAGTTTAGGTCAAAACTTCTTAATTGACCCGAACATTTTAAGAAATATAGTGAGTCACGCTAATTTAACTGAGAATAGTGGCGCAATCGAAGTTGGTCCTGGAATTGGGGCATTAACGGAGCATTTGGCGAGAAGCGCTAAAAAGGTAGTTTCCTTTGAAATTGACCAACGTTTATTACCTGTACTAGAAGATACGCTTAGTCCATATAATAATGTATCTATCATTCACTCTGACATTCTTAAGGCAGATGTGGAGAAAGTAATTGCAGATGAGATGCCAGGTATTGATGATATTATGGTTGTAGCAAATTTACCGTATTATGTAACGACTCCAATTTTACTGAAATTACTCAATGACCGATTACCGATCCGTGGTTTTGTAGTGATGATGCAGAAAGAGGTAGCAGACCGTATAACGGCTAAGCCAGGTACGAAAGAATATGGTTCTTTATCAATTGCAATACAATATTACGTGAAAGCAGATATTGCAATGACAGTTCCAAAAACAGTTTTCATGCCGCAACCTAACGTCGACTCTGCTGTAATTCGCCTTATCAAGCATGAGGAACCACCAGTAAAAGTAATAGATGAGGATTTTTTATTTGTTGTAACGCGTGCCTCATTCGTACAGCGAAGAAAAACAATCTATAATAACCTGCAATCTGGTTTACCAAATGGAAAGGCACAAAAGGATCAAATTTTACAGGCATTAGAGTTAGCAAATATTGAGCCAACTCGCCGAGGAGAAACACTTTCAATTCAAGAGTTTGGGAAATTAGCGGATGCACTGCATCCTGTTTTTGCAAAGTAAAAATTTTTGTTAACAATTTTTCGGATATGTAAAAAAATATATATTTTTTTATAAAAAATAAGTTGACAAGTTTTATAAGAGGCTGATAAAATATTATATTTTGTTGACATTTTTGGGCCTTTAGCTTATACTTGTTATTAGTGAGGTGTAAGCGAAAATGCCAAAAACTTTAGCGGACATTAAAAAGTCGTTGGATTGTCATTTGGGTAAACGTTTGCAATTAAAAGCAAACGGTGGTCGCAAGAAAACGGTTGAGTGTGCAGGGATACTACGTGAGACATATCGCGCCATCTTTGTAGTAGAGCTCGATCAAGAAGACAATACGTGCAAGCGCGTATCGTATAGCTACACAGATATTTTAACTGAAGCAGTAGAGATTACATTTTTAGACGAAGCAAAGGCTGCTGTCGCAAAATAGTTTCTAGTACTTATTTCTATATTTTAGAAACACTCATGTATATTAAAAATACATGAGTGTTTTGCGTTTTCACGGGCATACTAAATTCGTCAGTTGTTAAAGGAGGAGTTTATATGCCTAGAAAAGGTATCATGTCACCTCGTTTAAAAGAAGAGATCGCAAAAGAACTTGGATTTTATGATGTTGTGCAAAAGGAAGGCTGGGGCGGCATAAAAGCTCGTGATGCTGGTAATATGGTCAAACGTGCCATAGAAATGGCTGAACGGGCAAGTAGTGAGCAAGAGCGTAAGTAGGCTGTTTTTTCTAAAATAGTCATCTTATAAAGTTTCATTCAGCAGGGATGAAAATCCTTACTGACACAACAAATACAACTGACGAGAGAGAGCCGTTACTCCGAATAGGGTAAACGGTTCTTTTTTTCCATTTTCGTATTCTCAGTATGGTAAAATAAAATGAATAATCTTGCGCGAAAAAAAGAACTGTTTATACGTGTAGCTATAAGGAGCATTCCTGTTAGAAGGATTTTCAGGGGCTTGAAATCAGAAAAGCCCTCTTGTATGATGCATGAGTGTCAAC
>NZ_SJDS01000025.1:0-19550 GCF_004332175.1 Lysinibacillus sp. OL1 | reverse complement strand
GACTAACCTAGAAACTGCTGTAATGTGGGCTAACGCTTCAATCGCACGTAATTAAGAGCCTTCTTCGAAGGCTTTTTCTTTTGCTTTGAAAACTGCATCAAACAGCCATACAAATAAAAAGGACTGGTTTACGGGTGAGTAAGTATCTTAGGAATATTAGATATCGAAAAAGACTGTCATGTACTAGTAACCAATAGGGCGGAGTTTGGTGTGGTTTTGAGAGCAAAATAATAGTGTCAAAATATTATTACATATATGTTGAATTATGGTATATGGTGATGACAGGAGGCGATAAAATTGAAATCCCAAATACCAAATAACGCAACAGCTTTTCTTTTAAAATTTGTTAAACCGGAATATGAAAATGATTTTATTCAAGGTAAACTTCGTATGAATCCACTTAGTTATTTTATTAAGAGAGAAAAAGAAACTGGTGATAGAGGTGTAGGTGATGCTTTAGAAGCTTCAGCTGTATATGCAGATGTCGAATTGACATTAATGGATCCTGAAACAGATGAAGTTTTAGTAAAAGGCAAGGCTGAGAGAGTAAATCTTCATTCCAACGATAGAATTAAATCCCCAGTTTTGTGTATGTATTCTGTTGATAAAGATGTTTTACAAGTGGACTCCGAAGACGAAAGTACAATAGGGACTTTTCCTAGAATCGAAAAAGATGATCTAGATAAATTGATTTCAGATTTTGGGGATAATATGTTGATTATCAATGCAAAACTCTTTATGGATCGAGTAAAAGAAAAATGCGAGGAATTACAGATAGATTTTAAAGCAGGAAAAGTAAAGTATCATGATTTCAGTACAAACTATTCAGATCGAGTAAGTAAATACTTAGATCTAGACAGTTCCGAAATTTGTTTTATTAAGGATGATTACTTTAAAGCCCAGAATGAATATCGGTTACTATTGGAAAATGTAAGTACAGAAAGTTTCTATATTTTAGAAATCGGTGATATATCAGACTTAGTTACAAAATTTAAAATAAGTGATTTCTTCAGTGGGAGATACAAAATTATCTTAAAGAAAGAAATGATTAGCATCTAATTATAGATGCTTTTTTTATTTTACAAAGCAACTAGCATAATGGGGTGATTACAAAACAAACAAATGATGGAGGTGGTGGTGTATGAGATATGGCTAGACCGAGAAATCCGAAACGTGATGAAGCGTTTCAAATGTGGCTTGATAGTAAAGGGCAAATGCTTTTGAAGGATATAGCCGAACAATTAGAATTATCCGATTCGCAAATTCGAAAATGGAAGAACCAAGATAAATGGGATGACCATTTGAAAAGTAACGTTACTAAATCTAATGGTAACGTTACTAAACGAAGTAGAGGTGCTCCTGTAGGTAACAATAACGCAAAGGGCCATGGTGCACCAAAGCAAAATCAGAACGCAACAACACATGGATTCTTTGCTAAGTTCCTACCAGAAGAAACACTCGAAATCATGGAAGCAATGAATGAGCGTTCTCCAGCCGATTTAATCTGGGATCAAATACAAATTCAGTATGCCGCAATCATTCGAGCTCAACGAATCATGCACGTCGAATCAAAAGACGAGATGATTAAAGAACTTAAAAAAGCCAAATACGAATACTACCCACGGTCTAAAGAGGATGGTGGAGGTGTAGAAAAGGCTGTAACAGAAGAAGAATATGAATTCCAATTCGCATGGGAACGACAGGCGCAACTACTCACTGCTCAATCGAGAGCAATTGGGGAGTTGCGTTCTTCTATTCGTCAGTTTGTTGAGATGGCGGATCAGGATGATGAGCGCAGGTTGAAGCTTGAGCAGATGCAATTGAATATTGATAAGACGAAGGCTGAAATAGAAAAACTTGATAAGAAAGATGACGGACCTATGGAAATTGTCATCAAACGAAAGGGTGAGGATTAGTGGAGAAAGAAATTAATCCTCGTTTTGACGACTTTCTATTTGATTGGTCAACTAAATTTCAGTTTCTTGTTGGGGGTTACGGTTCTAGTAAGTCTTATCACGTGGCATTAAAACTGATTTTGAAGTTATTACAAGAAAAGCGTACAGCGCTGGTAGTGCGTGAAGTTTATGACACGCATAGGGATTCTACCTTTTCATTATTAGAAGAAATAGTGATTGATTTAGGGTTAGATGGACGAGTTAAATGCTTATCATCACCAATGCAAATTAGGTTTCCTAATGGCTCGAAAATCATCTTTAAAGGGATGGATAAGCCACAAAAGTTAAAGTCGATTAACAACATTTCGATTGTATGGCTAGAAGAGTGCTCAGAAATCAAATACGCAGGCTTTAAAGAACTGCTTGGTCGTTTACGCCACCCTACTTTAAAACTGCATATGATTCTTTCTACAAACCCGATAGGTACCGACAACTGGTCATATAAACACTTTTTCAAAGATGATTTAAATAAGCGATTAATTTTAGATGACGAGCTGTTATATGAACAAAAAACAATTATAACGAATGACACTTATTATCATCACTCTACTGCTGATGATAATTTATTTTTGCCTGAAAGTTATATTGCTCAATTGGATGAGTTGAAGGAATACGACCCAGATTTATATCGTGTAGCTCGTTTAGGTCGTTTTGGAGTAAATGGCGTGAAGGTTTTACCGCAATTTGAAGTGATGCCGCATGACAAAATGATGGAGTTTATCGAGAGTAAGCGACCATTTTTAACGTTTAGAGCTGGTATGGACTTCGGATTCGAGGAATCTTATAACGCACTTATTCGTGTGGTTGTTGATAAGCAACACAAGCACCTGTACATCTATTACGAATACTACAAAAATAAAATGACCGATGATAAAACGGCCATAGAAATTGCAGAATTTAAGGAATCAAAAGAGCGAATTCGTGCGGATAGTGCAGAACCTAAAACAATTGAGTTTTTTAGTCAACAAGGTTTTAACATGGTGGCTGCTCAAAAGTTCCAAGGTTCGCGGCTACAGTATACGAAAAAGATAAAGCGATTTAAAAAAATATTCTGCTCAGATCGATGCGAAAATACAATCTTCGAATTACAAACATTAACTTATAAGAAAAATAAGAACGATGAAGTAATACCTGATGAGTTTAGTATTGACCCACATACGTTAAGTGCTATTTGGTATGCACTTGATGATTATGAGGTAAGTGACTTGAAAGACAAGGTCGGGATATACCAACGTTTATTAGGAAGGTAGGTGAGAATATGAAATCCCTAGACCAAGCAAAAGAGATGCGTAATGACTTCATGCAAGGCAACGGCAAGGCGAATCAAAAAGATAAGCTGACCAGACAGATTGCTGGTGTTGGTCGTAAGCTATCGCATGATGAAATCACGAACTTATATGGTGATAGTCGCATTGTGCAAAATATCATCGATATTCCAGCCGAGGACATGACACGTAACTGGTTCACTTTGAAGATGGAGGATGAAAAGTTAGCTCGTAACATTATGAGTAAGCTTGCTGACCTTAAAGCCAAAAAAGCGTTTAAAGAAATGTTCACTTATGACCGTCTCCGTGGAGATGGTTTTATTTCGTTAGGAGTGAATCAGGCTAATAAATTTAAAATAAGCGAAGAGCTACAAATGGACAAATTAAACACAGTTGATTATTTGCACGCATTCAGCTCTTTAAAGGTAAACGAATTCTTAATTAATGAGGACGTATTCGATATTAAATACGGTCAGTTGGAGCAATTGCGTATTAATCGAGCATCAAGTCATGGTATTCAGACTCAAACATCAGAAGAGTCTGTACACATCTCTCGCTTACTTCACAGCCAAACAAGGCGAATGGAAGGGGAAGCACAAGGACGCTCACTTTTAGAGCCGTTATACGACATTCTCACGGTTTTTGATACATCTGTATGGTCAGTTGGTCAAATTCTTCATGATTTTACTTTTAAAGTATACAAATCTAAGGATATTGATAATTTAACATCACAAGATAAGCAACAATTGTCTATGATTATGGATTATATGTTTAGAACTGAAGCTTTGGCGATGATAGCAAATGATGAGGAACTGAAAAAAGAGGTAACGTCAGTAGGTGGTATTAACTATCTGTTGGATTTCGTATGGGACCTACTTGCTGGTGCTGCTCGTATGCCGAAAACAGTCATCAAAGGGCAAGAATCAGGGACCATTACTGGTGCTCAATATGATGTGATGAACTATTATTCACGCATCGTAGCAGATCAAGAGAATGATATGAAACCCCATCTAGAAAAGCTGATTCGTATGTTATTAATGGCCGAAAAGGAGCTCGGAGGACGTATTGACCCTGAATCATTAGAGTGGGAAATACAATTTAACCCTCTTTGGAACGTTGATGCTAAGACGGATGCTGAAATACGCAAGCTCGTTGCAGAAACAGATCAGATTTACTTACTCAATAATATTATTACCGCCGATGAAATCCGCGAGGCACGCTTTGGTCAGTTTGGGTTATCAGATACCCTTAAATTTAGTGGAGATGAAGCCGATTTGAAGAATCTTGCGGATAAAGTATACAAAGGATATCGTGACCGCCATGAGTAAAAAGGTTCCGATAACACGTTTCCCAGATGCTGCAGCCGTTACGTACAGTCGAGACATTCGAAAGATGATTCTTGAATTAGGAGATGAAACCCTAAAGCAGTTTGAAAAGTATGTAGTGCCATTGTTAAACGATCAACGGCAGGATTCTACAGAATACTTAGTTGATGGGATATTCGACAACATTAAACGAATGTTTAAAGCATTAGCGAAGAAAGCTTCTAAGTCATTCAGTGAGCAAAGAAGACTTTCAGCAGCTAAACGGTTCGTGAATAGTGTTAATCGGTTTAATAGGCATAACATTGCTAATCAACTTGCTGTAAGAGGGATTGATCTAGCGCAACGAGAACCATGGTTAGAGACATTCCTAGTCAATAAAATCCAAGTTAATGTGACCTACATCAAGAATATTGAGGATGATTATCGAAGCGAGGTTGAGAATGTCGTTCGAGATGGCGTGCGAGAAGGGCAATCAATCAAACAGATTCGTGAGTCAATACTTCAACGAGTGGATGTTGCTGAAAGTAGAGCGCAATTCTTAGCTGTTGACCAAGCTGGATCAATACTAGGTCAGATGACGGCCGAAAGGCATCAGAGTATAGGTATTGAAAAATTCGAATGGTATGATTCGGCTGATGAACGAGTACGAAAATCACACAAAGATCTTAACGGAAAGATATTTTCATACGATGATCCACCTACTGTTAACGGACGTGTTGTTTTGCCTGGTGAGGATTATCGTTGTAGGTGTGTGGCGATTCCTGTTTTTGATGACGATTGACAAACATTCAATTCCTGCTTTAAATAATTTTAAAGGGGGAATCTGAATGTTTAAGAAAAAAATAAGAAAACAAAAAAGTCGAGAAACGAAAAATATCAAACATTTGTTGAAAAATGATTATTTTAAAAACCATCCGTATCTTAAAGATACTCTTGAAGAAGCCCGTCTTTGTTATTGTGTAGGAGCTAATATAGCATCCCTTAGCATGTCTGTGGCTTTTATTGAGAAGCTTTTAAAAACGAGTATGGGACAACCTAGGAATATTAATAATCGTGATTCTCTTCATAATTTATTATGTAGTTATCATGATAACGAGATATTAGATAACGAATTACACTCTGAAATCGTAGCTATAAAAAATAGAAGAAATGATGAAATACATAGCTTAACGATTTATATTGAATTCCTTTATACATGGGAAATAGAGCAAGGAATAAGTGCAAGATCCACAAACGCAAAGAAAGCAATGGATATTGCAGAAAAAGTTTTTAATTTACTTGTTCTTAACTAAAAAATTATACTTTTAAACACTTGCTGAAATTTGGTAGGTGTTTTTCTTTCAATATAAGAAGGGAGGTGAAAAATTGAAACTACAACGCTACGACACATCTTATATAAAAGACTACATGGAAACACCAGAAGGGTATTTAACGGTCAATGTACCGATTACTCGTCCTGGTGTTTTTCCGTATCAACGACAAGATGGAACAGTTCAGATGGAGGCAAAATTGCCTGACGAAATATTTAGTGACAGAACCATACGTTCTGCACGCTCTAAGCCCGTCACTGACGGCCATCCTAATGAGCCAGTAACAATTGATAACTATCAAGCCTATGCAAAAGGTATGAGCCATACAGATTCTCGTGTAGAGGACTTCAAACTCTATATTTCGTTAACCGTTACAGACAAGGCTCTCATTGAAAAGATTCATCAGGGTTATAACGAAATTAGTATCGGTTTCTTATCGGATGTGGTTGCTGAAAGTGGGACTTATAACGGAGATCAGTATGAATATGTACAGCGTAATGTTGAGATAAATCACATTGCGATTGTAGAAAAAGGACGGGCAGGTCCCGAGGTTGCTATACGGGCAGATTCAGACGCATGGCAAATCGATGAAAAAGAAGGAGGAAACACTGAGATGGCAAAAATCAAAATTGAAGGTACAGAGTATGAGGTAGATCCAGCAGTAAAAGCACATATAGACGCTTTAAAAGCAAAAGAAGAAACGGCGAAGGCTAAAGGTGATAGTTTAGATACCTTACAAGGTCGATACGATGCGCTAGAAGTAAAGCTACAAAATACAGAGCAAGATCTTGCGAACGCAAAAGCAAAGCAGCTGTCCGAAGATGAGTTTGATAAAAAAGTAGAGGAACGTGTAGGGTTAATCAGCACAGCAAAACCTTTGCTCGGTGACTCATTTGATTTTACAGGTAAATCAGAGCGTGAAATCAAAGAAGCTGTCATTTCAACAACTAAACAGGACTTTAAAGGCGATGGTAAATCAGACGATTATATCAACGCTTTTTTTGATGCAACTGTGGAGCAAGTGCAGTCAAATGGCTTTTCTAGCACTGGTGCCAATATCGCATATACTGGCGATGCTGGCGGAAATAAAGATTTAGAAGAACTAAAAAATAAACGCTTAAACATGCGTTCGTAGGAGGACATACACATGCCTATTACAAATTACCCTGATTACATGCAGCCAGCGGGTAAAGCTGGTCAATTATCTAGTTATCAAGATTACACAGCGGACACTTATGCAGTTGAAGCCACAGTACCATTTGGTGCTGCCGTACAACTAAATGACACTGGCACAGCGATTAAGCCTATTGCCACTGGTGGCACAGTAATCGGTATTGCTTTAGCTCAAAATATCCATGATTACGTAGAGAAGAAAGACGACCAGAACTATCCAGTTGGTGAACCTGCAGCAATCGTTAAACGTGGTCGTATTTTTGTAGTTGCAGGTGGTGACGTTATCAACGGCCAAGCTGTAAAAGTTGATCCTGCTACTCAAAAATTTACTGTAGATGGTTCTGTCGAAGTGAAAAATGCAGTATTTAAAGCCAATGCTACAGCAGACCAATTAGTAGAAATCGAAATTAACTTACCTTAAGGGGGAAACTTTACATGACAATTCAATCGTATCGCGGAGATGCTTTAATCCGCCCACAAGACTTAAACGCAATTGATAAGCGTGTGTATGAACCACACGCATCAGAATTAAAGGCACGATCTATTTTTACTGTAAAAACTGATATACCAGCAGGGGCAAAAACGTATAGCTACGATGTTTTAACACGTTCAGGTGCTGCTAAAATTCTAGCACCAGGTGCAACGGATGTGCCGTTAGTAGATGCTGACTTAGAAGAAGAAACAGTAAAGATTTATTCAATCGCTGCTGCATTCAACATTTCAGTTCAGGAAGTTCGTGAAGCTCAGATGGCTGGTCGTGCTATCGACGTTACAAAGGCTGATACAGTTCGTAAAGCTATTGCAGAGAAAGAAAATCAAATTGCTTTTTCTGGTGACAAAACGCACAAAATTAAAGGGTTAACGGATGCAGTAGGGATTCAAGTGTACGCAACCCCACAGAACAAGGGTGGCACATCTACAAAATGGATTGATAAAACAGGCGAGGAAATTGTTGACGACATTATCGAAGCGAAATCTAAAGTTGATATGTTAAACGGCCATGAATCTGACACGTTACTCTTAACACCTGACGCAAAGAAGCAACTTCAAAAGAAAGTATTCAATGAATTTACGAAGCAAACTGCTTTACAGTATATTCAGTCAGAAAACTTCTTTAAACGCATTGAAACGATTAATGATCTAAAAGGAAAAGGATTAGCTAGCACAGATTGCTTTGTTGTCTTAGATTCTTCACCGGACGTTGTAGAACTTGGTATACCTTTAGATATCATGCGTCATCCACAAGAATACGCATTCCCAAATACCAAAGTGCCATTTGAAGAACGTACAACAGGCTTAATTATCCGTTATCCAATGGCTATTTGCCGTGCGGATGGAATTTAAGGGGGAATAATTGATGTTAGTACAAAACAAAGGTAATCATTCGTACACAGCCAATGATTTAACTCTTAATCCAGGTACAAATAAAGTGGATGAGAAGGACTTTGAACGTTTTCTAACTCATCCACTGATGAAGCACCTCAATGACAAAGGTGAATTTGTCTATGACAGTGACAAAGCAAGACCTTCGGCCAAGGATGCGATTGCAATGATTGAAGATGCATTCGATATCGATATGTTGGAAACTCTAAAAGCTGAAGAAGATCGTAAAACAGTACTGGATGCCATCAATAAACGCATTGAAGAATTGAAAAATCCCGAAAAATAGGAGGGATTCACATGCTATTAACGTCATTAGAGCGCATTCGTATGCTAAGTGATGAATTTACTTCTATTTCAGATGACCGATTAACGATGTACATCGAGGATGCCTCACTTGAAGTGTCCTCTTTGTCTGTCCCAGAGTTATATCAAGAGCGATTAGCACGTTATTTGGCTGCTCATTTAGCTGCTTTAAGTGTAGCTAAGGGCCAATCAGTAATCCGCGAGAAAGTCGATGTTATTGAGCGTCAATACAGTGATCCGAACAAAAATATCGGTTTGTTAGGGACGAAATATGGTCAAGAATATCAACGAATTATGGATGAATTGGCTGATCAATTAAAACCAAAGAAATCGATTAATTTGGTGGTGTTGTAATGGGTGTACGAATAAGAATAAGGGGTACTAATCGAATCCCGCAATTAGTGCAATCTATACGAGAGCTCAAAGACTTTGAAATAGAAATTGGTATTTTTGGAAGTGATGACTCTTTTTATGCCATGATAGCAGCTGTTCACGAATTTGGTATCACTATACGTAAAGAAAGAGGGTCCATAGTGATTCCCGAACGTTCTTTTTTGAGGTCTACATTTGACGAAAAGAATAGTGAATGGGCCAAATTCGTGAAGAAACAACTACCTAAACTGTTAGATGGACAAATGAACGCTCGTACTATTTGTGAACGGTTAGGAGCAAAGATGGTAGGGGATATTCAAAGGAAGCTCACACAATTAGATGATCCGCCTAACGCTCCTTCAACGGTGGCTCAAAAGGGGTCTAGTAATCCATTGATTGACAAAGGTGGCTTACGTCAAAGAATTACGTATAAGGTGGTGACTCGATAATGCCAGAAAAAATGTTATTTGCATCCGTTATTCATGATCAAGGAGTACCGTTTATTGCTCATTTAATGGGCGATGGCGGCTATGTAGATGGTGAATGGGTAAATGGTGTAGTAGTTCCAACTGAATTGACAGGCATCATCCTACCACTTAGTAATGATGATTTAAAGTACGATGAAAACGGTACTTATACAGTGAAAGAAAAGAAGCTTCTAACGGTAGATCAAATACCTGAGGGCATTAAGGTTGAGTACAATGATCAAAAATACACTGTACAAGCCTTCAAAGACTTTTCTGAGTATACAGACGTAAACATCTACTTAATGAGGTGGCGAGAAAAATGAATTTAGTTAAATTGATTCGTAAACAACTCGCAGCAGATACCACATTAACGGTAATTAGGGCTGATCAAACAGGAGACATACCAAAATTTCCTTATGCGACTTATAAAGTAATAGGTGATCGCAAAGGTATAGGGCAAGAAGATGTATCCCACGTTAATAAGTCTGATGCCTTATCAGAAACACGAATACAAGAACGCAATGCAACTATTTCTTTTAACACATATGGAACTTCGCATGATAACGCTTATGAAGTGGCTACACAGCTTCGAAAGTGGTTTGAATGGCGAGGTTCTTTGTATTTAGATGAGATTAATGTTGTCATTGTAAATCTTACTGATGTAACAAATCGTACTACCTTTTTGTTAGATTCTTATGATGAAAAATGGGGATTTGATGTGATCATTCGTTACCTTGATATTGATGAACACGACATTGATTACTTTGACAAAGTGGAGTACGAAATAATTAGAGATAGGGAGTGAGTAAATGTCACGTTTCGTAACTGTAAACATAACACGCGAGACTAAGCCAGTATCTGAAGCAGGTTTTGGCTTACCTCTTATGTTAGCAACTAGTAAAGAGTTGGATTATAAAATTTACACAGATATTAGTGAAGTATCAAAGGATTTCACTGAAACAACTCGGGAATATAAACTTGCATCTCGTATGTTTGGACAATCACCTAAAATTGCAGAGCTTGCTTGTTATGGTGTTCCTTATGTGCCTGATGCAGATGATGTGACAGTTCTAACAGGAGCTCTTAATGAGCTGGCACAATTAAACAACGAATTTTTCTATCTTGTGTGTCCTGAAAACGGAGATAAAGAAATCAAGGCGCTTGCTGAATGGATGTCTACACAAGAAAAGTTTTATGGAGCTACTACTGAAAGTGTAGCACTCATTGAAGAATTAAATGGGAAATATGAAAACACCTTCCTTTCAGCACATGACGATCCAGAGGCTTTTCATGCTGAAGGTTTAATAGCTCAATCAGCACCAAAAGAAATCGGTTCATTTACATGGACATTTAAACAAGTGAATGGGGTAGGAGCAGCAAAATTAACTACTACTGAAATTAATTCTGTTATTGAAAACAATGGAACAACTTGTATCAACGAGATGGGCATATTGTTAAACGCTTCAGGCAAGGTTTTAAGTGGCGATTACATCGATGTTGTTCAATCAGATTACTTTTTACGAGCACGGCTACGAGAAGATGTTTTCAGAACGCTTGCAGTAGTTGAAAAGATTCCTTATACAAACGAAGGGATTGCAAAAATTGTTGATGTGATGGATACACGTTTTAAATCAGCATATCGCCAAGGGATTATCGCTACAAATGATGCTGGTGAACCTGATTACACGATTAGTTATCCACTCAGATCAGAA
This sequence comes from Lysinibacillus sp. OL1, assembly GCF_004332175.1. Classification (NCBI taxonomy): domain Bacteria; kingdom Bacillati; phylum Bacillota; class Bacilli; order Caryophanales; family Bacillaceae; genus Lysinibacillus; species Lysinibacillus sp. OL1. Next base: position 8,285 of record NZ_SJDS01000025.1, on the reverse strand, counting down.
ATACCTAAGAATAAAATTGCGCAGCGTATTCTACCAGATATAAAGTTCCGAGTAGTTATTGCTGGAGCAATTGAAGGGACAGAAATCAATGGCGTTCTGACGCTATAGACGGGAGGTACTACAGATGGCTAAAAACGTATTTAACTTCAAAGATACGGTTGGCATCGTAGGAGGCATCATTTTAACAGGATACATGGATGGTACACCTATCGAAGCTGAAAAAAACGAAGATACCTACTCACAACATGTTGGTGCAGATGGTTCAGTATCTTATAACGAATCAAATGATGAAACAGGTACTTTTACGATTACTTTAAAACAGGATTCCAGTGTTTTAGGACCTTTAGAAGCATTGCGTAAATCAAAAGAATCATTCAATGTCTCTTTCACTGATACAAAAAGAGGGAAACGAGTAACAGGGGAAGATTGTCGTTTCCAAAAGAACGCACCTTTTAGTCGCGGGGCAGAAATCGAAGGTGTGGAATATACAATTTTAGCAGCACATTATAAGGAGGACTAAATAATATGACATTTACACCAAAAACAAAGGAATTCAAATCAACTGCAGGTAATGAATATACATTCCAAAATGTACAGAATTCTAAGCAAGCAGAGATTCTTGACGTAGGAACAGGGTTACAAGGGAAAATTTTAAATTCGAAAATGATGCCACAATTATTAAAACATGTTGTAGTTGTACCAAACAATTTGACTATGGATGACTTTGATACATGGGCAGAGTTAGAAGAAGTAACTAACGCTGCCTTTTCCTTTCTTCGAACAGGAAAGTAATAAATTAAAAAACATATCAGGGGTGCAGAGCATCCCTTCTTTTTATGAAAAAGCAGCAGGTGAAAAGTGGTGGAAATATGCTATCGGATATCACTACAAAATTAATCCACATTCAGTGGAACAGTGGGATAACGATACCATTCTAGAAACACTTGCATCCTTAAAGATGTTAGGGGTGATTAAATGACCAGTGCTAGCATGCGTGATATGTATGTAGGTATCTATTTCAGGGACGAAGCAACAACAACTTTACAGCATTTGAATCAGGTCATGGATAACATTGAAGATGAAATAGTCAATGTTGGACAAGGATTAACTCATACGACTCAGGGCTTTAACCATTTTGGTCATGCAGGTATATCAGCTTCACAAAACGTTGCACACGGATTAAATAATGCCGAAACGGAGGCAGGACAATTAAATCAAGAAGTTCAACACGTTAGTAAGACATTAAATGGTTTTAAATCAATGATGCGTGGTCTAGCAGGGATAGTTGCAGGTGTATTTGCTGTTAATAAGGTGAAAGAATTTGGTTTAAGTGCTATTGAGTCAGCAGCAGGGTTTAAAGCTCTTGATGCACAGTTTGACCAAGTTTTCGAAGAAGCCCCAAAACATGCTATGCAGGGCCTTAATGATATAGCAAAGCAAACAGGGATGTTACCAGAGAGGCTCCAAGGAAGCTTTACCAGAATAGCAGCATTTGCGAAAACTACAGGAGTAGATACGGCAGATGCTTTAGATTTAACTAAACGAGCAACTTTAGCAGCTGCTGATAGTGCTGCTTTTTATGATCGCTCAATTGAAGAAGTAATAGAAAATATGCAGTCTTTCCTAAAAGGGAATTATGAAAACGATGCAGCATTAGGTATCTCAGCTACAGAGTTCACAAGAAATGCCGCAGCTATGGAAAAGTTCGGGAAAAAGTTTAATGATTTAACAGAGTTCCAAAAACAGGACACTTTAATGAAGATGGTAGAAGACGGAAACCGACTTTCTAAAGCGTTAGGACAAGCAGCAAATGAATCTGATGCGTATGAAAACCAACTAGGTAACATGAAGCAAGCGTGGATGAATTTCAAGGGGAAAATCGGAGGACCTTTACTTCAACCATTCGTAGATTCTATGCAATCAGCGTCGCAGTGGATGGAAAACTTAGATACTGACAAGTTGGTCAATAAAATCGATCAAGTAGTTTCTTTTGTTGGAACTGCAAAAGAGACAGTGATGTCTTTGGTATATGATACTGGTGAAGTATCAGACTTATGGCAAAACTTTGGCTTACCTAAAGGAACAAGCGACCAAATTGCATCTTTTGCAGACACCATGAAAACTACATTAGTAGCAGGTATTGGTGCAGCAAGTACAGCTTTTGAAGGTTTTAAAAACGGTATCAGTTGGATGATTGACAATAAAGAGGTAGTTATAGCTACAACAGCAGGTATTGCAGGTGCATTCGCAACATTTAAAGTAATTTCTACAGTCAACACTCTAATGACAGCGTATCAAGCTAGTACATTCGCGTCTACAGTAGCTACGCAAGGGTTTAATGCTGCTTTGAGGGCTAATCCGATTGGTATGGTCGTTACTGGTGTTGGTTTTCTTATTGCAGGTGGAGTAGCATTATATCAAAATTGGGATACCGTTAAAACTAAGGCTATACAACTATGGCAAGTTATTGATAATAATCCTATCCTCTCTTTTTTAACTGGACCAATAGGAATGTTAATTAAGGCAGGTGTTACGATTTATCAAAATTGGGATACTATCACCAATAACTTCAATAGATTTAAAAATGCAATCACAAATTTCAAATTACCAGGGTGGGTTACTTCCATCGGAAGCACTATTGGTAAAGCAGCAGGGGCCGTTGGTAACTTTATCAGTGGTTCTCACGCTACAGGTCTTGAAAACGTACCTTACGATGGATACGTGGCCGAGTTGCATAAAAACGAGGCTGTTTTAACTGCTCAACAATCCAATACACTTCGTTCGATGGGGATACTTTCATCTAACAGTGATGGCACACCAGCGATTGATATGTCAGCAGGAATAAGGTCTACCAACAGCGACAATCAAAATACTAACGGTTTAGTGTCCAGTAATTCCAGTATACCTAACGCTGAAGGTCCTTCTTTAGAATCTAGTGTAGTACCTGGAGCTCAAGGTCATCAAATCAATATTGATATGCCGATTCATATAAATGCATCTACAGATAAAATTAATGAAATTGCTCGATTAATTAAAGAAAAAGTGCCTCCTATTGTACGAGAAGTCATTTCAGATATCATAGATACAGAATTTCAGTCTATTTAGGTGGTGATAGGAATGCCGTACATTAAAGATGTATTAATCGATGTAATTACAAAGGTGTCAATGCCTGAGTCCTCTACTACAACTGACCATGCGCTTGAAGATGGCGAGCAGATAACTGATCATGTGAAAAGTAATCCTATCACCATCACCCTAACAGGTGTAATTCTTGATGATACAGAAGCAAAAGTGCTGAAACTTCGAGAATACCGAGAAAAAGGTACAATAATTGATTTTGATTACATGACAAAGTTAAATCACATGGTTATAACTGACTTCAACCGTGATTACGAAGCTAGAGTAAAAGACGGCTACGCCTTCACAATGACGCTCAAACAAATAAAAGTAGGTAAGGTTGCTAAGTTTGTTAGTGTATCTATCCCAGTTAAAAAGCAGACAAAGGCTGTTACAAAAAAGGGTCGACAACAAACGAAAAAGACACCTACTACAACAGCAAAAACCACTAAAGAAAAATACACAACACCACCTAAAAGTTCATCAGGTGGTTGGGCAGGAATGGAGGGGCGTAAGTAATGGATGAATATATTGACATCGATAAAAATGAGATACCATATTCCTTTGAAATAGAGCTTGCAGGAGAAGTGTTTGAAATTGAAATCAATTACAATCAAGCTCATGACTTTTTCACTGTAGATTTATTCAAAGATGGTGGTGTTTTAGTTATTGGAGAAAAACTAATCCTTAACCGCCCTTTATTCAGAAACCTTGTAAACATTGACTTGCCAAAGATACAAATAATTCCCAAAGACCGAGCTAATTCAGCTACTCGTATTACCAACGAAAACCTGAACGAGACGGTCTTTTTATATGTGGTAGGTGAATCAAATGAGTAATTTATTCATGCGAAAAACTACTTTTTTAGTGAGTAACCGAGAAATTACGGATCCACTCACAATTAAATTTAGCGTCCCATTTGGCGACAATGAAAAAGTAGATACGATTGATATTCAAGTTTATAACCTCAAGGATGAAACTATTAATTCAATTTCTATAAATCAAGCTGCTATTTTAAGCGCTGGCTATATTGATGATAACGGAGTAATTTTTAGCGGTTCACTAAAGAAAAAAGAAACGAAGTGGGAAGGGTTAGATAAGATCACTACATTTAAGTGTGTTGATTGTAGTTTGGATTATACAAATGGTGTTGTGAAACGAACGTATGGACGAAATACTCACGCATCACTCATATTGCGAGAATTAGCCCGTGATGCAGGACTTGCTATCGGGGATATAGATTTACCAGTCGATTTTGTGTATCGCTCAGGTAAAGTACTTAATGGCAAAATCAAATTCCAAATCGCTGAAATCGCGAAGGATTGCAAAGCAAAACAGTATGTAAATAAAAACAGGCTTTATGTACGTGACCGAGCTAAAGGTAACAACATCGGTCTTGATATATCGAAAGAAACAGGATTAATCGATGATCCAGAAGAAGTTGAAGAAGAAGTAAAGACCGAGAAAAAAGTTGAGAAAAAAAGTGAAAGAAAGAATGGAAAAACAGATAAAAAAAGCGAGGAAAAAAAGTCTGTATCTAAGCCTGCTAAGAAAAAACTTAAAGGCTACAAAATTAAGATGTTGTTAAATCATAAAGTCACAACAGATGTCATTATTAAACTAACGTCCAGAAATGTTAGCGGACTGTTTCGGGTATCAAAAGGTGAGCATAAAGGGGATACGTCAGGAACAGAATACTACACAGAATGCGAGGTGGTGCCATTATGACGACATCTATTGGTCAGTTTGTAGGGGATTCAATTGAAGAAAGTTTGATGAACATGAATACTTGTTTGATCTGTGAAATACTTGAAATTGATATGAATCTTTTTAAGGCGGATGTTCTACCAAAGAATGATCCAGAAGCTACGCCTATATTGGATGTTCCGATAGCTTTCCATCAAACAGATCAATTTATAATCCAAATACCTTACAAGAAAGGGGATCTAGTGCTTGTAGTTTGTTCCCAAGCTGATATAGACCCACTATTGTTTGGTGGTGGTGAAGCTGCAAGTCGTTCATTTAGTGCTAATGATGCCTTAATAGTTGGTGGTATTAACCTTTTTACGTCTCCAATTCAAAATGAACATCCTGATGATGTGGTTATCGGGACTAAGGATTTTCAAACAAAAATCGTATTAAAAGAGGATGGAGAAATCATGGTGAAATCATCCAAATTTAAAGTTGAAGCTGAAGATATAGAATTTACAGCTGGCAATATTACTGCGAATGGTAAGGATTTAACTACAGCTTCAGTGTAGGAGGTGGGAGGTGGGTTATGCACACACTTAAATATGACGATGATGGTGATTGGGTGCTAAATGAGCTTGTGCATGGTGACGATCAACTAATTCAGAATTATAAGCATCTATTACGTACGCGAGTAAAAGAATGGATGTTTAACGATTATCACGGTTTTAGGCGAGATGTAATCGAAAAAAAGCTACCAAATAAAAAGGAAATTGTACAAGCTATGCATGATTGTTTGTATCAAGAACCGCGTACAGCAGAGGTACTAAGTGTAGAATATGACTTCAATCGGATAAAACGGCATTTATCTATAAATTTCAAAGCACGCACGACACTTGGAACGGAGGTAGGAGGTGAAGTAGTTGTTAACCAAATTTGGGTTTAAAAGAATGAGGACGGTTGATTATTTACCAATCATCGAAGAACAGGCCCGAGAGTTGTTTGGAGAAGACGCAGATTTATCAGATCTTACGCCATTAGGTAAATTCATCCACTTACAAGCCCAACAAAGGGCGGAAGATAATGAGGAGCTTGAACATGTCTATAATTCTCGCTTTGTTGATACAAGTGAAGGAGCATCTTTAGAATCAAATGTTATACGTGTAATCACACGCAAACATTGGATTAAAGCCACTGGCGAGGTCGTAGTTAATTTAGACAAAGGTGCCAAAATAAATATAGATGATTTGTTTAGAACACGATATAACGTATATTTTAAAGCATTAGAGGCTGTTGATGCTGTAGAAGATGGCAATTATCGTGTACCTGTCGAAGCCCTTGAATATGGAGCTATCGGCAATGTAGAACCTCATGACATATCAATCATTGTAAATCCGCAGAGTGGCATCAATTCGGTAACGAATCCAGATGCTTTTTTTAATGGTCAAGATGAGGAAACGGATGAAAAATTGCAGGACCGTTATTATGAATCATTAGGAAAGTTAGGTTCTAGGCGTATTGAGTCAATTGAAGCAAATGTTCTTGATGAAGTAGAAGGATTACGTGCAGCCATTGCGATTGAAAATGATACAAACGAAGTTGATGCTGAAGGGCGTCCTCCACATTCTGTAGAAACTGTTGTATTAGGTGGCTTAGATGAAGATGTTGCAATGGCTATCTTCAGAAAAAAAGGTGGTGGTATACGTGCTTATGGCTCTACAGTCTACACTTATACAGACAACAGAGGTATTGTGCATGAAATAGGCTTTACACGAGCTACAACCGTCCCTATTTACGTCAAGATATTTATCAAAAAAGGTAAACAATATCCGTTGAATGGGGATGATTTGGCTATTGCTCAAGTAATTAAATATGTTGGTGGTACATACAACGGAACGCTTTATCCTGGTGTAGGTATGAGTACCGATGTTGTTTGTACTAAAGCAGAAGCCCGTGTTTTATCCATTGATGGTGTTGATGATGTGAGGGTTGAGTTTTCTATCGATGAACTTACTTATGAAGCTCGCAATGTAGTTATTGCATTTCCAGAAGTTGCAGAAACTGATACGAGCAAAATTGAGGTGTTGCCTCTTGAATAATCAAAGATTGCAAACGTTATTAGATCGTATGCCTCAGCAATTTTCTCAAAAGGAGGATAGTAATAACTATAAACTGCTTAAAATTATTGCTGAGAATAGCGTAGAAAACCTTTCTATTCAGCAAACTATTTTAAAGTATTGGGACGTGGATCGGTCAGAAGGTTACGGATTAGACCGATTAGGTAAAGACGAGGGCATTTCTCGCGGTAGTTGGGATGATGAGGAGTATCGTAAGATGATAAAAATTCAATGCATTCTAAATCTTTCTGAGGGTGACATTGAAACAATGAACCAAATCATGGATGCCTATATGGGCCATGATTTCATTGGTTTTGAGGAAGGTTGGCGAGAGTTTGAGCCAGCAACATTGTTACTTAATGTCCGTTCATCAGCTAAAAGCATTCCTGATGAACTAGTTAAAAGAATCAAGACTGCAGGTGTCGGCATTTATATTTTTTTAAATGAGTTAAATGAATTCTTGATACTACACGCTGGCACTTATGCATGGCAAATAAATCATAAAATTTGTGGTCGTTTTAAAACAGCTAAAACTCATGGTGCACTTGGAAATGAAGTGTTAATTGTTTCTAATAATGCTTATGGTTTTATTATGAACAATCGGATTTGTGGAAGATTTAGAGCAGGAGGTGTGAGGAATTGAATGAAATACAACCATTGATGATAGATTTAACACAACAATTTTTAAGTAACCTTGTAGCAGGAGCCAAGGTGACTATTGATGGGGTCGTACATGACAAAGAAATCTATCATACTAGCACAAAGTATGGACTAAGAAAGTATGTGAAATTGTCTTTAGAAAAAGGCTTAGTTACACGTGCTACTTTAGTCGATAGTTATGGGCGTGAATTGTACGTTAAAACAATGAATTATCAAAAGGGTTCACAGGGGTATGTTATCGCATTTCCTCTACAACTGGAAGCGAAGGAAGTGAAAGTAAGTGAATAATCTAATGAATGGCGAAATACCTTTAAAATTCAAAGAAAACCCTTATGAACGTACTCAATGGCATGATGATGTCACGGACCGTGTGACAGGAGAAATTATCGATGATGGCACACCATTCATGTCTGAATTCGCAAATAATTTTGAGTGGGGAATCTACAACGCTTATCGTGTTTTAATAGAACACGCTCGTCAAATGCAACGAATACAAGTTCAACTTGAGTTAGATGGCCGTGTACCAGGAAACAGTGGAACATTTGCAGATACACTTGATGGCAGCTCTAACAAAATTAAATTAGATTCAGCCTTAACAGACATTATCGAGGCTGTTATAGCTGGAACAACTACTTTAAAAGTGGCTAGTGTTGATGGTTTTACACCATTTACGCAAGTCACTATTTTTGATGATACAAATAC
>NZ_SJDS01000024.1:0-28469 GCF_004332175.1 Lysinibacillus sp. OL1 | reverse complement strand
AGAGGGACAACCAGAAAAGTATGAGGCTATTCGTGAAAAAGCGAAAGAGCTAGCACACATGATTGACGAACTATGTCCTAATAGCCGTGAAAAATCAGTTGCTATGACTAACCTAGAAACTGCTGTAATGTGGGCTAACGCTTCAATCGCACGTAATTAAGAGCCTTCTTCGAAGGCTTTTTATTTTGCTTTGAAAACTGCATCAAACAGCCAAAACACTATGAGTTTAGAGGGCGGAGTTTGGTGTGGTTTTGAGAGCAAAAAGTTATTAAGGTTTTGTATAGACCTTTTACTCTATTATTGAGTAAAAGGAGAGATTAAAATGGAACCTGAACAAGAGAAGAAAAAAATACTCTATTTTAAAGTTTTAATATATACCGCAATCATATCTTTTGTAGTGTTTTTTATTGTATTATTTTTCATTCCATATATAGTAAATAATTGGGTGATAAATAGTGTGGGGAATAATGATAGTAGTTTAGCTGGAAGTTGGATAAGTTTTTGGGGGAGCTTTTTAGGTGGAATAGTTGGTATGTTTGCTGTTTTATTGACTACTTATTTATTGATTAAGAGTCAAAATGAGAATCATAAAGAACAACTTGATCAACAAAGGGATGATGTAGTTAATTCTATCAATAGTTCAGTTAGACTTGAACGCGAGAAATTTATGGTTCAATTTAATATAGAAAAATATGAAAAAGCACTATTACTTTTTCATAAATTAGAAAATAAATTAAATTTACACGTAGATAGATTTAATCAAGCAACAGGGTTTGTAAGTGAATATTTCAATTATAAAATAGAACCAAAAATAATTATTCCGAGCGAACATTTTGAAATTTACCCAGAAATGGTAGGGGAGGTTGATAAAGAAATTAGAGATTTAATGCTTGAGTTATCAACTCTTGAAAGAATAATAAAGCCCTTCAATCTATCCGAAGTTGATAAATATATTTTTCAATATTTAAACGAAGTTAGTCATGATGTAAATTTAATAAATACAACAAAAAAGGTAGAAATTATGTTTAAAAATACTATGAATAGTCAATTATCTAATATTCGTAAAGAAATAAAAAGTTGTACTGAAAACATCCATTTATATATTAAAGAAGAACTGGAAAAATATAAGCCCGAAAAAATCGATTTAGAGAAAAACGAATAAAGGTAAATGTAAAGACGTTCTTGTAACGTCTTTTTTTATTTTTTGATAAATGGATACTTAGAAAATATTGAATATGGAGGTGGTGGTGTATGAGATATGGCTAGAGCGAGAGACCCTAATCGAGATAAAGCATTTGAAATTTACAAGGAACATAACGGTGATATTACAAATCGATCAATAGCTGAAATGTTGGGTGTTCCAGAAAAAACAATTGGTTCATGGAAGTCTAAATCTAAGGACAATTGGAACGAGAAATTAAACGGAGTACTCCAAACAGACGAACGGAGTACTCCGATAAAAAACGTTCAGAGAGAAAGAGGAGCACCTATTGGTAATGCTAACGCAAAAGGCAATAGAGGTAATAAAAATGCGTCAGCTCCAAAACAAAACTCAAATGCTCTGACACATGGATTCTTTGCTAAGTTCCTACCAGAAGAAACGCTTGAAATCATGGAGGCAATGAACGAGCGTTCTCCAGCCGATTTAATCTGGGACCAGATACAAATACAGTATGCTGCAATTATAAGAGCTCAACGTATTATGCACGTTGAATCGAAAGACGAAATCATAAAGGAGCTCAAAAAAGCAAAATACGATTACTATCCACGTTCTAAAGAGGATGGCGGAGGCGTAGAAAAGGCTGTAACAGAGGAAGAATATGAATTCCAATTCGCATGGGAAAGACAGGCGCAACTACTCACTGCTCAATCGAGAGCAATTGGGGAGTTGCGTTCTTCTATTCGTCAATTTGTTGAAATGGCTGATGCTGATGATGAGCGTCGCTTGAAGCTTAAGCAAATGCGTTTGAACATCAAAAAAACAAAAGCCGAGTTAGAGAAAATTACAGAGCCAACAGGTGATGATGATACCTTAGAAATCGTTATTACACACAAGACTGAGAGGGATTCAGATGCAAGTGAATAAGGAGATAAACCCTCATTTCGGCAACTTCCTAATGGATTGGACAAAAAAGTTTCAATTCCTTATTGGTGGATACGGTTCCTCGAAATCTTATCATGTAGCCTTAAAACTCGTTTTAAAGTGTTTACAGGAAAAGCGAAAGGTCTTAGTAATACGTGAAGTTTATGACACGCATAAAGACAGTACCTTCGCATTGTTTAAGGACATTTTAGAGTCTTTGGATAGATTGGATGATACAGGTCGAAAACGCATTGCAAAAGGCAAGGCAAGGGCTAAAGAGAGTCCATACGAGATAGTGTTCAGTAATGGTTCAAGGATAATTTTTAAAGGGATGGATAAACCAGCGAAATTAAAGTCTATCCATGATATCAGCATCATTTGGGTAGAAGAAGCCTCCGAAGTTAAGTATGAGGGTTTTAAAGAGCTAGTTGGTCGTTTACGTCATCGTAATTTATCGTTACACATGATTTTATCTTCAAACCCAGTAGATGAAACCAACTGGATATACACTCATTTCTTTGTGGATGAAGAAAATGAAAAAACAACATTAAATGATGAAGAGTTATACAAGTTAAGGGAAATCAAAACTGAAACAACGTATTACCATCACTCAAAAGCAGACGATAACATGTTCCTTCCGCAATCGTATATCGATGAATTAGACGACATGAAGAACTATGATCCTGATCTACATCGAGTAGCCAGAGAGGGTAAGTTTGGAGCGAATGGCGAGAAGATATTACCTCAATTAGAAGTATGGGATAGTGCTGATGTACAAGCTCAACTGACTTCTGACAAGGTATATAAAAACGGCATGGACTTTGGTTTTTCAGATTCATATAACGCAATTGTGCGTATGGCAGTAGACATTGAAGAGAAATGGCTATATATCTTTTGGGAGTATTACACCAAGGGTAAAACAGACCCCGAGATTGCTGAGGACATGATGAAAGCAGGATTACAGAAAGTAATGATTAAAGGTGATAACGCTGAAGCTAAAACAATTGTCTATCTACAACAGCGAGGATTTCGTATTTTACCATGTTACAAGCTAACGAGGGTTGAAAATACTAAGAAGATGAAGCGATTTAAAAAGATAATTGTTTCAAAGGATTGCCCAAATACAATCAGAGAGTTGAAAAACCTAACACAGAAAAAAGATAAGAACGGCAAAGCAATACCTGGAGAGTTTAATATTGACCCTCATACATTTAGTGCTATGTGGTATGGCCTTGATGATTATGAGGTAACAAACGTTAAAGGTATGAATGCTGGTTACAGAGGTAGGTGATAAGAATGAATGTTAATCAACTAAATCGAAAAGAAACCATAGCAAAGCGCATGCAAGTGTTTCAACCATACATCGAATACATTGATCAGTTTGGTTTTAATGAAACGCTTATTCCTAAATTAATTGCCGACCATAAGTCAATTAAACAGGATGTGCAGTTGCTGCAGAAACGTTATGAAGTCAGTACCGATGGAGTTCCGATTCTAACGAGAGACCCTGTTCCTCTTGATTTGGAGAATGAAAAGGTGCGAAGGTTAGATGCACTCGTTAATAACAAGGTAAATACAGCCTTTGATGCTGACATAGTAGATACCAAAGTGGGCTATATGTACGGCATACCTGTTAACTACACTGTTGAAGGTGTACGTGATGAACCGAGATTACAGCCCTTAGCAACAGAAATAGACAACTTTAGGATTAGAAATGCTGTTGCTGATAAGGATGCTTCGTTAGGAAAACAAACAGATATAGCTGGCTATGGAGCTCGATTAGCTTATGTAGCCTTAGAAAATAATAAACCTGTCCTACGTATTATGAATGTTGATACGGACGAGGTTATTTTTTTATTCGAAGAAACAATTGCTGAACCAAAATACAGCATGCGTTACTATGACACATTCGTTTTAGATCAGCAAGCTAACAAGCAAAACGTCACTAAGGTAGAATTCTACGATACTGATACTATTTGGTACTTCGATAACCTTAATGGAGCATTTGAATTAACAGGCTATCAAGAGCACGGATTTATGTACAATCCATTGTTTGGCATGGAAAACAATGATGAAATGCAAGGGGCAGCTATGCGTATCATGAATCTAATTGATGCGTATGACCGAGCGTTATCAGATGCTAGTAGTGAGGTCGAATCGATGCGACTAGCGCTTCTGATCCTTCACAACATTGGATTACAACCAGAGGAAATTCAACAGATGCAAAAGTCAGGTGCTTTAGAAATATGGGGACCTGATGCTAAGGTATCGTTCCTAACCAAGAACGTTAATGACAGCATGATTGAACATTTATTAGAACGACTTGAAAAGAACATCATGCGTATTGGTAAGAGCGTAGATTTCACTAGTGAGGAATTCGCTTCGAATCTTTCAGGTATCGCTATTTTGATGAAAACAATGGCCTTAGAACATAAGTCAGGTACAGCAGAGCAAAAGAATCGCACCACCCTACAGTATCAATTCAAAGTTTTGTGTAGTGGATGGGCTAGACTTGGTTACTGTCAGCCAGAGGATTACCTAAAGGTATGGTTTGAGTTTAAGAGAAATCTTCCTAAGAACCTTCTTGAAGCTGCTCAAACATCACAGGCATTGAAGGGATATGTAAGTGAGGATACTCGTTTATCGTTATTACCATTCGTGGATGATGTAGCTGCTGAGCGAGAAGCAATGCAGGAAGATTTAAAAATATACGGTACCGACCTCGGCCCTCTTAACGAGGATGACGATGATGATCCAAAAGAAGTTGATGACTCATGAATCAACAGGAAATCAATCGTATCTTAGATGATTTAGAAGCTAAAGCCGAGAGAGACATTGAGGTTGTTTTTGCACGACGTTTAAAGACGATACTTGCTCAAATGTTGGAGATGCATAAGAAATTCGGGAAGAACGGCCAAGCTACCTGGACAGACGTTAACAAGTACAATCGCTTTAATCAAGAGATGAAATTAATTGCTCAACAACTCAACGCTGACTACAAAGAGATTATTAAGCTCATACAAGCGTCAGAGGAACGTCTTTACATTGAAAGATACTTATTGATGGCTTACCTCTTACAACAGTCTACGGGTGAGGAAATGGGCTTTAAAATACCATCTGCTGAGGTGATTCAAGCAGCGTTAACTAATCCTGTTGAGTTTTTGACGTTACCGAAGATATTTGAGGCTCATAGAGATGAAATTATCAGGCGTTTGAACATCGAGATAGCACAGAGTTTACAGGCTGGTGAAAGCTATACAGACATGGCTATCAGGATTGAAAATGCTATGGGATGGACAAGGAAGAAAGCTATCCTAGTTGCTCGTACTGAGGGTGGCCGAGTTAGATCACAAGTAGACCTAGCCATTGAGGAACAGGCGAGCAAAACAGCGAGACTAACTAAAGTGTGGATGTCGTCCCTTGATACGAGGGTTCGTAAGTCTCATAGAAAGCTAGACGGCCAGAAAGCTGATAAAGATGGCTACTATCATTATGGTAAGTGGAAATCGAAAGCACCAAGGTTATGGGGCATTGCTTCAATGGATATACAGTGTCGATGTCATACGATTTATATGGTTAATGGCAAGTTACCAGAGTACAGGAGAGGTCGGGACTACATGGACGATACCTACCAAAAGCAATTGGCCGCTCGTATTGATGCTTATATGTCTGATCTAGGGCTAACCTATAGACAAGCTTTTAACAAAGCGTATAAACAAATAAAGCCACCAAGCGTTACAGTTCCATTCATGAGTTATGAAGAATGGAGAAAACAATTCAGTGGAGAGGAGTAAAAGCAAAAGGTGATTTAATCCTTTTGCCTAATCTCTAAATAAACTGAGAAACTGATAGCAATAAACATCAATATTGAAAAAATAATTGTAGCAGTGGATTTGAGAGAGACTGATGTAATTATTAACACAAGAGAACAAATGATAATGGCTACACGTACTAAAATATTTGTTTTTTTACTTGGCTTTAAAAAATCTTCCAGTATGCCAAGAAAAAAACAAAACGCTATCAATACTAGATACTCATAAAGAAGTATTGGTTCTAAATATTCTGGACTAAACCTTGTTAACTGAATTGCAGAAATAAACATAAGAATATATTTTGTGTATTTAAAAATGCCTGACAAAGTATCACCTCATTTTTATGATAGTTAACTAAATAATGTAAGTCTAGATGAAATTTGGAGTAATTTTAGTCGTAGTCATACGGCTTTTTATTTTGTCTAAAAGGAGGTGAAGTACACAGTGTATTACCTTGTATGTCTTAAAACTAATGTAAGCATTTCTGTAGAAGATGTAACTGATGTTTGTAAGCACGATAATTTTGTGGATTTCTACAACAAAGACGTATTGGTTGCATCATTTAATGATGCAAATCTAAGTCATTTCTTACAAGTGGATAGAGAAACAGCGGAAACCTTCAAGAATCCATTTTTCAAAACATCTTAAAACACGATGTTGAAAATATGTCTTTTTAAAGCATTTGTAACGCTATAAAGAACAAATGACAAAGTGTTTCGTGGGCGTAAGTGTGCGAAGGACAGGAGGAAAACACATGCAAGTCAATTTTGAAGAATTAAAAACACTCGTTGAGGCTGGTGACAAGTCGGCTTTCGTTCAGCATATTTTCAAATCGTTGGAGAAAGGTGACGTATTAACGGCAGCAACAGCGAACGCAGCAATTAAAAGTGAGTTAGATTCCGAGAAGGATAAACACTACAATACAGCTTTAGAAACATGGAAATCTAACCACCTACAAGGATTAATCGATGAGGAAGTATCAAAGCGAAATCCTCAAGAAACGCCGGAACAAAAACGTATTCGTGAACTTGAAGAGAAACTACAGCAAAACGAACAGAAGGAACAGCGAGCTGCTTTACGTGAAAGTGCAATCAAGTACATGACTGAAAAAGGTTATGATGCGAAATTTGCAACTAAGTACGCTGACAAGTTTTTAGCATCTGATGAAACGGCTACAAATACGTTTTTAGACGAGTTTAAAACAGACTTCGATGCATTTGTCCAAGCAAGTGTAGAAGAGCGTATGAAAGGTTCTGCTCGCAATCCTGGAGGTGGCAGTCATACAGAAGGAAATGAACCTTCTTATGGCTCGAAGTTAGCTCAAGGTACTGAAGTAACGCAGCAAGCAGAGGAAGCACAAGGACATTATTTCAAATAACAGGAGTGAGTGATAATGGGGAAATTTGTAGTTACAGATTATGCAAGTGGTAAAGAGATCTTGAAGTACCCTGATCATCATGTCTCAATGACAGCTACATTTGATGATACAGGAATTACAGCGAATGCTGATGGTAAGAAGATTGTTCCTGCTGGAACGATTGTTGGTGGAGGCATGCTTGCTGATCGTTCAGTGAAAGCAAAGGCAGCAAACGATGCTACAGCAGAAGGTGTAAGTCGATATGATGTTGATGTTACCTATGGTCCAGCAGTTGGGGCAGTAGTAATCCATGGTTTTGTTGATTTAGCAAAACTTCCAGTACAGCCATCTGCAGAGGCAATTGGTGCATTAAAACAAATTACATTCATGAAATAAGATTAGGAGAGTGAAAGAGTATGCCAACAATTTATGATTTAGTGACAGCTGGTAACATTGCTGATTTTATCGTTACAACAAATTTAAACAAGAAGCCAGCGTTGGGCGCAGCTTTATTCCCAGCTGACAAACAATTAGGACTAGATTTATCGTATTTAAAAGGACGAGCTGGATTGCCAGTAGCTTTAAAGTCATCTGCATTTGATGCACAAGCACCTGTCCGTGATCGCATTGGAGTTTCTGCTATTCAAACTGAAATGCCATTCTTCCGTGAAAGAATGATAGTTAAAGAAAAAGAACGTCAGCAAATCAACACACTATTACAAGGTGGACAAACGAAAATGGCTGATGCAGTCATTAAATTTGTTTTTGATGACATGAAAACACTTGTAGATGGTGCGGAAGCGACAACAGAACGTATGCGTATGCAATTATTATCAGAGGGTAAAATCCAAATTGCATCAGAAGGTGCATATCATACGTATGATTACAAACTTGCAGCAGATCAATTCGAAACATTGACTGGTACTGATACATGGGATCAAGCTACTTCCACGCCAGTACAAGATATTTTGGCTTGGAAGAAGGCTGTGCGTAAGCGTACAGGTACAGAACCAACACGCGCTATCTTAACGAGTGCTACGTTTGCGTTAATTGCAAATCATGATTCGATTAAGAAAGATATGAATCCACTAGGTGCGCAAAACATCATCTTAACTGATGAAGATGTATTAAACTATTTATCTCGTAAAACAAACATGCAGTTTGCTATTTACGATGATATGTTTGTCGACGAGCACAGCATTACAAAATCTTACTTCCCAGATGGCGTTGTAACATTACTGCCTCCAGGTGCTCTAGGTAAGACAATGTATGGAACAACACCAGAGGAAAGCGATCTAATGACTGGTGTAACAGATGCTGATGTTTCAATTGTTAATACTGGTGTAGCAGTAACAACGAACAAAATTGTGCATCCAGTAAACGTTCAAACAATCGTTTCTCAAATCGCATTACCATCATTTGAACAAGCAGATAAAGTATTTATCGCAAAAGTAGCAACTATTTAAGGGATAGCAAAGAGCTATCTCTTTTTATTTTAAGGAGGGAAATATTATGCCTTACAACGTTACATTAGCCAAAAACGCAAAGGTAAATGGTAAACATTTAAAGGTTAGGGAAGTTGCTGAAAATGTTTCTGATGATTTATTTGAAGAACTACAGACAAAGGAACTTGTAGCAAGCTTTGAAGAAACCAAGCCGAAACGTCAAACAAAACAAACTGTTCAATCAGAAAATGCGGAGTAGGTGATCGTGATGACTTGGACACCTACAGATGAAGAGATTAAGTATTACAAGGTTATTTGTGGTGACAAATCTTCAACAAATGATGAATTTTACAAAGTTATGTTGCCATTAGTGCTCGATATGCTTAACAATCAATTGTGCCAAAAGTTTACACCTACCACTTTGCCAAGTGCTTTAAAAATTTTCCTAGCAAAAGCAACTAACTTTTTCTCTGGGAATGGTGCTTTAAAAGGGAGATCCATGGGAACCGTTTCTTATACCTTCGACTTTGGGACATTACCTAGTGCTTTAACTGATTTACTAAAGCCTTATGATGCATGCAGAAAGGCGAAATTTCATGTATTTCAGCCCGTTCGATGAATTTCCTCATACAGTTGAAGTGGTGGAGAAAAAGCGTATATCTGATGGTGCTGGTGGCTTTAAAACAGATTGGCATCCAGTAGATGACTTTGCTGCATTTGTGGATACACCATCTAGTAAAGAGCAGTATTACGCTCAACAACTTGGTAATCCGTTAGAACGCTATATGTACTATCCATATCGAACCGATTTAACTTCTAGCATGCGATTACGCTATGAAGGTGAAATATATGCATTCGCAGGTCGTGCTGAGGACCAGGGTGGTCAACACGAAATCATGCGTGTGGCATTAAAGTTGGTGACTGAATAATGGCTAGGATTACTTATTCAGGTCGTCAATTAATGAGAGCTGCACGTAGATTTGAAGAAGGGCTACTGGATAAGATATCAGATATTGTTTATGAGACAGCACGGCTTATACAAACACTGGCCAAGGCTCTAGCTCCTGTTGATGATGGTAGTTTGCGAGACTCAATTGAGATGAAGATGCTTGGGAAATACAATGCTGTTGTTACAGTTGGCGTTCATTACGCTATATACGTCGAGTACGGTACTGGTATCTATGCTCAAAATGGAAATGGCCGCAGAACACCATGGACATATTTCAGCACAAAGCTAGGGCGTTATGTAACAACAGAAGGGATGAAAGCTCAACAATTCTGGGGCCCAGCAGTTGATGCAGGACAAGAATATTTTAAAACAGAAATGAGGCGATTGGGCTTATGAGTAATTACTATGCCTTGCCTTTCTTTGAACTTCAAAAAGCTATTTTTCAAAAGTTAACTGCATGTGAAGCACTAACGGCCATCACTAGAAAAGATGAAGATGATCTTGGTGTTTATGATGCAGTAGACGAGAATACACCTTATCCATACGTGGCAATCTCGGAGCCTTATACGAGCCCATTTGATACCAAAACAAGCAATATCGAAACCATAACTTTTACAATCCACACATGGTGGAAGGATAACGATGATTACAGCGGTAAGCGTAAGACGTATGAAATGCTATCAGCTTGCCAGCAGGCTTTAATGATTCATAATTACATGATTCCTAATGGAAGGGTATTAAGTGTTACGAGACGTGATTCACGCGTTATAGATGATAATAGCCCTGGTGTGAAGCATGGCATTTTAACAATTCAATATAAAGTACAAAACATCTGACAGTCCTAAATGGGCTGTTTTATTTTAGGAGGGAAAACACTTATGCAAAACGGTAAAGACACGGTCTTACTCGTACAATTAGCAGACGCAGCACTTGGTTCAGACGGTTTTTTAATCGGAAATCTTACTGAAAATAGTTACTCACTTGAGAGTGAATTAGTAGATGAGCAAACGAAATTTGGTCGTATCTTAGCGTACGGCCAATCAAGTGAATCATTTGAAATCTCAGCTTATGGAGATAAAAAGGATCCTGGACAAAAGGCAATTCTTGATGCAATCCGAAACGAGAAACAATTAAAAGTGTGGGAAGTTGATTTGGCAGTAAATGAAGATGATACTCACGATGCAATCTTTGCCTACACGTTAGTTGAATCAGTGGAAAAGTCTTCACCAGGTGACGGTTTCCAAGAGATCTCTGCAACACTCCAAGTTATCGGGAAATCACAGCAAGGTAAACTACCTAAATTACCACAGGAGGTAATTGAGTTTGCGACATACGGCTTCGAAACACCTGGACAAAAATCGGGTGAATTCGGTAGTGAACAAACAGAACAAACACCAGAAGGATCTTAATAACGAGCACTCCATAGTGAGTGCTTTTTCTAATTAAAAAATTACTTAGGAGGCTATAACACATGGCTACATTAACGATTGCAGGTACACAACAAGAGGCGAAATTCGGATTTGCTTTTAAAAATCTAGCGGATAAAAACTACAACCAAAAAGATGACAAGGGCAATGAAGTAGGCGGCTTTAACTACATCTATACAGGCTTATTACAGTTTGATATTGATGCATTAAAAGCATTTTGGGATTGTGGTCTGGCTCATCTTGGCTCTAAAGGTCGACCGACAATCAAAGATATTGAAACAGCTATCGAAGATCGCATAGAAAACGATGGTGGCACAGAGGAGCTGTTTAGGGAGGCGTTTCGTGAAATCGATGCATCGGGTTTTTTCAAACGAGATGCGAAGACGTTTTGGAAGAACTTAGAACTATTCAAAACGACAGGCACAGACAAGGAAAAGGCAGAGAACGCTCAGGGCATTCAAATTCTCCTAGACGCGAAGGCGGAGCTGTTGAACGAAGCAAACGAGTCGCAGGATTAGAATGGTTCGAAGTCCTAACAGACGTTGCTCAGCACATGAATTTGTATGATGTCGACTTAATCATGTCTTGGACACCTAACGAGTACAAAGCTTTTAAAAAAGGTGCTTTACTGCAGGTCGTTGACAACTATGACAACATGGCTCGCATGGCTGTATTTAATCGCATAGCTGCTAACAAGAAAAAGCTACGAATCGAGAAGGATTTATTCGATGCAAAATCAGCACGTGATCGCATCACTGGTGGAGATAAAGCATGGAAAGAATCAAAGAAAATCGATACAACACGTCATGCTAAAGCTCAAGAAGCTATGAAGAAGTGGGCTGAAAACTTAAGTAAGAAAGGGTGAGATAGATGAACGGTAATTTTTCAGCGCGGATTGGTGCACGTATTACAGAGTTTATGGCTCGAATGCGCCAAGTGCAAAATACGATTCGTACAACGGCCAATGATGTACGTGTTGATATCGGTGCAGATGTATCCGAATTTAATCGTCGTATGGCTGAAATCCGTGCACGTATAGCTACTTTAATTCGAGAGCGAGTCGTCATAAAAATTGAGGCTAGGATTGAAGATTTCCAAAGAAAGATTCAACGAATAGCTTCTAATTTACGAGCTTTTGGTGAATTGGCACAACATACGATATCAGGTTCGTTAATCGCTGTCTTACCAGCAATTGTGCCTATTATTGCAAATGTTGGGGTTGCAATTGCTAACTTGGGTGTCATGTTAGGAGTAACAGCAGGTTCAGCATTTGCACTAGTAGGCGCGTTTACAGCGGCAGGTGCAGCAGCAGGAGCATTTGCAGCTGTAGCAATACCAACAATCAAGAAGTTGTTTGATGAAAATGCACAGTTAAATTCAGTGCAAAAGAGTGCTAAAGCCTCTTTTGACAACATGAAAAAAACATATCAATCGCTAGTTACTGAGACAGAAAAACCTGTCTTACAAGCTTTTACAAGTGCAATGCAATTTACTGATGCATTACTTACTAAATTAAGACCACTGTTTTTGTCTAGTGCTCAAGCAGTGGCAAACTTAATGGACCAACTTAATAAAGCGATAGCTACGCCACCAATTCAAAAGTTCTTGGATTACCTTAATACTAGTGGGGCTACAATGCTCGAAACGTTTAGTCGCTCTTTTGGCAACTTATTTAAAGGTTTACTATCCATGTTAACTGCTTTTGCTCCATTAAGTGCGAGTACTGCAAAAGGGTTTGAAGCGATGACAGCACGTTTTGCTGAATGGGCAAATGGCTTAAGTGATAGCGCAAAATTCCAATCATTCATGGATTATGTTGCGACGAATATGCCGAAGGTTCGAGCGATATTCCGTGATGCAACAGCAGGGGTTATTTATTTCTTCAGCGCATTTGCTGGATCATCACAAGGTATGATGGATGGTCTAGTTTCGATGATGGCTAGATTTAAAGAGTGGTCTGCTACATTAAGTCAAAGCCAAGGATTCCAACAGTTTATTGATTATGTACATCAAACAGCACCTAGTGTAATGAGTTTGATTGGAAACTTAACTAAATTCTTAGTAAACCTCGGGATTGGTATGGCTCCTCTTGGTGCAACCATTATCAACCTAGCAAATAAGTTTTTAGAGTTTGCTAATAGTTTGATGGAAGGTAATCGTACGATTGGTGTCCTGATAGCAGGATTTATCTCATTCGGCGGTATTTTACTTGCATTAGTACCTAACATCATTGCATTTGGGACATTATTTAAAGGTTTGATTCCAGCTATAACAAAGGTTGGATCGTCATTTATTGCATTTTTACCAAGGCTGAATACTTTGGGTACTACAATTGCAAATCTTGCAACTAGAGTAATTCCAGCATTAGGTCCAGCACTTGGAATCATAACAAGTAATGTAGGCATTGTAATTGGTGTGGTCACTGGCTTAATAGCAATTTTTGTAGGTTTATACAATACAAACGAAACATTCCGTAGTCAGGTGCAAACAGTTTGGGCAGCGATTAAAACAGCTATCTCAACAGCTGTTACAGCAGTAGGAAGCTTAATTTCATCGGTCTGGTCACAAATCACCTCATTCTGGAATGAGAACCAAGAAAGCATTAAATCTACTGCATCCACTGTGTGGAAAGCTATTGGGAATGTTATAACAACAGTTATGTCTGCAATCGGTGCAATTATGCAGTTTATATGGCCAGTCGTAAAAGCGATTATTGTTTCCACTTGGGAAGCAATTAAGAACGTCATTAACGGAGTAACTAAGGTAATCCTAGGAATCATTCAAACCTTCTCATCATTATTCCAAGGTGACTGGAAAGGCGTATGGGATGGTATTAAACAAATACTTAATGGTGCACTACAAGCTGTATGGGGTGTTGTTAATCTCTATTTCGTAGGTAAATTACTAGGACCATTAAAGGCATTTGGTTCAACAGCTAAGACGTTTTTACAAGGTGTATGGACAGCAATTAAAGGTATCTTTACAAATACTTTAAATACATTAAAAAGTTTGGTTACTTCTGTTTTCAATAGCATGAAGTCAACAATAACGTCAGTTTGGAACAGTATCAAAAGCTTCTTCACAACGGTGTTAAACGGCATTAAATCTGTTTTCACGAATATTTGGAGAAGTATCGCGACATTCTTAGATAATTTATTTACGAGTATTTCGGGTCTTGTACGTTCTGTATGGAATGGAATTAAGAATGTTATTTCAAGCATTTTAAATGCTATTGCTAATGTTGTGAAAAGCATTTGGACAGGAATTAAAACAGCGACGACATCTATCCTTAATGGTATTAAATCAGTCATAGATAAGATTTGGAACGGATTTAAAACAACTGTTACGACAGCGATGGATAATGTAAAAACGGCTGTTGTGAACGGCTGGAACAAGGCCAAATCGTTCTTAGAAAGCGTTAATCTACATTCAATAGGACGCTATATTATTCAAGGCCTTGTAAATGGTATAAGCAGTATGATGGATAGTGTTAAGTCGAAAATATCCGAAATTGCTAATGCTATACCAGAAAAATTTAAGAAATTGCTTGGAATTCACTCGCCCGCGCGCGAGATGATTGGGCCAGGGGCTGATGTTGTAAATGGCATTTTGGTTGGCGTAGAAGGTCGTTCGCCAGCTCTAGAAAAAGCCATGGTTGAAATGGTCAATGTCATACTAAAAACTGTTGACAATTCAAATGCCCAAGTCGAAAAGTTAACCAAGGAAAATGCTACTAAACTTGCGAAGATCGAAACAGACAAAGCGTACAGCATACAGCAAATCCATCTGAAAGCACAGGCTGCTAAGCGTAAGTTAACTGCAGCTGATCTAGCGCATATCAAAAAGCTAGAGGCAGATGCAGCAGCCAAATCTATTGCTGCTCAAGAAAAATACGCTGAAAAGATTAAAGCCATTCAGGAAAAAGCCGACACAGCTCGATTAGACTCAGTGAAAAGCTTTATCGAAGGTAAACGAGAGTTAGAGTTAATTAGCAACGCGCAAGAAGCTAGATTGTGGGAAGAAGCGCTCAAGACGTTTACTGATGGCACTACTGCTAAAATCAAAGCGCAAATTCAGTACAAGAATGCCTTGAAAGCTGTAAGCGAAGAGCTTGCTACTATTAACGAAACGTATTCCAGTAGAATCAGCGAAGTTAATAAGAATCTGAAAGAAGAAGAAGAGAAGCTAACAAAAGTTTATGAAGATGCGGTTAAAGATCGTGAAAAGTCTTTACGTAATCTTGGCGGAATCTTTGAAGCGTTTGAAGTAAAGATTGATAGATCAGGTAATGATCTTCTTAATAACCTAAAGTCTCAGGTCGACGGATTTAAAGCTTGGCAGGCTGAAGTAGAAAAGCTATCCGAAAAGGCTATTGACAAGGGGCTACTTGAAGAATTACGTCAAATGGGTCCAGCAGCACTTGGTGAGTTAAAAGCGCTTAATTCTTTATCTGAGCATGAGCTTAAACAGTACAGTGATATGTATCAAGAAATGGGCGAACTTGCTCGTACACAAGCTGAGGCCGAGTTCAAAGGATTAAAAGATAGCACGCAATTAATTATAGCTTCCATGACTGAAAATGCTGAGATAGAGCTAGATAACCTTCACAAGGAATGGACTGCAGCTGTTAAAGGAATCACAGAAGCTACTAGTGACGGTTTCTCCTCATTACCGGAAATTGGTAGACAAGCCGGACAAGGGCTTTTAAATGGACTATCTAGTATGCAAGGGCCTTTAGAGGCTAAAGCGCGGGAAATAGCTACATCCATTGCTACGACGATGCAATCGGCTTTAGACATCCACTCGCCCTCACGCCTGACACGAGATCTGATAGGGGTCAATGTCGTAAAAGGGGTTATTGTTGGTATAGAGAGCATGAAGTCTTTAGCGCTTAAAGCAACGCTTAATATGTCTCAGTGGTTTGTACCAAAGGTTCCAACTAATCAACTGAACGCTACGCTTGATACAATTGGCAGTTTACACGATAAGTTGGTTGAATTAAGCGAACATTCTGCTGATGAACGCATTAAGATTGAAGAAGATTACAACAAGCAAATGGCCGTATTAAATAAAGAGAGAGAAAAAGCTCTATACGAATATATTGACGCAGTAAATGCAGCACAAGGCGGTCATTCTTTTGAGGTTGGCGATGCGTATGATCAATATTCTCAAGTTACAGAGCAAATCGATGAAGTCACGGCTGCTTATAAAGAGCAATTAGCTGTAATTGAAGAAAGTCTTAAAGAGCGATTCGAAGTAGAAAAAGCTTATGTAGAACAGCGTAAGAAATTCAACACAATGTCACTTGCTGATGAATTAGAAGCGTATCAAAATTTCTTAGCAAACTATGCAGAAGGAACAGAGGAACGCATCTACTACGAAGAAAAGATTGTTGAAGCAAAAAAGGCTATCCATAACGAGCTTGTGAAGATCAACGATGACTATTTGAAAAAGATACAAGATGCTAACCAAAAACTGATCGATGGTGAAGCTGCTTTAAATAAAGCTTATGAAGATGCTGTCTCATCACGTAAGCAGTCACTGTACAGTACTGTTGGATTATTTGATGCAGTTAGTGAAAAATCAGAAGTATCAGGTCAAGAATTAATTAGTAATTTACGTGGTCAAAATGATGCCTTTAAGGACTGGATGTCTGATCTTCAGTCATTAACAGCAAAAGGATTGGATAAAGGGTTATTAGCAGAATTACAAGCCATGGGTCCTAAAGCAGCGTCAGAAATTGCAGCACTCAACGGATTAAGTGAAGCTGAACTTGCAGAGTACACAGCGCTTTGGAAAGAAAAATCCGAACTTGCTCACACGCAATCGATATCTGAACATGAACAAATGAGGTTGGATACAGAAGCACAAATACAAGCATTACGCGAATCTACAGCGGCTCAACTTGATATGTATGCGGCAGAATGGCAAGCAGCTGTGTCAGAAATCAGAGAGGGTACAAAAGACGAGTTTAATTCCATGGTTGCTGATATGCCTGAGATTGGTGGTAATGTGATCAAAGGCATGCAGCAAGGGCTATCTGAAATGACACCTGCTTTACTTGCGCAAGCCCAAGCAATTGCTGAGGCAATTAAGAAAACAATTCAGGATGCCCTTGATATCCATAGTCCAAGTCGTTGGGGTAAAAAGTTCGTGGGTCATAATCTCATAAAAGGCATTATTATTGGTCTTGCAGACATGAAATCGGATGCCATAAAAGCTGCTGAAAGAGTAGCCGAGTGGATTCAGCCTCATGTAGAAGTTAGTGATATTATCAACGATATCAGTGGTGCCATCGATGCAATCCAAACAGAGATTGAACATAAGGTTAAGGTTGATGTAGAAGTAAATGGTGCAGCAGAACAAACTTCCAAAGGTAAGGAAGTACACCAAGAAGTACACTTACATTCACCAACACCGCTAAGTCCAGCAGAAAACGCACGACAATTGAAAAAAGTAGCGCAACAAATGGCTTACAATTAATTAAAGGAGAGGTCGCTTAGTGGAGACAGTCACATACACAAATCGCTTTGGAGAGTCCGTCACATTTGGCGGTCCTCCTTTTTATTTGCAAAATATTGAGGGTTTGGGAGATGTGTCAGCTAATCTCCAAACACAAAAAGTACCCTATGAGGACGGTAGTACATTAATAGATGTACTGCTGGATGAACGTTCGATAGATATTACATTTCTTATCGTAAATGCATTTGATGAAGGTGGATATGAAACTGTATCAAGGCGAAGAACAGAAGTTGCACGTATTGTTAACCCGAAGTTAGGCCCTGGCACCTTACTTTATGAAAATGATTATTTAGTACGAGAGATTTTAGTAGTTGCATCAAGTGTACCAGCTTTTCCTGATGGTGACGGGAGAGCTAAAACATTACAAAAAAGTATGATTAATTTTGTCGCACCTGATCCATATTGGCGCAGTCTTAAAATCGATGAAGAGCCAGCCTTTCAACCATTGTTCCAGTTTCCTTTTAGTGGCCCGTTTCAAATGGGTATGCAGCGTGACAGACGTATCATTAACAATGATGGGGATGTTGCGGCACCGTTGTACATTGAGTTTTTCGGACCAGCAGATAACCCTAAAATCGAAAACGTAACAACAGGTGAATTCATTAAAGTAAATCA
The DNA here is from genome assembly GCF_004332175.1 of Lysinibacillus sp. OL1. Classification (NCBI taxonomy): domain Bacteria; kingdom Bacillati; phylum Bacillota; class Bacilli; order Caryophanales; family Bacillaceae; genus Lysinibacillus; species Lysinibacillus sp. OL1. The sequence goes on along the minus strand of NZ_SJDS01000024.1, from coordinate 10,259 downwards.
AACGCTCGCCGAAGGTGAAAAGATGGTGATTGATACAACACCAGGCACGAAGTCTGTTGAGTTTGTCGATGAGGGTGGATCTCGCAGAGATGTTATCAACTGGCTCGATTTAGACAGTGTATTTTTTAAGTTGCAGCTAGGTGAAAACGACATTAGTTATACAGCTGACAATGATGTACAGGGGGCAATCGTAAACATTAGCTACCACAAGCGCTACAACGCAGTATAGGAGGGATACATGTGGCTGAAATATTTAAGTTTTTTAATAGTGCACCAGGAGATGAGCGTTGGCATTATGCGAGTGATTTTGCAGATTACTTTGGAGATGTACTATCTAGTGGCTTGCTTCATAAAGACGGAACACCCAATCTATTAGTGAAGGTAAACCATGGTACCATGCAGACAATTATAGAACCGGGTAAAGCATTAATGCAGGGGTACCAATACAAAAATACAACGCCACTTTTTTTAACACATGGGTTGCCAGAACCAGATGTTGATCGGATTGACCGTATTGTTTTGAGATTGGATAAACGGAATAATGCACGATACATTAGGCTGTTTGTAAAAGAAGGGGTGTCAGCTGAAAATCCAGTTGCGCCTACTTTGCAACGCGACAATTACGTATATGAAATATCATTGGCACAAATTAGGGTAATGGCAAATACAGCTTCACTAGAACAGCTAAATCTCGTGGATGAACGGATGGATGAGGATCTATGTGGCATTGTTTATTCACTCATTAGTGTCCCAACTAGTGTGTTCCAACAACAATGGGATCTTTGGTTTAATTCAATAAAGGATGGGGTGGAAGCAGAAGTAATAGCGTGGCAGTTGCAGGAGATGGCAAATTTTGATGCTTGGCAAGCACAGGAAAAAGCGAATTTTGACGCTTGGTTTGCATCGATTCAAAATATTTTAGATGGTGATATTGCAGCAACATTAGCTGCTAAAATTACAACGCTAGAACAAGGTTTTGAGGCTCATGAAAACAAAACAGCAACTACTTCGACACCTGGACATGTAAAAATAGTTGATTCTGTAAGTAGTGAATCAACCACTGAAGCAGTTACACCTAGAGCAGTTAAACAGGTAAATGACACGCTAACAACCCATGCAGATGATTTTACAAGTCATGTTAGGTTTGGCGTAACTTCAGAAGCAGATGCAAAAACTATCACCCTTACACCTGCACCAACGTCACTAGTTATGGGCATGGGCATTGCATTTGCTAATACTGTAGACAACACTGGCCCTGTAACATTAAATGTTAACGGATTAGGAGTAAAACCAGTTATTAATTCAAAGGGTGAACAATTAAAAGCAGGAGCGTTACGAGCGAATAGTATTTGTACAGTGAGGTACAATAATGGAAATTTTATCTTACAGGGTGATGGGAGTGGTCAAGATATACCAAACATTTTAGAGGGATTAAACGAAATTAGGGACATTTCAGAATCTTATGCTATAACTACTGCTGTAGCAATTAATGGTGTTTTTGTTGGCACTAACTCAGCAGTAAAAGTGACTAATAATGTTAATGGTACAGCAGTAGGTGCTTACTATGAACTAAATAATGGTTTTAGTCAGACTAACATTGCAGGAATTGCAAATACGTTAGGTTTGTATGTTGAAACAGATGATTCAGCTTTTTATTCGGTAGGAGTATCTACAATAGCAAAGTATATTAATAAAGGACAAGATAGAGTTTATTATATTACTATGGGTGCATCATACAACAAAGCATTTAACTTATCTAATGAAGATGTTTCAGATAATGCAGGGCATGTATTCATTCGTGATATTAAAAACATATATAAAGTTCGTACTTCAGATGGTGCAATTATAAAAACATTTAACCATATTATTTCAGGTGATTTAGTAGAATACTGTGTTAATGTAGAGGACCAAGCAGTGTACATCATAGATACTCAAAGAAGAGTAAAAAAGTTGAACTTTGATTTAGTTCAAGTATGGGAAAAAACTGGTTGGGCTATGTATGAACCTGCTAGTACAATTAACATCAAAATAACAACTGGTAAGGGTAGACATCCTGTAGTGATGCACGTTGTTAATGGTAACCTTGATACTGTATATTTTACTAAATTTGATAAAGATTCAGGTGAAATAATATCCAGTAAAGTTACAAGAAATGTACCATTATCCAATGCTGTCAATTATAATTCTATTGGTTATTTTGGAGGTTCATTGGTATATTTTGATGATTTCGGGATGTTTTATTTTGACCCCGATACTTATGATTATCTTAGTAAAACTACTTCTATATGGGGTGAAACACCGTCTATATCAACAAAAATAGCACCTGCTAGAGATGGTAAAGCTATAGGTATTGGCGAAAGTGGTAGTCAAGGTAGACTATCTTTTATAAAACCTAAATATAAAATATTAGAACAATGAGGTGTTTAGATGGTTTATTTAAGTGGACTTGTTCATGTAAGTGGTGATGTGTACAGGGTAGGAGGTAGGCATTATAGACCGTTTGATGTAAACGTTGGGCTTGGCAAAACAAAGGAAGAATTAGAGCAAGTAGGTGTGTTGGTAGACAACTTACCAGAACCAAAATACGTTGTAGGAAAATTAGATGTACTCTATGTTAATGCTGTAACTAAAGAAACATACTACGAGTATGTTGACGCACCACTCACTGAGGATGAAAAGTATGGTCAAATAAATGAAGCGTTAGGCGTTGCTTTATTGGAGAATGCAGCAGATAAGGTGCGGATTGTAGAGCTTGAAAAAACGCAAGGCGAGCTGCTTATGGAAGTAGCCATGCTAAAAATGGGAGGTAATTTATAATGTGGTATGCAACTGTAAAAAGATATTATGACACAAAACATCCATCTTACAATGACGAGAGTTTAAAGATTTTTGTAAAAGCAGCAATGATTACTGTCGATCAGTATGAAACTATAACAGGTATTGATTACGTAGACGCAGCATAAAGCTAGCGTTATTTTTTTGTCTGAATTCAAAGGTAAATAAACCCTTTTGTCGAATTATTATAGACAAGAGGATGGTGAGAAAAATGTATGTAGAATATCAAATCAATTTAGATTATGCAGATGGAAAAGTAAGTGAGAGTAAATCTTATAGATTTGAAAATGCTGAAACAAGAAATATGGTTTTTAACCAAATTGTTTCGGATTTTTCAAATGATATAGTTGATATGAATCATTTAAGGCAATTCGGTGGTATTACGATTGATTCATATGATTATTATGAACCCAACTTAAGTACAATTGCACCGTTTGTTCCACATGCTTCGTTCAATATGGCTGTATTAGATGAAATATTGAATTTGTTGGAGCAAAAATCTAAAAACAGTTCAATTAAGATAAAGTAAGGCACTCTCATCGTAGGGTGCTTTTTATTATGCAAAAGAAGGTGATCACATTGCTAAACATTCCACTAAGAATCATTGATGATGATTTTAATTTACTTGGTGAAGTTGATCAATACTCATCAGTACAGATAGGTATCTCCTGGTCTGACATTGGAGAATTAGAGCTACAAATCAACCGTTACCTGCAGCATGCTGATAAGCTGATAAAGGGTAACATCGTCTTTCCATATAACCGATTGGACCAAGCCTATATTATTCGTCACCGTGAAATTGAGTTAGATGAAAACGGCAAACAAACAGAGAATTGGCGAATTAAAGCTTTATCACTTAAAACCTTTACATCACAACGCTTAATTTATCCAGCACCAGAAAAAGCGCATGAAGAGGTTACTGGTGATGTAGAAACAGTCATGCGGCATTTTGTTGACACGCAAATGATTAATCCAGTTGATCCTAACCGTGTATTCCCTAACCTTGTGCTAGCTGATAATCAAAATCGAGGTCCAGAAATTGAAGAAAAAGCACGCTATGACCCTTTAAATGAAAAGCTCAAAGAACTATCAGAACTTCATGGATTAGGTTGGAACATAGAGCTTGACCTTCAAAATAAACAGTTCGTATTTGTGATAAATGAAGGGCGTAATTTAGTAGCTAATCAAGTCGGATTGCCACAGGCCATCTTCAGTACAGAATTTGAAACGATTGAATCACTCGAATACACCGAAAGTGATCTGGAATATAAGAATTTTGCCATCGTTGCAGGGCAGGGTGAGGGCATCTATAGAAAAATAGTTCAAATCGGTGAAGCTGTTGGAAAAGATCGATATGAAATGTTTGTTGATGCACGTGATTTAACTACTAATGCTGGACTAGTCAAGCGAGGTAATGAAAAGCTGGCCGAACATGCTCAGGAAGTTTACTTAGGTGGCCAGATATTGACTACATCACGACTTATATATGATGAAGATTACAGCGTAGGCGATATGGTCACGGTTCGTGATAAAGGTTGGGGTGTGACCATGGATACCCGAATTACTGCAGCTAAAGTGATTTGTGAGTACGGCATGCGAAAAGTTGAGGTCGTGTTTGATAATGATAAGCCTACCTTTATTAGCAAGATGAGGCGTGAAATTGATGCATTGAAGTACGAGTTGAAAAAATAGACACAAATAACCAAGTAATTTGTCTGTAAAAGAAGGGAATCATTACCTTTTGTCGAAAAGTTGTAGGTAAAAGGAGGTAATAAATTTGAGTAAAGTAAAATTAATAGCGAATGAAAGCCAAATTAAATTTGAACAAGAGGTAAATGAATTTTTAGAAAGCGTTTCGGATGAACAAATTATCAGCATTCAATATGCACCTACACCTACTGCTATTGCCACTCATACTGAGTTCGGTGTTTATCCATGCGTTGAATATTCTGTGCTAATTCGTTACAAAGACTAGATAAGTTAAAGCATTCCTTCGGGAGTGCTTTTTATATTACAAGAACCAGCAATGCACTGTGCCGAGCAGTGCTATTTTTATTGATGAGGTGATTCACATGGAGCAACGAATGGGAAGATTAGAAAATGACATGACTGATGTAAAAACGCGTCTGGCTGTTGCTGAATCAAATATTAAGGAAATTCGCGAGGATATAGGCGGAATTAAAGATAATACAACTTGGATTTTAAGATTAGTTATTGGTGGACTAGTGGGAGCATTGTTGACCTTTATTATAAAAGGAGGAATGATTTAATATGAAAATTAACTGGAAAGTACGTCTTCAACATAAGCTCTTTTGGGTATCATTAATCGCATTATTACTTGTGCTCGCTAATCAAATAGCCGGCATTTTTAATGTTGATATTACGATTTACAACGCTCAAATTACAGCCATTTCAGAGACTGTATTAAGCATTTTAGGCTTGTTTGGTATTATTATTGATCCGACTACTGTTGGTACTTCTGACAGTACCCAGGCGCTTAAATATGATGCACCTCGAAAGGAAGATGATAAATGACTTATGAAATTGAAAAACGTTTGATGTCAGGATTGCCAAACTATGCTTTATCGGCTGTAAAGTATGTAATTGCTCATGAGTCAGGAAACCCAAATAATTGCGGCCCTGATGCATTAGAAAATGAAATTGCCTATATGAATCGAAATAAAGCCAATGCATTTACCTCCCACTGGGTAGGAGGTGGTGGACGTATCGTACAAATTGCTCCAGTTAATCGTGTGCAATACGGTTGTGGTCCTAAGGGGAATCCACTTAGCTATGCCCAAGTAGAATTGGCTCGAACTAATGACAAGGAACAATTCAAGAAGGACTATGCTGCTTATATTTGGTTGTTGAGAGAGTTAGCAAAAGAGGCTGGAATACCTATTGTATTAGATGGCAGTGGAAATGGTATCAAGTCACATCGATGGATCACGAATACTTTAGGCGGTACAACACATGTTGATCCATTCGCCTATTTAGCGAGTATGGGAATCTCCGAGGCACAATTCAAGCTAGACATTTTAAATGGCTTGGAAGAAGTAAAAGGGGCGCAATTTACAGAAGCTAAAGTTATGCTTAATGATTGTAAAATCATTCCTGCAATTATTAAAGACAATAGGACGTATGTGCAAGTGCGTGAGATTGCTGATTTGTTGGGGCTGAAGCTCGTTTATAACAACGAAAGCAAAACAACAAAGTTGTATGAGATTAAAAGATAAAGACAAAGACCAAAATAGCTAAACTTGCCACCTTGGTCGTTAATATTACTATTACTTTTTCCGATTTTTCAGGTTTTTCCGTGTAATTAAAATCGCCACTTGGCAAATCAAATCTTTCATATGTTTTAAACCTTCCTTTCCATTATAGTGATCAATAATTACTTGTTCATTGTAATATACCAATATTTATGTTTTTATTCAATAAATGCCCAGGTACTCATTAGTTTGAGCCTGGGCATTGTAAATTATGCTATCACTTTTAGTGCGTTATAGTCGTAACCTTCCCACCCTTGCTCTTCAGCGTAAACATCCATGTTTACTCCAGATAACTCGATTGCTTCTTCAACACTAATTGAGTGGTTTGACACAATCTTAGCAATTACTTCAACATCCGATTCACTGTGTACATAAACTAATTTCATTTTCCATTCCTCCTGTGTGTTTATTTTGGCTGGGTTTTACTCTTTGTTGTTAAATTAATAATAACCTATTTAGGTTAAAAAAATCAACCTAAACGGGTTAAGTTTGGTTTATTTTTTTACGACTTGTTCCATAAAATCTGATGTGACAATCCATGTTGTAGCAGATAATCGAATAAGTTCATCTTTTACCCATCTATCTATTTTATCTTGACCAACAACTGAAGGTTTAAGTTTATTTTTTAAAGTCTGCTGGTTTACACCATAGCGATCCGCAGCCTCAGCAATTGTCATATAATCATTTATTGTTTTCATCTTCGTCTTTCGCCTCCTTGATTGGCTCAGCCCCATACCAATACTCCATTAGCATCGTAGATAATATCCAAGTTCCTTGCTTACTACCATCGCCAACAGAATACTTAGCCCAACCTTTATTGATAAATGTTTCTAATGTTCTGTTTTTACGAGCCACTTTTATACGATCTTTAAGTCTATCGCTAGTTATTCCCCAACGACTCACAGCTTCTCCTAGCGTCATATACTTATCTATTTCGGAAACATTAACTTTGTGTTCACATGTTGGATTATGATACAAAGTACCAGTTTTATATGACCTTGTATAACCGCATTTATTACATCTACAAAGACGAGTTTTATTGTCTATTTCTTCAACGATTTCCCAATCACCAAAAACGGCACCAATATTATATGCTTTTTTTGAACAACCACAAGATTTTGAAAACCCATTTAAGAGTTGATAATGTTCAACATCTTTTGTATTGCCGCAATCACATATGCATTTGTAATAATAATATGTCCGTTTGTTTTTCTCTTTGGTATAAGATTTGTCTATAACTGATAATTTTCCGAATCGTGTTCCAGGTTCAATGTCTTTACGAAGAGTTTCTTTTTTATTTAAATAAGGCATATGATATTGATGCTCTAATTCTATTCTCGCATCAATTGCTCTTTCTTTGTCATTAACTAATGATGATCTGTATGTTTGCCCACCTACTGTGATTTGTGCATACCATTTTTGTCTAGCTTTATGAAAATAAACACCTTTTATTCCACTCGAACTATCAGTACGTAATTTAGCTAACAAGAGAGAAGTGTTAACACCATCCACACGCTCCTTATCATAACCATCTACAAAATTAATCTTCTCCTGTTCCTTCTTTAAACAACCACAGGATTGAGTATCGCCATTTGTTAAATACGTAGAGGGTACTAATACAGGATTGGGATTTCCACAGCTGCACTTACATTCCCAAATGACTTTACCATGTTTTCTTTCACTGGTTGGTGCTATTGCTGTTAATTTACCAAATCTTTGTCCTGTTAAATCAACTTTATGATCTCCATCTTTTAATGCACACCCACATGATATTGTTTTGCCTGATTGCAAGTGGCTTTGTCTTATTTCCTTTGTTGGGCTTCCACAATCACATTGACACAACCAGTATCTATGTGTACCTCGCTTAGTGGTTTCCTCAAGTACAGTTAAGCGTCCAAAACGTTTCCCAGTTAAATTTAATTTTTGGCGACTCATTATGCAAACAACGCCTTCACTTCATTTTGAGATAATTCAACCACTTTGCCCTTACGGATAGTTGCATATTCACGTCCACGTTGAGCACAATTTACGTCGTACACTTTTCCTTCTTCAAGAGTAAAGAATAAGCCACGAATGTTCTCATCTTCTTGACCGTTGATGAACTGGCGGTTGAAACCGTATTTAGCATCTAAACCAACTATTTCAGCAACCCAAGTTTTGTGTTTGCGAGAGCCTTCAGCAAGTTGAATAGTTGTAGTAGAAGCAGTTAGTTTAACGATAGACCAAGCCATTTTAAGAGCTTCTGCGAAATATTCTTTTACTTTACCACCGAATTTAACTGCACCTTCTTTAGCGATTTCCCATGCGATTGTCATAACGTTTTTCATAACTACCATCTCCTTTACTATCCCTTTTGTTAATCCTATTATAACCCAACTAGGTTATAAAGTAAACCTAATTAGGTTAAATTTTTTTATTTGTTTTAGACCCTTTCTTATTTCCAGAAATTTTATCTTGTCAAAATACAAACATCTGTTCTATTATGTATACAAACAAGTGTTCTTGTATAAAGTAATAAAAAGAACATTTCAAGTATTAGGAGGAAACATTGATGAGAGAACAACTGGTTAAAGCTATGCAGCGTAATCAATTAGTAAACATGATGTATGTATCTAAAAATGGGTCTGTAACAAAAAGGCGAGTTAAGGTTATAAAAATCGTTGGCGATTCATTTCAAGCATTCTGTTTCATGAGACAAACAAAGCGTACATTTTTAATCAGTAGTGTTCTTGCTGTTGTTCCAGTTGTTTATAAGGAGCGTGGCGTTGTATGAATTATGAAGGAATGCCTGACAAACCAATCATTTGTATCGATATGAAAAGCTTCTATGCCAGCTGTATCGCTATGTTAGAAGGGTTGGATATACTGAAGGACCCAATTGCAGTTGTCGGCAATTTTAGTCAAGCAGGCAGTGTGGTGTTGGCTGCGTCTCCAGTCATGAAAGAAAGATTCAAAATTAAGACAGGGAATCGTCGTTATGAAATTCCTAAGCATCCAGATATTAAGTTGTTTGAACCAAAAATGTCCTTTTTTCTAGAGATGTCCATGGCCATTACGCGTCTGATTTCTAACTATGTTCCTCCAGAGGCTATCCATGTTTATAGTGTGGATGAAAGCTTTGTTGATCTGACTGGCACTGAAAAATTGTGGGGCACAGCTGAAGAAACTGCCAAAGAAATTCAGCGAGCTATACTTGATCAATTTAATGTACCTTCAGCGGTTGGTATGGGACCTAACATGCTTATGGCTAAATTAGTGCTAGACATAGAAGCTAAGAAAACGGGCTTTGCTAGATGGACGTATGAAGACATTCCCGAAAAACTATGGCCTGTACGCCCCTTGTCAGAAATGTGGGGCATAGGTAAGCAGATGGAAGCCAATCTTAATAAAATGGGTATTCAAACAGTTGGAGGTTTAGCTAACACAGATCTTGATGAATTAGAAAAGCAGTTTGGTGTTATGGGCAATCAGTTATATCATCATGCTTGGGGCATCGATTTATCAAAATTGGGTGAACCTTTAGTCAAGAATCCATCACTAAGCTTTGGTAAAGGTCAAATGCTAATGCGAGATTATCACACACGAAAAGAAATATCAGTAGTACTCCTTGAAATGTGTGAGGATGTAATGAAACGCGCAAGGGATGCAGGTTTTGTTGGCCGCACCATTAGCTTAGGATTATCGTATAGCCGTAATGCTATGACGAAAGGGTTTCATCGTTCTAAAACAATAAGGATGCCTACTAATGAAACACTTGAAATGTATAAAGTCTGTATTGAATTACTCGATGAGCATTTTGCAGGGGAGCCAGCTCGGCAGCTATCTGTCCGTATTTCCAATTTAGATCGCGAGCACAGTATCCAATTAGATTTGTTTGATGAACGAAAGCCACAAAGACAGCTGATTGGCCCTACCATGGACGCCATTAGAAATAAATTTGGATCAACTGCAATATTACGTGCTGTGTCATTTACTGGAGCAGGGACAGCTATAAACCGTGATCGTTTAGTTGGCGGACATTTAGCATAGGAGTGATTTTAGGAGTGATTTGATGATAAAAGAGAGAGGTAATATTTAATCAATAGTATAATTATAGGTAGGATGTATAGTATTTAATGATACATCCTACCTTATTTTTTTATTGTTGTTTAT
>NZ_SJDS01000023.1:0-31356 GCF_004332175.1 Lysinibacillus sp. OL1 | reverse complement strand
GTTTCGTTCACTAGCAAAACTAGCTACTTAAAACTTTATTGATTACGTTTTGCTTGTTCAGTTTTCAAGGTTCATTTCGTTCACCGCTGTTTCAGCAGCAACTCTTATATAATATCATGCGCTACACACCGTGTCAACAATAATTTTGAAATTATTTTTTTGTTTCAATCAGTTGTATTAGCGACTTTTATAACTATACCATAATCTTTTTATATTGCAAGCCTTTTATAAAATAAATATTAAAGCCGTTATTCCTAAGACACCAGGAATACCTAAAACAGCGATTGTTAAGACAGAAAACAGATTGATTGGCACATTATATCCTATATAACCTATACCTAAATGGATTACGAATAATAGTAGAAAAGCAAATGCAAATCTAAACCAAAACACCGATAATCCTTCTAAGATTTTACCCAATTTAGCATGTCTTATTATTACATAAAGAAAAAGAAGCCCGACAGGAATACAAATACTCATAATTACTAACCCAGACATATAGTTGCCTCCTCAATTAAATAATTATGAAAGTTTATGTTTCCTGTTTTGCTTCTATGATTATTTTACAAAGAACTATTTTATTAGTACCTTACGAATTCTAGCTTCCTTAAACAAATAGAAATGAATACTTTCTGCTGTTTTGCGTTGAGCAATTACACCTAGGTCATAATCATCCATTAATTCTTCTATTATCTTTGCCTGCTGTAAATCTTCTTTTGTTTCTTTAATCAGATTCACAAGCTTATCATCAAATTCTTTTTTTAATTTCCCTTTACTACGGAAGAACATACTAATCCCTCACTCATAACTCGCGTCTTCCTTCCATTGCCTTAGATAGCGTAACCTCATCTGCGTATTCTAGATCTCCACCTACTGGCAATCCATGAGCAATACGGGTTGTACGGATACCTGACGGTTTGACAAGGCGAGAAATGTACATAGCGGTTGCCTCACCCTCGATTGTTGAATTTGTAGCTAAAATAAGTTCTTGGACACTTTCATCTTGCAAGCGCACTAGCAAAGAAGCAACATTAATGTCTTCTGGACCAATACCATCCATTGGTGAAATAGCACCTTGAAGTACATGGTACATACCGTTGTAGTCACGCATTTTTTCCATTGCAATCACATCTTTTGTATCTTGTACAACACAAATAATAGAATGATCTCGCTGCTTATCTGTACATATGTGACATGGATCGACATCCGTTATATTGCCACAAACAGAACAGTAGCTTAGGTTTCGTTTAGCATCAATCAGTGCTTTAGAGAAAGATAATACATCATCTTCCTTCATTGTTAACACAAAAAACGCCAGACGAGCCGCAGTTTTCGGCCCGATACCTGGCAATTTCATAAAACTATCGATCAATTTAGATATTGGTTCTGGGTAGTACATATGAATACCTCCTAGAATGGAAGGTTTAAGCCTTGCGTGAATTTACCCATAGTCGAGTTTGCTTTTTCTTCTACTTTTTTCAGCGCTTCATTTGTTGCAATAACAATTAGGTCTTGTAGCATTTCGATGTCTTCTGGGTCTACTACAGATTCATCTAGATTTACTGAAACTACTTCACGCTGACCTGAAACTGTTACTTTCACCATACCGCCGCCTGCAACACCTTCGAATTGCTCAGCATTTAAAGCTTCTTGAGCCTCCATCATTTCCTTTTGCATTTTTTGCATTTTTTTCATCATACCTTGCATATTTCCCATTCCACGCATAAATGTTTCCTCCTAAAAATTTAATCTTCAATAATTTCAACAAAATCTTTACCGAAGAGCTTTTCAGCCTCTGCCACAAGTGGATCTTGTGAAGCAAGAGGTTGAGCATCATCGATAAATGGTTCTTCTGGCATTTCTGCCGGTGGTGGCTCTAATAATTCTTCTCCATGCTCTGCTTCAGTCTGTGATTTCTTTTGCTGCAGACCATGATCACGAATAAACTCTTCACGCATTTTTAACCATGATTCTTCTGGTATACATAGCATCTCGTACATTGTACCAGTTTGCCCTGCAATTAATTGTGTAAAGTGAGCCTTTAAAGACTGGTTGTCGGCAACCATCTGACAATGAATATCATACTTGAATTTTAACACAAAAGCACTTGAAGATGCCGCAACAGGTTCGGCTTCTGCTAAAAGAGCAGATTGTGATTTTTGCATTTGACTTAGGGCTTGCGCCCAAATGGACTTAATACGTTGTACATCTTGCTTTGTGGCATCTTTCAGCACTTCCTGAATACGACCTGTAGGTGCTTTATAACCATTCGGACTTTTAGCTCGGGGCCGTTGCTCTTTTTGTGCTGTCGGCGTTTGCACTGGAGTCCCCGTTTGCAGTTGTAAGGAAAGTTGCTGAACCAGCTGTTCAAGAGCTACAATTTTTTGAGTGAGATCAGGGTTTTCTCCCATTTCATTTGTAGTCACCGTTTGATGGGCTATCCCTCCTGAAAACTGTACCATTTTAAGCAAAGCCGTCTCTAAATAAATTTTGGTATGGTGAGAGAAACGCATCTCTTGCTGTGTCTTTGCAAGTATATCAATATACCCATAAAGCATATTTGGTGCAAATTCGTGTGCTAAAGTGAATACACGTTCCTCAGGAGATACAAGCTCTAAAAGTTCAGCTAAATCATCACTTGTTTGAAGTAATAATAAATCGCGGAAAAATGTAATTAAATCCTCTGAGAGCCGCAAAGGGTCCTTACCGTCAGCTATCAGTTGCTCTAAAAGGGCAAGCATTTGCGCAACATCTTTTACTTTGAGTGCCTCTGCTAGATCATAAAAAACATCCTGACTAATAGAACCTGTCACTAATAACGTATCCTCAAGTTTTAATTTTTCGCCGCTAAAAGACACAACTTGGTCCAATAAGCTTAAAGCATCACGCATTCCCCCTGCGGCTGATTGTGCAATCACCTTTAAACCTTGTTCTTCATATGGTAAGTCAATATCTTCTAAAACAACCTTCATACGTTCAATAATATCATTAGTAGAAAGTCGTTTAAAATCAAAGCGCTGACAACGAGAAATGATCGTAGCAGGCAATTTATGAGGCTCTGTAGTTGCTAAAATAAACACAGCATGAGGAGGTGGTTCTTCCAACGTTTTTAAAAGAGCGTTAAAAGCGCTTGTAGAAAGCATATGCACTTCGTCTATGATGTACACCTTATATCTACTGCTTGCGGGAGCAAAACGAACCTTTTCTATGATATCCCTAATCTCTTCAACACGTGAATTTGAGGCTGCATCAAATTCAATGACATCTGGATGTGAACCATCTGTAATACTTATGCATGTAGCACATTCATTACACGGCTCTTTCGACGGTGCATGTTCACAATTCAAGGCCTTCGCAAAGATTTTAGCAGTACTTGTTTTCCCTGTACCACGGGGCCCAGAAAACAAGTAAGCATGTGTTGTTTTATTTGCTAGGAGAGCATTTTGTAGCGTTCTTTTGACATGTGTTTGACCAGACATTTCTCGAAAAGATTGCGGTCGATACACACGGTAAAATGCTTGATACGTCACTGATTTCCTCTCTCCTTCTCCATTTAATTGAATACTTTTATTATAGCATTTGCTGCATTATATAGAAAATGAAGTTGCTAAATTTAAAATAAAAAAGCATCCGCCTATAATAGACGGATGCTTTGAATTGGCAATTTAATGCCGTGCACCTTTCCTTGACAGCCGCACATAAGCGTTACTCTTGTCGTTAGCTCAGATTAGGCAACCCCGCGGCACATGAATAAGACCACTTAATGCTGCTTCCTTCCGGACCTGACATGGTTCATGGGTATCCATTGCGCAGGACCCAATCGTCAACACTACGTGCAAAAGGCAGACCAAACAATACGGACAGCCTCGAAAAAGGAATTCAGTCTCGCTAGAGCGGATTGCGAGTTACAGGACACCGCTACCTTCCCACCTAGCACGGCAATAACTAGTATACTGACTGTTTGTATAAAATGCAACTTAATGCACAAATTATTTATTTCTAAGTGACGATTTAAACAATATATATTTTTTCAAAAATTATCTTGACGTTCGTTTCTAGTTATGATAAATTTATTTTTGTCGATAAGACAGTAAAGCAATATAACATGGAGGTATACCCAAGTCTGGCTGAAGGGATCGGTCTTGAAAACCGACAGGCGGGTAACACCGCGCGGGGGTTCGAATCCCTCTACCTCCTCCAGTTTTAAATTTCCGACTACGAATGTAGCCGTTTTTTTTTGCCTAAATTGTATGTATTACTTGTTAGATACCACTTCCGCCTCGGTTGTGGTATTTTTTATTATATCAATGATGGGAGGTTGTTAAATTGCAATCGAAATTACTTATGACACGTGCTTCCCTTACTTGGATTTTCATTATTGCTGTTATGACTGCAATAGGTAGTGAAATTAAAATTATGCCTTTTGCTAATACAACTTTCCGTTTTGGTTTAGGAACAATTGTCTTCTTTTTATGCACATTAATTAAACCTACACCAATTATTTTAGCTGGTGTAGCTACCAGTATTGTGACAACTATTTTTCGGGTTATTAATTCGACATTACATGATGTTCCGATTGCCGAGAGTATATTTAACCATTTACCAGCCGGTTTATTTTATGTATTGTTTGCAGTATGCCTGCAAGTTTTAGATATTCAACAATACAGAGAAAAACCACTAAAACTTGGTTTACTCGTTGCTTTTAGTGAGGTCATCAGTAATTTAGCTGAACAAATTTTCCGCTTTTTTGTCCAAACATATACTTTTTTATTTCTCCATGATCTCTTGATCCTATTAGCAGTAGCATTATTACGAAGCTTTTTTGTAGTAGGGATTTATAGCTCTATTTTGGTAGCGGAACAAAAAAAACGGGTACAAGAAATGCTGAATATTGGATCTGACCTCTATGTGGAGACACTATATTTAAAAAAATCAATGAATCATATTGAAACAATTACAGGTAGTGGTTATGAATTATATCGTCAGTTAAAGACGCAAGGTTTTCGATCCGAGAGTTTACAAGCACTTCATATTGCCCAGGAAATCCATGAAGTGAAAAAGGATTCTCAACGGATATATGCTGGGATTTCAAAGATTGTCGGTGAAAAGAGCTTTGGTCCTTTCGTATTATCTGAATTATTGCATTATATTGAAGAAGGTAATAGGAAATATGCAGAATTACTCGGTAAGGAAATACAATTTAATACATGTATAGACTTCGATTTTCAAACGAAAGATCATATTGCACTGCTTGCTCTATTAAATAATTTATCAGCCAATGCTGTTGAGGCTATTGAAAAGCAAGGGATCATTTCTATTGCTATTAAGCGCCAAGAGGATAATACTGTAATAACAGTATGTGATAATGGACAAGGGATTTCACAAGCAGACATTTCTGTTATTTTTGAACCTGGATACACCACTAAATTCAATGTTGATGGTGTTGCAGCAACTGGCATTGGGCTTTCACATGTTGCTGAACTAGTAGAAAAATTAAAAGGCTCAATAACCGTTGAATCAAACAATCAATACACAACGTTTAAAATCATAATTCCTACGCAAACTATTCAAACGGGAGAGACTTAAATGAGGTATTTTATTGTAGATGATGATCGTGCAAGTCGTGTTATGTTAAAGCAAATTATTGAAGATAGCGGGTTAGGAACAGTTATTGGTGAGGCTCGCAATGGTGAGGATGCCATTCCACAAATTTTAATGACACAGCCAGAGTTTGTGCTTATTGATTTACTGATGCCTAAGCTTGATGGCATAGCAACTGTGGAACAACTTATGCAAAATCGTTTCGAGGGACAATTTATTATGATTTCACAGGTAGTGAATAAGGAAATGGTTGGCGAAGCATATGAGCAAGGAATTGATTTCTTCATTCATAAACCAATCAATCGTATTGAAGTCGAAAATGTTTTGAAAAAAACAACTGAACAATTTCGACTTAAAAATTCACTATTAGTGATACGTCAATCACTTACAAATATTGAGTTAAGTGAACAAAAGACTCATAAAGCTACATCACGAGACCATATTCAATCTATTTTGAATGATATGGGGATTGTCGGGGAAATTGGTAGTGAGGATATCATTGCCATTATAGAAACATTACTTGCTCACCAGCACAAGATTGCCCCCCTTCCTCCATTAAAAGAGCTTTATGAAGAAATTGCAGCTGTGACCAAGGCTACGCCAGATGAAATTTTAAAAGAGAGTAAAGCCATCGAGCAGCGTGTGCGTCGTACAATATTAGCTGCCATGATTAATCTCGCTAATTTAGGGGTTGTTGATTACACAAACTCAGAATTCGAGTACTATGCCCCTCGCTACTTTGATTTTAAAGAAATTCGTCAGCTCATGACACAGATTGAAGATCACGATAATCGTAAAGCAAAGGTAAATATTAAAAAGTTTATTCAAGTGTTATATTCAGACATTTTAACAAAAGTAAATTAATTTTATCGGATTTTGTCGGATTCCATAAGTCCTCCGTATTATTAAAGTAAGGCGTGTCCTAAAAATTTAATATTAGGGGAGGTACAAAGGATTTGAAAAAGAAATTTAAAGTCAGTTTAGCCGCTCAGATTTTAATCGGTTTGATTTTAGGGATCATTGTTGGTGGTATCTTTTACGGAAACCCCAAAATTGAGACATATCTACAACCATTAGGGGATATATTTTTACATCTTATTAAGATGATTGTTGTACCGATTATTATTTCGACATTAATCGTTGGTGTTGCTGGTACTGGAGATATGAAGCAACTTGGACGATTAGGCGGGAAATCTATAATTTACTTTGAGATTATTACTACAGTTGCAATCGTAGTTGGATTACTTTCCGCAAACATTTTCCAACCTGGTGCAGGTCTTAACATGAATGAATTATCTCAAGGGGATATTTCGAAGTATGTATCAACAACTGAGGAAGTACAGCACGAGGGACCATTTGATATCATTGTAGGCATTGTCCCAACAAATATTATTCAGTCAATGGCTGAAGGTAATATGCTAGCAATTATCTTCTTCTCAGTTATTTTCGGTTTAGGGGTTGCTGCAGTAGGAGATCGAGGGAAACCAGTCTTAGACTTCTTCCAAGGGGTAGCAGATGCTATGTTCTGGGTAACAAACCTCGTAATGAAATTCGCGCCACTAGGGGTATTTGGTTTAATTGGTGTAACCGTTTCCAAATATGGGTTTGCTTCACTGGTTCCACTTGCCAAATTAGCAATTCTTGTTTATGCAACAATGCTATTCTTTATCTTTGTCGTTCTTGGACTTGTGGCAAAATTCGCAGGAATCAGCATCTTCTATTTAATTAAAGTATTAAAAGATGAGCTAATTTTAGCCTTCTCCACAGCAAGTTCTGAAGCTGTATTACCACGTATTATGATGAAAATGGAGAAATTAGGGGCGCCAAAGGATATTGTATCTTTTGTTATACCTACCGGTTACTCCTTTAACTTAGATGGGTCAACACTATATCAAGCCATTGCAGCATTATTTATTGCACAAATGTACGGTATTCACCTAAGCATTGGTGAACAAATTACGTTAATGCTTGTATTAATGGTTACATCAAAAGGTATTGCAGGTGTACCAGGGGTATCATTCGTTGTACTTCTAGCAACTTTAGGTACTGTAGGTATTCCACTTGAGGGACTAGCCTTCATTGCTGGTATTGACCGTATTCTTGACATGGGACGTACAGTTGTTAACGTAATTGGTAACTCATTAGCGTCATTAGTAATGGCTAAATGGGAAGGCCGTTTCGATCGAGAAAAGATGAAAAATTACTTTAATGATAATGAAAATCTAGCGTAATTTAAAAAAATCCTCACGATGTTGGATGGCATCGTGAGGGTTTTTTTATTTTGCTAACACTTTATCTAAATAAGCGATAATTGATTCTTTTCCATTGGCATGTGCTTCTTGAGCGCGTTTTTCATCTTTTTCAAGCTTAGTCTCTGCTGCTACAGCAATTTTTTCAGCATCTTGCTGTGGCACAACAATTACACCATCCACATCCCCAATAATATAATCACCAGGATGAACCGTAACTCCTCCAATGGCGATCGGTACATTTACTTGACCTCCGCCGTTTTTATTGCCTGCTGCTACAGTAGTGCCTAACGAAAATACAGGGAAATTTAATTCACGTATTGCTGCAATATCGCGGATTACACCATCCACAACAAAACCTTGTACACCTATCCCTTTTGCTAAGGAGATCACAAAATCTCCAGCAACAGCTCGGTTTGTATTACCTTTTGCATCAATGACTAAAATATCTCCTTCATTTGCAGCCCTAATCGCTTCCAAAACTGCCCCATTTTCACCATCTGGTAAACGTACAGTTACAGCTCGCCCAGCAACTTTAAAATGGTCTGCTAACGGCTTAATATCACTTCGCACATTGGTATGTCCGCCTGTTGCATCTGAAATAGCTGTTGTTGGTAAATGCTGAAAGCTTACTTCCACTTTTGTCATACATAACACCCCTATTATGATTAATGACTTACTCTATTATTGTAAATAAAAAATACAGCCTATTTCAATATATCTCGAAAATAGTAGTCACTAGTAGAATTAAATACTTTCAATAAATTGCTTTGATTGCTCGTCTAAGGCTTCAGCAGCAGATGCTATTTCACTAAAGTCATTTGCTGTGACAGTAATTTGTTCATTTGTTTTCTCTATTTTTTCTGCTATTTTTGTAATACTATCAGTCACTTGACCAATTTCTCGCTCAATGCCCTCCACATTATCCTTCACTTCTGAAATAGATTGTTCAACTCTTACAGAAAGCTTACGTACCTCTTTCGCCACTACATCAAAACCTCTTCCATATTCTCCAGCCCTAGCGGCTTCAATAGCTGCATTTAATGCCAATAAATTAGTTTGTGAGGCAATTTCTTGTATAGTTTTGACAATCCCTTTAATAGAATCTGCTTGTTTCTGAAGCTGCACAAGATTACTTACATTTTCATTTGATTCCTTTGAAACTACTTTAATGGTTTCTAGTAGATCTTGGCTATTTTGAATGCCCGCCTCTGAACGCTGGTAAAGCTTATTAGACATGCCCTTCAACTTGTCAGCAACACTAACTATCTCATGTTGTCGTTCAGTGATATTGGCAGCTATTTTGGATACACCTATTACTTTTCTTGTATCATTTGCGAAGACAGGCATATATGTCGCTTCCAGCCAAATTATATTACCTCTAGCATCAATTCTTTTTATTTTGTCCTGATAGCTGTTTCCTGCCGTTAGGTTGCGCCAAAAATTATCGTACTCCATACTATTAACGAAATCAGGCAAACAAAAGTCTTTATGATGTTTTCCTAGCATTTCCTGCACTGTATAGCCTAATGTTTGAGCAAATAGTTCATTGACATACGCCACTCTTCTATCCATATCGAAGCGGATAATGGCAATATTGCGTTCAATAGCCTGTACTACTAAATCATCGGTTACTTGAGCCTCTACACTATGCATTAAGAACACCCCATCCTAATTTTTTACTTAAAATTTAATTATTTTACTTTTATATTACATTAATTATGCCTCAGTGTAATTGCAGGGGATGTTAGTACCTGCTGCATCAAGATAAAAAACATGGAGAATGTTCATCCATGTTTTTTTAATAAACGTAAAATCCCTTCAGAGGTAGCCGCTACACGTAAGAACTTCTTTTGCTCTGCACGTATAAAGCCTTCCTCTAGCATTGTTTTAAAATGCTGTAGAAGTGCATCATAGAATCCATGGACATTATATAAAATGACAGGTTTTGTATGAAGTCCAATCTGAGCCCAAGTAAATACCTCAAAATATTCATCTAAAGTCCCTGCGCCTCCTGGTAGAGCAATAAAGGCATCTGCTAACTCGGCCATTTTAGCTTTACGAATATGCATAGAGTCTACAATATGAATTTCTGTTAATGAGGCATGGGCCAATTCACGCTTTTGTAAATGTGTTGGCATCACACCAATCACTTCTCCTCCAGCTGCTAAAACAGCATCGGCAACCTTCCCCATTAGGCCTGTTTTTGAACCACCATAGACAACCCCGTGACCGTTTTTTGCCAGTGCTGTACCAAGCTCAGCCGCTTTCTCTGCATAAATAGAGCTTTTACCCAGACCGGATCCGCAATACACTGCGATTCTTATAATAATCCCTCCTATTCAAAAAACGTGAAACAATCGGCTATATATTGTCTCACGTTTTTTGGTCATTTATTTTACTTTTATTTTCGTAAATGGCTTGTTTGTTTTAGCATATGACTGATACGGCTTACAATTGATTCAATGGCATCAGGATTTTTTAATAAATCATAATCATTAATATCTAAACGTAGAACTGGGCAAGAATTAAAATTATTTATCCAATTTTCATAGCGTTCATGCATTTCTATCCAATAATCATTTGGTGTTTGTTGCTCCATTGTACGTCCACGCTCTTGAATACGTCCAATAACCGCATCAATAGGTCCTTCAAGATAGACAAGCAAATCTGGATGTGGGAAATAAGGTGTCATCACCATTGCATCAAACAAATTTGTATAAGTCTCATAATCTGTTGGGCTCATTGTTCCTTTATCATAATGCATCTTAGCAAAAATGCCAGTATCCTCATAAATAGAGCGATCTTGTACAAATCCTCCACCATATTCAAAAATACGCTTCTGTTCTTTAAAACGCTCTGCTAAAAAGTAGACCTGTAAATGAAAGCTCCATTTTTCAAAGTCCTCATAAAATTTATCAAGGTATGGATTTGTGTCTACTTTCTCGAACGAGGTACGAAAGTTCAGTGCCTCTGCTAAAGCCTTTGTCATCGTCGATTTTCCTACCCCAACAGTACCAGCAATCGTAATAACCGTTTGTGGTGGAATATCGTACTTCTCTCTTAAATTCATTATTGCAAACTCCTTTGTTGTAACGTATCTTTAATTATTTTTAAAACATGATTTAAATCATTGGGATTTTTTACAAAATCAAGCTGATCTCCATTAAATCGAATAACTGGAATTTCGGGATGCATGCTTTCAAAATGCTCGATAAAAGAATGATAGTCAGCCACAAGCTGCTCCATGTAATCACGTGAAATCATCTTTTCAAACTCTCGCCCTCGCATGGCGATACGCTTCATTAATGTCTCAACACTGGCATGTAAATAAACCACTACATTTGGAACAGGCATGTCTTTCGTTAAAATTCTATAGATCTCTTCATACTTCTCGTATTCAGTTGGTGCCAATGTACGCTTCGCAAATATTAAATTTTTAAAAATATGATAGTCTGCTACAACAGGTTTGGCATGTGCTAAACGAAATTTTTTAATATCGGTTAGTTGCTTATAGCGATTACAAAGGAAGAACATTTCCGTTTGGAAACTCCACTCCTCAATGTTTTCATAAAACTTATTTAAAAAAGGGTTTTCGTCTACAATTTCTTTTAATAGATGGTAATTAAATGTCGCTGCTATCTCTTTCGATAAAGAGGTTTTACCAACACCAATCGGACCTTCTACCGTAACAAATGGAACCGTCACCAGAAGCTCCTCCTTTTGTTCTATGGATTCGATCATTGTGTCCTACATAAAATGAATCAGTACCTTTCATTTTATCATAGTAGGAAAATGAAAAACAGAATCAACCTATTGTTCTAGTAAATTTACCTGGGATATTCTTCTCATGATGACATAGAAAAAAGACATCGAGAATCTACTTCCCGATGCCTTTATACTTATTTATAATTTCACTCGTTGTAAACGAAGTGCATTTAATACGACCGAAACTGAACTAAAGGCCATCGCTGCGCCTGCTACCCATGGAGCAAGCAGACCGAGTGCAGCAATTGGAATACCTAATGTATTATATGCAAATGCCCAAAATAGATTTTGTTTAATATTACGCATTGTTTTTCTACTCATTAGAATGGCATCCGCGATACTATTTAAATCTCCACGAATAAGCGTAATATCTGCAGCTTCCATTGCCACATCTGTCCCTGTACCAATTGCCATCCCAATATTCGCTGTTGCTAAGGCAGGTGCGTCATTAATACCATCACCAACCATCGCTACTTTTTTCCCTTGGACTTGAAGTTTTTTCACTTCATCAGCTTTACCTTCTGGTAAGACTTCTGCAATAACATGATTCACGCCTACCTCTGTTCCAATTGCTTGAGCAGTACGCTCGTTATCACCAGTCATCATGATGACCGTAATCCCCATATCCTGTAAACGACGAATAGCTTCTTTTGATGTATCTTTCACGGTATCAGCCACAGCTACTAAACCTGCATATTGCCCATTGATGGCTGCTAACATGGCTGTCTTACCATTTCGTTCTAGTTGCTCCATTGTTGGTAAAATATCATTAATATGAATACCATATTGTTGCATTAATTTACGTGTGCCAATGATAACACCTTGACCTGAGACAGTTGCCTGCACACCATAACCCGGTATTGCTTCAAAGAATTGAACGTCACCTAAAGCTATGCCGCGTTTTTCTATACCTTGAACAATGGCTTCAGCTAGTGGATGCTCTGACTGCTTCTCTGCTGCCCCGATTAAGGATAAAAAGCGTGCTTCATCTTGCTCTGGCGCTAACATAACATCTGTAAGCTCAGGTTTACCATGTGTCACTGTTCCTGTTTTATCTACAACAACTGTATCTATGCCTTGTGTTTGCTCTAAATGTTCTCCCCCTTTAAATAAAATACCAAACTCAGCTGCACGTCCAGAGCCTGCCATTATTGAAGTTGGTGTTGCTAACCCAAGTGCACATGGACAAGCAATGACAAGAACTGCGATTAATACCTCTAAAGCAGGTGTAAATTCCCCTGGACGGACCCAAATAATCCAAATTAAAAAGGTTACAATGGCTATGCCCACAACAATAGGTACGAAAATCCCTGAAATCTGATCTGCTAAACGTTGAATAGGTGCTTTCGATCCTTGAGCATCTTCGACCACTTTAATAATTTGTGCTAATGCTGTATCACGGCCAACCTTTGTTGCAGTCATTTTAATAAAACCATTTTTATTAATAGTTGAGCCAAATAATAGATCACCTTGCTTTTTATCAACTGGTAGACTTTCTCCTGTTAGCATTGATTCGTCAACAGCTGTTGTCCCCTCTATTACCTCACCATCTACAGGAATTTTTTCACCTGGTTTCACTAAAATAACATCGCCAATGATAACTTCTTCTAATGGGACCTCCTTTTCTATACCGTCACGTACAACGATCGCTGTCTTTGCTTGAAGTCCCATTAGTTTTTTTATGGCTTCAGATGAACGTCCTTTTGCCTTTGCCTCAAATAATTTACCTAATAAAATTAGTGTAATTAATACAGCACTCGTTTCAAAATAAAGATGTGGACCGTGATGTGATCCTATCGT
This sequence comes from Lysinibacillus sp. OL1, assembly GCF_004332175.1. NCBI lineage: Bacteria > Bacillati > Bacillota > Bacilli > Caryophanales > Bacillaceae > Lysinibacillus > Lysinibacillus sp. OL1. The sequence goes on along the minus strand of NZ_SJDS01000023.1, from coordinate 17,938 downwards.
TACAATCGCTTGATAGACACTATAGAAATAGGCTGCTGATGTCCCCATCACAACAAGCACATCCATATTTGCACTACCATTGCGTAATGCTTTATATGCCCCTACATAAAATTGTTTACCAATAATAAATTGCACTGGCGTAGCCAATACCATTTGGACCCATGGATTCATTAGAAATTCTGGAACATATAAAAATGACGTAAAGGAAAAATGACCAACCATCGTCCAAAGCAGTGGTAAAGAAAGTATAGCCGATAAAATAAATTTATGTTGTTGCTGTTTGATAGCTTTTTCACGATGATCCACTGTTTCCTGCTCATCTGCCTTTTGATGTGCCCCATAGCCTAGCTTCTCAACTTTTGTAATAATATCTGCGATGGATACTTCCGAAGGATTAAACTCGATCATCGCTTTTTCCAGTGCTAAGTTGACATTAGCAGAGGAAATACCAATTAGTTTATTTAACCCTTTTTCAATGCGAGTCGCACAGGCTGCACATGTCATACCTGTAATATCAAGTTCAGCTTTTTGTTTAACAACACCATAGCCAAGTGCTTCTATTTTCTTTTCAAAATCTGCTTCACTTAGTTTAGTGGGGTCATATTTAATAGATGATTTTTCAAGTGCTAAATTTACTGTTGCATGTTCTACACCATCCATTTTATTTAACCCTTTTTCTATTCGAGTGGCACAGGCCGCACATGTCATCCCTGTAATTTGCAAATTAGCTTCCTTATGATCAGAACTCATTTACCTTTCACCTCTCCTTATACCAACAGGGGGTATATAATTTTGAAAATAAGAGAGTGCTACTTGAGCACTCTACAATTATTATTTTACGTCATATCCTTGGTCATCAATTGTTTCTTTAATTTGGTCAAGTGATACTTGTGCATCATCAAAGGCAATATCCACTAAGCCATCTGCTAAATTAACTTTTACTTGTTCAACACCAGCTAGAGCACCAACACTTTTTTCCACTGCATTTACACAATGACCGCATGACATTCCTTGTACGTTTAATGTTACGTTTTGCATAATAAAATCTCTCCTTTTGTATGTTTTCAATCTATTTTTTCATTAACTTTTGAATCGTTATTACTAACTCATCTAATACTGCTTCATCGCCTTCTGATAGACGATCCACAACACAGCCCTTTAAATGACCTTCTAATAATATTTTTGCCACACTATTTAATGCAGATTGTGTAGCAGATAGTTGCGTAATAATATCATCACAGTAAACGTCTTTATCAATCATTCCCTTAATACCACGAATCTGACCTTCAATTCGATTTAAGCGAGTTGTTAGATCCTTTTTCACACGCTCAGGGTGATGACTTTTTCGGCAAGACGTAGCTTCCTCTGTATGACAAGCATCCTCTTTTACTGTCTCCTCCATTCACTACACCTCCTATTTGTAATTATCATACTATACCCGCGAAGGGTATGCAAGTCATAAAAAATTTTATTTATCATCGTGATGATGTTCATGGTCATTTTCTAATTTACATAAAATAGAATTATCATGTCGATGTAAGGATGTTTCTAATTGAATTGTTATATGCTTAATGCCCTTATGTTGAAGATTATGTTCAATTTTCCGCAAGATATGCTCACTCTCAGCTATTTTCAATTGATCATTTACAACTGCATGACAGGATAATGCATTCGTTCCACTAGTTATTGTCCAGATGTGTAAATCGTGGATACTTTCTATTCCATCAGTCTGCTCTATTAGCTGAATAATCTCCTGAACATCTATATTTGAAGGTGTCCCCTCCATTAATACATGAATCGAGGCTTTTGTGACATGGTAGCCACTTCGTACGACCAATAATGCAACAACAACGCTTGCAAGAGGATCTGCCCAGCCCCAGCCAAAAAACATAATTAATAGTGCCGCAACAATAGCGCCTACAGATCCTAGCATATCACTTAGTACATGTAAAAATGCTCCGCGCATATTTAAATTATCCTTTGTATCACTTCCACGCATCATAATCCAGGCAACTAAAATGTTAACGAACAAACCAATTGTACTGATTATAAGCATTCCAGTTGTAGCTACTTCTGGTGGGTTTGTAAATCGTTCAATCGCTTCATAGAAAATAAATAATGCGATTCCTATTAATGTAATGCCATTCAATACTGCAGCTAAAATCTCAAATCGTTTATAGCCGTATGTTTTACTATAGCTTGCAGCTTTTTCCCCAAACATAAAAGCTAACATGGCTATACCTAAAGAGATAGAGTCACTTAACATATGCCCTGCATCTGATAAAAGAGCCAAACTATTTGTTAAAAAGCCACCAATGGCTTCCACTACCATATACCCTGTAATAATAATAAACGACAGTAATAATACCTTTTTATTTGCACCATGTGTATGATCATGGCCATGGTCGTGTTGATGTCCCATTGTTATTCCCTCATTTCATTTTAGTTATGAGCCGCATGCTCAATAGCCTGCTTCAATAAATTCATAATGTGATCATCGTCCTTAGAATAATATAAGGTTGTTCCTTCCCTTCTAAATTTCACCAATCTTAAATTTTTAAGAAAGCGTAATTGGTGGGAAACCGTTGATTGGCCTAAATCTAAAATTTCTGCAATATCATTAACAGAATGTTCATCTGAACAAAGTAAGTTTAAAATACGAATTCGTGTTGGATCACTCAAGGCTTTAAAAGTCTGAGATACTACAAATAATGTCTCTTCATCTAAATGCTGATCAATATTTTTTTGCATTTCTGAACTGTTTAATTTTTCATCCATAGAAGTTTACCCCATTCTTCAATATTTATATATGAGCATGTGTTCATATATAAATATATATGGATATATAAGGAATGTCAACAAGTATTTATGCTTCGACATATTACAGGTCAATCGTTGATTTTAAATGAATATATCATCCGAAAAGAAGTAAAAGTAGCAATTACCACTTCAGCACGCTACACTACTGTTAAGGAGAGATATGAGTGGATATTTTTGACGCAGATCGTTTATTTATGAAACAAGCATTAGAGGAAGCTCAACAGGCTGCAGTACTTGGGGAAGTACCAATTGGTGCAGTACTTGTTTATGAAGGGAAAATCATTGCACGTGCGCATAATTTAAGAGAAACAACGCAAAATGCAACAACACATGCGGAGCTGTTAGTGATTCAAGAAGCCTGCAAAAAAATAGGGAGTTGGCGACTGGAGGATACTACTCTTTATGTTACATTGGAGCCTTGTCCAATGTGTGCAGGAGCCATTCTCCAATCACGTGTACCCCGAGTTGTTTATGGGGCAAGAGATCAAAAAGCTGGCTGTGTAGATTCTCTTTACCATTTATTAAATGATGAACGCTTTAATCATGAATGTGATGTAACAGAAGGGATTTTAGCCGAGGAATGTGGTCAAATTTTAACAGACTTTTTTAAGGCATTACGAGACCGTAAAAAAGCTGAGAAAAAAGCACGATTAGCTTCCAACGATGTAAATGGTCTTTAAAGAAGGTGCCTCCTAATGAGACACCTTCTTTAATATTTAAGGGAATGGCGATATATATGAAATATGTCGTAGCAGCGACCATCTTCATAACTAATTTATTGAGCTTGAATAGTGGATTGTGTAAAAACACATTCTCCTTCGATATATGTAGCGAATGGTTTTACATGCATAAGCTGGTTATGTGAAAGCGTCAGCAAATCGTCTGTTAGTACAACAAAATTAGCTTCATAGCCCTCTTTTAACTGACCAACGTTCTCCATACGAATCATCGTCTTGGCATCAACTGTGTATAGCTGTAATGCCTCCTCTACAGAGATTTTTTCTGCGGCGCCTAAATCTGTGCCATCATAAGCTGTTCGTGTAACGGCTGCTTGTATCGTCACAAAGGGATTAGCCGCTTCTGCCCATGATGTAGCAGGTGCATCTGAAGAGAGCGCTGTCGCAATCCCCCTCTTGAGAAATGTTTGTACACCATATAATGTCTGTGTTTTTTCTAGCCCTAGATTCTCTAAATAACTCTCAATTTCACAAAATAAGAAGATGGGTTGTGGCACAAAGCCTATCCCCCATTCAGCAGCTTTTTGCAAGGCACTTTTAGATGGCATGGCTGCATGCTCAATACGAACAGACGGTGCATCTGTTAACCAAGCCTTTTCCTCATAAAATGTGTCGACAATTAGATCAATGGCTCTGTCCCCCATTGCATGAACCACTAATTGAATACCATATTCTTTTGCTACCGCAGCAGCCGCTAGCAGCTCCTCTTTCGAAGTCATCGCTATGCCTTTTTCATCACTTCCCAAAAATGGCTCAGAAACAAGTGCTGTACGGCCTGAAACACTGCCATCCGAAAATAGCTTAATGCCTCCGATATAGGCTCCTGCAGAACGATCAATAGTATTTGCTGTTAACAGCTCATATCGTTGAATATCCTCCCAGATATAATAAACTGCTACGCGTTGCTTAAAACCTTTTTCTCGGGCTTTACGATACAGGCCTAAATAATCAATAGGCGCTACCGTGGCCATTAATTCTGTAATACTTGTTACACCATAGGATGCCAAAGTTTGTGATAGCTTTAGAAGCCTTTTGACAATCTCTTCTTCAGATGGTGTAGGTAAATGCTGTAGTACTAGATTACGTGCATTTTCACGCAGTATGCCTGTAGGTTCCCCATTTTCATCACGATCGATTTGTCCACCCTGTGGATCAAGTGTATCCTTCGTAATACCTGCGATTGCTAATGCTCTACTATTGACCGATATGATATGACCACATGTACGCATAACAATAACAGGTAACTCTGTAGAGGCACGGTCTAAGTCCTCTTTTAAAGGCGCTCTTCTTTCCTTTAGTTTCCCTTCATCATAGCCCCAGCCTAATAGCCATCCCCGCTGACTTGCATCATAGTTTGCTAATGCATTAATTATATCCTCAATAGAATAAATATATGGAGGTAAACAAGCCACTTGTTCCATAACATCTGCTAACATAATGGGATGCATATGAGCGTCAATAATCCCAGGAATAATGAGCTTTCCTTGTACCTCTATTACTTCTCCCTTATAGGGAGGTAAATCTTCCTGTTGTCCAATCCAAAGTACCTTTCCTTCTTCAATTACCATAGCCGTTGCAGATGGCTGATTAGTATCTGCCGTATAAATCTTTGCGTTACAAATAATTTTCATCATTTTTCAACTCCTATTTCTTCCATACCAAAAGTAGATTTTTCAGGATCTTCTGCTTTCAGCACCTTATGCAAAATAGTACCGATAATAAAGCCAACAATAGATGGCATAATCCAAGCAAATCCACTAGACTGCAATGGTAAATGCATGACCAACTGTGTCACACCAGGTATCGTAATTTCATAGCTAGCAAATGTTTCAACGACGCTTACTAGAAATGCAAATAGGACAGTTCCTTTATAGGCTCCTGCATTTGGTACAAAACGATCAAAGGCTCCCAGTAGCACAAGTACAATAATGACTGGATAAATTACCAAGAAAATCGGCAATGTAATTTCAACGATGGCACCTACACCTAAGGAGCCAATAGTTGCGCCTACTACACACATAATAAAGACCCACGTTCTATAGCCAAGCTTCTCTTTTGTTAGTTCATTTAAAAACTGTGAGGATATGACCATGACGCCAATCGCTGATGTTAAGCAGGCAAAAACAACACATATAGCTAGTAACGCTTTACCCAAATTACCAATGACACTAAAGGCAATGCCCGCTAATAGTTCTGTATCACTGCCCGAATTTGTGATGATGCCACTACTTGTAGCCCCTAAATAAAGTAGACCTCCATATACTGCAATTAACCCTATTGCAGCAATAGCCATTCCACCAAGCGCGACTTTTTTAGATTGTTTCCCTTTATAGCCATAGCCTACTATTGCTGCTAAAAAGATTGGCGCACAAAGAATACCGGTTCCCACATCCCCTGTTTGATAGGCTGCTATTATGGAGTTGGCAAAAACCCTTTCTGCTCCTGTATTAATTGCTGCTCCTATTGGGTCTAATACCCCTTTACCAATGAGGATAATAAGGATAAGAACAAGAACAGGCGTCAACCATTTGCCAATCTTATCGATCACATTTGATTGGTCCATCGCAAAGTAAAAGCAAATCGCGAAAAATGCTAATACTGACACAATTAAAGGTACGTTCGGAATAATTTGTGATACTCCTAATTCATGAGTTGTCGCTGACATCCTCGGTATTGTGACAACCATTCCAATACAAACCATCATGACCGTATTAAAGGCTTTATAAAACCAATTTCCGATTGGTCTTGTGAGCGCTTCCACAGTTCCCCCAGTATTATAAATTGCATACACCGCAAGCACAGGTAAAATAACACCCGTTAAGCTAAAGCCCATCAGAGCGGAAATCCATGATTCCCCTGCACTATTACCTATGGATGGCGGAAATATTAAATTCCCAGCACCAAAAAATATAGCAAATAAGGCTAGCCCCACGATTATCGTATGCTGTACAACTTTAGACATATCCTCAACCCCTTTATAATCGTTTACAGAAGATTTATCTAAATAATAAAAAATTTAATAACACGAAAAAAGGAGATAAATTTTTATCCCCTTTTTGTAAAATTTTTTTTACAGCAATTCATATTTTAAACACTTATATTTTAGTAATTGACGAGAAATACCTAAACGTCTAGCTGTTTCCGCTAATCGTCCATCAGTTTCACGCAACTTTTCCGCTATAATTAGACGCTCGTAGGCTTCCGTTAAATCTCGTAAATGTCCAGATTGGTTGTTTTGTATGATCGATTGAGTTGAATGTTGAACATTTTTTTTAATCCTCTCTGGAACATGTTCAACAAGTATTTCATCCCCAAGCAAATTATTATATGCCGATTCAAGGGCATTTTTTAGTTCACGCACATTCCCCGGCCAATGATAGGCATAAAATAACTGAATTACTTCATTACAATAGCTTACATTTTTCTGTAGTGTATGTTCATTGTAAAATTGTATATAAAAATCAAGGATAAGGGGAATATCTTCCTTCCTTAATCTTAGCGGTGGCAAATCAATTTGAAGAACATTTAAGCGATAAAATAAGTCCTCGCGTAGCCTTTTTTCAGCTAATAGTTTGTCCACATCTTCATTGACAGTAGTAATATACCTTATATCCAAGGGCTCACCATTTAACACCTTTATATCTACCGCATGTAAAAGTTTCGCTTGCAAAGATATATCCAATAAATTAAGGTGATCGATGAGTAGCGTCCCACCATTAGCCTCTTGTAATTTTCCACTTTTTGCTTCATTGTCCGAGCCGTATAGCTGCGTAAATATATTATCCTCTGTCAATGTTGAGCAGTTCAAAGTAATAAACGGCTTTGTATAGCGTTCACTTTCATTGTGTATGCCTTGTGCGATTATATCTTTCCCAGTTCCAGTTTCCCCAGTTAGTAAAACGGGTGCACTTTTTTGAGCACTACGACGTGCCTTTTCAAGTTGAGTTTTCATTTCGGCGTTTGTTGTAATGTAATCCTCTAAACGATAGGTTGTATGATTATCTCGATATAATTTATGTCCCAGGAAATTATCTAGGTATTTAATTTGCTTAGTTTCATAAAAATGTTTTGAAAATTCAATGGCACCAATGGCTTTTCCATGCTCCATAATGGGATAGGTCGAACTCAGTGATAAATAACTAAAACCGTTCAATGTTGTCAGTTGTTGTTCATAGTATAAAACTGGCTGCCCTGTTTGTATGACTTGAAAGACAGTACTTGTCTCAGGTGATAAATTTTGATAATTATCAGTCACAGTGCTGTGAAAAAATTCATCTGGTGTTAAGCCGATTTCCAATAATATATTTAAATCTGCTAAATCATAAAAGATTGCACAGCCTTTATCATCTGTAATTAAAACATTATCAAATTCACTGAAAGCCTGTGCAAATTGTTGCAATTCCATGAATTTCTCCCCCTTGTCCCCATGAATATTACCCATTATAACGAATTTTCAAAAATTATGAGAGAATTCAATTTTTGCAACACAAAAAAGCTATTTTAGAACATCCATAAAGGAATTGTCTAAAATAGCTTTATCTGTCGTTTATTTTGGTGCGATTACTTCTTTACCGCCCATATAAGGTCTTAAAACTTCAGGAATTACTACGCTGCCATCAGCTTGTTGGTAGTTTTCTAGAAGAGCAGCAACTGTACGGCCAATGGCAAGACCTGAGCCGTTTAATGTATGCACATATTCTGGTTTTGCATTTGGCTCACGACGGAAGCGGATATTTGCTCGTCGTGCCTGGAAATCCTCAAAGTTAGAGCAAGAAGAAATTTCACGGTACATGTTTTGTGCAGGAATCCAAACTTCTAAATCATATTTTTTCGCTGCAGTAAAACCTAAATCAGCTGTACACATTTTTAACTTACGATATGGTAAGCCTAGTAATTGTAATACTTTTTCTGCATGACTTGTTAGTAGCTCTAATTGTTCGTATGACTCCTCTGGTTTTACAAAACGTACTAATTCTACTTTATTGAACTGGTGTTGACGAATTAAACCACGTGTATCACGACCTGCAGATCCCGCTTCTGAACGGAAGCAAGCACTATACGCTGCAAAGCCTTGTGGTAAAGCTTCAGCCGGTAAAATCTCATCTCGATAGAAGTTCGTTACTGGTACTTCTGCAGTTGGAATCATAAAATAATCTGTTTCCTCTAATTTGAATACATCTTCCTCAAATTTCGGAAGTTGCCCTGTACCTGTTAGGCTATCTCGATTAACAATGACAGGTGGTAGCATTTCCTCGTAACCATGCTCCTCTGCATGTAAATCCATCATGAATGTCATTAATGCTCGTTCTAAACGAGCACCAAGACCACGATAGAATAAGAAACGGCTACCTGTTACTTTCGCGCCACGTTCAAAGTCTACAATTTTTAAATCCGTTGCAAGGTCCCAGTGTGCTTTAATATCAAAATCAAATGTCGGAATTTCACCCCACGTATATTCTTCAACATTGTCATCCTCTGTTGTGCCTACTGGTACAGATTCATGTGGGATATTTGGTAAACGCATCATCATATCTTTAAAGCGTTCTTCAACATCATTTAATTGTACATCTAATTCTTTAATTTCATCGCCAACCTGACGCATACGAGCAATGACTTCATCAGCATTTTCTTTGTTGCGTTTCATAACTGAGATTTGTTCAGATACTTTATTGCGTTCTGCTTTTAATTCTTCTGTTTTCGCAATTAATTCACGACGTTTTGCATCTAAGCCTTCAAAGTCATCTAAATTTCCTAAATCTTCATTACGTGTTAATAACATCTCTTTAATTTCCGCGAAATTATCGCGTACGCGTTTAATATCTAACATCTTCATACCTCCAATAGTTTCTTCATGATGGAAAATCGTTGCAGCGAAATGAACACAAAAAAGCCCTCATCCCTAAAAAGGGACGAGAGCTACCCGCGTTGCCACCCTAATTGACTAGACCTATTTCTGCCTAATCCACTTATTTCATAACGGCATTTCAGCCGGCTACAGCCTACTTCATTCACTTCGACTGTGCAACTCCAGGACGGATTCACAAGTGCTTTTATCAGCTTCCACCAGCCGCTGACTCTCTAAAAAAAACGTGCTTGCTACTACTTCCCATCATCGTGTTCAGTTATTTAAAATTTAACCATACTGTACTATATGAAAACAAATTTTGCAAGTCATACCATAGAGGTTACAAAATATTCAAGAATTCGTGTATCCTCTGTTAATTCGGGATGAAACGAACAACCCAATAAATGGCCATCTTGTGCCAAGATTATTTTCCCTTCATGTTGTGCAAGAATTTCAACATCTTTACCTACCGCTTCAATATGAGGTGCACGAATAAATACTGCTGGAATCCCTACACCTACTTTAGGAATATCTAGTTGTACTTCGAAGCTATCCACCTGACGTCCATAAGCGTTTCTTGCTACAGTCACGTCCATCACAGCCAAATGTGGTTCATCTTCAATTAGATCCTTGGCTAATAAAATTAATCCCGCACATGTACCAAGCATCGGTAATCCTTTCTGTGCAAGTCCACGAATTGGCTCTAGCAGATCAAATCGATCCAGCAATTTTCTCATTGTTGTGCTTTCTCCACCTGGTAACACAAGTCCATCTAGGCTTCCTAAATCCTTTCTTTGTTTTACTTGAGTTGCTTCACAACCAAGAGCTTCTAACATTTGTATATGCTCACGAACTGCTCCTTGTAATGCTAATACACCAATTCGCTTCATGCTACCAACCTCGCTCTTGCATACGCTCGTTGTGTCCAAGCTGTGCAATATCAATCCCCTTCATTGGCAAGCCGAGCTCTTTTGATATATCTGCAATAAGCTTGTAGTCTTTATAATGAGTAGTCGCCTCTACAATGGCACGTGCAAATTTTTCAGGGTTCTCAGATTTGAAAATACCTGAGCCAACGAAAACGCCATCAGCTCCAAGTTCCATCATTAAGGCTGCATCGGCAGGCGTCGCCACTCCTCCTGCTGCGAAGTTTACTACTGGTAAACGACCAAGACGTTTAATTTCTCTTAATAACTCGAAAGGAGCTCCTAGTAATTTCGCCTCTGTCATTAATTCATCCTCTGTCATTCCTACGACTTTACGAACCTGTGCATTTACTTTACGAATATGGCGAACGGCCTCCACAATATTCCCTGTACCTGGTTCACCTTTAGTTCGTAACATCGAGGCACCTTCCCCGATACGACGGGCTGCTTCCCCTAAATCGCGACAGCCACACACAAACGGTACTGTGTATTCACTTTTTAATAAATGGTACTCTTCATCTGCTGGTGTTAAAACTTCACTTTCATCAATATAATCAACACCCATTGCTTCTAAGACACGTGCTTCAACAATATGACCAATACGTGCTTTGGCCATCACAGGAATAGTTACTGCCCCCATCACTTCCTCAACAATACGAGGATCAGCCATGCGTGCAACGCCACCTGCTTTCCGAATATCTGAAGGTACTCTTTCTAATGCCATAACTGCTACAGCACCTGCAGCTTCTGCAATTTTTGCTTGCTCTGCATTAATGACATCCATAATGACGCCGCCTTTTTGCATTTCTGCCATTCCACGCTTTACTAGCTCTGTACCTGTTTGTTTCATTTTCTAACCTCCACCTTTATGATGAAGTTTAGTATAATAGAAATTGACCATATAAAAATATCCAGTTTTCAAAATATTTATAGGGTCAGGAGGTTTCAGATTATGGATATGCTTTTATTCCAGCTTGAAAGAGATAGTGATAAACCGCTTTATGATCAGCTTTATAACGGTATTAAAGAGGCTATTATTTCTAAAAAAATAACTGTAGGAGAAAAACTGCCTTCAAAAAGAAAATTAGCTGATTTTTTAAACATTTCCCAAACAACAATTGAAATTGCCTATGCTCAGCTATTAGCTGAAGGCTATATTATGTCCAAATCACGTATTGGCTATTTTGTAGAAGAAATAGATGAACTGCCCTACATTCAACAAGATACTATGGCATCCATTAATGAATATCCTAAGAAAAAGTCTTACAAAATCGATTTTAATCCAGGATCTATTGATATCGATGCTTTTCCATTTCAAACATGGAGAAAGTATGCAAAAGAGCTTTTTGACGATACCTCAAAGGAGCTATTATTAACAGGGGAACCACAAGGTGAACTGTCTTTACGCACAGAGATTGCTAATTATTTATATCAATCCCGTGGTGTTGTATGTCACCCTGAACAAATTGTTATTGGTTCAGGGACGGAGCAGCTCCTCCCTATGATTCTCCGTCTTTTTAGTGAGGACACTAGCTTTGCATTAGAAAACCCAGGATACCCTGCCGTCCATCGAATGTTTTCCCAGCATAAACGAAAAGTTTACCCAATTGCAGTTGATGAAGAGGGCATAATTATTCATGATCTTGAAAAAACAAATGCGAATGTTGTGTATATTACACCCTCACATCAATTCCCAACTGGGGCTGTATTATCTGCTACAAGACGAGCACAGGCTTTAAATTGGGCAGCACAAAGCACCTCTCGCTATATTATTGAGGATGATTATGATTCGGAATTTCGTTATGCTGGTAAACCAATTCCTGCCCTACACGCATTAGATCGAAACGATAAAGTGATTTACATGAGTACTTTTACCAAATCTTTAATGCCATCCTTGCGAGTAGCTTATTTTGTACTTCCACCTAAACTACTTGCCACTTATAACGATGTCTTTAATTATTACTCTTCCACTGTGCCTCGTTTTGATCAGCATATTGTAGCAAATTTTATGGGTGATGGGCATTTTGCAAAGCACCTCAATCGTATGCGTAAAATTTATCGTAAAAAACATGATAAATTAACTTCTATTTTAGAAAAATATTCATCATCCATTAACATTACTGGTGAACAAGCGGGTATGCATATTTTATTAGAGGTTCAACACACATTTTCAGAAAAACAATTACAACAGCTCGCCTCTCAAGCAGAGATCGGTATTTATCCATTATCAGCCTATAGACTAGATCATTATGAATCTTCACAAGCTCAATTTTTATTAGGTTTTGGAGGGATTCCCGTACAAGCAATCGAATCATCCATTGAGCAGTTGATGGATTGCTGGAGCATACAAAAAAATGACCCATCTACCAGTGAGTAGATAGGTCATTTTATATTAAGTCTCAATTAATTGAATTTGATAATGCTCAAACCAAGTATGAATTTGCCCTAGATAAGCTAAAAGCTGGGGACCTGCCATTAATTGCCCATACCATGGAACCTTAAAAGAGCTACCTCCCGATTCAATTAACTCCGCAAGCTTTTGTCGTTCAAATAGTTCATGCAAGATTGAATTTTTATCATGTAGAATTTCCTTCAACCATTTTTGCACTCCTGCTGTATAGACAGGATGATATGTTTTTGGATAAGGATTTTTTTTACGATATAACACTTCATTCGGCAATAGATGTGCCATTGATTTTCGAAGTAATCCTTTTTCTATTCCATCCAAATTCTTCATTTCCCACGGAATATTCCAAGCATATTCTACAAGCCGATGATCTGCAAAAGGGACACGTACCTCTAAACTTGCCCCCATACTCATACGATCCTTCCGCTCTAATAATGTTTGCATAAACCATAGCATATTTAAGTAGGACATTTCGCGATGCTTTGCCTCTGCTAGACCTTCTCCATCTAACAAAGGAACTTCAGCTATTGTTTGTGTATATAGTTGTTGTGCATAGGCTTCAATTTTTAATTTGTTGTTCCACTTCTCTTGGAGTAATGCACTTCTTTCAGACAATGAACGTATCCAAGGGAAACCAGTAGTCCTATCTTTAAACCATGGATAACCACCAAAAATTTCATCTGCACACTCTCCTGATAGCGCTACAGTAAATTCCCTTTTTATTTCCCGACAAAACCATAATAACGAGGAATCCACATCTGCCATACCTGGGGAATCGCGAACAATGACCGATTCTACTAATAAATCAATTAACTGTTGCTGGGTGATTTCCTCTGCGTGGTGAGCTGTCTTGAAAGTTTCTGTCATTTTTTGAATCCAGTACGTATCTGTGGAGGTTTGGAAAGAATGTGGGTTAAAGAAGCGCTCATTGTCTTCATAATCAATAGAATACGTATGCAATTGCTGGCTTTGCTGTTGGAATCTATTTGCTGCTATGCCTGTGATAATACTGGAATCTAGTCCTCCTGAAAGAAACGTACAAATGGGTACATCCGAAACTAGCTGACGTTCAATAGCATCCGTTAACAAAAAACCAACATGTTCAATCGTTTCTCCTAATGTTTCTTCATGTCTACGGCTTTGTAGCTGCCAATACGGCCAACTTCTTAAACCTCCTTCTCTAGAGAATCGCATAGCATAGCCAGGTCGTAATTCTTTAATATTTTGAAAAAGGGTTTTACCTGGCTCTCTAGAAGGCCCTACAGCCATCATACTTGCCAACCCTTCAACATTTACACATGCTTGAACCGTAGGGTGTGCTAGCAGAGCCTTCACTTCAGATGCAAAAAGTACACCATCTTGTTGCTCTGTATAATACAAGGGTTTTACGCCTAGTCGGTCTCGACACAAAAATAAAGACTGCGTTTGCTCATCCCAAACACCGAAGGCAAAAATACCATTTAGAAATTCTACACACTGCTCTTTCCATTCAATATAGGCAGTTAATAGTACTTCAGTATCCGATTGTGTTGTAAAGCTGTGCCCTCTTTTTTGAAGTTCCTTACGTAGCTCCTCTGTATTATAAAGTTCGCCATTATATGTAATGACATAGTTCAAACCATCATGGATTTTTTTCATTGGCTGTTTGCCACCGATTAAATCAATAACAGCCAACCGTCGATGGCCAAATGCAATATGCTCACTACACCAAATATTTTCATCATCTGGCCCTCTCTTATTTAATGTTTGCGTCATTGATTTTACTATTGTGTCACTTGTTCTTAAGTCCTTTTGAAAACTAGCCCAGCCTGTAATACCACACATTTAGCCACATCCTTTCGCCTATTAGCGTATGCTATAGCGTGTAAAAATGTGAAAAAGCACATGAATGCTTACGTACATTCATGTGCTCGTATTTAAATATTAAAACAATCCACCAACAAAGTCTGTAATGCCTCCCCATAAATTACCGAAGAAGTTACCTACACCTTGGAAGAACAATGAGATACCGCTAGCACGCTCTACAGCCTCTGTTGTGACAACATCGGATGAAATATCCTTGCCATCGATAAAGCCGTAATCTGTGCCTTCTGTGCGTTCAATAACGACCTTTCCTACAACAGTGCCTTTTTTAACGTCTGCCTCTAAACTCTTTTTATCTAAAACCAATGTAGGTTTATATAAGTCTTTATCAGAAGACTTAATCATAAATGAAATTGGTTCTTTTACTGCAATCGATACTTTGTCTTCTTTACCTTTTGTCACTTTAACCGTTTTTTGATCTTTGAATGTATAGTTCCCTGGTAAAATTTCTTGCTTTGAGAATTGTGAAAAGCCGTAGTTAAATAATTTCGCTGTGGCATCAAAGCGAGCTTCATAGGACCCTTGTCCATTTGCATCAACAGCCTTCATTACAACTGCAATCAAACGAGTACCATTGCGCTCTGCAGTACCTGTGAAGCAGTGACCTGCAAAGTTTGTTGTACCTGTCTTTAATCCATCTACACCTTGATATTCATACACTAACCCCGGTAACATAAAGTTCCAGTTAGACATTTTAATTGCATCTTCTGTCCCTTCACGGAATGTCTTTTTTGCAATTTTAGATGTCTCTAATACCTTTGGGTGATCTTTTAATAAATGATATGCTAATTTTGCTACAGATTTTGCAGGCATCACATTTTCATCTTCTGGTCCTGTGCCTGATGGATGCATACCAAATAAATCAGCATTATTAAGACCAGTAGCATTGACAAATTTATAGCCCTCTAAACCAAGTTCTTCTGCTTTTTTATTCATTAACTTTAAAAATTCAGTTTCAGAACCTGCGATCGTTTCAGCAATGGCTACGGTTGCTGCATTTGCTGAATAGATTGCCATTGCCTCGTATAGCTCACGAATCGTATAAGTGCCATCTCTACGTAAAGGTACATTACTTAATGCACGATTTTGAGACATACGATACGTATAATCTGTTACGTGATATTCTTGATCCCACTTAACTGTCCCTGCATCAATCGCGTCCAATAACAGGTATTCAGTCATCATCTTTGTCATACTTGCAATACCTAGTGAAGTATCTGCATTTTGTTCAAATAAAATTTTTCCTGAATCTGCATCAATTAAAATCGCAGCATCCACTGTTAATCCTAAATCTGTTTCTGCATTTGCATTGGCAGGAATACCTGCAAAAATACTAAATAATAAAACAGGAATTAGGAGTAAGCGTAATACGGTGTTCATTTTCTTTTTCACCTTTAAAGCCCTCCAAAAAATAATCTTGTCCTCGACATTTTATCATAGATAACAACAAACGTGTTGACTCTCTACCATAAAAAAATGCTCTCGCGCCATCTTTGTAGACGATGCGAAAGCATAAAAGTTGCAAGTAATATATTACATGGAATAGTTTGGTGATTCTTTTGTAATCTGTACATCATGTGGATGTGATTCACGTAGACCAGCACCTGTCATTCTAACAAATTGTGCATTCTCGCGTAGGTGCTCAAGATGTGGAGCTCCACAATAACCCATACCAGCGCGAATACCACCAATCAGTTGGTAGATTGTATCAGCTAATGGTCCTTTATAAGGAAGACGGCCTTCAATACCTTCAGGTACTAATTTTTTTGCATCCTCTTGGAAGTAACGATCTTTAGAGCCTTTTTCCATTGCGCCGATAGAACCCATACCACGATAAACTTTAAAGCGACGTCCTTGGAAGATTTCTGTTTCTCCAGGAGATTCAGATGTACCTGCTAGAAGTGAACCAAGCATTACAACGTTGCCTCCAGCTGCTAGAGCTTTGACGATATCACCAGAGTATTTAATACCACCATCAGCAATTATTGTTTTACCTAGCTCACGAGCTACTGTAGCACAATCATATACTGCTGTAATTTGTGGTACACCTACACCTGCTACAACACGTGTAGTACAAATAGAACCAGGACCGATACCTACTTTAACAACATCTGCTCCTGCTTCAAATAATGCACGTGCGCCTTCTCCTGTAGCAACATTACCAGCGATGATTTCTAGCTCAGGGTAAGTCTCACGAATTGAGCGAATTGTTTGTAATACGCCTTCTGAATGACCATGGGCTGTATCGATTACAACAATGTCAACTTGTGCTTCTACAAGCTTCTCAATACGTACCATCGTATCTTTTGATACACCAACTGCTGCGCCTACTAGTAAACGGCCATGTGTATCTTTCGCAGCATTCGGGAATTCAATCACTTTCTCGATATCCTTAATTGTAATAAGTCCAGTTAATCTACCTTCTTCATCTACAATTGGAAGCTTTTCGATTTTATATTGTTGAAGAATTTTTTCAGCATCCTCTAAAGTCGTTCCAACTGGAGCTGTAATCAAATCTTCTTTCGTCATTACATCTTCAATTTTTAAAGAGTAGTCAGAGATAAAACGTAAATCACGGTTTGTAATAATTCCTACTAGCTTTTGATTTTCCATACTATCAACAATAGGAACACCAGAGATTCGGTATTTACCCATTAGATGCTCAGCATCGAAAACTTGATGTGTCGGAGTTAAGAAGAATGGGTTTGTAATAACACCATTTTCAGAACGTTTTACTTTTTCTACTTGTTCAGCTTGCTCATCAATCCCCATATTTTTATGGATAATACCGATACCGCCTTGACGTGCCATAGCAATCGCCATTTTAGACTCTGTAACTGTATCCATACCTGCGCTGACCATTGGGATGTTTAATTTAATCTTTGGTGTTAATTGAACAGATAAATCAACATCTTTCGGTAGTACTTCGGAATGAGCTGGTACTAATAATACATCATCAAAAGTTAAACCTTCTTTGGCAAATTTAGTCTCCCACATTTTCGTAACTTCCTCCTATAGTTAAAAGAATATTAATTGTAAGATTAACAACGTGGACTGCTACTGTCAAGGAACTTATAAAAGAAAGACAATTCAGATTTTTAACAAACAACAATTAAGATAAACAATACAAATAATTAACTACATTTTCGAGGCATTTATTTGCATTTTTTAAATTCAAAAACACATTAGAACAAACTCTTTAGTAAAGTTAAAAGTTATCAAGAGAAAATAAAAAACAGTCAGCACACAGCTGACTGTTTTGTTTGCCTAGCGACGTCCTACTCTCACAGGGGGAAGCCCCCAACTACCATCGGCGCTAAAGAGCTTAACTTCCGTGTTC
>NZ_SJDS01000022.1:0-39007 GCF_004332175.1 Lysinibacillus sp. OL1 | reverse complement strand
TTTCGTTCACTAGCAAAACTAGCTACTTAAAACTTTATTGATTACGTTTTGCTTGTTCAGTTTTCAAGGTTCATTTAGCTACCATCTCTCGACAGCAACTTTTAAATTATAACATTTCTCTACTTTGTTGTCAACACTTTTTTAAAATGTTTTTTCAAAATCATCGGATACAACTTTTAAAGTATATTATAATCAATTATTCATGTCAACATCTTTTTTCAAATTGTTTTTGAAGTTCAATGTTGTAAATTGCATCGTCTTAACGACAAGTAATAATTTATCACGTTAGAAAAAACTTCGCAAGCATTTTTTACACAAAATCTAATTTTATTTAATAAACCTGCTTTAATAAGCTATTTTGTGTATTTACGAGAATCGTAAATCATAATATCTTTCCTTATTTATTATTTGTTTTACTATACATCTCTTTCTATTAAATCTCAATATCTTAAATTAAAATACTACTTACTTTTCAAGCTAAATATAACTCATAAAATTTAGTGTAAAATTACTTCCTAATAACTACAAAATCTAATTATGTTGTTTAGGTCTTAGTTGGTTTTTTAAAATGCATTAAATGAAAATAAGCATGCGCTAAAGCAGAAGTACTTTAGCGCATGCTTATTTCTAATAGTCCCTATCTTATTTCATTACCTTGAGGGTCAACTATATTTAAGCACCACAAGAAGTTATCCCATGCAGAATACCAGCCACTAAAGATTTCAGAAGAATCGTCCCAACGAACATCAAATTTCTTATGGCCATCTATTTCTACTAAATATAAAGTAAGTGTCTCGTCTTTTTTAGCAACGACTAATTTCATACCATGCTCAAGCTCTTCCTCCGTAAATGGAACATCAGAAACAGAACGTAATTGTGCCTGTTCAAATACTTGTTTGTTAATAATTTTGTAATTCATTATAAGCCCCCAATAAAATACTTCTTTTTTATACTTATTGTATTTAAAAACATAGAACTATAAAAGTATAACCTAAATATAATCTACGTTTAAACAACTTAATTTTTTTCATTGAACAAAAAGAAGAGAACTCACCTATCCCGTGAATTCTCCTCTTAATCCATTGACTGCTCTATAATAGCTCTATAAAGAGCCTACGCCGTAATTTATTTTGTAATATGACGCATTGTTGGGAACAATAATACATCACGAATTGATGGTGAATTTGTTAGTAGCATAATTAAACGGTCAATACCAATACCTAAACCACCTGTTGGAGGCATACCATATTCTAATGCTTCAATGAAATCATTGTCCATTTCATGTGCCTCATCATTACCTGCTTCTTTTTCTGCTAATTGTGCTTCAAAGCGTTGGCGTTGGTCGATAGGGTCATTTAACTCTGTGAAGGCATTGGCGTGCTCACGACGAACGATAAATAACTCAAAGCGATCTGTAAAACGCTCGTCCTCTGGATTTTTCTTCGCAAGAGGTGAGATTTCTACTGGGTGACCATACACAAATGTAGGCTGTACAAGCGTCTCCTCTACTTTCTGTTCGAAGAATTCATTGATAATATGACCTACTTCGTGTACATCCTTCACTTCAACTCCATGCTCTTTAGCAAGTGCTTGTGCTTGTTCTTTTGTCATCGGCTGCCAGAAGTCTACACCTGTTGCCTCTTTTACAGCGTCAACCATATGAACTCGTTTCCAGCCTACAGCAAGGTTGATTTCATCTTCACCATATTGAACTGAAGTTGTACCAAGAACTTCTTGGGCAACATGCGCAATAAGGTTTTCAGTTAGAGACATGATATCTTGATAATCAGCATACGCTTCATATAGTTCAATCATTGTAAATTCAGGGTTGTGGCGTGTTGAAATTCCTTCATTACGGAACACACGTCCGATCTCGTAAACTTTTTCTAAACCACCAACTATTAAACGTTTTAAATGCAATTCGATGGCAATTCGCATATATAATTCCATATCAAGGGCATTGTGATGCGTAATAAATGGACGAGCTGCTGCGCCACCAGCAATTGTGTGAAGCATTGGTGTTTCTACTTCTAAGTATCCAGCATTATCTAAATAATTTCGGATTGCACGAATAATTTTTGAACGCGTGATAAATGTCTTTTTGCTATCTTCATTTGTCATTAAATCTAGATAACGTTGGCGATAACGTTGCTCAACATCCTGTAAGCCGTGGAATTTCTCTGGCATAGGACGTAGCGCTTTTGTAAGGAATGTGAATTCCTCAGCCTTTACAGAAAGTTCTCCCACTTGTGTACGGAACACGTTACCACGCACACCTACGATATCTCCTAAATCAGCTTGTTTAAATAATTCATACGCTTCTTCGCCTACATGATCTTGACGAACATAAATTTGAATTTGACCATTTAAATCTTGAATATGTGCAAAGCCAGCTTTTCCTTTACCACGTTTCGTCATAATACGGCCCGCAATAATTACCTCTTGAAGGTTTTCCTCAAGCTGTTCTTTTGTTTGATCTGCAAATTGCTCACGTACTTCTGTTGATAAATGTGTACGTTCAAAACGGCTTCCAAATGGATCTTGCCCATTTTCTAGTATCGTTGTCATCTTTTGGCGTCTCACCAATAGTTGATCATTTAATTCTTCTATATTTGACACTTGTTTCACTCCTTAAGTAAATTGTCCGCGTTTACGTCCATAATATTTCTATTGTACACAATTTTAGTGCTGTAATCATCTGTTTCAATTTATTTTCAATCCAATATAAAATAATTAATAATTCTAAAAATTAAAGATGCTGCCGAAAAGGCGCCTCTATCAAATTATAGAGACGCCCATATTAAAACTATATAATTAATTCTTTGACTTCTGGAACAATCAATTTAGATTCGCTTTCTTCATACTCCTGTACAAGACTATTTAATAGTACCCGAAGTTCTGCCGCAGTTTCTGTTTGGTTAATAGCATTGCGGGCCTTACCATTACCTCGGATTCCTTTTAAATACCATGATGCATGCTTACGCATTTCTCGTACTGCAATTCCTTCTCCTTTTAATTGAAGAAGTCGTTCAAAGTGTAGTAAACATACGTCCATTTTTTCGCGTACACTTGGCTCTTCTTTTAATTCACCAGTTGCTAGGTATTGAACCGTACGATAGATCATCCATGGATTACCTAAAGCAGCACGTCCAATCATTACTGCATCTACACCTGTAGTTTCCAGCATACGTTTAGCATCTTGAGGTGTTTCCACGTCACCATTACCTAGCACAGGAATGCTGACATTTTCCTTCACTTGACGAATGTAATCCCAGTTCGCTTTACCTTCATACATTTGTACACGTGTACGACCATGAACTGCTACTGCAGCTGCACCTGCACGCTCAACCGCTTGAGCGTTTTCAATTGCAAAGATATGTTCTTCATCCCAACCAATACGCATTTTTACGCTAACCGGCTTTTTAACAGCATCCACAACAGCCGCTACCATCTCATATACTTTATTAGGATCAAGTAGTAAACGTGCTCCCGCTTCACATTTTATAATTTTATTAACAGGACACCCCATGTTGATATCAATAATATCAGCAGTCGTATTTTCATCCACATATTTCGCTGCTTCTACTAAGGTTTCTTTATCTCCACCAAAGATTTGCAGTGAAAGAGGATTTTCACGTTCATCGATATAAAGCATACCTAATGTTTTTTCATTTTTTTGGACAATGCCCTTATCACTAATCATTTCAGCGTATACGAGACCTGCCCCAAACTCCTTAACCGTTAATCGGAAAGCAGAGTTACAAATCCCAGCCATTGGCGCTAATACTACGCGGTTGTCCATGACAATATCGCCAATTTGAAATGGCTTCTCTGTTGACTGACCCAACGTTTTTCTTCCTCCTCTATAGGCTTTACCTATTTTCTCTATCTATCATTAATGCTATACGCTGATAATTCATTCCTATACAATTACTTAATTCACCGCTGACAGCTCATTAAAGGGTTTCCAGAAGATTACGCCTTCCTTTTCACAATCCATTTGCTGTAACAGATCATGCGCTTGTTGTAGCTGTTCATCGAATGGTGATGGTGTAATCTCTACAAGTGGTACTAGGACGAATGCTCGCTCGTACATTCTTGGATGAGGAACAATTAAGTTCTCCGTTTCAATATTCTCTTGATTGTAAAGTAAAATGTCAAGATCAATAACTCTTGGGCCCCAGCGGAATTCTCTTACACGCCCTAATTCCCGTTCGATTTCTTGGCAAATATTCAGCATCTCAACAGACGATATAGCTGTTTTTAGATGAACAGCTATATTTAAAAAATCGGCCTGATCCGTAAAACCTACAGCAGCTGTTTCAAAAACAGATGAAACACGAATCAACTCTAGTTCCTTCTTATCCTTTAAAAGGTCTACTGCGTGCCGAAGATTCTCATATCTCTCCCCCATATTTGTTCCGATAGATAAATAGACATCCTTCATTAGAAATCCCCCCTCGTAACCTCAACAGAGACTTCTTTATAATAACCATGAATAGGTGGGTCTGGTTTAATAAGCTCTACACGAACTCCTTTTACTTTATCAGGATAGGTTGCTAAAATCACATTTGCTATTTTCACAACAAGAGCCTCAATAAGCTTAAACGGTTCACCCTCTACAATATCCCGACATAACGCATATACCTCTGCATAATTTACGGTATAAGAAAGATCATCCGTTTCACCGGCTTTTGTCATGTCTACTGCAAGCGAAACATTTGCTCGAAAGCGTTGGCCTAGAGTAGTTTCAGCTGCTAATACACCATGATAACCATAAAACTGCATGTCCTTTAAATGAATATAATCCATCAGGCTTCCTCCTTAAACAAACGTTTACCCACTAATACATCCGTCATATACGTTGCCCGCACCATTTCCTTTACATCATGAACTCTTATCATATGACAACCCTTTTCAACTCCATAAACCACTGTGGCGCTTGTCCCTTCAAGACGTTCCTCAACAGGTAAGTTCAAGACATTACCAATCATTGATTTACGTGATGTTGCTAATAATACGGGATAGCCCATAGCCACTAAATCCGATAAGTGTTGCATCATAGCTATATTTTGTGCAGTATTTTTAGCAAAGCCGATACCTGGATCTAAGATGATATGATGATCGGGAACTCCCGCTTGCCGTGCAATGGCAATACTTTTTTCTAAATCTACCTTTGCAGTCGTCCAAAAATCAACACCATAATCCATATTTTCACGATTATGCATTAGAATGATCGGAACATGTAAGTCTGCAGCAACCTGAGCAATTTCTGGTTCTGCCTTTGCTCCCCAAATATCATTGATGATATGTGCGCCCGCTTCAATTGCGGCACGCGCCACACTTGCTTTATACGTATCAACTGAAATAATGACCTTTACTTCTTGTGCTATCGCTTGAATAACAGGCACGATGCGTGCAATTTCATCTTCATCTGAAATACGCTCGTACCCAGGACGTGTAGATTCTCCACCTACATCGATAATTTTTGCTCCTTCAGCCACCATTTTTTTCGCTTGAGTAACAGCAGCCTCCACATTGTTATACTTTCCTCCATCAGAGAAAGAGTCTGGGGTAACATTTAGAATCCCCATAACAAATGTTTCTTGTCTATAGTCTAATGTAATACCATTAATCGTTAATGGTTTCGTATATTTTTCTAGCATGTAAACGCTCCTTCTATCCTTGTTCCACTTCTTGAACAAATGCGCTATGCAAAATGGTATAAATAGGTCCTTTATTGCCTAAAAATCGCTGGTTCTCCAAGCTACTAATAGGCACAAGTTCTTGTACTGAATTGGTAATGAAGCATTCCATACTTTGTAGTAAATCCTCTTTTGTATAAAAGCCTTCCTGTACGTCAAGGTTTAGCGCTTTAGCCTTTTCTATAACCCATGCACGAATAATTCCTGGTAAAATACCTGTCTCCAAAGAAGGCGTATATAGTATATCATTTTTTACCCAAAATATATTTGATGTCACACCTTCAGCTACATAGCCTGATTCTGTTAAAAAGAAACCTTCTTGTTGAGCCAGTGATGGCATTTCAAAGCGACCAAGCACGTTATTGCCGTAATGGTGCGATTTAACACGAAATGCTTGTTCAGGTGTATTGCGTGGTATGGTAAGCCATTGTGCAAACTTTTCAGTACCACGCGGTGTGTCTTGAAGTTCCTTGCGAAAAATGATGACATTTGGTTGCCTATATTCTGTTGGCTGTAATCCAATATTATGTTGACCCGCAGATACATTTAAACGGAAGTAACCATCCTGACCGCCAGCAAGTTGATTTAGTTGTTGCACAGCCTCAAGTAATACACTTTCAGGATAGTTTAAATGAATGTGATATTGTGATAAAGCATGCTGTAATCTTTTCATATGTGCTTCCCAGTAAAATACCTGACCACCATATGTTCGGAACGTTTCAAAAAATCCTAATCCATATAAAAATCCATGATCAAATGGCGAAATTCTCAAATCCTGGGCCGCCATATAGTTTCCGTTCATCCAGCACTGCATCTATTTCACTCCTTCTACATACATTTCTATAAATTGGCGAAGAAGTTGTTTTCCTTGCTCTGTCATAATGGATTCCGGATGATATTGTACACCCTCAATAGGATATTCCTTATGACGTAAACCCATAATTTCTCCTTCTTCTGTCCAAGCTGTTACTTCTAGACAAGCTGGTAATGTCTCCTTTTCTACAATAAGAGAATGATAGCGAGTTGCTTGGAATGGATTTGGCATGCCTTTATGCAAACCTACTTCGGCATGCAGCACGGGTGAAGTCTTCCCATGCATTAAACGTTCCGCTTGTATGACTTGGCCACCAAACACCTGTGCAAGCGCCTGATGTCCAAGACAAACCCCTAAAATCGGAATATTTCCCGCGAAATATTTAATAATGTTCAGGCTTTCTCCCGCCTCATTTGGACTACATGGCCCTGGAGAAATAACAATCATATCTGGCGCAAGTTGTTCTATTTCTTCTACTGTAATAACATCATTACGTTTTACTACTATGTCATGACCAAATTCACCCAAATATTGGACGATGTTATAAATAAATGAATCATAGTTATCGATCATCAAAATCATATTACTCGCTCCTCTGCCATTGCCTTTGCCTGCCACATTGCTTTCGCTTTATTTAAAGATTCCTGATACTCTCTTTCCGGAACAGAGTCAATGACAATGCCTGCTCCAGCTTGAATATGCGCAACCCCATCTTTTACAAACGCTGTACGGATTACAATATTAAACTCCATATCACCTGTAAAGCCTAGCCAGCCGATTGAGCCTGTATATAAACCACGTCGTACAGGCTCTAATTCTTCAATAATTTCCATAGTGCGGATCTTTGGCGCTCCTGTAATTGTCCCACCTGGAAACATTGCACGAATAACATCTGCATTCGTTTTACCTTCTGCTATTTCTCCACGCACATTCGAAACGATATGCATAACATGTGAATAGCGCTCAATGACCATAAACTCATCCACTTCTACTGTTCCATAGGTGGATACGCGTCCTAGATCATTGCGCTCTAAATCCACTAACATTACATGCTCAGCACGCTCTTTATCATTATCAATTAATTCTTGAGCCAACGCTAAATCTTCCTCTTCGGACTTTCCTCTTGGTCGAGTGCCTGCGATTGGTCTCGTCGACAACTCATTGCCTTGACGCTTGACTAGTAACTCTGGCGATCCCGAAACAACGGAAAAATCAGGTGCTTCAATATAAGCCATATATGGTGACGGATTAAACGCTCGTAGTGCCTCATAGACATCTATTGCAGGTGCATTGAGTTTCTTAGACTGACGAACAGATAAATTCACCTGAAAGACATCACCTTGCGCGATATACGTTTGTATTTTTTTAACCGCTGCCTCAAAATCGTCGCCTGCAAATGAAACAAGCAACTCATTTTCATCATTCTTAACTTCTGTAGCAGTTGTTTTCTCAAATTTGCGCGCATCTAATCCAGCCTGTGCTGCAACCTGCCAGATGTTAGCCCATTCTTCCAAATTAACCTCATTCTCTTCTAACTTCATAAGTGTCACTGTATTCGTTTGCACATCATGTACTGCCCAGCAATCAAAGATATAATAATAGATATCTGGCACTTGTAAATCATCTGTTGCCGTATTAGGAAGCTCCTCAATTTTACGAGCGTAATCATACGACACAAAACCAATAGCCCCTCCCTGAAAAACAGGTAGCTCTGTATTATAAGAAACCTGATACTCCGCCACAAGCTCTTCTAGTAAATCAAGGGACTCACCTTGTAAAACTTCCTGTCGGCCATTTCTCCAATTTACGAAAAGCCCACCCTCTACTGATCGTGCGGTAGCTAATGGATTCCACGCAGCTATTGAAAAATGTCCACCACGTCCACTCTCTAAAAACACATGCGCTTGCTGCGTCTCTGTCTGCCTTTTATAGCTATAAAAAAATGAATCTGCATCCATCGTTAATGTTTTTGTAAGTATTGTTTTCAAGTTATTTTCCCCTTTAAACATATGATGTGATTCCATCTTAACTTGATTATTACATAGAAGCGAATATTTTTATAATTTTCATAGTGCCATAGTTTTCACACTAAAAAAGGGCCCCTTTATAAAGGAGCCCTTACATAAAAAATTGAATTAGTCTTCAAATTGATATAAAGGTGTTGATAGATAACGCTCACCATTAGAAGGCACAATAGCAAGGACATTCGAACCCTTACCTAAACGTTTTGCCGCTTCAATTGCTGCATAGATTGCAGCACCAGATGAAATACCACATAGGATTCCTTCTTCACGTGCTACTTTACGTGCTACTTCAAAAGCAACCTCATTTTCAACAGGGAATACTGAAGAATAGACTTCCGTATCTAAAACTGCTGGTACAAATCCAGCGCCAATTCCTTGTATTTTATGAGGACCTGGTTGACCACCAGAAAGAACTGGTGAATCCTTTGGTTCAACTGCAATGATTTCAATGTTTGGATACTTTTCTTTTAAG
This sequence comes from Lysinibacillus sp. OL1, assembly GCF_004332175.1. Lineage (NCBI taxonomy): Bacteria > Bacillati > Bacillota > Bacilli > Caryophanales > Bacillaceae > Lysinibacillus > Lysinibacillus sp. OL1. Next base: position 29,992 of record NZ_SJDS01000022.1, on the reverse strand, counting down.
ACCGCACCCGCACCAGTAATTGTACCACCTGTGCCAACACCAGCTACAAAAGCATCAAGTGTTAAGCCATCAAATGCTTCTACAATTTCTGGGCCTGTTGTTAAACGGTGAATTACCGCGTTCGCAGGATTTGTAAATTGTTGTGGTAGGAAGTAGCCATGTTCTTCAGATAGTTCTTCCGCTTTAGCAATTGCACCTTTCATACCTGCTGGACCAGGCGTTAATACAAGCTCTGCACCATAAGCACGCAATAAATTACGACGCTCTAAGCTCATTGTTTCTGGCATAACTAAAATGGCTTTATAACCTTTGGCAGCGGCAATCATTGCAAGACCAATACCTGTATTACCAGATGTCGGCTCAATAATTGTACCACCAGGTTTTAATGTCCCGTCTTTTTCCGCCGCTTCGATCATTGCTAAAGCCAGACGGTCTTTCACTGAGCTTCCCGGATTAAAATATTCTAATTTTACATACACAGTACCTTCATTTTCACTTGTTGCATGGTTTAATTTTACAATTGGTGTTTTACCAACTAATTCAGCTACCGAGTTTGCTAATCTACTCATTTACTAATCCACTCCCAATCCCTACTATTTTTATAGGTTTTACTTATTTTGTATTTTATCAATTTTTCCATTCGATTGTCAATAAAATAAAACTAATATTTTCAGAATATTTATCATTGCTTTGAAAAGGAAAAATCTTATGCTCACTAAAGAAAAAGAACCTGCATTTATTGGGTAATTCACTACGAATGCCTGTAAGTTTGATCAGACTCATTGTACCCCGCAAAACCTGCAGACTCTTTTCATGTATTATTTTTCTTTTTTAGTCTCTCCATAATACCAAGTAGCATCAAATTCAGACCAAAATGCTTCTGGCGTTACAGATTGCGGTAATTGCTCTAAAGCTAATTCTCTCTCAATATGTTCTTTCACATCGTCATATGTAAAGGATTGTCCTTCTAATACCTCTTGTACTTGAACAATGCCATAATGACCATTATCTAACTTAAAGGCTTTACTTACCTCATTTGCCTTTAGTGATTTTACAGTATTAATAATTGCAGGGTCTACATTTTCCTGATTTTCTGTAAGGAAACCAATATCCCCTCCTAAACTCGCTGAAGCACTATCAACAGAAATTTCTCGTGCCAGCACTGTAAAGTCAGAGCCATTTTTCAATTCACCCAGTGCCTCATCAGCAGCTTTTTTTGAATCGACCTCAATAAAATTCGTACGATAGCTTGTTTTTGTATTATATAAGCCTTGATTTTCTTCATAATACTTTTCAACGTTTTCTTCCTCTATCACTACATCTTTCGTGAGTACCTTATCCAATATAAGCTGTGATCGAATCTTTTGGCGTAGTTGCTCTGCCGAAAGATTTTGCATGGCTGTATCAAACTTATCTTGAGCAGATCGCATTAACGCTAATTCAAGATCAATTTCTTTATCAGTAACTTTAATTTTATATGTTTTTGCAGCTTTTTCCATTACCGTTTCATTTACTAAATTTTGGAGTGTTTCTTTACCATATCGTTCTTCCATAGCAATCATCCACTCTTGGCGTGTGATAACATCCCCGTCAATGGCAGCGACTTGTTCGTCGCTACCAATTTCCTGACCTTTGTTCGGGATCAACCAACTAATGAACCATAATATATTTCCTAATAACAATACGGCTATGACAGCTAAAGCAGGCTTTGTCTTTAAACGACGTTGCAATAAAGGAGTTTGGTTTGGTGTTACATTGGTTGAAGGTCGACGATTACGCGTTGAGCTCATCGATAAACCCTTCTAGCTCATCTTTAGAAAAGCTATATGTCTCTAAGCAGAAGTGACATTGTGCCTCTGCACCGCCGTCCTCATCAATCATTTCTCTAATTTCTGCTGTTCCTAGACCTAAAATTGCCGCACCAAACCGCTCTTTTGAACATTGACATTTAAATTCAACTGGCATGGAATCTAAAATTTGTAGATGTCCATTTCCTAATACAGCTTCTAAAATTTGCTCTGGTGTAAAGCCTTTTTCAATCATTTTTGAAACAGGCTCTATTGTAGCAAGGTGTTGCTCAATTTCAGTTATCGTTTCTTCCTCACAGCCTGGCATTAATTGAAGTATAAATCCGCCGGCTGCAAGAATAGTGTTGTCTGGATTAACTAATACGCCTAAACCTACAGATGATGGTACTTGCTCAGATGTAGCAAAATAATAAGTAAAATCTTCAGCAATTTCGCCAGAAACAATTGGTGTTTGTCCTGAAAACATATCTCTTAAACCAAGGTCTTTAACAATCGTAAGAGCACCTTCTGTTCCAACACCTGCTCGAACATCTAGCTTACCTTGCTCGTTTAAATCAAAGTGTACATGAGGGTTTGTCACAAATCCACGCACTTCTCCATGTGCATTACTATCAATTACCATTGGGCCAATTGGACCGTTGCCCTCAATTTTAATAGTGATTTTCTCTTCACCTTTTAGCATGGCTCCCATCATAACAGCCGCTGTCATTGATCGACCTAAAGCTGCCGATACAACTGGCCATGTATCGTGACGGCGTTGCACTTCTCCTACTGTGGCTGTTGTACGTGCTGCAAACACACGAACCTGTCCATTAAATCCTAAACCTCTTACTAAATAATCACTCATAAATGGAATGTCCCTCATTTCCTATTGGTTACGTTTATAGAGCTTATATAAACCCTTTAATGTTAAAAATGGATCTACAACATCTATAATTTGTGTCTCCCCTGCGATTAGATTTGCTAATCCACCTGTAGCAATAACTAATGGCTCCTCTTTACTTTGTGCTTTTATACGATTAACAATGCCCTCAACTTGCCCGACAAAGCCATAAAAAATTCCCGCCTGCATGGCAGAAACGGTCGTTTTCCCCACGATATGTGTAGGTCGAACGATTTCAATACGTGGCAATCTTGCAGCCTGTGTATAAAGAGCCTCTGTAGAAATAGTGATGCCTGGCGCAATAGCTCCACCCATGTAATCGCCCTTTTCGTTCAAATAACAAAAGGTTGTTGCTGTCCCAAAATCAACGATGATACAAGGAGCCTTATATAAATCTAGAGCTGCTATGGCATTCACTATACGATCAGACCCAACCTCACGTGGATTTTCGTATTTAATATTTAAACCTGTTTTCACACCTGGTCCTACTACCAAAGGCTTTTTTCGAAAATACTTCTGACACATCGCCTCTAGTGAAAACATAATTGGTGGCACAACTGAGGATATAATAATGCCTGTTATTTGTTCAAATGAAATGCCTGCATGATTAAAAAAAGAAAGAACTTGCATAGCATATTCATCTTCTGTTTTATGGAGATCCGTCACCATACGCCAATGGAAGGCTAATTGATCGTTGTCATCATAGACACCTAATACAATATTTGAATTCCCTGCATCTAAAACTAAAATCAAAAATGACACCTCCCATATCGTCATTGTAACTTTGGCAATCCCCATATTACAATATTCTCTCTAACTTGAATGAGGATAAAACACTTTAGAAAATGATACCATACTTTTTATCTTGATTCAGCAGCTGTTGTTTGTACTGTAGAGATAGTCTTAGGTACAACACCTTCTACTACAGGTGGAGATCAATACCTATATTGTTTGTCAAAATCAATTGAAAATGTTATCAATCTTCTTTAAAAAGAGGCCCCCTAAATATGGTAGCCTCTCTTAGAAATCATTTAAAATTAAATTTTTCTGGATCTGGACCACAACGTAGTCCATCGTTCATTGCATCTAACTGTGTCATTTCCTGCTCAGTTAACGTAAAGTCAAAAACAGCTAGGTTTTCAGCCATACGTGCAGGTGTCATCGTTTTTGGAATCGTAACAACATCATGTTGCACATCATAGCGTAATACAATCTGTGCTGGCGTTTTGCCATATTTAGATGCTAGCTCTTGAATCAATGCCTCTTCCAGTAGTGAACCATTCATCAACGGAGACCATGCCTCCACCTGTATGCCCTTATCCTTACAGTAGGCACGTACTTCCTCCTGTATTAAGTGCGGGTGGAACTCAATTTGATTAATAACAGGGACGACAGTCGTTTCCTTCAAAAGGCTTTCTAAATGGTGTACGTGGAAATTACTAACACCAATTGAACGTACTCGTCCATCCTGGTAAATCTTTTCTAGTGCTTTATAAACCTCAATATAATTTTGGTCTATTCCAGGCCAATGTACTAAATATAAATCCAAATAGTCTAATCCAATTTTTTCTAGACTGCTGTCATATGCCGCGAGTGTTTCTTCATAGGAAAGTCCATCGTTCCAAACTTTTGATGTTATAAATAATTCTTCTCGAGTTACTAAGCCTTCTTCAATGGCTGCACGTATTCCTCGTCCAACACTTTCTTCGTTGCGATATACTTGTGCTGTATCAATACTACGATAGCCTTTTGCTATAGCTGTTTTGACTGCTTCAGCTAGGTCATCTCCTTCGGGTACTCGAAAGACACCATAACCAACCAAAGGCATTTTAAGACCATTATTTAATACAACATTTCCCATGTGTGTACACTCCTATCTGTTTTGGCTAACAAATACTACATCTCTCTAAATGGCAGAGTTGTATGCAGCTTGTCTTTTTACTACTCTATCCTAATGCTTATTAGTAAGAAAAGGCAAAGAAAAAGACTGCTTACTGTACTAGTAAACAGTCTTCCCTATTTTTAATCACGTTTTTCATCGATACCCTTAGGTGCATCATTCGGTTCTTTACGTTCTTTTGCTAAATCCAAAGTTGTTGGATTTGACTCTTTACTTAGTAGTTCTTTTTCAACAACTGGTTCGCCAATAGTATCTAATGTAGGCTTTGCTTCAATCTTTGGAGTGTTCTCCTCAATTTTTTCTGCAGCCTCTGGTTCTGGTAACACACCATGGTCACGTAAATGCTCAATTTCCTGTGCATTTAATGTTTCTTTTTCCATTAGTGTATTGGCAATTAAATCAAGCAGGTGACGATTTTCCGTAAGGATACGCTTAGTACGCTCATATTGTGTATCAATAATTTTTTGCATTTCTTTATCAATTTCATAGGCTATTGAATCAGAATAGTTCTGGTCAGAATTAAAGTCGCGGCCAAGGAATACATTACCACCTTGACTTGAGCCAAATTGCATAGCTCCAAGATTCTCACTCATTCCGTATTCAGTAACCATAGCACGGGCAATGCTTGTAACCTTTTGGAAATCGTTATGTGCTCCAGTAGAAACTTCACCAAGAACAATTTCTTCAGCTACACGGCCACCTAGAAGACCTGCAATACGATCTAAAAGCTCTTGCTTTGTCGTAAAGAAGCGCTCTTCCTTCGGTAACATAATCGCATATCCACCCGCTTGCCCACGAGGAACAATTGTTACTTTGTGTACTGTATCAGCCTCATCTAGCTCAAGACCAACGACTACGTGGCCAGCTTCATGGAAGGATACCAGTTTCTTCTCTTTAGCAGAATATACGCGACTTGCTTTTGCAGGACCAGCGATTACTCGGTCTGATGCTTCATCAATATCTGCCATATTTATAGTGCGCTTACTTTTTCGAGCCGCTACAAGCGCCGCTTCATTGAGTAGATTTTCTAAATCCGCACCTGAGAAACCTGGCGTACGTTGAGCAACAGCCGCTAAATCAACTGTATCTGCTAAAGGCTTATTACGTGCATGTACTTTAAGAATTGCCTCACGTCCTTTTACATCAGGATGCCCTACTGTAATTTGGCGGTCAAAACGACCTGGACGTAATAATGCTTTATCTAAAATATCCGGGCGGTTTGTAGCAGCAATGATAATAATTCCTTCATTGGCACCGAAACCATCCATTTCAACTAATAACTGGTTTAATGTTTGCTCACGCTCATCATGGCCTCCACCGAGACCAGCACCACGTTGACGACCTACTGCATCAATCTCATCGATAAAGATGATACATGGAGCATTTTTCTTAGCATTTTCAAATAGATCCCGGACACGAGAAGCACCAACACCGACAAACATTTCTACGAAGTCAGAACCTGAGATAGAGAAGAATGGAACACCTGCTTCACCTGCTACTGCTCGTGCAAGTAATGTTTTACCTGTACCTGGAGGACCTACAAGTAAGATACCCTTTGGAATACGGGCACCAATTTCAGTGAATTTGCGGTGGTCTTTTAAGAATTCTACCACTTCAACAAGTTCCGCTTTTTCTTCATCAGCACCTGCTACATCTGTAAAACGTACTTTTTTCTTTTGATCATCATACAGTTTAGCTTTACTTTTACCAAAGCTCATCACTTTATTACCGCCACCCTGAGATTGACTCATTAGGAAGAAGAATAAGAAAATGATGATAATGAAAGGAATAATTCCTGTAAAGAATTGAATCCATCCACTTGTTTCTGGTGCTGCTAAAAAACTAATATTACTATTTTTATCCTTAGCAGCTTCATCGATGCGGTCCATTAAAGATTGGTTTTCACGAGGGATGTTTGTAGTAAAACTTTCCCCTTTTTCATACCCCTTCAATGTTCCTTCAACGACGTAAACTGATTTATCAGGTTGAATTGTAGCACTTGTTATTTCTTTCTTATCTAGAGCTTCTTGAAACTCATGATAAGTTAATTCTTTCGTTGGTGAGTTTCCACCATTGAAAGTACCAAAAATACCGATAATCACTAGGAAAATCAGTAAATAGAATATGGTATATCGAAATATTCGATTCATCTCCAGCCTCCTCATTACAAACAGAAAAATTATAAGTAAAATCTTAACATATCATGATTTCATCATACAACGAAAAGCCCTACTTAAAAAATGTTTCGTTCACTTATTGCCGTTATCACAACAGTTTTTAGGCCATCTTTATATGTCCCAGCGTAATTGTACCTGTTCCTCGGGCTCGATATAGCTAAACATTGTGTCAAGATTTTGAATTATGTTAAACATAACTAAAATACGTGACTTGCGCTGGAGACCTTTACTTTTCATAGCTGGTCTTTTCTATCTTAGAAAGAATATACCTCAGGCTTCAAAATACCAATATAAGGTAAGTTACGATATTTTTCAGCGTAATCTAGGCCATATCCTACAACAAAGCCATCTGGTACTTCGAAACCAACATAGTCAGCAGACAAATTCACTTTTCGACCTGATGGTTTATCAAGTAATGTAACAATTTTAATGGACTTTGCTTTGCGATATTTAAATAAATCTACTAGATAGCTTAAAGTTAAACCACTATCAATAATGTCCTCGATAATTAATACGTCACGTCCCTCAACGCTTGTATTCAAATCCTTTAAAATCTTCACTTCACCAGATGACACGGTAGCATTACCATAGCTAGACACATCCATAAAATCGAGTTCGATGAAAGAATCGAAACGTTTCATTAGGTCTGTCATAAATGGCATTGCCCCTTTAAGTACGCCAACAGCTAATGGAAATGCATCTTTGTACTCCTCTGTTAGTTGCGCGCCTAAGTCTGCAATTCTTTCTTGCAATTGTTCTTCTGTAATCATAATTTTTTCGATGTCGTTTTGTAACATATCGATTCCTCCTCGTGATGTATCAAAAAATCTTCACCCTATTTCGGTGAAATATTTTACAAAGACCTTAGTCTACGATGAGCACTGTATCATCGTTTGGTTGCGGAGTGGTTGAAAAAAATATTCCCATACGCACACCAATTACCGCTACCACCTCATCAGATTGAGAAATCAGTAACGGCCAGCTATTTCGCTCATTTAAAGGAATCTTTTCATCTATAAAAAGGCGAGATAAGCGTTTTGGCTGATCCATTCCTTTTAACAGCATTCTATCTCCATCCCTGCGTGCCCGAACATAGAGCGGTAGGTGGAGTTTGCTAGCGTTAAAATAAAAAAGTTGTGCAGTATCCGTCAGCAATTCAGACGATAAATCATGCAAATTGACTACGCGTAAGCGCTCACCATTTGTCAGTGTTGTCCAGCCATTAGCAGTCGTAATAACCTGTTTCTCAGGAGAAGCTAGGCCTTCTAACGGCTCCTTTTTCTGAATCGTTAAATTTCCATAACGGCGAACTGCTAGAAAATCTTCAGGTAAGTGAATTTCAGCATACCCTGCTGTTGTATCACAAAGCTTTAAAATTGAAGTCAATAAGGCATAACTTTGTATCGTATTTGAATCTTTGTAAAGATAGTTTAATAGTATTAAAATGAGCCTCCTTTGTAAAGCAAGTGGTATCAATTGAAATGCTTCAATTTCCATGCAATATGTATTTTCATTATTTCTTATGATGATTTTGGAAAATACATCTTGGGCCAATGTCATTAAAAAGGTATCGTCTTCTTGCAATTGCTTTGTGAAATGGGTCACCTGTTCAGTCACTCGCGGATTCTCTGCCTCTAGTAAAGGCACCACATGATGTCTAAAACGATTACGTACATAGGTATCTTTAGAATTGCTAGCATCTTCTCGATAATCTAAACCTTTTCTAAGTAAATATTCCCCTATTTCAGACTTTGTAACCGTTAAAAACGGACGAATTAATGATTTTCCTCCAAAATTTCTTTGTGGACGTATGCCCTGCATGCTATTCATTGTTGCATTTTTTGTAAGGGCCATTAATACTGACTCCAGTTGGTCATCCGCATGATGTGCAGTTACAAGCTTATTAGCATTTGTTTTTTGCAGCACTTCTTTGAAAAATTGATACCTTTCCCTACGACAAATTAACTGTGTATTACCATTTTCCTGTGCCAATATTGTAGGTATTGGAATTTCCTTGGCATGTAAGTAAATACCATTAGCATCACAATATTTTTGAACAAAAGCCCTATCCTCAGCAGAGGCTTCTCCTCTCAACATATGATCAACATGTACCGCTTCCACCTGAATGTTCCACTGCTCCTGTGTTTGCATAAAGTAATGAAGTAAAGCCATAGAGTCTACCCCACCCGAAACGGCGATGAGAAGATGGTCGCCTTGCTGTAATAATTGCTCTTCTTCTATAAATGTTTTGACCTTTAATTCAAATGACAAACGCTTCTCCTCCCCTTTTCGTTGTTTGTTTAAGATGATTTACTCATTGAATACTGAGCTGGTCTAAAGACAGCCCATGTCGGTACAACATGTGTCACCTCTAGCATTAATACTGTACAATCATCTTCTATTTCAAAATAACCTTGGAATGATTGCATAATGATTGTTAGCTTTTCCTGAATCGTTTTATTTGTACTTGCTACCTGCTGTGCGAAAGCTAAAAATGTTTCCTCTTGTTCATCCCAATCAGCTACACTTGAGAACAGTCCATCTGAATGCATTAAAATAACATCACCTGCCTTCAGTTTTCTTTTTTCAGCTTCGACTGCTGAAATAGATAAGAATCCTACAGGTGCTGCATTACTTTCAACCTTCAGTACCTCTTTACCACGTAAAATGTAGGTTGACATTCCACCAGCCTTCCACGACCACAAATCTCCGTGCTGTAAATCGACAAGTGCAAAATCAAGGGTTGCATACATATCATCTTGCTGCTTTAATGCCATGACATAATGGAGCGTATGCATCGCAGTTTCGGGATTCATATTGTAATTTAGACACTCTCGCATTAAATGGATCAATTTTCTACTTTCATGTTGTGCTTCTTTACTTTGCCCCATACCATCAGACAGCAATATCGCAAATAACCCTGGATGCAATTGGAAAAGAGCATGAGAATCACCGGAATATAGTGTTGCATCTTTAGACATGCTATATATATCATACTCTACTTCAAAGCTAATAGCTGATCTAAAGCAAATTTGAACATGACGAAATGGTATTTCACAGGCTACTACTTTTTCAATTTCAAAAGGTTCATCAAAAATTTCATAAAGAATCGGCAAAATCATACGTTCAGCTAATGTTGTATCCTTCTCCCAGTTGACACGCGCTGGTGCTAATGCACAAACAATCTTTCTCGCCCCAGGCTTATTGCTTAGGACATCAAGTTGAAAGCACTCAATATTGGCTTCCTTTAAGCGTTCAACAATGTCCTTCTCAACACTTACAAAAGAAATTGTATCTTCCTTCATCTCAGCAATTAATTGATTTAAATGATTGCTCATATCACGCAGTTGTAGGGCAATCATTTTTTTACCATGGAAATATTGCCCGTTGATTCGTTCTCTATAAAGTTCTGTATCCAATTCCTCAAAGATTTTCGTGGACTTCACACATTTATAGCGGATTTGTTCTTCAACACGATGAATAGCTGATTCCTTGCCTACGCCTTTCATATGAAACCAATCTGTCATCAGTTTGTCCATACCATTATTTTGCGCACCCCAACAATGATCATAACGGAAACAACTTAAACAAGTATTCATTGGTGCTACTTCCTTCGCAGCTTCAACTGGTGCTGTCATAAAGCGATCAAACACAAGTTCCTTCATGAATTGCACAAAATGCTGAAAGTGCTCTAATTTATATGTTACATGTTCTGTTAACCAATTCTGTCGAGCTAGTAAAACCTCCTCTCGTTGTGGAAAGAGCTTGTCCCTTACCTTATCTGAATATTTCTTTGGAATGGTTAGAAATAAAATACTACCCATGGCAATTGAGGTGAAATAAACACTATCCAAGGGCAATGTGGCGTCATAAAATAAAAAAAATACACTAGGTAAAATACTACCAATAGCAACGCCAAATCTACCGCCTTTCGCTCCCATACCCGCACATAATCCAGTTAAGGTAGCCACCGAAAGCATACCGGTAAACGAAAGCTTGGCCACACCAATAAGCGTTCCTAGCACTGCTCCAATGACAGTTGCTAAGGGCACACTTCCAACCAATGCGCCAAAACAAATAAAGAGCTGCAGTAAAAAAATAGGGAGTGAAAAATAGCTTATTACAACCGTTTGCATTCCAGTAAGCATGGCTGCAAAGACGACTAATCCTGAACCTAGCTTTTCATATGTCCAATGCGTCGTAAACCATTCATACGAATTAACAAATAATACTTGCATAAACAATGTCATAATAAGAGCTAAAGCTGCTTCACAGCCCACATAAAATTGTACAAGCACTGGTGGTAAGCCTTGATACATCACCCCTTGCCACATTATTTGTACCAGTAATACAGCTAAAGACACCGCAATACTTTGGGGCAGTTGCCAGTAACGAAAACGCATAATACATTCATACAGGATAATTTGTAAAGCGAGAATTAGGACTTGTCCAAAGCCTAGGAAAAAGCAACCCGCTAAACTCCCAAATAATACGAATTTGGCATACTCCCTATATTTCGTTCGAATAATGGCCCAAAAAGGAACTGAGAACGGTACAGCCGCTTCAAATACAACAGATTGAGCCAAGAAAAAGGCGGTTAAAAAAAAGAGAGAGCCTATTAGGATCTGCTTCTTTTTCAAACCTATTTTTTGGTCATCTACATTCGTTGTATTATACCATTCAATACTTGTCATTTAACTATCCCCTTTCCGCACTTTTGGTTATTATAAAAAATTATGTGTGGAAAGATTGTCTGACGTTGACAGAAAAAAATATAAATATTTCGACTAATAGCTATTCATAAATACGAGAATTGGCAACAATTTTTACAGTAAAGGGCGTTTAGTTAATATTAATATCGGAAAATTCAATTATTTAATTCGTAAAATAGTCATTTACTATTCATCTTAAAGCCTAGTTTGAAGGGATTTCACGTACTATTAATGGTTTGATTCAACTCTTCTCTAGGATATATTTCTACGTAAGAACAAAAAATCCGCTAAAATATTCTTCTCTAGTTAAACACCTGAAATATCTTTAAATATTTTTTATAAACCTACTTGACACACGCACGATTGGCTTGTATTATTTAACTTGTTGCTTAAACGACATGCGGAAGTAGTTCAGTGGTAGAACACCACCTTGCCAAGGTGGGGGTCGCGAGTTCGAACCTCGTCTTCCGCTCCATTTCTAAATTTGGCGGCCTAGCTCAGCTGGCTAGAGCGTACGGTTCATACCCGTAAGGTCGGGGGTTCGATCCCCTCGGCCGCCACCATAGTAGGCCCCTTGGTCAAGTGGTTAAGACACCGCCCTTTCACGGCGGTAACACGGGTTCGAATCCCGTAGGGGTCATCTCAAATAGGTATCTCAGAACTAGATTCTGAGATACCTATTTTTAATTTATCCATCTATTTATACCATCTATCTATTTCTTTGCAAATTCTATCCGTCCGCTCAAGTAAAGCTATGTGACAGAATATAAAAGTATGGCATACTAGTAAAAATAACGTTTTTAGGAGGTTTAATTCCCTTGAGTGCATTAACAAAAGCTGCTTTAATTTGTGGAAGTGGCTCAATGATTATTCTTATTTCAATTCTAATAAACTTACCGTTTTTTGTTCAAATAATCTTATTGCTTGGTGGACTAGCTGTGAGTGTATATGGTGTTGCTTTACTTGTCAAAATGGTTATCCATCCTGTGAAGAAAGAATCCATTGGTTCTACCGATGAAAAAACGATAACACCCACAAAAAAGAAAAAGAGACCTTCTTCTACTTTATAGGTATATTAAAAAAGGGAGTAGCTTTTTAAAAAGCCACTCCCAACTCTATTTCATACACTTTTTCTACGATTAAAACAGTCAGCAAACTACCCTCTTCTAGCTCCGCGACCTCCGCGTTTTGATTCTGTAGCACGTTTAAGTGTTGCTAGACGTTCATCACTATCTTTTAAGAAGCGTGCCATTTTTTGCTCAAAATTTTCTTTTGGCTGGTGGCGTTCGTTGCGATCATTGGAACGATTATCACGACGTGGACGTGCTGGACGCTCTGGTCGCTCTGGTCTTTCAGCTTGAGGCTTTGCTTTACGGATTGAAAGACCAATCTTTCCGTCCGCTTCAACATTCATCACTTTTACTTCAACTTCATCTCCAACTTTTAGATGCTCATTGATATCTTTTACATAATTGTCAGCAACTTCACTAATGTGAACTAAGCCTGTTTTGCCATCTGGCAGCTCAACGAATGCTCCAAAATTTGTGATTCCTGTTACTTTACCTTGTACCTTGCTGCCTACTTCAATTGACATAAAAAAAATGCTCCTCCTTAAAAATTAAGCGACTCTTTTGAGCCATGTAATCAATTTAATCAAACTTTTTACTGCAATAAGCTTCTCTTTTCATTATATATAACAATAAAAGAGTGTCAACAATACATAGCTTTTCAGTCGTCTTTTTTATCTTCCTTATCTGGAATGATGAAAATAATCTCACCTTTTTCCGATAAATAGTACTCTTTTCTTAATAGCTTCGCGATATATTCATCATCCTGCAATTGTTTGATTTTAAGATTTAATGTATCTTGTTCTTCTTTCAATTCAGTGAGATGCTGATTCGCTTCTTCCTTGGATTTCTCTTTTGCTGCTAATGTTTCATTCTGATGTGACAGCACATTTAAGAGAAGAGCAATAATAATGACTGGTACAATCGCAAAAAAGACAATACGACGCATCTTACGCTTTCGAGCCTGTTGTTTGCGATTTATAGCTCTATCCGTGTTACGGACATAGTCATTATCAAGCTTAGTGAAGTTTTGGGATTCATCATTTGATGAATGACGTCTAGTCATGTCCGCACCTCCGATAATTATTGTTGCTTTTTATTATACTTCAAATATCGTAATTTTTTAAAAAAAGTGTAGGACAAATACGAATAAATTTTGACAAAAGGTCTTATAACAAACATAACAATATTTATTAATAATTGCAAAATTTGTCGAATAATCGTAATTATGAAACGTACAATGAACCAAAAAGGTCTCCATGTTATATTCACCAAAATTCTAGCAACGAAACGTAAAAAGGTTTGAAAAAATGATTGATACAAAAAAATTCCGGCTATTTGCGCTAGCGGGTCGTAAGCCCGCCAAGCGCCATCTTTTAGCCAAAATAATAAATAGTATGTCAACCCTCCAAGTAGAATCCAAGTTATTAACTCAACAACCATCATCCACTTTCGAAGGCTTGACCTTTTTGGAGTTGAAAAAACAATGAGCCTTATACTATCAATTATGAAACCAACTGCTATACCGCTCAAAACCATGACAATTAATTGATAAAATTGTTCACTGACAATCATCCAAATAACTTATGAAGGAAACCTTTCGAGAAGCCACTTTCCTCCTCGTCGTACTGTAAGGTTTTTACAGTTCCTTCAAGTGTCAATAATCCTTTGTCAACATCTAAATGAACGATATGCAGTTCCTCTCCACGGATTAACAAATGCCCTTGGGACGTCTTAATGAAAAACTCTTCCTGATCAAAGCGTTCAATTGATTTTACAGAAGTCATGTCCATTCTTTTACGATTACGAATCGTTAAAATATGCTCTCCAGATGGAATTGTGTAACGATTACTTTCTTGATGTAGCGTCATTTTTTTCCTCCTTTAGTCGTCCTAGCTTCTGTTCACTTTATGCGGACAACCTTCAAAGCATGACAACTTTATTTAAGTTGTGTCATACTTTCACCTACAAAAAGAAAGGCGGGACAACATTAGGAGGGCTAGAAAATAAATTTAGCTTTTATTCCTCATCGTCAATAAATTCAGGCTCAATCTTTTCAAGTCGTTCTTCTTTCAAAATGGTAAACATTTTTGCTGCATCTTCTTTTTTCACAGTCTCACGTATTTCTTCTACACGTGCTGTTACTATTTTTTGACCAAATCGGATAGCAAGCTCATCACCAGCTTTCACTGTACTACTTGCTTTTGCAATCTTTGCATTGATTGTAATACGTCCTTGATCGGCCACCTCTTTGGCTAAAGTACGACGTTTTATTAAACGGGATACTTTTAAAAACTTATCTAATCTCATAATCTTACTCCTTTTCTAGTTGCTTTGCTTCATTCCAAAATGCATCTAATTGTTCTAAAGTAAAATCGGAAAATGGTTTTCCACTTGCCTTTACCTGTTGCTCAACATAGCCAAAACGTTTTGCAAATTTCTCATTTGCATGTAGCATGGCTTCTTCTGGTGATAATTTATAGAAACGTGCTAAGTTTACTAATGTGAACAATACATCGCCAAATTCATCAAGACGGGACGCATTAGAGCCTTTCGTCACCTCATGGCGAAATTCCTGCCATTCCTCGGTAAATTTATCCCATGCTCCCTCCACATCAGGCCAATCAAAGCCCACTTTTGCAGCTCTTTTTTGATAATTGTAGGCTGTCTGTAATGCCGAAGATGCTCTATATTCTTCGTCTAGTAAAGGTTTATCGCTCGTTCCTTTTTCCTCAGCTTTAATAGCCTCCCAATTAGCCACAACACCAGCTGCGTCTTCTACCGCTACATCCCCAAAAACGTGCGGATGGCGGCGAATCATTTTTTTACTAATCGAAGCTAACACATCTTCAAGTGTAAAATAACCTTGATCTTCTCCAATTTGTGCATGCAAAAATACTTGTAACAACACATCACCAAGTTCCTCAATCATAGCAAAATCATCCTCAGCATCAACCGCAGCCAAGTATTCATGTGCTTCCTCAAGTAAATATTTTTTCAATGACTCGTGTGTTTGCTTTTGATCCCAAGGACAGCCATTTGGGCCTCTCAGCGTTGCAATGATTTGACGGAATGTTGTCCAATCTCTTAATGACTCCTCCTGTGTTTTTACAGGCGGTACATAGACTGTTGTTAAATTATTTACTTCTACACTTTGATCGAGTTCATAGAGTGGCACTGTGACAATCTGTTCCTGTGAAGATCCAGCCGCGGTCACAACTGTCACAGGATACTCATCATCATATTTCTCCATCAACGTTAGCTTCACTTCTGATGCACTGAATGTATCGTATACTTGAGCAATCAAGATATGCTGACGCATGTTAATGTCATGCATTGAAAAGCTAGTACCATCAAGTAATTGAAAGCCTTCAATTGGATCTATTTTTAATGCGCCAAAAATGGGATCTAAGAAACTCTGACCACCCTCAATGACTAACTCAATTTTCCCTTCATTTGCTGCTGCAATAAGTAATTGCACTGTTTGCTCTGCAACTAGTGGATGCCCTGGCACAGCATACATAACATCCTCAACAGCGGTAGCTTCTATAAGAGAATCAGCTATTTCTGCATACACAGGTTGAAATGTATCGTGTTTTTCATAAACGTCGTCAAAACTTTCAAATCCCACACCCTCTGCTGCTAATTCCTCTAAAACCGGATGATCCACTGTTCGTACATATAATTTTTTAGCAGCCTTTAATTTTTTATAAACACCCATTTGCAGCTGATTAAAGTCACCTGCACCTAAACCAATAATTGTTAATGTATTCAATATTACACCTACTTCCTTGAATTTAGCCAAAGTTGGTAAACAGCCATTCTACGTCCAAACGGCAGTAAATACCATTCTTTTTCTATTAGTACTCTTTTCTTTGCAATAATTGTTAGCATAACAAACGCCCCAATAGATACTGCTGTCAAACCCGCCACCATGGCTATCATACGTGAAGACATCAAATGGTTTAGCAAGGACGATACTAGCTGTAACCATATAAGAACGACGATTGTCATACTGAAGGAGGCTATACCTACTTTTTTATAAAATGCGCCTGAAGCTAATTGAATGCCAGTCAATGTTTTTAAATAAATAATTAGCAAGGCTGCTGTTAATAATAATCCTATATCATTTGCGATGGCAGCTCCTAGTACACCTAATCCACCAATTAAACGTACATTTAATATAATTTTTACTAGAAAACCGATTATGAGAAATAAAGCTGGTTTTTTTAATTTTCCATAGCCTTGTAAGATCGCTGTAAATGTAAGGATAATCGACAAAGGGACAATTTGAAATACATAGACAATCAATACCTCCGATAAGGAATTGGTTTTAAAAAGCATTTCATTTAAATAAGGCATAACTAGCATTAAGCCTAGTGCTGCAGACCAGCCGAACAGGACGGATGCTTTGTATGTTAATTGTATGAATGGCACTGCACTACGTCCCGCCTGTTTTTTCGACAAATGGGCGACAAGTGGCACAATGGCCAACGACAATGAGGATGCAATGACAACACCTAGTTGAACTAACGGTTGTCCTCGATCATAAATACCCTTCGTTTCCTTTGCAATTGTAGGAGTCATGCCATTATCAATTAATGAAGAATAGATTGTAAATGAATCGACCAATTGATAGCCAAGTAGTAGTAGACCACTCATACTGACACTCAAGCTGAGCCAAGTGACCTCTTTAATGATAGGTAAACTTGGATTACGATGTAGATGCTGTTTAACTTGCTGTAGACCAAATCGTTTATATGAGATATAAGCAAGTAATAGCAAGGCTGTAATTTCTCCAATTACTGTACCGATAACAGCCATTCTTCCTGCACCATAAAGAGATTTAGTCGTTGTCATAATAAGAAAGGTACCTGCTAATATGACAGTTACTCTCACTGCTTGTTCAAGTACTTGGGCATAAGCAATAGGCTCCATAATTGCTCTAGATTGAAAGCTACCTTTTAAAATAGCCAGCGCCGGCATAACCAATACTACTAAGGAGCCTGTACGAATAAGTGGTGCTAATTGAATATCTCCCATTAAATGGGCAATCTTTTCAGCACCTCCAAATAAAATGGCAAAAAACAGTAGTGATAATACCGTTAAATACCTGAAAACTACCTGTGTTATAGTGCGACGTCTTTCATCACGTTCTATTGTATCAACAATACAATCATTGTCTGCAAGCATTTTAGAAATGGCTATAGCAAAGCCACTAGATGTCCAAACAACGAAGATTGAAATAACTGGATATATCTGTTGATAGATATAAAAGCCTTCATCACCTACTAGATTTTGAAAAGGCACACGGTAAATGGCACTAAGAACTTTTACAATAAGGGCTGCTATCGTCAATAAGGCGGCACCTTTCATGTAGCTTTTCATACCAAAACGTTGCGACATAAATTGCCCTCTTTCCTTCTTAACAATGCCAATAGTATAGCATATCTTAAAAGTTTGACGTGCAAGGTGGCACTACAGTTCCTATAATGATTCATCCTTATGTACGCAAAAAAGTTATTGTTCAGCCTTATAGGTCATCGCAATAACTTTTCCATGCATTAACTATTCATTTGTTTTGCTAAGAAGTTTGCAGCTGTTTCCACTACCTTGACTTCTACCTCACCAACAAAGTGTACTTTAGACAAGACGATAATACAGCCTATTGGGTCACCGTTCACCATAATAGGTGTCGCACAATAGGATTTTACTTGCTCATATTGTCCAGGGACAATTTCAATCGTTGTCTCCATTTTTTCTATTTTTGTGGAGCGCTCGTCCATAAAGCTTTCCGCAAAGGACGTAATGCGACGATTTATATATTCCTTTTTCCCGATCCCTGCAACAGCGATTACTTCATCACGGTCAGTGACAAATGCTGGTGTGCCCATCGTTTCATAAAGTGTTTCAACATATTCTCTTGCAAATTCGCCCAAATCATTAATGGGAGAATATTTCTTTAAAATGACTTCGCCTTCACGGTCCGTATAAATTTCTAGCGGGTCGCCTTCACGAATACGTAGCGTCCTACGAATTTCTTTTGGAATAACTACACGCCCTAAATCATCAATACGACGAACAATTCCTGTTGCCTTCATTCTAATGCCTCGCTTTCGCTACAATGAAATTTTTATTCAATGATAGTATGGTTTTTATTTGAGCAATCTATGCAAAAACTGAAGAAAAAGGATTTCACAACCATTAATTTTTTTCAAAAACGGTATTACATCAATCAACTCCTTATTAGATTACCCAAGGAATAAATTTCTATAATTAATTCATAAAAAATATTGGAAAAAATCAATTATTCCTGTGAGCAAATACGTAAGAGACGGTAATTACTGAAGCAACATCAAAAAGGCTATTCTTATCTTTTACAGGAAAAGATAAGAATAGCCTTTTAACTACTATTGCTGCTTTTTTGCTTTATCAATCATTTGCATTAGTTCTTCCAACATATCAAAGGGTTGATATTTCCCACTCTTGCGTTCATCTATTGTTAATTTTAACTGCATACCATCCATACCAAAACCAACAGCACGCTCGAATTTCATCGATTCTTCAATAATCTTACTGCCATCGACACTTGCCGTCCCTTGTTCTGACAATAGTATTGTAATAAGCTTTTGCTTCTCCTTTACGGATACTACTCCCGCACCTAAACCCCAAACTTTCATTCGTGCTATTCGAAGTAAACGCTCTGTTTCAATTGGAAGATCGCCAAATCGATCCTCTAATTCCTCCATGATTTCGTCATACTCCTCCACCTGATCCATGGCTTTAATTCGTTTATACATTTGGATCTTTTGATAACCATCTGGAATGTAAGCGTCTGGAATATACGCATCAATACTCAGCAAAATTTCAATATCTGGCTTTTCTTCTTTTTTCACGCCTGTTTGACGTTCCGCGATGGCATCCTGAAGCATTTGTGAATATAAATCAAAGCCAACTGAATCAATAAAGCCATGTTGCTGCGCTCCAAGTAAGTTTCCTGCGCCCCGAATAGATAAATCTCGCATCGCAATTTTAAAGCCTGAGCCAAGCTCTGTAAATTCTTTAATTGCTTGTAAACGTTGCTCCGCTACATCTGTCAGAACTTTGTCGCGTTGGTACATAAAATATGCATAGGCTACTCTGTTAGAACGTCCAACGCGCCCGCGCAATTGGTAAAGCTGGGCTAGGCCCATGCGATCAGCATCATGGACTATTAATGTATTTACATTCGGTATATCCACACCTGTCTCGATAATCGTTGTCGTAACAAGCACATCATAGTCGCCCTCTAAAAAGGCTAAAATTACGGATTCTAGCTCTGACTCAGTCATTTTTCCATGAGCAAAGCCTATCCGTGCTTCAGGGACTAGCACTTGAATCTCCTCAACCCTTCGAGCCATATCCTCTACCCGATTATATAAATAAAATACTTGTCCGCCACGTGCCATTTCCCTCTCAATAGCTTCTCGTACTAATGCACCGCTGTGCTCCATCACATATGTTTGAACTGGGAAACGATTAGCAGGAGGCGTCTCAATAACTGATAAATCCCGGACCCCTACCATGGACATATGAAGTGTCCTTGGGATAGGTGTAGCTGTTAAAGTCAAGACATCGACATTTGTCTTTAACTGCTTAATTTTTTCCTTATGCGTCACACCAAAACGTTGCTCTTCATCCACAATTAGCAGACCAAGGTCTTGGAAAATTAAATCTTTAGATAAAATACGGTGTGTTCCAATAACTATATCGACTCGGCCCTCTTTTAAGCCCTTTAAAGTAGCTGTTTGCTCCTTTTTTGTCCGGAAGCGAGATAACAATCCAACATTAATGGCAAAGTCCTGAAAGCGCTCACGAATAGTCTCATAATGTTGCTGGGCTAGAATGGTTGTAGGGACAAGAAATGCCACTTGCTTTCCATCTTGAATAGCCTTAAATGCGGCACGAATGGCTACCTCTGTTTTACCATAGCCTACATCACCACAGACTAAACGGTCCATAGGACGTTCACGTTCCATATCTCGTTTAACTTCAACAATTGAACGTAGTTGATCTTCTGTTTCTTCATAAGGGAACATCGCTTCAAAATTACGCTGGTCATCGTTATCAGGTGTAAAAGCATGCCCTTTCTCTGCTTCACGCTTTGCATACAACTTTATTAAATCATCCGCAATATCCTGTACAGCAGAGGATACCTTTGCTTTCGCCTTTTTCCACTCTGCGCCACCTAATTTATGTAGCTTTGGTTCTCGATCCTCTGACGCCACATATTTTTGAATTAAGTCTATTTGCTCTACAGGTACATATAATTTATCGTCTGCACGATATCGAATATGCAGGTAATCCTTATGTGTACCATTAACCTCTAATGTCTCTACACCAATATATTTACCAATCCCATGATGAACATGTACAACATAATCACCTGGCTTAATTTCCGTATAACTTTTAATACGTTCAGCATTGGTCATTTTTTGTGTGCGTGCTTTTTTCTTTGCCTGCTGTTTAAAGAGCTCGTCTTCTGTTACAATTGCTAAACGCTGTAGGGGCAATTCAAAGCCACTCGACAAGCCACCATCTACAATATAAATACCAGGTTCTGTTGGCTCACCTATCGCTGTATGAATATCGTATTCTTCAAGCATTTGCTGAACTCTTTTCACTCGTTCTTTATCCCTTGCTATGATGAGAACTGTAAATTTGCCAAGTAACCAGCGTTCAACCTCACTTTGAAGCAAGGACATTTGTCCATGAAATTGCTGCATTGGCTTGCAAGAAAAGTTGGTTGTTTTAGTAAACGTAATCCCTGCAAATGTTCGCGAAAATAATGAAAATGAAAGCTTTTGTTGTGACAACATCGCCAATATTTCTTTTAATGAGAAGGCAGGTTTGACATCATGAACCATTTTCCCCTCTTCGATTAAAGATAAAAACCATTCATCCTCTTCACGTTCCCATGCATCCATTACCTCTTGAATACGACCAAGCTCGTCAAAAAGTACGATACCATCATGTTCAAAATAATCTCCCAAAAAGGCTGTTTTATCGTATAATAACGAACCATATTTGTTTACAAAATCAGGTAAATCCCCTTGCTGTAGCAACTCAATATCATATTGAATATGCTGATACAGAAGTTCCTTTGTCTCCTGCTTTTTTACCTTTTTTAGGCTGGCTGCTAATGCCTCTTCTAAACGGTTTGCTAATGCCTGCCTTTCTGATTTCGTAAGAATGACCTCTGAAGCAGGAAGAATACGAATTTTTTGTAATTTATCTATAGAACGTTGGTCATCTGCTGAAAATGTTCGTATGGAATCAACCTCAGTATCAAATAATTCAATACGAATTGGTGATTCTAAATAGGGTGGATAAATATCTAAAATTCCTCCACGTAATGCGAACTCTCCAGGTGATGTCACCATTGAATTCCGTACATAGCCCATCTCTACTAATGTTTGCAACCATTTATCAATTTCAACATCTTCGCCTAATGCGGTTTGTAAAAAATAATGTAGCCAATGTTCTTTTGGTTGCATTATTTTACGTAGACCAGCCACAGGTATTACATATACGGCTTTCTCACCTCTAGCTAAGCAATCGAGCGTCGCGATTCGCTCCGCACGAAGTTCTGGTGAAGCCACAGAAAGATCAGCTGCAATAAATTCATCCGCAGGGTAATAGTGAACATGTTCCTCGCCTAATAGTCCAGCAAGCTCATCCACCATTTTTTGTGCCTGCAATAGATTAGGAGAGATAATGTAGATTGGTTTCTTTACATATTCAAATAACACATCCACCATTACTGGGCGTGCGCTTCCTGTTAAACCTGTTATAAGCTGTGATGCAGTTTGACCGCTCTGAATTTCCTTTAAAAATGATGTAATATGTTTATCTTGCGACACAAGCTGTCGTAAAACCTCCACAGTCAAAAGCTCCTTTCAGCATAAATTCTATATTTTTATTTCTATTATTCTAGTGTTTTTTTACATATCTCTATTAATGGCTGTTTTATGAAATGGAAAAAGCCTTGAACACACATAAGTGTGTCAAAGCATCCTTCCAATTATTGAATCCATTTATTGAGTGCGTGATAATCTGGATATTGTCTCAGCGAATCCTCACATTGCTCACAAATGCAGTGCACAGTCGTTTGACCATGTTGATCTTTCTCAACATAATCATCCGCTTCTCCCAATTCGAAAATATGCAACTTTCGAATTGTATCATCTGCATCAAATGGTAGTGTCCCTATTTCTACTTCACAATGCCGACATCGATAGCGAACTGACATCTCCAAATCATCCTCCTTTAAGCAACTTTCTACTTAAAGTATAGACATTTATAAAAGGGATTATGCACTTTTCACTGTCATCATCATTGCAATAACTTGAAAATTAGAGAATTAATTTTTACCTGTAGCTAAAACTATTCACTACAAATATTAGCTGTAATAATAGTGTAAGGCAGTTCATTACTTACCTTACACCATGCCAATTATCCAAAAACTTTAACAGAAATTTTATTACTTCCATCTATTTGCTTGCGTTAAAGTGATTCATCACATCAAGAAACGGCTTTGAAAGAGATGCTTCAACAGCGTTTACAGAATTTACAATGGCGTCTTGCATAAGAACTTGGTCTTCCTTCGAAAATTTAGCTAACACATAGTCTGCTACCTTCATGCCCGCTGGTGGACGATTAATGCCCACTCGAATACGATTAAATTCCTGAGTACCTAAATGTTGAATTAACGATTTAATGCCGTTATGTCCACCTGCACTCCCTTTTTGTCGTAGACGTAATTTACCTGTCTCTAAATCCAAGTCATCATAAATGACAATTAAATCTTCTACCTCTATGTCAAAATAATCCATCAGCGGACCAACACATTCCCCTGATAAATTCATATATGTTAATGGTTTAACAAGTAGAACCTTTCCCTCTGGTCGATGTACAGTCGTGTACATCCCGTTAAATTTTGAATTTGTTAAAGGTGTTCCCCATTTTTCTGCTAACGCATCAATAACATCAAAGCCAATATTATGTCTTGTATGCTCATAAGGTTTACCTGGGTTTCCTAAACCAACGATAATTTTCATAAGTACCTCTCTTCTTTCAAATCTAATAGTCATTATTTTACCATATAGCACACCTAGAAAGCATTTTGTACAATTGTTAATAGGCATAAAAAAATAAGGCTAACAAGAAAGCTATAGCCTTCTTATTAGCCTTACGTCATTTACTATTATACTGACTCTTGCTCTTCTTCACTTTCCGTAGTCTCTTCCTCTACAGAAACAGGCGCCACAATGGTTACTAACATATAATCATCTTCACTAATAATTTCAACAGATGTAGCATCGCGAATATCTGCTACTGTTAGGGATTCCCCAATTTGCAACGATGAAATGTCCACATCAATTGATTCGGGTAACTCAGTTGGCTTTACTTTTACTTTTAATTCTAAGTTAGGCTGCATTAGAATACCGCCCTCACTCACACCAACTGACTGTCCAAGTAATTTAATCGGGACATCAGCTTCTAACTCTTCCGCCATATTAATGGCTAAAAAGTCAATATGATTTACTTCATCTTTCAATGAACATTGCTGAATCTCTGACACAACAGCATTCACCTTTTTCCCCTCTAACTCTAGCGAAAATACACTATTTTGCCCATTTTTTTGAATGGACTTTTTGAAATCTTTTGCAGCAATAGAAATTGGGGTTGAATCTACTTTGTAGCCGTAAATAACTGCAGGAATGGCTCCCCCTTTTCTAAGTTGGGTTAATGTTGAACGATGCCCAGTTTCGCGCTTTGTAACACTTAATACTGTACTCATACTTCTTTATTCCCCTTCCAAGAAAATTATTTACGCCTCAACAATAATTCGTTGTAGGCTATGATAATACTTAGCTCTATTTGTTTAAGGTAGAGTAAATATTATTAAGTCACATTCTTATTATACCCCTTTGTGAGAAGGCTCACACATAAAACACTCATCTATTTCTTGGTCTTGATGAAACAGTGTCCAATTTATATAGAAAAGACCAATCTACTCAAAGAATAGATTGGTCTTATACTTACGATATTTATTAATCAAATAAAGTACTTACAGATTTATTTTCATAAACGCGAGAAATAGCATCCGCCATTAATTTAGCTACAGAAAGCTCTGTAATTTTTGGAGATTTTTTCTCGTCTGAAAGCTGAATTGTATTTGTCACCACTAATTCTTTAATAGCAGAGTTTTCAATACGTTCAATTGCTGGACCAGATAATACAGGGTGTGAACAGCAAGCGTAAACTTCTTTTGCACCAGCAGCACGTAACGCATCTGCCCCAATTGTAATTGTACCTGCTGTATCAATAATATCATCAATTAAGATTGCCACTTTACCATCAACATTACCAACAATGTTCATCACTTCCGCAACGTTTGGTTTCGGACGACGTTTGTCAATAATTGCAATCGGTGCTTTTAATCGTTCAGCCATTTTACGAGCACGTGTTACCCCACCATGATCTGGTGAAACAATAACGATCTCATCGCCTGGAATACCTTTAGATTTGAAGTAATCAGATAGTAATGGTACTGCCATTAAGTGGTCGATTAGGATATCGAAGAAACCTTGGATTTGAGGTGCGTGTAAATCTAATACGATAACACGTGTTGCACCAGCAGTTTCAAGTAGGTTTGCCACTAATTTAGCTGTAATTGGCTCGCGCGCTTTTGCTTTACGATCTTGGCGTGCATAACCATAATAAGGCATTACAACGTTTACTGTACGAGCAGATGCACGTTTAACTGCATCTACCATAATTAAAAGCTCCATTAAATGTTCGTTTACAGGTGCAGAAGTAGACTGCACGATAAACACATCACAACCTCGAATACTTTCTTCAATGCTAATTTGAATCTCTCCATCACTGAAGTGCTTAACAGAAGATTTACCTAACTCTACGCCCATTTCCTGCGCAATTTCTTGAGCTAATGGATTATTAGAATTAAGTGAAAATATTTTTAATTGTGAGTTTGCATAATGATACGGCATGATGGCCTCCTGTTTAGTTGATAATTATTTTGAATTTAATTTGCTTACATAATTCGGTTTGTTTTCTTGTCTTGCACGAGCTATGGCAAGTGCATCTTCAGGAACTTCTTTTGTAATTGTAGAACCTGCTGCAATAAATGAACCTTTTCCAACTTTCACTGGCGCTACTAAGTTAGTATTACATCCTACAAATACATCATCTTCAATAATCGTTTTGAACTTGTTTTTTCCATCATAGTTTACTGTAATGGAACCACAACCAATATTGACGTTACTACCGATCTCGGCATCGCCAATATAACTTAAATGTGAAACTTTCGAGCCATGATCTAGCTTGCTTTTCTTCACTTCTACAAAGTTACCAATTTTCACATGACTACCGATGTCTGAAAGTGGTCGAATATGAGCAAATGGCCCAATAGCAGTATCCTCTGCAATAGCGCTTTCACGGACAACTGAAGAATGTATAGTTGTACGATCACCAACGCGGCTATCTATGATTTGAATGTTTGGCCCGATAATACAATCTTCACCGATCACAGTAGTACCTTCAATCATTGAGCCAGGTTGAATCACTGTATCACGCCCAATAACTGCATCTGCACTAATATGTGTTGTTTCAGGATGAATAATTGTTACACCATTCCGCATATGCTTCTCGTTGATTCTTGTACGCATTAATGTCTCGGCTTGTGACAAAGCCACGCGATCGTTAACACCTAGTGTTTCTTCAAAATTATCAGTGACATATGCTTCAACAATATCACCTTGCTTTTGTAAAATTTCAATGACATCTGGTAAATAATATTCACCTTGAGCATTATCATTTTTCACAAGCTTCAATGTTTCAAATAATAATTTGTTATCAAAGCAATATGTGCCTGTGTTTATTTCTCTTACTAATTGCTGCTCTGCTGAAGCATCTTTTTGTTCAACAATTTGCTCCACCTGTCCGTTATTGCCACGTAATATACGGCCATAGCCAGTTGGATTTTCAGCAATTGCAGTTAAAATAGTTGCTTTAGCATTCGTTGCTTGATGATGTTCGAATAGCGCTTGCATCGTTTCAGGACGAATTAGTGGTGTATCTCCACATACAACTAACGTTGTACCTTCTTCATTACCTAAAATGGCCTCTGCTTGTTGCACAGCGTGCGCTGTACCTAGTTGTTCAGCCTGCAGCACATACTCACTTTTATCACCAAGCTGTTGTTGCACTTTTTCAGCACCATGTCCGACAACCGTTACAATGCGATTCACATCTAACGTTTGAATATGATCCACCACATGTTGTACCATTGGTTTCCCACATACTGGATGGAGCACTTTATATAATTTGGACTTCATACGTGTACCTTGACCTGCAGCCAAAATGACAGCAAAAACATTGCTCATCTGTAAGTCCTCCAATACGCTCATTTTCTCTTATGACTATATAGCAAAATTCATCTATTTTCAAGGCATGTAGAATTGACAAAAACATGAATTCCTAAATCCAATGCACCTTATGCTCGAATGTCATGAAGTATATCCTGAAATTGCTCATATTATCTTTTTATCAAAATAAAAAGAACCCTTCCAACTAGAAGAGTTCTTCCTATCTTTTTTACCATCAGTTTGTAACATATACCTAAAAAGTAAGTTATTTACTATTTATTACACACCGATTCCCTCTAATTCTTCCTCTTTACCAGCTTCCTCTACTTCACTAGAGTTATGATACTCGTTTAAAATGATCTCCTGAATTTTATTTCGAGTATCAGAATTAATTGGATGAGCAATATCTCTAAATTCCCCATCAGGTGTTCGTTTACTAGGCATAGCTACAAATAAACCAGTATTTCCATCAATGACACGAATATCGTGAACAACAAACTCATTATCAAGTGTAATGGAAGCAATCGCACGCATGCGACCATCCGTCTGTACCCGACGTAACCTCACATCAGTAACTTCCATTTTCTCACCACCTCTCTTCTTAGATGCCTAAATGAAAATATCATATTCTCAATTACCGAATATTTTCCTTTTCATAGTCTATCAAATTTTCTAAAAAATTTGAATACTTATTAGAATAATATTTTTTCTTATATACGTAATTTTTGACAATTGTTTGTCGGCGTAAAAAAACCCACTAAAAAGAATAAAGTTTCTCTTTAGTGAGCTTAATAAGTTTTATTTATTTTACGATTGCAATTACTTCGATTTCTACTTTTACATCTTTCGGAAGACGGGCTACCTCTACAGCTGAACGAGCTGGTTTATGATCACCGAAATGATTTGCATAAACTTCATTCATCGCTACAAAGTCATTCATATCTTTCATAAAGACCGTTGTTTTCACAACATTATCTAAAGAAGTTCCAGCTTCCGCTAAAACAGCTTTTAAATTAGCAAATACTTGATTTGTTTGTACAGTTATATCGCCTTCCACTAAATCACCTGTAGCTGTTAATGGAATTTGACCAGAGCTATAAAACATACCGTTAACAATAATACCTTGTGAATATGGTCCGATTGCTGCTGGTGCATTTGTTGTTGCTACTACTTTCATTTGTCATGTCCCCTTTTAGAAAAATAGTTACCCTCACTTAATGCAATTGTTCGATCTTTTTCATTAACTTCATGAAGCTTTACAAGCGAATAATAATCATCTACTAATGTTTCGTCCGCGTGCTCAGCCTCCACAAGCACTGCAATGCCTGCTAGCTGACAGTCAAACTCCTCTAAGAGGTTTTTCATGCCATTCATAGTACCGCCGACCTTCATAAAGTCGTCCGTAATTAACACACGTTGTCCACTCTTCATGCTTCTTTTTGATAATACCATTGTCTGAATTCTTCTGGAAGAACCAGATACGTAGTTAATGCTTACTGTAGAACCTTCTGTTACTTTACTATCTCTTCTCACAACAACCACTGGTACATTTAAATGTCTTGCAATGGCATGGGCGATGGATATCCCTTTAGTTGCTACTGTCATTATGACATCGATTTGTTGATCTGCAAAGGCAGAAGCAAAGACCTTCCCTACACGATTAATTAAATCTGGGTTTCCAAGTAAGTCTGTCATAAATAGGTAACCACCTGGTAACAATCGATCTGAATGTTCTAGCTCTGCTTTTAAATCTTGAATCACTAAACGTACTTCAGCCTCGGACATTTTCGGAATATATTTTACTCCTCCTGCAGCACCCGGCACTGTCATCAATAACCCGATTCCTTTTTCTTCGAATGTTTCTTTTACAATCGTTAAATCTTCACTAATGGATGACTTAGCAGATTGATATAGTTCTGAAAAATAAGTTAGCGGGATCAGCTGATGTGGATGTTCTAGTAAGTAGTACGTCATATCAACTAGTCGTTCACTACGCTTCCATTTCATGCGACCCTCTCCTAAACACGAATATTTATAGGTAAAATTAACACAAATTTGCGTTTCTAAGCAAGCGTATTTCGCTCACCTAAAATTCGTACTGCATAAACTTCCTCACAAAAACCACGTAAACCGTTATAAATGCGACTTACACGAGCTTCACTATCCACTAGCCCAAATACAGTTGGACCGCTTCCACTCATTAACGTGGCATCTGCCCCAAAGCGCTTCATTTGTTCCTTTAACATCACAACTTCTGGGTGTAGCTTAAATGTTACAGTTTCCAAAACATTTCCTAATGAAGAACATAATAGCTCATAATCTTTTTTCTCTATAGCTTGTATCATCTGCTGTGTATTGGGGTGTTGCAGTCCTTCAACCTTAAGACCCCCATAAACTTCTGCTGTCGACACACCAATTTTAGGCTTAGCTAGTACAACCCAACAATTAGGTGGAGCTGGTAATTCCTTTATTTTTTCGCCTCGTCCTGTAGCGAGTGCCGTGCCTCCGTAAACACAAAACGAAACATCCGAACCAATTTTAGCACCAAGTTCCGCTAATTCATCTATTGATAAACCTAAATCCCACAGTTCATTTAGCCCTTTTAATGTTGCAGCTGCATCACTACTACCTCCTGCGAGTCCTGCTGCTATGGGGATTTCCTTTTCAATCGTAATGGATACACCTTGTCTAATGCCATATGTATCTTTAATGAGACGCGCTGCCTGATAAGCAAAATTACGATGGTCATTTGGTACAAAATTATCTGTTGAAATTATTTGAATAACACCATCTTCTCGAGATTCAAGACTGATACGATCAGCTAAATCGACTGTTGTCATAACCATCTCCACTTCGTGAAAATTATCCGGTCTTTTATAAAGTACATCTAATGTTAAATTAATTTTTGCAGGCGCCTTTACATAAAGCATCTTTCTTCCTCCCTCTATAAATGTTGATATATCAACGGTCTGACCCGTTTTTAAAGTGATGAAAATATTTTTTCACCGCATAG
>NZ_SJDS01000021.1:0-39545 GCF_004332175.1 Lysinibacillus sp. OL1 | reverse complement strand
TACATTATCTCTAACTATATATAAACAAAGAATGAGGTGTACTAAATAGTGGGAAATACAAAAATATGTCTTGATAAAACTAAAAAGTGGGGAGCTCTCATGTTACCTGAACACTTACAGGCATTGAAAAAGTGGAAGAAAGAATTTTATAAAGAATCCCCAAAGCAATTAAGCAGTTGGGAATTAGATGATTTACAACAAACCATATCATTAGCTGTTAAACAGCAACAGGTGATAAAGTTAACCATATGGGAAAATGACAGATATATTCAACAAGAAGGAATCATTCAATACATTAATTCTTATGAAAGAGAACTAACTTTCTGTACGTTGAGTCAAATCAAGAAAATAAAAATTGACTATATTTATGAAGCTCATACTGATGGTATTAATGAGAATTAATCATAGCTAATCATTTGGAATAGCCCATCCCAATCTCACTTTGGGATAGGCTATTTTTTGTTTACAAATTATCACGCCAATTACTTATGATAAACTCATCAACCATCTCACTAGGAGCAGTTACAGGTGCATGTACCTCGCGGACTATTAAAGATAGTAAATCGGCCCATGAGTATTCATCTGAATCACTCATGCTGTTTATATAATTAAGCACCTTTTGTAATTCGTTTAATCTTTCAGCATCTAGACCGTTCATTAAATGCTCTCTAATAAAGGCGTTGATGATGTCATAGTTAAGCATTGCATGTTCTAGTAAAATAGCACACGTTCTATGAGGTGTACATTTCAGAGCATAAGCTAGGGCATCTATCAACTGGTCTGTTTTTTGAGTTACTCGTGTAGACACTCTATCACAAGTTCCTGGTGGATGTTTCTTTTTAGCACTAGGATTTGTTAGAGCACCAAAATATAGAGTGTTATTAAAACGAATTTCTCTTTGAAAATATCTAGATATAGAACTAATAATATCTTGACTGTTGATTGCAGAAACAATTAAGTGGTTAGCAACCTCTTTTACTGATTTATTTGTTATATCAGCAAGCCGCTCGATGCTGTCTTTCAACGATAGGGGGATTGTTGGCTTATAGTCTACTTTTGCGTCTGAACGTCTCTTCGTTTGCCCTCTCATACCTCTTGATACCTCCATTTTTCAAAAATAAGCCTGCGAAAGTGTCCGAGTGTCCCTGGGATACTACAAGATATGGGGGATTGAATCGATATATGTGTTTAAAATTGATATTGTTTGGTCAAACTTATAAAAAGTGAAAGGGGGAAATAAAAATGGCTACTGATAAGAAAAAATCATTATTGGAGAAAATTAAAAAAGAAAATGAAAGAACTGGTTTCCCAACAAAGAAAAAAAGTAAACAAGCCAATAAATAAAGATATTATAAGAGAAAGTAATTGAACCTGACTATCTTATTTTTGCTAATACTATACATGATGGGAGTTTAAATGAATAGATATCCCATATAGTATTACCGAAAATAGATTACTTTAATCATCCATCTAAATATATATTTCTACGGGTAAAGTATAGTAGGGGGTCCAATCTAAACCTAGCATTTTTCCCATTGAAATTAGCAATCACTAGTGATTTACATAACAATCTAGTTGGATAATGTAGGTTGAATTTATACTATCTCTTGTGGCTATTTTCTGGTAATCCATAAATATCAATGGACTATAAAAAAGTTTGTTGCCACTCTATTGTTAATCTTTAGAAAAAATAGGTGTTGGAACATTTAATTCTATGCTAAACTTTAGACATACTACTTTTTCTATTTTTATGAGTTTATACTCGTGCAACTAACACTAAACAGCCTTTGAGGTTGAATCTAATACAGGATAGCTCTGCCTAATTCTGTATCTAACATGATTCTATCCCTCAAAGGCCTTTTTGTGTTTAAAAGTAGTATAAATACAAAGAAGAAAGGAGGGACTGGTATGGTAAACATTTACGTATATGAATGTATTAACTGTAAGAAGCAAAAGCGAGATAGTGAAGACATCGACCACTGTCCATGTGATCACTGTTGTACTGGAGCGGAAATGAAGTTAGTTAACATTCTATAACGGGAGGATTCTAATGCAAAAAAAAGATTTGAAACACAGAGATGTTGAGACATGTGGGACAACCGTTTTTGTCTTAAGAGACAGTGGAAAAGAAATAGTTAATATGGATAATTTACCTTCAAAGATCCAAGATGGTTGCTATTTCTACTGGACATTAGAGGATATTGCTGTTTATGTACAGATGCTATTTCCGAATGAACAATTAGTTATTTACGTATGGGAAGAGACTGGGCTTTCAGGCTGGATTTTCAAATATGTAAGTAGCAGTGATTACTGGGTTGAGCATGGTTCTACCAAAGGCTTCGCCTAAAAAGTAAAGGAGGGGAGTGCAATATTTACAACACTTTTTGAAATAATATCAACCATGAAAATGTCATTGATTGTTCTAGGCTTTATTTTTGTGGTTGGAACGATGGAGGGTATCTTAGAGGAATATCTTAAATTCATGGATAAAAAAGATTTAGAGGAATCAGCAGTTGCTGCAGAACAAACAAATCCGCAACAACCAGGAGCATTTTGGTCTTTAAAAAGAGGAATGAGGTTGTTATATAAATTATCACGGATGTTGATTATTTTATTACTTCTTACAATTTCGTTCGTATCTTTATTAAATGTCATAATGGCTACTTTAGATGGTGGGTTAAGTACGCTCAACTGGAATTACGTTGTTTTAATGCCGTCTTTAAAGATTTACAAGGCATTCACCAAGGTAATGAGTGACGTAGTAAACAATACTGATGAAGCGATAAATGATGTATCTAAAGTATTTTCTGGATACAACACTGTATTTGGTTTATATGAAAATTTAAAATCAATACACACCGTAGTTAAAGAAAAAGAAACAAAAAACTCGACCGATAAGACAGACGATAATACTCTATGAGTAATCTTCTGAATTAGGCCGAGCAACGCAACTTCATTCTAGCTCTTCACAGATGCAAAGTCAATCAGAAACGGTTAGTTTTGGGTCTGTGAATGGCTGAATGAAATATAATTAATTGCTCAGAATATGTTATACTGACGGTAAATATATATTCTGGGTAGGAGGGAGAAGTTGTGAAATTGAATGCTAATGTAGATGAATTACGCAGATTAGTTGAAAACACAAGACACCGAAATGTTTTTATACGTTTTTTAGTATTTTGCACAGTTACGAAAGCTCTTGCTCCTGGATTTTTAAGATATCCAAAAGATACTTTAAAGTTGTACATTAAGCATCTAGCAGGGGAAAATAACAAATTTAACGCATAAAATGAAATGGAATAATACTATATCTCAGATAAAAGACGACCAAATTGCCATGTAATTTTTCGGCAACATGTGGTCGTTTTTATTTTGAAGAAATGAGGATACTAATATGAATAACCTTCTGAATAATAATACAACTGAAGATATCAATTTTAATGATTATGAAAAGGAAAATTGCAATTACTGTAACAAAGAAATCAGTGCTATTGAGTCATATAACTGGGGAGGCTGCTGTGTTAAATGTGCAGTTGAAGAGGATTTGTAGTGACAATCTTCATGTGATTAAATTAATCCTTCTTTTGAAAAATTAGAGACTGAATAAAACAATTTAAGAGGAGGATGGCATTTATGCGTGTCATTCTCTTTTTGCATTCCAAACGACTATCTATGAACTATTAGGCCATATATGTTAAGCAAGAATTAGATTAGGGGGAGATTAAAATGAAATCTATCGTCTCATATGAAGATCGAGGAAAATGGGGCAACAACCAATATAGAGGGAATTGTACAGGTCATCTAATTAAGGATTTACTCTTATTTTATAAACCAAAGCAATTTTTAGAAGTTTTCGCAGGTGGCGGAACTGGGTTTGAAATTGCAAAAGAATTAGGTTACGAAAATTCAATTCACCTTGATTTGAATGGCTTTTATGGACCAAAATTTAATGCATTAATCGATGATATACCAGCTGGAAGTGATTTTGTATTTTCACATCCTCCTTATCACAACATGATTATATATAGCGGTGAACAATGGGGAACTGAAGCTCACCCAGATGATTTAAGTCGTTGTATGAGTTATGAAGAATTTATCAGTAAAATGAACAGTGTGTCGTGCAAGATCTATAACAGCTTATTGAATGGTGGTCGCCATGCTATGCTTATTGGGGACATGAGAAAAAATGGTAATTACTATTCCATGATTAAAGATTTAATTTGGTATGGAGATGTAGAGAGCCACATCATTAAAACGCAGCATAATACTTTTTCGGAACGCAAAGCATATAAAAAACAGAATTTTATTCCTATTGTTCACGAACATTTGATTGTATTTAAGAAAAATTCCATTTGGGGTATCCCAATCAAATATACAAAACAAATTGTTAAAAGCATGAAAGAATCGAAAATGGCTACATGGCGGGATTTGGTTCAAGCCGCATTACAAGAACTAGGACAGAGTAGCTTGCAGCAACTATATGAATTATTAGGGGATACAGAAAAAGCTAAAAATAATCAGTTCTACAAAGAGAAAATAAGACAAGTACTTCAAATCCATAACGAATTCATATCAGTAGAACGCGGGATTTGGAGATTGGCTTAACAGAGTCAAATTGTATTTAATAAGAATTTAGACTAGAAAATTGAATGCTTTTAAGTAATTAGCACTTTAATACCACCACTTGGAGGGGAACATAATGGCTAGATTATTATCTATTCAGGATTTTAACCTTTTTGATGTCATACAAACCAAAGATGGCCGTACATTGACTATTGGCTTACAAGATACAAAGGATCACATTACTTCTAAGAGTGCTTATAAGGTATACACAGAAGGAAAGCTAGTATCGAAATCGAGATGGACGACTGGATAACACAGTCTTTAATTAATATTGAATGAGAGGTTGGCTTATCATTATGAAAAAAAAGGATTTTCAATTATTAGACCATATTATAATGATTGATGGTAGAGTTTTAACGATTGGATTAAAAAACGATGTGCATTTTATACACAAGAAAATGCTTTTAAGGCGTATAAGGCTGGGGAAATTGTAGCAAAAACGATTGAAATAGACGGAGAGTCAGTATTTGAAGAAATATAATATGTTTTACTATATCTATAAAAACCATCACATAAATTGTGGTGGTTTTGTTTATTTTTAGTTTCACAATATACATAAATATGTTAAGCTTGGATTGTAACTTTTTATTTTATTTTTTATGTCTGCCATTAATGGTTTGACGACTTAACTACTACCACACAGCCTTTGAGGTTGAATCTTTTTAGGACTTACTATGTCCTTTTAATAAGATTCCCTCAAAGGCTTTTTTTGTGTGCTAAGCGAGAATAAAAAGTTAACTACTTTGAGGACAGGTGATTAACATGAAAACAGTACAAAACGAAGGAAAAACAATTGCAGAGGTTGTCAGTATTCCTAATTTCAGGTATGGGGACAAAAATATTGTACTTCGAGAAGAATCAGCAGATGAAAAAGGTTGGAGAGATAGCGGTCTTGGTAAAGCAGCAACTAGTAATTTCCGTTTAGAAATGCAATTCAGAGATAAATCAGTGAAATATTTTTCACTATTAACAGAACATGGATCGGACTATGCGGAGAGTGAAGCTGTTTACGTAATTCACGAATTTTTAGCTGAACAAAAACTTGAAAGAGTTAAATGGCGAATTGAAAAAGGACCATATCATATTACTAGTGGCTTGATCCCAATGAAAAAGAAAAAAGCTGGTTTATTTAATCGTACAGCTGATTCGATAATGTCAATTAATTGGAGACAACGAATTCATAATTTCTTTTATCTAGATGATGCGGATTTAGAATAATACTCGCTAAACATAACTAATTTATAAAATTGGAGGAAATGA
Source organism: Lysinibacillus sp. OL1 (assembly GCF_004332175.1). NCBI lineage: Bacteria > Bacillati > Bacillota > Bacilli > Caryophanales > Bacillaceae > Lysinibacillus > Lysinibacillus sp. OL1. Next base: position 33,662 of record NZ_SJDS01000021.1, on the reverse strand, counting down.
AAAATGAGAAATCACTGTAGCTTTACAGGAAGAACAACTAAAGATGTTGATTATATGGTTTCAGAAAATGGAAAACGTCGAGCTGTATTTACTATTGCTGTGGATGCTTATAACAAAGGTACCGAAAAAGAAACAGATTTCATTCAAATTAAAGCATTTGATGATCTTGCTGCAACCTTGGCAGACAAAGTAGGGAAAGGCAGTTTAATTACAGTGGATGCTCGCTTTAAACCAGGTAAGTATCAAAAAGAGGGTAAAACTGAATATACACATGACTTTATCGCATATAATGTAGATTTCCAATTACTAAAGCCAGTAGGTGGAGCTCAAGTTAATAATAATGGGCAAGACCAATCATATTTGAATGGTGGCCCAAATAATGGACCAGGTAATAATGGGGGACAACCACATTATCCTAATCCACCATACGGAGGACATCAACAATATGGTGGCTATGGAAATGGTCAACCAACATATCCAAACTACCCAAATCAACCGTCAAATGGTTATCCGAATCCGTATGAACGATAATTCATGTGAGTGTTAAGCAAATATTAAATGCAATAGTAAAACTGTTACGAGCTTATTTGTTCGTAGCAGTTTTTTTATTCAGTAGGAGGTCTACAAAAATGAGTAGAATTGGAAATAAGTATCTATCAGGATTTGTTGCGACACAAGAGCAACAAGGTATTTATATAAAACAGATGTTAGATTTCTCTACAGGTGAAACGGCTATTCTTGATCCTTGCTGTGGTGAGGGTGCAATTTTGTCGTTTTTAGCAGAGGGAAATGATGAAGTAATTACTTATGGCGTTGAGATAGAAAAGCGACGTGCAAAGGCAGCAAAAGCGGTTTTAAACAATGTTATTGAGGCACCCATAGAATCAATGATTATCTCAAATGATGCATTTGGGATGATTTTATTGAATCCGCCATATGATTTTTCGATGAAAACTACCGATGAAGATGCGGAAAGGAAAGAATACACTGAGTTAAAAAGAGCTACTAAATATTTAATGCCTGGTGGATTGTTAATCTATATAATCCCAGCTTATAGATATGCAGATTCAAAAATTGCAAGGTTCTTAGCTACTCATTTTAATGAGATGTCTGTGGCCCGATTTACAGATGAGGACTACTCAGACTATAAACAGGTTGTATTCTTCGGGAAGAAGAAACGAGGCAACATAAAGCAATTTTCGGAAGAGATCTACAATGTCTTTTTACAATTTGCAAATGAAGATTTTGCAAACAACTTGAAGGACCTTGAAACTCTATCCAACGAGAGAACTTACTCAATTCCACAGTGTAATGGGGAAATTTCTACTTTCTATACGCGACTTGAGAATAAGAATGTCTTTATAGAATCTATAAAAACTAATAAGCAGTTTCAAGCTTTTATAGAACGTACTAAACCTAAAACAATTGACCACTCTTCATTAAAACCTATTTTACCATTGGCTCAGGGGCAACTGGCACTACTGCTTGCTTCTGGTGCAATAAACGGGGTACTTGGGAGTGGAGATAATCTACATGTGGTTCAGGGTTTGGAAAACGTTTCAAAAATTGTTACAGAAGAAGAATCTGAACATAGCGTTACAACAAAGGTACGTATGAAAAGGGAAATTTCAGTAAAGATAATCACGCCTGCAGGTACCGTAAAAAAGCTGAGTTAATGTGAACAAATAATTAAGACCCATAAAGGTAGAATACTATAAAACGAGAGGTACTAAAATGAAAACACTATGGTATCAAAAAGTTTATGCATTATATAAAGGCGATATCTTTATTGCTGAAGGTACATTAAGAGAAATTAGTAAAGAGACAGGGAAGTCTTTAGACTTTCTGAAATATATGACATATCCTGCTTATGAAAGAAAAATCACTATTTCTAAACCAGAAACACTAGAAAGAATGAAGCATGTTTCTCAGGGAGGTAATTGGCGAGATATTCCGAAATACTTGTTACCAAAGCGTTTTGGAGAAAATACACATAGTTCGATTTATAAGCGACTAGATTTAAATAAGCCCAGCATAGCAATTACGAATGTACGTAAAAGTAACATTTTACATCCTCTACATGACCGTATATTATCTATTCGTGAGGCAGCGAGACTATTCGATTTAAAAGATGATTTTATTTTCAAAGGAACATTATCATCTAAACAACAGCAGATCGCAAATGGGATAACGGCAAATTTAGCTAAAGCCATTGGAACACAAATTATGTTGATTTAAAATAAAGATTGATCATTTGTAAAAAAAAGTTTGAGCAAATACGTATCCTTATTACAAGACCCTTGTCATATCAACGTTTATCAAACCACTTTGATCAATCTTTTTTATAAAAAATTGTGAAATTCACATGTTTTGATCGAACTTTATTATAAACGGTGCTGCTGAGTGGTACGTGAGTGGTACGGAAGAATGCGGGTTTGCAGGCTGATTTTAATCAAACTTTATTCAAAAGCTACAAATTAAAGAGGCTTTTAAACGATTTCAATATACAAACATGGTTAGAAACAATGTGTGGGTTCATTAAAAATAAGATGAAATTTTTTTGATAATCAGTTATAATCTTTGTATAACTTTTTATTTACTTTTTTTTGCATACTCCTACTTGAGTATTGCCAACGCAACTACTACTACACAGCCTTTGAGGTTGGAATCTTTTGGACTTACTATGTCCTTTTACCAAGATTCTTTCCTCGAAGGCTTTTTTTTGCGTTTTCTAGTAAAAAGTTAAATACTTTGAGGACAGGTGATTAGCATGACAACACAACAATTAGAAGGACGTTTTAACGCGAAGAAGGATGAATTTTTAGAGATTCTAAAGCAAGAAGGGATTTTTGTAGATTTTTGTGAAGAGGAAGGTTTCATTTATGAAATTTTCAAACCATTGTTCAATGTACTACACCGTATACGTCTATCGTTAAAAAATGGACGAATCATTGTTCACGCTATGGTAAAACTTTAATCGAAATTCTAATAAAAATTCAGGAGGTTATTTTATGCAACCATCAATTACACCAGAGGAAATTGCAGTATATATAAAGCATGTTTGGTTTGAACCTACAAATCCAAACGATACTACAACTTTAAAAGAAATATTTGCAATACAGATGGATCTTTACAGCAAATATAAGATTTTGCCTTCTGCTTTAAAATCAATGTTTCAGGAGGATAATAATAGATTTCCTAAGAGTGAAAAAGAGCTCCTAAATAGACTATTCGATTTAGATAATCAATTACAATCAATCTATGCAGAGCGGTTCAGTAATTAAGGAGGTAAAAAGGTATGTCAAAACAATTGGATCTATTCTCATTGAATTTAGAAGAAATGTTTAAAGTAAAAGATGAGTCTTCATTTCCTATGTATCAGTCAAATGATTTAATGTACCCGAATGTAGCGGATGTACGGACAAAGGTACAGCAGAAACGAAAAGTATCGTTTGATGTTGGTACAAAGATAGGTGGAGCCCCTAAGGATTTAGAAGAAAAGAGAAATTTATATAAGCTAAATCCCAATGTAGGACTGCTAGAAGAAATTGCTGCTGAAGATGATATTGTGGCAAATGAGCTGGCAAAAAAGTCACACATATTTAGTTGGTTCTCACTAGAAAAATGTCAAGAAAACAATGTCCATATTCACGCCGCTTATGGTATGTCACTCTTCATTCGTCGAGTTCCTTCACACTGTAGTCAGGTGTCTATGACACGTAAACAATATATTCAATTACTTTTAAATATTTCAGAGATGATGAAAGGTGTTCAATCAGTTGAACACTTTTCTTTTTTATTAAGTAGACTGCAATCTTTATTGGCATCCAATAGGCTTTATCACTATACTCATAGAAAGTTAGATAAAATTAACAATGAATATGAAAGTTTGTTGCTTGAGCCATTAAAAAATGAGAAAGAAATAAAACGGTTACTAAGGGAACAACAACAGTTAGTGGGAGCGTTGCACACGTATGATATTGGTGAATCATTAGGTTTATCTGCACTCACATCAATTGTAGAATTGGTTACGTCAAAGCAAAAATTAAGAGATTTTAATAAATCCATGCAAAAATATGCTACATGGGAAAAGTACAAAAAAGAAACTGCAGATAAAGGCAATGTTAAACGTGGAGGATCCAAACCAGTCTGGGAACGTAAACTACCTGTAAATCCAAAGCGTACTAGTGAAATTTATATACCTGATATGAATGGACCAGCACAATTCAAGGAGTATTTTGGATTCAGGGCCATTGAATTTGGCAATTGGGTTGAAGACAGTGTAGGTAAAGCACATTTGAATAATGCTGCAAAAGCACTTGTTGACCTTGCTCAATTACTAGGTGTTTCTCATGACAAATTGAGCTTAGGGCAGGAATTAGCCTTAGCATTTGGTGCACGAGGCAAGGGGCGTGCATTGGGGCATTATGAGCCAGGGTACAATGTAATCAATCTCACGAAAGAACGAGGTTCTTTAGGAATCCTGGCACATGAGTGGTTCCATGCATTTGATTACTATCTAAAAAAACAAATAGCTCCTAACCATGAAGGCTTTTTGACTGCAGGTGCAGATGTTTTTATGTTACCAGTTGAAATTTTTGAAGCATATCATCTTTTAATGAAGAGCATCAAGAAAGGAAGATCCACTGCTTTTATCGATGTAAAAGGCTTCACAGGTTCTTATCGTTTAACAAGTAAATTTATTGCACAATATGAAAAGCATATGGGAGATTTACAAGATATGATGGATTCTTTACTAGCCGAATTTGATGAAAAAGTAGACCGTCATTTAATGCTAGTTGAATCAGAGAAGGGGAGACAAGAACTAAAATCAAAGTATGAACGTAAACGCAAGACTACTTTACGAAAAAATGCTGAGGCTTTGTCTCAATTACACAAAGAAAGAACAGGAAAAGATGAATATCGTATCCCTTATACAACTAATCAAACCCAGTTTTATCAAGATGCAATAGACCTTGATCGAGGGAAGGAAGGTAAATACTTCTCAAGTAACATAGAATTATGTGCTAGATCCTTTGAAAGCTACGTCTATTCATTGTTAAAAGATAGAAATTGGAGAAGTGACTATCTTGTATCTGGTATCGATGATGTTGTCTTTCCGAAATTTGATGAAAAAACTATAATACATGCAGCGATTAGTCGCTTTATCCAAGCGACGATTTCTTATCTTTAATGAAAATAAGCTCACCTTAAACGTATGTTTGGGTGAGTTTTTTATTTTTTGATAGTATTTTTTACTCAGTTTTGCTATAGTAAATCTATACACTTTTTCTTTTTTACTATTTTATAGCATACGTGCTATGTTTGAAATTACCTATTATCAGCCTATGTGGTTGAATCGAGAACAGGATAACTATGTCCTTTTCTAAACAACGATTCTTCCACATGGGCTTTTTTGTGTTTTCTGAAAAAGTGTAAATACCAAGTGGAAGTGAGGAATTAAAATGGTCTACAAACGTAAGACAGAGGAAGAAAGGCAAAAAGAAGTGGAGGAACTGGCAGGATTGTTGGAGGATGGTGTATTGAATGCCTCAATCGATCCAGAACGTTTTAAGGCACTCTTAGAGATGGCTGCTATTTTTCCTAAATATAGTTTTAGGAATGTAGCGCTAATTCATAGTCAAATGCCAAAAGCGACCTACGTTGCATCTTTTAAGAAATTCCGTGAGTTAGATAGGAATGTTATTAAGGGGCAAAAGGCCATTAGAATTCTTGCACCTAGAATCTCTAAAGTAAAAAATGATGAGACAGGTCAAGAAGAGAAAAAAATCATTGGATTCCTAAGTGTACCAGTATTTGATTTTAGTCAAACTGAAGGTAAACCTTTACCTATAGAGCAGTATAGACTGAAGCTGGACGGGAATAGTGATGCAGCGGTAAACATTATCGAAGCCGTTAAGGATATTGCTCAACAAGATGAATGTCGTTTTAGCTTTAGTTATGTACCTGGTACAACAAGTGGATATTATTCACCTTCTGATCATCGGATTGTTGTATCTGATAGTTTAAGTGTTAATCACAAGGCAAAGACATCAGTACATGAATTAGTGCATAGCAGAGTACACCGAAAAAATAACGAAACAAAAGAGGAGCAAGAAAGTGTAGCTGAAGGAGCGGCATTTATTGTCTGTTCGTACTTTGGTCTCGATACTTCGAGTTATTCCTTTGAATACATTCGAGGTTGGTCAAAAGAACCTGAAAGCATACTCAAGTACTGTGAGCAAATTCATGAAGTAGCGAGTTCGCTTATTTCAGAATTTGAGACATACTTTGAAATGCATGGCTCTTTAGATAAGGACCTAGCTATAGCTTAAATCAAATATGATATTAGAGGAACAGTCACACACCGTTTATGAGTTGAAAGGTGTACGTGAGTGTTTTTTTTGTTATTTAGGAGGTACATCATGACAGCAAATAATGAAGCAACACTACTATTAAAGCCAGAAACGCAAGAAAACCCAAAGATGCTACAAGTATACAATGACCGTGTTTGGCATGAAGCATTTTGTTATGCAATGGTTTTCGAAAAGAACGAAAACAAAAGAGCCTATGACGCAGATGGCAAGTTACTAATGGCCATAATCAGCGGTGCTGACACTACACTACAAGCAATGAAAGCAACCATTGATATGGGGATTGAAGTCAAGTTTGGTTTTGGTGAGAAAGGCTTATCTAGCTACGATTTTCATAAAGAATTGAATCTTTCATGTGAAAAAGGGAAGTATGACAAGTTTCACATGAGTCTTAACAAAAATCGAAAGGCCGTAGCAATTGTTCATGAAGACATCGTTTCTGCTGGGAAGTATGTGCTTTCTTTTGAAGGTAATCCAGCGGAGGATATTGCACATCTATTAGGTGGATCACAATACGGTTTGAATATCTTACCAGAATGGCAAGATACCGTTTTTGAACAACTAATAAAAGAGCAGTATCTGGTTGAGCACGAGTTATATCATGACTCGGAATTACTTGATTTACGAATGTATTCGATCGATTTAGATGAAGAACAAGCAGATCGTTTCATTTCTGATTTAGTTCAGAAAGGAATGCTGCCCTTCCCAAAATCAGAAAGCTCAATTGAAGCGGATGAACAGATAACACCAATTCATGAAATCAACAATCTGACATCTTACTTAATGAACTACAACCAGGCGATGGCTGAAAAGATGAATAGAATGTTAATTCCGTCGTATAACCCTTTGGAAGAAAAGCCTTTAGAGCACTATAACTCATATAGTCGTGAACTATTTCCTGTACAAGGGCACACAGCTTCTGCGATTTCCAAACGTCTAGTTAATCAAAAAGGAGTCGTGTTACAAGGAGAGATGTCCACTGGGAAAAGTGCTATGATGACCGCTATCGCGGATGGATACAGTGTTTTAGGGACAAAAAAAGGATATTTCGCGGTATTAGCCTGCCCTCCTTCATTAACCAAGAAATGGCCAGAAGAAATTAGAATGCTTATACCACATGCTGAAATACATGTGATCATGAAAACTGAGAATCTAATTCGTTGGCATTCTGAATGGATAAGAGCTGGTAGGAAAAAGCCATTAGTACCTACATTCTTTATTATTTCATTTACTACATTAAGAAATGACGCTGCAATTCGACCTGCAGTTGAATATAAATCACTTAGATTCACAGGCAGTAAAGGTGAACATCTCTCCGATAAGGCAGGTATTTACTGTCCTAAATGTGGGAAGCCGCACCAGACAATTGATAGTACTACGCTTGTTGAAAAAGATGGTAAGCAGGAAAAGATACATGAAACTCACAACATGACACGAGATGAGTTTGGAACTGGAAGACGTATCAATTCAAGTGTCAATCCAGCCAACGCTTTCTGTTTTTACTGTGGAGAATCTTTATGGACTAAAACTATAAAGCGAAGATATTCAAACTTTTCACAGTGGGCAAAGAAACATGAACAAAAATTGATAGAAGCCATTTACATGGGTGATCGGTTCAGATATCAACTTATACAAGAAGAACAACCCGAACTTGCTTCATCAACATCTATGCCCCGCCGTGTTGCAACAATTGAATATATACGTAGAAAGATGTCAGGCTTTTTTGATATAGCCCTCATCGATGAAGTACATCAATTAAAGGGAAGTAACTCAGCTCAAGGTAATGCATTAGGTTCGCTAGTTGCAGCCTCAAAAAAATTTATTGCTGGTACTGGTACATTATTTGGAGGCAAAGCAGAAGATATTTATTATCTCTGGTGGCGATTATTTCCTCAAGATATGGCTGGGAGTGGTTATGAATTTAACGAAGTTACTAGATTCAATGAAGAATTCGGGAATGTCGAAGAAACCATATATGAGCCTAAAGAGAGTACAGTATATAGTAATAAAAATAGTCGAGGCGGTTCAAGAACATCCAGAAAAAAAGTGATTCCAGGAATATCGTCTTTTATTTATGGAAAATACATGGTGAATAATGTTGTTAATGTCCGATTGAAAGATGTTTGGCCAGATCCAGTTGAACTTGTTGATACACCAACTATTTTCGTGGATATGACGCCAGAGATGAAGCAACATTATAATTCCATGATTAACAAATTTGAAAATGAAATCAATTCGCGAGATGACGGCTTTAAACTATATTCTCAAATGTTGGACTACGGTATTGGGTACCCTGATAATCCGTTTAATTTTCCTGATGCTCTTTATAAAAATGAAAAGGGAGAAAGGGAATTAATATGGCGAGCTACACATATACCTGCTGATCAAACAACACCCAAAGAAGCGAAGCTACAGGAGATAGTACAAACTGAAATGTCAGAAAAACGTTCATGTATTGTTTATGTACGAGATACGGGCTCAACTGTGGCCTCAAGAGACATAAGACCACGCTTGAAAGAAAAGTTGGAGGAAATAGGTGCTAAAGTTTGTATTCTTGATACTTCAACAACTAAGACAAACTTACGGAGTGATTGGCTAAAAGGGAAAATAGAAAATGAAGGTTATGATGTCTGTATAGTGTCACAAAAACTTGTTGAGGTAGGTCTTGACTTGTTATGTACACCTACACTGATCTACTACCAATTTTCTTGGTCCTTGTACACAATCAATCAAAGTGCCAGACGAGCTTGGAGAATCGGACAAACAAGAGAGTGCAGATTGTATTATCTTGCTTACAATGATTGCTATCAAAGCTATATTGCAGAGGTCATAGCAAGGAAAAATAAAGCGACGGCAGCCATTAATGGCGAGGTATCCGCGGATGGCTTATCGGCTATGCTTGGCGACGAAGGAGACTTACAAGCCATGTTAATTGAGTCCGTGAAGCAAGGTAACATCACTATGAAAGGTTCTGCTGAAGAGTGGATTGCACAGGCTTCAGATAGGGCACGTGAGTTACTTGCTAACATTGGAAAACCTAGACCAGTCGAGAGTACACAACCACAAAAGTTTGCCACAATTCCAATTGAAAATGTTGAGGATGGGCTGTTCCAAAGCAGTAGCTATGATGAAGAACTTAATTTATTTACAGTTGCTGAAATACGAGAGAAAAGTCCAATAACAAATAGTAAAGCTAAAGGACGAAAGAAAGCTATCAATGAAAATCAACTAGAATTTGATTTATTTGCGATGTAATCACACTTACTAAAACAAATAATGGGAGGAAAAGATAATGACAGTCATTTTATCGCTATCGGTAGTAGTTCTACTTTGCTTATATGTTGGAGCAAGAAGAAAAAATCGAGTAGTAACTAAAAAAAATAAAGAATTATCCAATGCAGTTTATTTAGAAACATGGGGTGTTCCTTCTAACCTATATTCAACAGCATATTCAGGTCTTGAAACAGCATCAGCATCACTACCAGCTGAAAATGTTAATGAGAAGAATGAGCAAAATAAGAAACAATTATATATTGAGGACTGTATGGACGATGCAACACTTGCATATTTAGATACTTTACAAGTGACTGCATCGAGTATAGAAGATGATAACAATACTGTTTATGAAGAAGAAGCTGATGAGGTAGTGGCAGCTATGGAAATGTATGAGGCTTCAGAACACTATAGTGAAGAAGATGAGCAATTCTTTGAAGCGGTAAGAGGCGAGTTAGATCGAACGATTGCAGAAAGTAATATTTCAATCACTGAAGATATTTTATTATCTGCAGATGACTGGGAGGTACCTGTAACACAACTTCAAATTCCTATCCAATATCGAAATTTAGCAGAAAGTAAAATTGCTGACGGTTCTTTAGGTTTACAAACATGGGTTTGTAAAGTAATAGGAAAGGAAGAATTTTACCTCCACATTGCAGATAGTACTGCACAGACATGGGTAAATGCAGAAATTTATAACGGATATAAAGAGTTTAATGTGGATGATCTCATCTACGTTGAAATCTGTCGAAACACTGATAATACACTTACATTACACACTATTAATTGTTTGGAACGCGGTACTTCAAAGTTTAATACAAAAAATAATTATGTAATTCAAAATAACCATATTGATATAGATATCAATTTGGAAAATGAGGCAATTTAGCTTAAAGGCAGCCCCTAACTTTTAGGTTAGGGAGCTTTCCTCAAAATTCAAACTTAACATATTATACAAAAAAAATAGGATTAGACATCCTGTAATTTTCATATAATGGTAATTTGTTGGTTCTTTGGTTTGGATTTTGATGAAAGTTTGTAAATAGCTTGTCGAAATTGGCAAATTTTAATGTATGATATTAATGTAACTTCCGATATGGAAGATAATACAACTTATGTATGCAAATATTAATTATTCAATTGGGTGATAAACCCTACTATTAAGGTCAATTTGACTATTAATATTTTTGCATTTCAAAAATATACATAAGCGTAGAGTTTCATTATTCATTAAAAGAGTCAAAAATCGACATATAAAATTAAAAATGTAGCAATAATGGAGGTTATATAATGTTTAAACAAACGGAGCTGTCAGCAAATATTCTAAAAAATAATCAACTGCCAAGTGCAATTACGTTCACATCGCAAATTATTCAAGATGTGGTTCGATTGCAATTTAGAAATGAAAATAATAGTTTAGCAAATCGCAGGCCAATAATGTTGACTTCATCTTATGTCAATCAGTTATCAAAAGAAATTGAACAATTGGTCAACAATGAATTATATAGCATAAGAACGTTAATTAAAAATTCATTAACTTCCTCTATTGCAAGTAATGCAAATTCGAAGCCTAATCTTGAAGAAATTATTGCTATCATGGAGACCTTTATTACTAGCAATAGTGCTAGTTTGATAGAAGAAAAAATAAGAGTGGAAATTAAGATACCATTTCGAAAATGTAAAGAATTTAAAGACTTCTTCTTGCCCATCTCACAATTATTTATACCTATTGCCGAATATGTAGAGCATTTCGAAATAAGAGGGCGTCATCAAAGCTTATATCATCTACACGCCTTTTTAACTTTTTCAAAAGAAGAGTTATTGTACGTATGTGAAAATCCAATCGAGCCCTGCCAGAAGACAACAAAAGAATGGGCAGCTTTTTTATTAAAAATATACAAAGATATTACCAATAATCATACGATTACATATGAAATAGACTGTATGGATGGAAAATTAATAGTTGTAGATTTAAAATAAAGTCGCGATGTTTATAAAAAAGATGCGATGGTTAAAATAAAGTCGCGACGTTTATAAAAAAGTTGCGAAGCTTTGCCCCTTTGGATATGATTATCTAAAGGGGTGTTTTTGTGTCGAAAAGAAAAAGAACATCTAAAATTGATAAGTGGATTAAAGAGGGTCGAGGAACTGGTAGTGGGGCAGATTATCAGCCTTGGCTTAAAATTCAAGATGTTTCCTCATTAGGTCGGTCAACAAGATTAAAAGGTATAAAAACCGGCAGACAACATGAGCTTTTATCGGATTTGGAGCGAAATTACTTTTATTTGACTGAATTTTCTGATGTAATTTTGGATATTCGTGAACAATTTCCTTTATTACCACAAGAAGAGACGATTATCATTGCTGAAGAGCTTGGGATTAAACACCCAGCTGATCCAAAGACAGGCGATCCAATTGTTATGACAACGGACTTTTTATTAACAGTTGATAAAGGGCAAGGTGTATTTGAAGTCGCTCATACTATAAAAATGAAAGATAAGCTGTTAGAAGAACGTGTGTTAGAGAAGTTTGAAATTGAACGAGAATATTGGAAGCGTAGAAGCATTAATTGGGCAACTGTAACAGAGGAAGAAATTCATAAGACAATGGCTAGAAATATTAGTTATATCCATGATTATTTTGATATTCGTAGCTATGATGTATATCAAGAAATGGATGACCAACATATTGAGGATTTATCCATTTCTCTTATGAATCGCCTATTGAATAATTCACGAAATATCCGTGAAATTACTAATGAGTTTGATACAGATACACACTTACCTTTTGGAAGTGGCGTTACACTATTTTATCACTTACTTGCTAAAAAAATTGTAGTCATTGATATGCAAAAGCCGATTGATCTAGAGCAAACAATTGATATTAAGCGTATTGATGAAGGTAATTTAGAGAAGGTGAAATACGGATGATTTATATTAATCAAGTGTTTCAATATGTGACCGATTCGACAAGGATTCGGGTAATTGATATTGAAGAACCACATGTCTATATTGTTAATATTGACACGAGTAGTGCTATGCCGAGGAGGGAGCTATATTCCAACCTAATTACAGATATGAATCAAGGAGAGCTACTTGCGATTAATGATCCATATGCAAAAGTGATTTCAGAAAGTGATTTAACAGAAGTGCAAATTCGTAAGCGCGAAGAAGATTGGGAAACTATACAAAAATACTGTGTCCCCAATATGCAAGATTTACTCTACAAACGAGGAAGAGAAAATAAAATTCGTGAAATCGTTCAGGACAGCAACTTAGGCAAGACAAAAGTTAAAAAGTTACTGACTCGCTATTGGCAGAGGGGGATGACAAAAAACGCTATGTTACCCGACTACTCTAATTCAGGTGGTAAAGGGAGAACAAAAGCCTTAACAAATGCAAAGGTTGGTCGTCCTAGAAAGATAAACATAAATAATGAATATCAAACCGGCATTAACATTACTGACGAGGTAAAGGTCCAAATTGAGCACGTTATCAACAAGTACTACAGGAAAAAGAATAATTACTCTTTACGAGATGTTTATAATTTCATGCTGCGTGACTTTTACTCTGATCGCTATAAGGAAAATGGTGAGCTAAAGTACCGTATTTGGGAGGCCACTCGAATTCCCTCGTACCATCAGTTTTACTACTGGTTTAAAAAGCTTGAAGACCCGAAAAAAGATATCCAGTTTCGTAAAAGCACAAAAGAATATGAGTTGAAGCATCGTCCGATTTTAAGTGATTCCAAATCAGAAACAAATGGTCCCGGTACTAGATTTCAAATTGACGCAACTATCGCAGATATTTATTTAGTCAGTTCACTTGACGTAAATAAAGTAATTGGGCGACCAGTTATTTATGCTGTACTTGATGTGTATTCACGCATTATTACAGGTCTTTATGTTGGGCTAGAAGGGCCGTCATGGATTGGTGCAATGATGGCTTTAGATAATATGGTTGCTGACAAAGTGGAGTTCTGTAATCAATACGGAATTGATATTACACCTGAGCAATGGCCAACATATCATTTGCCTGAAATTATTATCGCCGACCGGGGGGAGTTTGAAGGTTATTCTGTAGAGAATTTAATTAACAATCTTAATATTAAAATTGAGAATACCACAGCTTATCGTGGAGATTTGAAAGGAATTGTTGAAAGGAAATTCCGTACGTTTAATGGGAAGGTAAAGCAAAAAGCTCCCGGAGCAATTCAAAAAGAATATCGAGAACGTGGAGATCAGGATTATCGCTTGAATGCTACGCTGAATTTAAAGGAATTTACATCTCTAATTATTACGATGGCGCTTCATCATAACCAAAAGATCATTGATAAATATCCTGTTGAAAAAGAAATGGTAGCTGATGGGCTAGTGCCAACGCCAATTAATTTATGGAATTGGGGCATTCAAAACCGCAAAGGAAGGTTAAGAACAGTTGATCGAAATATTCTTCGTCTGAACGTGCTTCCACGTGGAAAAGCGACAATTTCAAGAGCTGGAATCAAGTTTAAAAATCTTCTTTATGGTTCTCGTCAAGCGATTGAAGAGCAATGGTATTTGAAGTTGAAAAATAGAAGTTTAGAAATCGTTTATGACCCACGACACATTGAAAAAGTCTATATTCCCCACGATGACGGAATAGATTTTGAGACGTGTATTTTATTAGAACCTAGTCAGCAATATAAAGGTGACTTCCTAGAGGAAATTGTCTTTCAACAACAACTTCGGAATGAACTAGAAGAAATGGAACGAACAAATCAAATTCAGCTTACAGTGAATACTGATGCTGCATTGGAAGAGATTATTAAAAAGGCTGCGAAGAACAAAAAACAATCTTTTAATCAACCAACAAGTAAGAAAGCTAAAATAGCAGCTATTCGTGAAAACAAGGATGTTGAAAAACAGTTAAATCGTGAAGCTGAAAAGTTTGATTTATCACCTAATAAAGTTAGTGAAGCAGCTGATGTAATCGACTTTGTTACAAAAGAGAAGATTGACGAAACACCACCTAAGAAATCAGGCTCACGTCTTATGGAAAAACTAAAGAAGAAGCGAGATGAGGAATTTGGGAAGGACAAATAACATGGTTGTCTTAAAAGGGGAATTTGAGAAAGCTGTCTATAAGGAGCAACTTTTAAATGAATATACCAATAATCCTTTCATCGAAGCCCTTCCACCTATATTCAATGAGGATGATGTGTTAGAGCGATTTATGGTGACTCCGCGAATTAGTGAGCAAGATAAATTAAGTGAAACGAATATTCGTTATCACGTCTTAAAACGTGTAAGGAACTTTATCCAGCCGTTACCGATTCATTTCGAGGTAGAACGCCGATTGTCTACATTGATTCGGAGAGGTTACTTGGCTCGAAATCCATTAGATAGAACATTTCTAGAGCGTGTTCGGGTGTTGCATGAATTGCGTGAAGAAGAGGAAACAGCTCATAGATATATAGATGAACGACTAAATTATATTCGTTCAACTGCCGATAGCTTATCCATTATCGGTATTTCTGGAATTGGTAAAACAACAGCAATTGAACGTCTTTTGCTTATGTATCCACAAGTGATCAAGCATGAAGAATACAAAGGACAACCGTTTAATCGAACTCAAATTGTTTGGCTTAAAATTGACTGCCCGTATGATGGAAGTTTATCTACACTTTGCAAAAGCTTTTTCAAAGCAATTGATGATTTACTAGGCACTCGATATTTAGAAAAGTACGGTTATTTGAACCGTGTGACATCGACAATGTTATTGCACATGACATCGTTAGCAAGTATGTACGGCATCGGTGTTCTAGTAATTGATGAAATCCAGCACTTACTACATTCCAAAAATGAACAGGAAGAAATGTTAAATTTTTTTGTAACACTGTCTAATACAGTTGGCATTCCTACGGTTTTAATCGGCACTTCTAAAGCACAAAAACTATTTAAAGGAAACTTCAGACAGGCAAGACGGGCAGCAAGTGATGGAGCTATTATTTGGGATCGTATGGATGAAAATAGTGAAGAGTGGGAGTTTTTCCTAGAGACACTTTGGGAATTACAGTGTTTAAAAACCCATTCTGAGCTTACAGAGGAGACAAATAAGGCATTTTATTGTGAATGCCAAGGGATTACTGCTGTTGCCGTGAACCTATTTATTCTAGCGCAAGAACGAGTATTATTTGATGAGGACAACCCGGCTGAAATCATTACACCACAAGTGTTAAAAAAGACTGCTAGGGAAGATATGCAAACGATTCAACCAATGATGACAGCTATTCGGACGAACAATTTTGCCGATATGATGAAATATGAAGATATTATGATTAACTTGGATGAAGTCATGCTGAATCACAAGCGAAATACTGAAATGACAGGACGTATTCAAGAAGCATTTAAAGAGCGCCAAAATACAATCGAGTATAAACGTCAAGACATGATTGGGAACTTAAGTGTTGAAGTGGCAGCCCTTGATATTTTTGATAGTTTGAAAGAAAACGATATTAAAAAGCTCGCACAAAATATAGTTGAGAGAAATCCACTTGATACTGAATTTAATCAGCTTAAATCAGATGTGATTCAGCAGGCGATTGCATTAAATCAACAAAAGAAAGATCAAAAAGCAAAGGCGAAGGCAAAAAATGCAGAGATTCTACCATTGCTAAAGCTAAGAAAGCAAGCGTTAGACAAAAAGCAACACCCTTATGAATTATTAAAAGCAAATGGATACATTAAAAATCCTTTGGAGGAATTCTACTAGGAGGGAATCACATGCTGCCATTCTTTACTGATCCATATCCAGATGAATTGATTTATTCGGCGGTCGCACGTTATCACTTTTACAGTGGGAATATTGATTGCAAAGATACGTTAGAAGAAGTATTTCAAAGTCGTTCAGTGATTCCGAGTGTTGAGATTGGCAGCCATTTTAATATTCTCGCTAATCAGATGGGCACGCATTATTCGGCAGAAAGTTTATTAGCCAAGCATACAATTTATCCTTTCTATGCTCCGTTTCTTTCCAAACAACGCAAGGAAGAACTTCTGCAAGATGTCCAAAGAGATGGAAAAGGACTTTATACAAGACTTGGAATGGTTGCAGGAGGTATTTGTAAAAAGGATGGGCTCTATTATTGTCCAGAATGTGCAGCTAATGATATCGGGCAACATGGAGAACCCTATATTCATCGTGAGCATCAACTACAAGGGATTGATTTCTGCGCGCATCATGAATTGAAATTAAAGAAGTATCCTATCGATTTTTCAAAGCAAAGTCGAATTGAGTTTATTCGATTTGATAAAAAGCTAATGAACTTATCGTTCCTTCAAGAAGTTGAACCAAAAGAGTTTGTAACTATTCAAATTGCTTTGGCAAAGATGGCCTATCAACTGCTGCAAGTTCCAATACATCAATTTTCAAGGGAATCTATTAATCTTAAATATCGTGCTCTTCTACGAGTTCGCAATTTAATAACAACTTCTAATCGAATTCGGCAAAATGAGCTATACAAGGCATTTCAATCAAAGTTCCCAAAGGGCTTTTTAGGTAAGTACGAATCAGAAATCGATGTAAATGATGAGTACAATTGGCTGAAAGTCATTACACGTAATTTAAAACGTCATGCACATCCATTCCGTCATCTGCTTATGCTTTATTTCTTAGAGCAAGATGTAGATTCCTTTTTACAAGTTGAAGCTGATACAGGTCCTTTCGGTAGTGGCCCATGGCCTTGTTTAAATAAAGCAGCTAATCATTATAAGGAATTTGTGATTCCAGAAGTAAATGTTACGAGAGATTTTAAATTAAAAGCATCAATTGGTACGTTTGAATGCTCTTGTGGCTTTACTTACTCTAGAAAAGGCCCTGATAGATTATCAGAAGATAAATATCGTATTGGACGTATAAAAGCGTTTGGAGACGTCTGGAAGGCTAAATTACATGAATTGGAAGGCGAAGGGACGTACAGTACAAGAACATTAGCTAAAATGCTTGGTGTAGATTCGAAAACGGTTAAAAAATATCTTTCTTCAGAGATGAAAATTGAAAGATTATCAGAAAAAGCTATTCCTTCGCTGTTGCTAATTTATCGAAAACAATTATTAAACGGAATGCAGCAATACCCAAGTTATTCAAGAACACAAATTCATAAGTGTTTCCCAAAAGAATATATGTACTTGTATCGTCACGATAAAGAATGGCTGTTCGAACAGTTGCCTATAATTCAGGAGAAGAAGAATAACCAAGCAATTGTCGATTGGGACGCACGTGATCGAGAATATTACTCTAAAGTGGAGAAGTTTTACAAGGAGCTAATCGAACTAGATAAACCTGTTCGAATTACAATCTCGATTATTGGGAAACGGCTTGGAATATTATCCAACTTGGAGAAACATCTTGATAAGCTCCCCCCAGACTAAAAAGCTCCTATCTGAAACTACGGAATCTACTCAACAATTCCAAATCAGACGTTGTTGTAAGATTATTGATCGAATATTACAGAGGCAAGAACTAGTTGTATTATGGAAAGTACAGCGTATTGGCGCTGTGAAGTCACATCATTTTCATGAAATAAAACCGTATTTGGAAGAATATTTACGAACAAAACAGGAAGTGAAAAGTTATGAGCAAACAACAGGTTAAAATTGCTTGGCCTTTTGCTAAAGGTGAAAAAGCACAACTACTATGGATTGGTGAACCATTCCGATATGATCATAAAATGATGATTAAAGCTTATTTTCGCTCACAAGGCCGTACAGAAGGTATATTAATGGATTGGGGTACATTACCAAGCTTAGCAATTCAACATTTTTATACTGATGGCATCATAACGGCAAGTAAAGCCCCTGAAGGTGTACAAGAGATAGATATGACTATTTATCCTAATAAAGTTAAATATCATGAACGACCTTGGTCTATTCAAGGAAGCAGTGATCCTGCAACTTCCCGTAGTTTCGTGTTCTCTTTCAATGGGAAGAGTGTTATTTTACCAGTCATTGAAGTATTACGTAGCATATTAGCTCCGAATGGTTTTCTTTTATATCGCTTGTTTGAATCGAATTCATTTCCTCAGTTCTTCACAGAAACATACGAACCTAATAAAATTCATCTTAGATTTTCATCACAATATGAATTGAAATACACAAAGCCAACGTTCATTTATCAATTGGTGTGGTTGCTGACAAACCGTGATCTACGACAAGCTTATGAAAATATAGCATTTACCTGGTTGCAGGAAAGGATCTTGAAGTTCGAATGGAGCTTTACACAACCGATTACAATAACAGCTCGTGTAAAGGAGAAGAATAACACGTGTACAGTATTACAGATTGTTAATGTGAAAAATAAAGATATACCGTACCAACATATTTCGATTTCGCATCCAGAAATACAAGATCAAGAGAAATCTAATGAGGCAAAGAAATACACTTATCGTTCTCTAAATAGACAGGGTGATGAAGAAGGCTTTACATTAGATGAACAATTAGATGGTTCTACAGAAGACTTTGATATCGTGCAAATGAATCAGTTAAAACATGAATATACATTAGTTCCTAGAATTGAACGTATTAAAGGCAGCCCTTCCAAGCAACGAAAGAAGGAAGATGAAAATACAAAGAAATACTACATTAATCATGATTCTATTCGATCTACAGCAGACAGTGGTGGCCAACAACTTGTGCGAGGATTAGAGCATCAAATGCTACATGAAATTCAGGCACAAGGCGAGCTGCAAGATTTCATTAATATGTTGAAAATATTGGAACAACACCCGGAAATACGGGCAATTAGAGCGTTTACCGATGTGCTGCCAGAGAGCTTGGGAGAACGTAAATTTATGAAGCTAAGTGATGGTGTTACGAAAAGACGATATGTGATTGCTGAAGTATATATGGTCAATGGAAAACGATTCAACATTATAGAAGTAGAGCGAGAAAATCGTTCGATGTCGATGATCATTTTATCATCGCCTACTATTCATAACTGGAATTATATTTATAGTTGTTTACTTATGAATCTTGTTAATGACAATGGCACTTGGACGAGTAAACAATTAAAAATTATTGAAAATCAAGGTGTTATTGTGGTAAAGGCAAAGCATAGTTCTAAAGATGTTCGCCATAGGAGTGAAATGTTATTAAACAAGTTAATTTAAAAGAACGCATTTTCGTAATATTAGCGCTTCTTCTATGATCGGGCCAGAATGTGGAGGGGGATGTATATATATTTCATAGTGATAATTTATTATGATTGTGAATTTTTATACTTAAACTAACTGATCAGGATTATTCATAGGGTATTCTCAATATATATATAATCTGGAATCTTTATTTTTCTAAGGATAATCTTGAAATACTATTTTATTTCTATTAGGTAATATCGGTTTGGAAAATTTTATAACAAAGGACAATACCTAACTTACTTAATGACATTGACCTTTATTATAAATTATTTAATCTATAAACCAGCTGTATTTGCAAGACCATTTACTGTCGTAGTGGAAAGAATATTCGCCATTTCAAGAGGTGTTTCCTGGCTGCCACTTTCTAACCATTTCTGTATCACTTCGATATATACAGCTGCAATATAGGATGCTAAGTACTGTCCAGGAACGAATAAATTGTCTTCTTTAATAAATGAATTTGGGCCATTCGTAAATATTGTTTTCCATATAAAGTCCTTCAATCTAGATTGAAAGTTTAAATTTCCATTTGGACTTAACATAGCTTTCATAAATTCACTATTTTTATATATTAAAGCGTTGAAATGGCGATGGGGTTTGGTGCTTGTGTTGGTATATCGACTTCAAGTACTTCCACTGCTTTGCTATTAATTTAGACACAACCAATTAAACTTTAATACTAAACTTAACCAATACCTCTACAAGAACGGTAATTAATCCTATTTCCAATATACTTATGATTTCCTAGAAATGCGCTAAGTTCATTCCAAGATTAATTTAAACTCGGCAATACAACGGTAAATATACTACCCTTATCTAGCTCACTCTGCACGGTTATATCACCACCGCAAAGTTTCACTATACGTTTTACAAGTGGAAGTCCCAGTCCATAGCCTACTTTGGAATGAGAGGTATCACCCTGATAAAATTTATCGAAAATATGAGATGTAGTCTGGTCTTCCATTCCCGGACCGTCATCCTGAATAACGAACTGAATCTCGTCATTTACATTTGTAAGGGTAATATTTATTAAGCCACCTTGATAGGAAAATTTAATTGCATTATCTAAAAGGTTAAGCCAAATTTGCTGCGTTAAATCTTCGTTTCCTCTATAAATAACGTTATCTAATTCTACATTTACTGTAATCTCTTTGGCAGACCATTTAGGCTCCATTAAAACGATTGCCTTTCTTAGTTGTTCATCGAGCCTAAACGGAGTCTTATCCACAATAATTTCAAGATTTTCGTATTTTGATAGCGTGAGCACATTGGTGGAGAGTGCAGCTAAACGCTCTGATTCCGTTATAATGATGTCGAGATAATCCCGACGTTTTTCATCTGAAAGGTTATTTTCCTTGAGAAGCTTTGCAAACCCACGTACAGATACGATAGGTGTCTTAAATTCATGAGAAAAGTTGTTGATAAAATCACTTCTCAACGTTTCAATAGTTGAAAGCTCTTGTGTCATCTTATTAAAGCTATGAGAGAGCTCTTCCATTTCACCGATGCCTTTCAAATCTACCTTAACGCTAAAGTCGCCGTTTGCAACCTTATGTGTAGCATCAATTACCTTACGGATTGGATTTAGCGCTTTTTTACTGAAAAAGGCTGTAAGTGCTGTTCCGAGTAGAATGCAGAGTCCAAAAAGAATAAATAACAGGAATAGAGGGTTATCTTTGTTTCTACTAGGGCTAGGAAGAGAAATTACATCAAAGTACTGTAATAAAGCAACACTACTACCGATCAGTAGGAATGTCACCACCATGACGCCGAATACAAATATGACTAATGTTATAGCAAGGCTTACTCTTTTATTGAAAAATTTTCTCATTCTTTTTTCACCGCCTTATAGCCGAGACCCCTTATTGTAACAATTTCAATCTCCGGCCAACCTCGAAATCTGTCCCTCAATCGGTTGATATGAACATTAAGTGTATGGTCATCGGTTTCAGACTCCATTCCCCAAATCTCATCCATTAGTTGAATGCGGGTAAAAATCATGTTTGGATAAGATAGCAGCTTAAATAATAAGTAAAACTCTTTTTGCGGAACGGTAATAACTTTATCTTCCCGAGATACGGTGAGCGAATCATAATTAAGTACCACTTTTCCGACTGTTAGTTTGTGTTCACTAGCAATCTGGGCCCTACGGAGAAGCGCCTTAATTCGAAGAACCATCTCTTCCTCATCTACCGGTTTCGTCATATAATCATCGGTACCTACAAGAAATCCTTGTCTTTTATCCTTTTGCTCTTGTTTGGCTGTTACCATCAATATCGGCAGATTCTTCCACGAAAACCGGATTTGCCGTGTCAATTCATAGCCGTCCATATTCGGCATCATTAAATCAAGCACTACTAAATCAATTTGATGCTTTTCCATTAAATCAAGTGCGGCCATGCCGTCCTCTGCCCCGTATGTGTCAAAACCGTTCTGTTCTAAGACTGCACACATTAACTTTCTTGTATTTTTATCATCTTCTACCACTAATATTTTAATCATATATAGTAACCTCCAGATACCTTATTATAATTAATAAAATTATACCTTCAAAAAGTAAACTGAAAATCAATTGGGTATTTCTCTCCAGTTGATTTTCAGTTTACTTTGCCTTGCTACATTATGGGGGTACAAAAAATGGAGGAATGTTTATGCTGAAACTCAAGCTGGCAAATATCAAAAAAACGTATAAAAATGGAGAAGTCGTTACTGCCTTAAAAGATATATCAATTGGATTTCGTGAAAACGAACTTGTTTCCATACTAGGTCAGTCAGGCTGCGGTAAGACCACACTTCTTAATATTATTGGCGGACTAGATCAGTATGATAGCGGAGATTTGATAATAAACGGTTTGTCTACAAAAAAATTCAAGAACAGTGACTGGGATGCTTACCGTAACCATTCAATAGGTTTTGTATTTCAAAGCTATAATCTGATTGGACATCAAACAGTTCTGCAAAATGTTGAAATTGCAATGACCTTGTCTGGCGTATCAGCTCCCGAAAGAAAGCAGAGAGCGAAGCAGGCATTAACAGAAGTAGGGCTTGCAGACCATTTGAATAAAAAGCCCAATCAATTGTCCGGCGGTCAGATGCAGCGTGTCGCTATCGCAAGGGCGCTCGTCAACAATCCTGATATTATCCTTGCGGATGAGCCGACCGGAGCGCTTGATAGTCATACTAGTGTTCAGGTCATGGATATTTTAAAGGAAATATCCCGAACACGCCTTGTCATTATGGTTACACATAATGGTGAACTAGCAGAGGAGTATTCAGATAGAATTATCCGTTTATTAGACGGTGAAGTTCAGTCGGACAGCAATCCTATAACCGAAGCCGAAGTAGTAAATGGATCTGCAAAACAACCTGAAAGGCAGAAGTTCAAGAAAACCTCAATGTCGTTATTTACAGCAACATTGCTTTCTTTTAAAAATCTACTAACCAAACGCGGTAGAACGATCATTACAGCATTTGCTGGAAGCATAGGTATTATCGGTGTAGCGCTTGTTTTGGCTCTTTCAAACGGATTATCAAATTATATGAATAGTATGCAGTCCGATGCACTAAGCAGTTTTCCCATCACCATCGGCACAGGAGAGCAAACAATAGATTTGACTGAAGGTCCTCCTGGTGGTCCTGAAGGAAATAATGATACGGCTGGATATACAGAATATCCGAAGGGAAACATTGTGTACTCCTATGACAAGGAGAAAAATAGTAAACAGCATAGCAATATTATCACACAAGATTATCTTAATTATGTTGAGAAAGTTGAAACTGAGTTACCTACTGCAGTTAACAACATATCCTACACGCACGGAGTAAACATCAATCTTTTAGCAAAAGGACAAGATACAACGGTAAAATTTGAAACGATGTCAGTTCCAAGCGGCGGTATGGGGATGATGGAGAATAACAACACATATTGGCAAGAACTTCCTGAAAATAATGACTTCATTTTATCTCAATATGATCTAATTGGTGAAGGAAGCCGGATGCCTAATGGAAAAAACGAGGTTGTTTTAGTTATCGATAAATATAACCGTATTGACAAAGAGTTTTTTGAAAAAATGGGTATTATGAATAATCTCGAAAATTATCAGTTTAGCGATTTTATTGGAAAAACAATCTTAAAAGTTGTACCGAATAACGACTACTACACTAAAAATGGAGACTTATTTACAGTTGCTGCGCCTCAAGACTATGAAAAGCTCTATGATAAAGATACTGGAACAAAACTAACAATAACTGGTATTCTACGCCCGAAAGAAGATGTGTCAAGTAGCTATATGTTACCAGGTATTGCTTATACTACGTCTCTGATTGACACTGTGGTAGAAGAAGAGCAAAAGAGCGAAATTGCAATTGCACAACAAGATACAGATAAGAATGTTTTGCTCGGTACTCCTTTCACGGACGATAAGGCGAAGGAGCATGCATTAGTTATGCTTGGGGCAGTTACCACGCCTACGGGTATTAATATTTATCCCAAAGATTTTGAAAGCAAAGAACAGATAAAAGAATACCTTGATAAATTCAATAATGGCAAAGATGACGATGATCAACTGATTTACTCAGATAGGGCGGAAACAATTTCGTCTATCACCGGAACATTACTTGATACTGTAACTTATGTTTTGACTGGATTTGCCGGTATTTCTTTGTTGGTTTCTACGATTATGATTGGAATCATAACGTATGTTTCAGTAATTGAACGGACCAAAGAAATAGGTATTCTTCGTAGTGTGGGGGCACGTAAAAAGGACATTTCTAGGGTATTTAATGCGGAAACCTTGATTATAGGATTCACGGCAGGAACGCTTGGGGTAGTGATTACTTATCTACTGACAATACCAATTAACTCTATAATATTGAATCTTACATCTATTTCTGGAATTGCAAGTATTAACCCTGTTCATGCGGTATCACTTGTTGCTGGAAGTATGTTACTCACTTTAATTGCAGGGCTGGTTCCGTCAAGAATGGCAGCGAAGAAAGACCCGGTTGTTGCACTTCGCAGTGAATAGTGTAGGAATAGAGATGATACCAGAATTGTCCTAAAAGTGTTTGAAATTAGGAGGATAATGTAATGGAAAGATATAACGAAATAAAAATACGTTCTATATACGGGGGAAAATGGGTATGACTTTGTCGCCATCTTTCCGTAAGTTAGTGCTCACTCTACACATAATTTCTACAATGGTATGGCTTGGCTCCGTTGCGGCTTATATACCTATAGCGGTCTATGTTCTAACAAATCAAGATGCCGAGATGGTACAATCAACTATCCAAATAATGTCTTTGGTTATTAATTTCATCGTTGTCCCCATGGCTTTTGCATCGCTGCTCACCGGAGTTGTTTTATCGCTCGGCACCCGGTGGGGCTTGTTCCGTCATTATTGGGTCTTATTTAAGCTTATATTAACCGTCATAGCTGTTTTAATATTGGTAGCATACACACAAGAACTAAACGAAATGGCATCCATAGCATCAACTATCGAAATTAGTATTTTGCAAGATCGAGAGCACATTGCACACACAATTGGAGGATTGTTGGTATTGATAGTTGCAACGGTCCTGTCGGTGTACAAACCAAAAGGTATGACTAGGTATGGGTGGCGTAAGCAGATGGACATAAAGGGCAAATCCGACTTCACTCCTTATTCAATACCACGATGGACAAAAATGACTGGAGTCGGTGCCATTGTATTGTTCCTAGTATTTGTCGTTTTAATTTTTCTAAGAATGTTGATGGATTAGGTAAAGCAGGACCAAGCTTTAAAAACCATGCAAGAGGATCTGTTCATGTTTGACTTAAGGATGAATACCTATATATAGGTTTGGAATTAATAAAAATGCTTCTGGTGCACGGAGTAACAAGATCAACCGCTTGAAACAGGAGGATATTGTAATGGCAAAATATATCAAAATAAAAATACGTTCTATATACGGGGGAAAATGGGTATGACCTTATCACCATCTTTCCGTAAACTAGTGCTCACTCTACACATAATTTTTACAATGGTATGGCTTGGCTCCGCTGCGGCTTATATACCTATAGCGGTCTATGTTCTAACAAATCAAGATGTCGAGATGATACGAACCGCTATCAAGATAATGTCGTTGGTTGTTAATTTTATCGTTGTCCCTGTGGCTTTTGCGTCGCTGCTCACCGGAGTTGCTTTATCGCTTGGCACGAGGTGGGGCTTGTTCCGCCATTATTGGATTTTACTTAAGCTTTTACTTACTGTTTTTGCAGTATCTATGTTGGTTGCTTACTCAATAGAATTGAGCCACGCGGCATCTATTGCGGCTCAAACTACATTATCGAGCACCGACATTGAAGTTTTGAAGGCTCCAATTCACATCACCCATCCAAGCGGAAGTGTGTTTATCGTTCTCGTGGCAACGGTCTTGTCGGTATACAAACCAAAAGGCATGACTAAGTTTGGATGGCGTAAGCAGATGGAGATAAAAGGAAAATCTGACTTCACACCTTATTTAACACCACGATGGATAAAAAGGGTGGGAGTCGCTGCTATCAGTGTGCTTTTGATATTCGTGGTGATAATGATAGTTATATAGAAATTCAGGTAGAATTGAACAGTAGCCAACTTAGCGAGGTTCGTATGGATAGATTAATAAAAAATGAAAGGAAAAGCTTAGAAGGGATGAGAAAGAGGGGAAACAATGAGTAAGATTGGCATGATTTTAGGAGTAATATTTATTCTAACCTTTTATGGGGGATCGAGTTTTTATATAGGTAGAAAAATATTTCAATGGATGAAATTACTTTTTCCACAGATAAATGGAACAATCTACGGAGTAATTTATGTTTTCTTCGCCTTGTCGCTGATAATGGTATTTTTACCATTGCCGGCTATTATAAAAGGAGTAATGAGCTGGATAGGATCGTATTGGATGGGTATTTTAATCTATCTGGTTATATTCTTTCTCTTAGCAGACTTACTTATCTTGACTGGAAGCATATTGAAGATTATTCCGACTCCTATCCCTCAAAGTATTCCCTTTTTTGCTAGCTTAGCTGTCATTTTGTTAACGGTCAGTTTTGTTAGTTATGGAATATATAACGCAAATCAGATTAAACACGTTTCTTACGATATTCAAACGAAAGAAACTACTTTGTCGGATGGAATGAAAATAATCCTCATAAGTGATTTGCATTTAGGAGCCGTAAATTCTGAAAAACGTCTTGAAAGTATAGTACAAAAAATAAATAAACTTGAACCTGATCTTGTTTGTATAGCTGGAGATATTTTCAATGACGATTATAATGCTTTGCAAGATCCTGAAAGAGCTATTAATTTACTAAAAAGTATTACGGCAACGTATGGAGTATATGGAAGTCTCGGAAACCATGACGGTGGAAAAACGTTTGGCGACATGATTAATTTCCTAGAACGAAGCGATATAAGGCTTCTTAATGATGAGTACGTCATTATTGATGAACGCCTTGTTCTGTTCGGACGTGTTGATCCTTCACCGATTGGTGGATTTGGTGAATTGAAAAGAAAAGATGTGTCAGAAATGATCGCTTCTCTTGATGCTAGTATGCCAATTGTCGTGATGGATCATACACCTTCTAACCTCGTACAATATGGAAATGAAGTTGATTTAGTGCTTGCAGGTCATACACATAGGGGACAAATATTCCCAGGGAACTTAATCACAAATGCGGTGTTTGAAGTAGACTATGGATACTATCAAAAAGATGCCGACAGTCCAAATGTTATCGTTACTTCGGGCGTTGGAACGTGGGGGATGCCAATGCGAGTCGGATCGAATAATGAAATTGTAAGCATAATTTTACATTAGATTTTAAACGTTGCAAAATTCACCTTTAAGGACAATTCCTATTTTTAATGGTATTGTCCTAAAGGCATTCATTATTTAGATTTTAAACCTGCTGCATAAACAAGTCCATTGACTGTCATGGTCGAAAGAATATGGGCCATTTCATAAGGTGATTCTTTCATGCCGTTTTCTAACCACTTTTGAATCACCCCGATATGTGCAGATGCAATATAAGAGGCTAAATACTGTCCAGGAACAAGTAACTTTTCTTCCTGAATAAATGAATTCGGACCATCCGTAAATATTGTTTTCCACAAAAAATCCTTCAGTCTTGATTGGAAAGTTAAATGTCCTTTCGGCCCTAACATAGCTTTCATAAATTTACTATTCTTATTGATGTATTCAAGCGTTGAGATGGCAATAGGATTTGGTGCTTGCGTAGGTAAATTGGATTCAAGTACCTCAATAAGCCTTGGAAAGTTTTGTTTAGCAATTCGGGTCATTTCATGCATAATTTCTTCCTCACACTTTGTCATTAAATCAAATTTATCCTGATAATGTGCATAAAATGTACCTCTATTTATTTTAGCTCTTGTTGTTATATCTTTAACTGTAATCGCTTCAAATCCCTTTTCTTCAATTAAATCTACTAAAGCATCTTGAATGGATTCTTTTGTTCGAATGACACGTAGATCTGTACTATTTTCGTGCATACCATTTCCTCCTAGAATTTTATCCGACACATTTACAAGAAGTGTCCCATAACCGACATATCTTTCATTTTTGATTATTGAAAGAGAAATAATATCCCAATTATAATGTGAATACAATACAAAAACAACACGTTGTTTGTTTGGGTATAAAAAAGGAGGATTAAAATGTTTAAAAATAAATTAGTATTAGCTTTGCCGCTCATTGCATTGGCAATTATTTTTCTGTTTTCAATGACATTATTTCCATCGGTCCAGCCACAACCGAAGAATCTACCTATTGCCATCGTTAATGAGGATGAGGGAGTGGAAATTCCTAATCAACCAACGATGAATATGGGGCAAACAATTGTTGACATGATACAAGAATCTACGGCATCAACTAAGGATGAAGATTCTGTCGTAAAGTGGATAGAAGTAAAGAGTAATGAGGAAGTACAAAAAGGGTTAGACGATCAAAAGTATTATGCGGCTTTAGTCATTCCAAAAGATTTTAGTGTGAAGCAAGCATCATTACAGACACCAGTACCATCGACACCTGAAGTACTAATATTTATTAATCAAGGAATGAATATGCCAGCTGCTACCATAGCGGGGCAAGTCTTAAATGGAGTAGTGGACAACATGAACAACTCTGTCCGCCAACAAGTGCTTGCTGGATTTGAAAAACAAGGAGCAACTTTGACAACTAAACAGGCAGAAATCCTTGCAGTTCCAATCTCAAAGAAAGTCACAAATGTAAATGAAGTTGGAACCCATACTGCAAACGGAAACGCTCCTATGACTTTGTTCCAGCCATTGTGGATGGGAAGTTTGGTTACTGCAGCTATTCTCTTTTTTGCCGTTAATAAAATGACACTCGCTACTAGAAAAGAAAGACTTTGGACAAAAATAGGGCAAATTTTAATGGCTACTTTTGTATCATTAGTCATCGGATTTGGCTTTACCTGGATAGCAGGGGGGATAGTCGGGCTCAATATTCCAGATTTCATGGATACAGCATTATTCTTGGCTGTTTCATCATTTAGTTTTATCTTAATGATTTTAGCAGTATTTTCATTGATCGGGTTTAGAGGAATGCCTCTCTTTGTCTTAATATTATTCTTCGGAGCCCCTTTACTTGCATTAGCACCTGAAATGATGTCTTCATTCTACCAAGATTGGGTATATCCTTGGCTGCCAATGCGATTTATGATTGAAGGTTTACGAAAACTTTTCTTCTTTAGTACAGAAATATCATGGGATATTGTTTCAACACAAGTTTGGATTGGGTTAACAAGCATGATTGTCATATTGGCTACTGTTTTCAAAAAGAAAAAAGAAACTGAAACTGAATCAGTAACTGATTCTCAATAGTAAAGAAATAGAAAGATGCTAAATCTGTAACTCCATACGATAGTCTATCGTATGGAGTTTACAGATATACTTTTGCTATTAAAGGAGTGGAAACGTGATGAAAGTATTAGTAATAGGTGCAACTGGCAGAACTGGTCAAGAATTAGTGAAACAAAGTTTAGAAAAAGGTTACGAGGTAAGCGTTTATGTCAGACGTCCTGAGGCTATACCGACACAAAAGAATTTAACAGTTTTCAAGGGTAATTTAGATGATATTGAATCGTTGACTGCAGCACTGAAAGGCGTTGATTCCGTGTTGATGGCACTTGGCAACTCTATATCAAATCGCAATGATAAATTATTTGAATGGGTGATACCAAATTTAATTAGAGCAATGAAGGCTGCAAATGTAAAACGAATCGTAAGTTTATCTGCTTTAGGTGTTGGAAATACATTTGATAATACACGCTATCCTTATCGGTTCGGTACACGCAGCTTCTTAAAAGGGAATTTTGAAGATCATTTGGCAGGCGAAATCAAATTTAAAGATTCCGGATTAGATTGGACAACGGTTCACCCCGGTCCATTGTTTAACGGGGGGAAAATGGAAAATCCACTTGTTCGTGACGCAGCAACTGGTTATAAAATGCCTAGAGCACCTCGAACAAATCGCGCAGATGTGGCACAAGTAATGCTTAAAGCATTACTAGATCCATCTACTTATGGAAAAGAACTTGTCATGGCGTCAACACCGAATAAGAATTAGTAGAATAAAGGAAATTGAACAGATAGAATGTTTCATCAAAGAAAGTAATTTTACAGTAGTTGTCACTTATGCAGGAATTTCAAACGCATCGGGCATTAAAAGTTAGAGTAATGAGTTATGTTTTGTTAATGAAACAAGTAAACCTAATTATAATCCTAGTTGTTTGAAAGGAGTAATTTATTAATGGAAAACGTTGAAATTGAATTAAAAAATGCTTTAATAATTATCCAAGAATCTGTATTAGATCAACAAAGAAAACAGGAGTTTGTGGATTCAATCATATGCTTACAAGAAGAATTAGTAAAAGCTGAGCCTCAAATTTTTTTGATAAAAGTGTTATTGTCCTTTTTAAGCGAAGTTTCAGAGATAAAGAAAGAATTGAATTTTATTAAAATGTCCCTAGATTTAACTTTAGACTTAGGATATTGATTTTCAGTATATATATTTAAAGATTGGAGATTTCAGTATGGAGTCAAGGAAAGCGACATCCAGAAACTTCAAAGGGTTACTGCATGGGCCGAGAAGTCTAAGGATAAAGATGATATTTGTTGTTGTATTTAGTCTATTACTTGGTTTACCTATTACTGCATTTATTAATTTTAATCTAGGAGAATTTTTTGACGGTAGATTTGCCGTAATTATAAATGCAACTGTAACTTTACTGATTTCCACAGTAATAATATCTTTAGTAACAAGGTTTATCATTATTAATCGTCTTGAAAAAGTATTAGATGCAACTAAAACAGCAGCAAATGGAGATTTAACTGCCGTTATTGAAGTTGGATCAAAAGATGAAATTGGACAATTAGCCTCTTCTTTTAATGTAATGATTAATAGTCTTAGTGAGGTTGTAAAGAAGACAAATAACACAGCAACAGAAGTTTCTACGTACGCTGAAGGGCTTAAAGTAAGTGTTGAACACAGCAGTTCTTCAGTTGAACAAATATCAAATGCTGTGCGAGAAATCGTGTCAGGATCAGAAGTACAATCAACTAAAGCGTTAGAATTGCTAAGTTTATCCAAAATAATGGAATCCGAAATGGAAAATGTTGACGTTTCAGTTCGAGCTGTTTCAAAAGTAGCAAATGAAACAAGTGCTAAAGCAGATACAGGATTACAACTTATTGATGAAATGATACGGAAAATGAATCTAATTCAAGAATCAGTTAAAGATTCTTGTGATATTGTAAACTCACTTGGTGATAAATCAAACGAAATTAGCCAAATTGTCTCGCTTATAACAAGTATTGCTGAACAAACAAATTTACTTGCATTAAATGCATCCATTGAAGCTGCTAGAGCAGGAGAAAATGGGAAAGATTTTGCTGTAGTTGCAGATGAAGTCAGAAAACTTGCAGAGGAATCTGCTAAGGCTGGTGGGGATATAAGAAAGTTAGTTGATGAAATTTTAACTCAAACATCCAATTCCGTTAAATCTATTAACAAAGGAACAGATATAGTTGAAGACGGAAGAAAAACAGTTAATGAAACAGGTGCAGCCTTTAAGGATATTGTTAATTACGTGCATAATATTACCCTACAATCCGAAGATGTGAATAAAGCAATGATAATTGTTAGTGAGAAGACAGATCAGACTACAGGTATTATAGAAGAAATAGCTGCTATAGCTGAACAAGCATCATCTAGTATACAGAATGTAGCTGCTTCAATAGAAGAACAGTCTTCTTCCAATGATGAAATTGCAACCTCCGCAATAGTGCTGAGTAAAACAGCCAATAAACTAAAGACTGAGATAAGTAGATTTAATATTTAATATACTATTATCCGAGTCTAAAAAGGCGGAAATGAGCGATTTGAAATTCAACAGTAGGGTGTGATTGTTGAATGTCACATCTATAAAATGATCAAACTTTTTTATAAATATTGTATAATTTTTCACATAGAATGAATCCATTTTGATCAATCTTTTTTCAAAACGTGTTCTTTTAATTTAACGTAAAATATGGGTTTGCGAGGTGTTTTTGATCAAACTTTATTTTAAAGCTACAATAGTTGCCAACAACCAAATCATATTCCAATATAATACAAATGAAAGAATGTCAATATAGGGGGAAACTCTATGGAATTTTTAATAATGAACGCCCTACCAGCGCCATCTACTGGAAATTTTGATGAGAATCATTTGATTATACCTAATGAAAATGGTTTAGATAGTTTTGTAAACACCGCAAATGAACTAGGGGCAAAAGGAATAGAAAAAGTATTTACCTGGGGCATAAATGCTATTACGATTATCTTTTTGTGTGCCGTAATAATGATGATACTCGCAATATTATTCCGAAACGGTCAATGGCAAAAATTTGCTCAAACAACTATGCTATGGACATTTTTAAGTATGCTGCTACTACGTGCTATACCAATAGTTATATTGTCTTTTAGAAGTGAAATGGATGTTGATGAAGCATTTAGTACAGCTCTTATAGCAATTTCTCAAATAACTTTATTCATTGCATTAACAGCACTTATGTTGAGTCTACTTTTCCGATTTGCTTATAAATTGATTAAACATCCTGAGTATCATAGATGGTCAAAAAACACATTAAATGTCTCAGTCATGATGGCAATCTTTGCAATAGTAGGGCCTTATATTTTTGCCATAATGTAATTTGTGATTTTTAACCATATTGCAATGCTAAAAGGGAAAATGCTATAATTTA
This sequence comes from Lysinibacillus sp. OL1, assembly GCF_004332175.1. Taxonomy (NCBI): domain Bacteria; kingdom Bacillati; phylum Bacillota; class Bacilli; order Caryophanales; family Bacillaceae; genus Lysinibacillus; species Lysinibacillus sp. OL1. The sequence goes on along the minus strand of NZ_SJDS01000021.1, from coordinate 535 downwards.
AGAATCAATATAAATATGTATAAAGGGAACACCCCTCTATTTTTACATGGCTTCTATGCCATGTTTATATAGAGGGGTGTTTTTTTGTATAGGAGGGAGATTTATGGAGCAAATTCTTCTCATTTCTGCTACGGAAAAAGAAACTGATAGCTGGAGTAATTTAATCGAATTAGCGGGAAATTTTGATATTCATGTTTTTAATATTAAACATTCTAATATAGAAAATTTGACATCTGATGTGGCGGGGATCGCATGGATCGTTGGAAGTGATATGCAAGAAGATGTGCTAGAAAATGTAATATTCAATTGCAAAGAAAAATCGATTCCAGTCGTATGTACAGATTGTCATAGTATAAGAGGTTATACTGTATCTCATTTAATTTCAATGGGCGTAAAAGCTGTTGTAAATCTACACTTTTCAGTTATTAGAATAAAGGAAGTTATGAATATAGTTCAAGAAGGAGCATTCCTGTTAGAAGGATTTTCAGGGGCTTGAAATCAGAAAAGCCCTCTTGTATGATGCATGAGTGTCAAC
>NZ_SJDS01000020.1:0-52301 GCF_004332175.1 Lysinibacillus sp. OL1 | reverse complement strand
GTTTCGTTCACTAGCAAAACTAGCTACTTAAAACTTTATTGATTACGTTTTGCTTGTTCAGTTTTCAAGGTTCATTTTATTTAAGTCGTTTTCAGCGACTTTATTATCTTATCTCATCCCCAACTAAAAGTCAACAACTTTTCAAAACTTTATTTTCAAGCGTTCCTTCTTAGCGTTCCTTCTTGTTAAGGACAAGTAATAATATATAATATAGCATTTTAAAAATCAAGCATTTTTCTTAAAAAAATTAAAAATCTTTTTAATATCTATTACAAACAATAGAATTCCTGCTAATACAATCAATCCACCGATGATTTGTGTCATGATTAAATACTCTTTAAATATCACCAAAGCTAAAAGAGCAGCTCCTACAGGCTCAAATAATATAGCAATTGAAACAACATTCGTACTGACGTATTTAATTGACCAATTAAACAAAGTATGACCAAGTAAATTTGGTATTAACGCTAATAAGATAAACCATAACCACTCCATAGAAGAATATGGACCAAAAGATTCCCCTTTAACCATTACATATATAAATAAAGTGATGGTACTTACAACATATACAACCATTGTATAGGTTACAAGTGATAATCTCTTACGTACATCCTGTCCTAATAGAAAATAAGCTGTCGCTAGTGCACAAGCAACGAGCGCCAGTACATCTCCATATAAGGCTGTTCCACTTACTTTAAAATCGCCCCAACTAATTAAAACACTTCCTATTATTGCAATTGATCCTGCTACGATTGTTTTCATCGTAATTTTCTCTTTAAAGAAAAAGTAAGTGCCCACAAACGCAAACAAAGGTTGTAGTGTTACTAAAACTGTTGAACTTGCTACTGAAGTATAGTTGAGTGATTCAAACCATAATATAAAATGAAAAGCTAAAAAAATCCCTGCAACTGAAGAAAATAGCCAATCACGTCTTTTTAAAGTCGTTAACTCCTTTGTATATCCCCTTAAAAACCATGGCGCCATGATTAAAACGGAAAATAGCATGCGATAAAATGCTATAATCCCCGCTTCCGCCGATGCTAATTTCACAAAAATAGCTGACATCGATACTGAAATTACACCAATCACAATCGGGATGTATGGATGGATTTTTGGCTGCTCCAAAAAACCCCACCTTCCTAAAAAAATACTTATATGTCCTTACTTCATGTTGTACAATACAAAAAAGTGATGCACATATAATAATGACAGTTTGCATATCTCTTAGCAATACGAAATATCAATGGAGGGTTGTGTATGGAAACATTATTCGAAAATATGATTACATATGAAGTTGGCATAAAATTAGTTATTGCAGCCACATTAAGTTTAGTAATCGGTATCGAAAGGGAATTAAAGAAAAAACCAGTTGGATTAAAAACAAGTTTAGTTATTGCTACTTTCAGCTGCTTATTAACGATTATCTCCATCGAAACTGCCTACTCAACCCCCGCTAGAGAAGATATTAATATTACGATGGACCCTCTTCGTTTAGCCGCACAAATTGTTAGTGGAATTGGCTTTCTTGGTGCAGGAGTCATTCTAAGACGCGGGAATGACAGCATTACGGGTTTAACAACCGCTGCTATGATTTGGGGAGCCGCTGGTATTGGTATTGCGGTTGGTGCAGGTTTTTACATGGATGCAACACTAGCTGTTGTGATCATTGTTTTTGGAATTGAAGTACTATCACCTTTTCTTATGAAAATCGGACCAAAGCGAATTCGTATGCGGGAAATTTTGTTAAAAGTCCAAATTGATGATGACAACCATACAGAATCATTTCTATTATTTTTAAAGGACAACAACATTATCATTGAAAATATACGCATTAAAGATGTGCACTTAAAAAACGATAGTGTTTTACATGAGTTAGATTTACGTCTTTCCTTAATCGTCTCGGATAATTTGTTGTCATTTTATCGTTCATTACGAGCACTATCTTATATAGAAAAAATCGAAATGGAAATTTTAAACTAGTTGGAGGATTTTTTATGGCAGAACTATTAAAACTACTAAAAGACGGTAACAAACCCTCTCTAATGGCTGCATGTGTAAATGCATTTTTAGGAATTATTAAAGGAATCGCCTTTTTCTTTACAGGTAACGTTGCGATGTTTGCAGAAATGATGCACTCTCTAGGCGATGCAGCAAACCAATTATTTGTGTATATAGGTTCAGCACTCTCTAAAAAGGCACCTACAAAACAATTTCCCGGTGGCTTTGGTCGTATTGTCAATTTAGTATGCCTTTTCGCCGTAATAATTGTAGCTATCCTTTCTTATGAAACAATAAAAGAAGGTTGGCATCATTTTATTCATCCCACAGGAGAGTCTAGCGGGATATTGATTGCCCTAGGAGTATTATTCATCGGGATTGTTTTAGAAGGGACAGTGCTAGCTAAAGCGGCTGCAGAAGTGCTACATGAATCAGGTCAAGAAAAAGCAGGTATCGCATCTATTCCGAAAGCATTCACATACTTGAATAGAGCAAAACCGGCAACAAAATTAGTTTTTATGGAAGATTTAGTTGCTACTGGGGGCAACTTCTTAGCCTTTGCTGCTATTTTAATTGCTTATTTTACAGGTTGGGGTCGAATAGAAGGACTAGTTTCAATGATAATTGGGGTCATGATGTTTTATGTTGTAGGTAAGGTATTCCTTGATAACGCACGTGGTGTCATTGGTGAAACTGATGAAGAGATGTTAAACCATATCGCTCACCTCGTAATGGATGATCCAAATATCAAAGATATTGTGCGTCTTGAAGTGATTAAAGAAGGAGAGTTTTTACATGTAGAATTAGTGGCTGAAGCTGATCCGCTTTTATCGTTAGCCTTTTTAGATGATGTTCGGGATCATTTAACAGAGGTAATCCTAAGCCAAAAAGGAGTATCTAAAGTAGCTATATTATTCGACGAAGATGATGGGAAAACAAGCTGGATACACGTTGGTGAAAAACCAAACAACTCCATTTAATACTTTATAAAAACAAATAGCCAATTGCCGTATTTCAGGCAGTTGGCTATTTGTTAGACTAATTTTAAATTAGGAATATCCTCATAACCTACATAAACATGGTTTGTAATCATAAAAGTAAGTAATTTATTACAAGCAATCATTTGTCTTTTACCATTCTGCTGAATAACGATTTTTGAAAATAGTAAGGAGGCTTGACGATTAGCTAATGCATATTCTTCTGCATTGAGAATATTTCTGCCATCCACATGACAACCCAACACGAAATTTCCTAAAAAAGAATCCTTTAATACATTCGGATGCATGGATTGATAATGTACTTCAGCAATTGAATCTTCTATATTCATAAATTGATGGGCTACCAAATAATGTTTTAAAGCACCTTTTAAATCAATTGCAATAGCTGTATCTGCTAAAATTGTTCGATAATAAACAGGAACAATCTCAGCCTCCCCCAAATACGGCTTAACTTCTACAACAATTTCTCCAGAAGGACGAACAAATAATTGTACAATTGCTTTATTTACACCATCCGAAAAAATAACATTCGTTCGCCCAAAACGCACGCTTTTAAAAAATATACTTTGATCTACAATGTATCCAGTGATAATTTTATCATTTTCAATTTGCAATGATTTCGCTTCAATCCCCAATACCTCTACACAATTTTGCATTTTATATACATGTTGCTGAAATGGCATTTCTATACAACTTAATGTAACAATACGATCCTGTAGCAATTGTTTCAACATTTGATCCCTCTCCTCTTTGTTTAATATTGTAATTATTTTAGTAAAGGTGGCTGAACAACTTCTGAACATTGACACACGAATTGACTGATTACGACAAAAAACTATCCTTTTCTGTCATTCCATAAATCACCTTATAGTAAAATAATCTACAACATAGGTTGAATGACTCAGTTAAAAACATGACTTTCCTCACTTAAAATAAAGAAAAATACATTTATATTCCTTCTATTATGTATCTATTTTATTATATTGCAGGACTAAAGAAACTTCTACGACAAAATTCTACATTAATCGTTAATTTTTCTTAACCTTGCAATAAAAAAAGTATGAGGCTATAAGCATAGCCTCATACTTAAAGTATTAAAGAGAATTTCGTAAAATGGTTCTTACATCTTCCTCTTGCAATCGATTAAAGTTGCCAAAAGGGCCATTTTGCATAGCATGATCTACAATTTGCTGGAATTTCGAATCATCAATATCGTAATCTGCCAAACGACTAGGTGCCCCTAATGATGTCCAAAATGCAGATAAACGATCAATCCCCTCATAAGCAACCTCTTCTACTGTTTTGCCTGTTGCCTCGACTCCAAACACACGTGTTGCTATACCTGCAAAACGCTCAGGATTTACTGGTACATTTAAACGCATCCAATGCGGTTGAAGAATGGCTAAACCACCTGCATGTGGAATGTCATATACAGCAGATACTGCATGTTCAATATTATGAGATGCCCAATCCCCTCGTGAACCAATTGATAGGAACCCATTTAAACCAATTGTCCCTGCTAATAGAATAGTTTCGCGTAACTTCGTATTTTCTAGGTCCTCTAATAATTTTGGAGCTGTCGTAATAACCGTTCGCAATACCCCTTCACACATTTCATCTGTGATAGGAGTATTCGTTGTATTGTGGAAATATTGCTCAAATACATGCGACATCATATCCACTATTCCATACACAGTGTGATTTTTAGGTACAGTCACTGTATATGCAGGGTTTAGTATCGAAAATTTCGGGAAGGCTGCTGGACTACCCCAACTTAGTTTTTCTTCTGTAGCAGCATTCGTTATCACAGATCCAGCATTCATTTCTGAGCCTGTAGCAGCAAGTGTTAATACCGTACCTAGTGGTATAGCTTGTTCTACAAACACTTTACGTTTCACGATATCCCAAGCATCGCCATCATACTTAGCGCCAGCAACAATTAATTTAGAACAATCGATTACTGAACCACCACCCACAGCAAGAACTAAGTCAATTCCTTCAGTTTTGCATATCTCAATACCTCGTCTAGCTGTTTCTACTCGTGGATTTGGCTCTACACCACCTAATTCAAATACGGTTTTATCCGCCTGTTGTAATTTTTCTATAACAGCATCGTATACACCATTCGATTTAATACTTCCGCCACCATATACAACTAATACCTTGTTTCCAAATTGCTCTAATTCTTTCGGCAATTTTTCAAGTGCATCCTCACCAAAATGTAGTTTCACTGGGTTAAAAAAAGTAAATGAATCCATCTAATTCGCCCCTTTCTAGTTGGATTTTCTCATAATTACGCTAGAGAAAGCAAAGATTAAACGCTGTCAACACTTTGCTATTTCGAAAGCGTTTTTTCAAACTGTTCAGATTTTGTTCAGACAATAGTTGTATAGTACTACTCATTACATAAAATAAAAGGAATTTTTGCACATGCTTATTATTGTAATTGTTGTCGTAACCATAATTTTGAGCTTTTTTCTGCTAAGATTTTTTAAAATCAAAAAAATAAGGAACGAAAAAAAGATGCTATTAGAGCAGCGCCTAGACCACCTTCTTCAATCAAATAAAAACGAAAAAAATGAGTCATCCCAATAATATAGGAATGACTCATTATCTTCTTTTTACTTAAACCCAACCACGGAAGCGAGAAGCTTCTGCAGTACGGCGAACACCTACCATGTAAGCTGCTAAGCGCATGTTGATGTTACGTGTTGTTGCTGTTGTATATACATTATCAAATGCTTCGACCATTTTTTTGTATAGACGTTCTTCCACTTCTTCTTCTGTCCAATAATAACCTTGGTTATTTTGCACCCATTCAAAGTAAGAAACTGTAACTCCACCTGCAGAGGCTAATACGTCTGGTACAAGTAAAATGCCACGCTCTGTTAAGATTTTAGTTGCTTCAGCTGTTGTTGGACCATTTGCTGCTTCTACTACGATATTTGCTTTCACATTATGTGCATTGTCAGCAGTAATTTGATTTTCAATAGCAGCTGGTACTAAAATATCACAATCAAGCTCTAACAATTCTTTGTTTGAAATTGTGTTTTCAAATAAAGTAGTTACTGTTCCGAAGCTATCGCGACGATCTAATAAATAGTCGATATCTAAACCTTCAGGATCATGAAGTGCACCATAAGCATCTGAAATACCGATTACTTTCGCACCTAAATCATGCATGAATTTTGCAAGGAAGCTTCCTGCGTTACCAAATCCTTGAATAACAACACGAGCACCTTTAATATCAATACCACGTTTTTTTGCTGCTTCTTCGATTACGATTGTAACACCTTGTGCAGTCGCACGGTCACGACCTTGAGACCCACCAAGTACTAGTGGCTTACCAGTGATGAAGCCAGGAGAGTTGAACTCATCCATTCGGCTATATTCATCCATCATCCATGCCATAATTTGTGCATTTGTAAATACGTCTGGCGCAGGAATATCTTTTGTTGGTCCTACGATTTGACTTACCGCACGAACATAGCCACGGCTTAAACGTTCGATTTCGCCCATTGACATTTGACGAGGATCACAAATGACACCGCCTTTACCACCGCCGTACGGTAGATCGACAATACCACATTTCAATGTCATCCACATTGAAAGCGCTTTAACTTCCTCCTCAGACACTTGTGGGTGGAAACGAACCCCACCTTTAGTTGGTCCTACAGCATCATTATGTTGTGCACGGTAACCAGTAAATACTTTTGTTGTACCATCATCCATTTTCACTGGGATACGTACTTGTAGCATGCGAAGCGGTTCTTTTAGTAATTCATACATTGCTTCATCATAGCCAAGTTTATTTAGAGCATCTTGAATGACATCTTGTGTTGATGTGAAAAGATTTAAGTTTTCAGACATTATTAAATCGCCTCTTTGTTTTTTTTAATGATAGTTATCGGCATCATTGTAACATACTTCCGAATTAAAATGTGAACATTTTGTTAAAGTTTAAATACTTTTTCAATTTGTTCAATTGACCAATCTAAATCCTCTTGAGAAATAACCAGTGGTGGGGCAAAACGAATTACTGTATCATGTGTTTCTTTACATAATAGACCTAATTCTTTAAGTTTTTCACAGTATGGACGAGCTGCTTCTGTTAGCTCCATACCGATAAATAAACCACGACCACGTACTTCCTTAATAACTGGGTTGTTAATTTCTTTTAATTTACCTTTGAAGTATTCGCCAAGTTCGTGTGAACGCTCTGCTAATTTTTCATCTAATAATACTTTAATTGATGCAATTGAAACTGCACAAGCTAAAGGATTACCGCCAAAAGTTGAACCATGTGAACCCGGGTTGAATACACCTAAAATACTACGGTTTGCAGCCACACAAGAAATTGGGAATACGCCGCCACCTAGAGCTTTACCCAAGATATACATATCTGGTTCTACTTCTTCCCAATCACAAGCAAACATTTTACCTGTACGTGCTAAACCAGCTTGAATTTCGTCAGCAATGAAAAGTACATTGTTTTCACGGCAAAGTTCACGAGCTGCTTTTAAGAAGCCTTCTGTTGGAATGACGATACCCGCTTCACCTTGAATTGGCTCAATTAAAAATGCAGCAGTGTTTGGTGTAATAGCCGCTTTTAAAGCTTCAAGATTACCATAATCTACTAATTTAACATTTGGTAGCATTGGACCAAAACCACGACGGTATTCTTCATCAGAAGATAAAGAAACAGCTAGCATTGTACGACCATGGAAGTTACCATTACATGCAATAACTTCAGCTTTACCCTCTTCTACGCCTTTTACATCATATGCCCAACGACGAGCTGCTTTAAACGCAGTTTCTACTGCTTCAGCACCAGTATTCATTGGTAATACCATTTCTTTATTTGTTAATTTCCCTACTAGCTCATACCATTCACCAAGGTTTTCACTGTAAAAAGCACGTGAAGTTAACGTTACTTTATCAGCTTGCTCTTTTAAAGCAGCGATAATTTTTGGGTGACGGTGTCCTTGGTTTACTGCTGAATAAGCAGATAACATATCTAAATATTTGTTACCTTCTGGATCTTTAACCCAAGCACCCTCAGCCTCTGAAATAACGATTGGCAGTGGATGATAGTTTGCTGCACCAAAATTTTGTGTTTGTTCAATAACTTGTTGAGTTTTTGTCATATCCTATTCTCTCCTTACTAATCATGTTGAAAAACTTTATAAAAGAAAGGGACTATGTATCACTATAAGTAGAATGATTAAGAATATAGCAACAATTCAAACAGTAAATTTGCTAACTTCTCCAAGGTAAACTACGTCATGAAAGTCTACGGTTTTAGCCAGGGTAGCGTTACCTGGAGAAGTGTCACAAATTCATTCAAAATGCCTCAATTTCTACCTACTTTGAACAGCCCTCACGTCAATGTGAAAATTAAAGCATTTCTGAAGTTGTTTTTGCTTGCATATGCAGTTGTAGGTAGTCTGGGCCACCTGCTTTTGAATCTGTACCTGACATGTTGAAGCCACCAAATGGTTGGTAACCTACGATAGCACCTGTACAGCCACGGTTGAAGTAAAGGTTTCCTACATGGAATTCTTCACGTGCTTTTTCTAGGTTCATACGGTTTGTTGTGATAACAGCGCCTGTTAAACCGTATTCTGTATCGTTTGCAATTTCAATCGCATGGTCGAAATCTTTTGCTTTTGCAATGGCTACCACTGGTCCGAAGATTTCTTCCTTCATAATACGAGCAGAAGGATCTACGTCCGCGAATACAGTTGGTTGTACGAAGTAGCCGACTGAATCATCTGCTGTACCACCAGCTACTAAACGACCTTCGCCTTTACCGATTTCGATGTACTCTGTAATTTTATTGAATGCTGCTTGGTCAATTACTGTTGCCATGAAGTTGCTGTAATCAGTTGGGTCACCCACTGTTAAAGCGTTTGTTAACTCTTCTACGCGATTTACCACTTGCTCATACACATCTTCTACGATGACAGCACGAGAACATGCTGAACATTTTTGACCTGAGAAACCAAATGCTGATTTCACGATGGATTGTGCAGCTAATTCTAAATCTGCTTCTTTATCCACTACGATTGTATCTTTACCGCCCATTTCAGCGATGACACGTTTAATCCAAATTTGGCCTTCGTTTAATACAGATGCACGTTGGTTGATACGTAAGCCAACATCACGTGAACCTGTGAAGCTGATGAAGCGTGTTTTTGGATGATCGACTAAGTAGTCACCTACTTCAGCACCAGAACCTGGTACGAAATTCACCGCACCTGCTGGAAGACCAGCTTCTTCTAATACTTCGATAAATTTATACGCTATAACTGGCGTTGTTGAAGCTGGTTTTAATAACACTGTATTCCCTGTTACTAAAGCAGCTACTGTTGTACCAGCCATGATTGCAAATGGGAAGTTCCAAGGAGAAATGACAATACCGATTCCTAATGGAATGTAGTCATAACGATTGTATTCACCTGGACGGCTTTCGACTGGCTGACCGTTTTTAATGCGTAGCATTTGGCGACCATAGTATTCCATGAAGTCGATTGCTTCCGCTGTATCTGCATCAGCCTCTGCCCATGGTTTCCCGGCTTCTTTTGTTAATAAAGCTGAGAATTCATGTTTACGACGACGGATAATCGCTGCCGCTTTGAAAAGAACGTCCGCACGAATGGCTGGATCAACTTTTTTCCATGTTTTGAATGTTTCATCTGCCGCTTGCATCGCTTTTTCAGCTAAATCTTTGCTTGCTTTCGAAACGCGACCAATGACTTCTGTTTTCTTTGCAGGATTGTACGAAACGATTTTATCTTCTGTTGTAATGCGCTCGCCACCAATAATTAGTGGGTAGTCTTGACCTAAGTAACCTTCAACTTTATTTAAAGCCTCTACATAAGCATTGTAGTTTGCCTCTTGTGAAAAATCTGTGAATGGTTCGTGTTTGTATGGAATCATACTTAATCCTCCCTTGTGAGATGTGTTTGGGTATGCAAAAAACATTGACGCAAAATATCTTTGCGTATAAAATATTCTTACACTTATTATAATGCAAAATTTCGTTGCATATTTCAAGTAAAAAATTTTTGAGGTGCACATTTTTATGAAAAATTCTGAACCTTTACTACCTTTTTATGAGTTTATTGCAACAAATGTATCCGTTGGTATTCATGCAGTAGACCTATCTGGCAAAACGATTATTTACAATACGAAAATGAAAGAAATTGAAGGATTTCATTTTGATGAACTTGCGGATCGTTCCATTATTGAAATGTTTTCCTTCCGTCAACATGAAAGTACGTTAATGCGTGTTTTACAAACGGGAAAAAAAGAAATTAACGTTAAACAATCCTACTGGAATAAAAATGGTCATGAAATTACAACAATCAATGATACTTTTCCACTTTTTGTTGAAGGCAAACTGATTGGCGCAATTGAATTTGCACGTGATATTACCTCTCTGGAAAAGCTTGTTTATCAACCCCTTCGTCGTTACGATGAACCATTAACATTTGATATGATTAAAGCTGATTCTGAATCCATGAAGCAGGTTATCGACAACGCTAAAAAAGCAGCTGCTGTAAAATTACCAGTATTATTAATTGGCGAATCTGGCACAGGGAAAGACTTAGTAGCAGAGGGCATTCACCACGCCGCTTCACCTGATCCTGATGCCTTTGTGACACTCGTTAGTCGCCGTTCAGCTCAATCGGTGCTTGATAAATTACAGCAATTATTAGAAGAAGATAAAGATTACACCTTCTTCTTCGAACGTATAGATTTTTTAAGCTTAGACATTCAAGAGCAACTTTTGGATATACTACATTCACTTCCACAGTCCAAATATATGCTAATTGGCAGTGTGGGCAGTGATCCCATTACATTGATTGCCGAAAAGAAGCTGTCAAAATCTCTATATTATTTCTTTGCTACAATGGCCATTACCATTCCTAATTTAACGGATCGAAAAGAAGACATTCTTCCATTTGTAGAAGATTATTTTAGTCGACATCGAGAACGATTTGCTTCACAAGTCACTGAACTTGCACCAGATGTACAGGAATTATTTTTACAATATGATTGGCCAGGAAATCTAAAAGAGCTTGAGCTACTACTGGATGAAATTGTTTCATTTATGACAACGGAATCCACTGTTACTTCAGATTTATTACCTTTACATTTCCGCTTCAAAGTGCAGCAGCAAGATACAAATAATCGTGAACCAGAATTTTTTATGTTCCATCAAAATCACAATGTCATGCCACTCGATGCCTATTTGCGTGAAGCCGAATCATATTATGTGCAAAATGTCTTAAATTTATATGAGGGCAATATTACAAAGGCAGCGAATGCACTTGGTATGAGCAGACAAAACCTGCAATATCGAATCCGCAAAATAAAAAAGCAATAGAAAAAACGAGGATACTTTCATTCGAAAGCATCCTCGTTTCTTTATTGACCAGATTGTTCAATCCAGTCCTGCAATTTATCTTTTAAGGAATTAAAACCATTTGCATCCGATTCATCTACACGGTCCTGCAATGATTTACGTGGTGGTGCATCTTTTTTTCTTACTGTTGCTGGGCGATCCTGTAGCGCTCTCATCGATAAACTAATTTTTTCGGCCTCTTCATCGATTTCAAGAATCTTGACTTCAACTTCTTGCCCAACAGCTAAAAATTCACTAACGTCCTTCACAAAGCCGTATGTTATTTCCGAAATATGCACAAGGCCTTGCGTATTGTCATCTAGTGCAACAAATGCACCGTATGGTTGAATACCTGTAACTTTTCCGGTCAACACGTCTCCTAATTCATATTTTTTTACCATAACCTTTGCCCACTTTCTTTTGTTTGCTACGTATATATCGCTTAAATTATAACATACGTGTAAAAACGGGGCAAAAAATCATCTCATCAATCCATGATACCAATTATACGGTAAAAACCATCTTCATTTTGAGATAATCTAAACAAAATTTGCTTGCCATACTCTTTTTGATGTTCTTCATCAAGTCGTACAGCCACCATTGGATAAATTCCATTGTATTGTGATATTTGGCTAATTATGGATAATCCTTTTACTTTGTTTAAAAAATCAGACTCTATTTCTACATTTGATAGGATTACTTTCTCTTGCAATGATTCATCTCCAATAGAAATTGCATATAAATAAAGGGATACCATATTTAAAGGACTGAGCTGATTAATAAATGGTTCAGGGTCACTTTTCAAATACTGATCATAAATTCTCTTAATTTGTGCAATCTCTGCATCATCGATGTCTACAATATTAAATTCTTCAACTGCCGTATCTTTCCTAACTTGCAAAATGGCCGCTGAAATATCTTGTATTGACAGCCCTACTAACGTTTCTGAGTTGTTATATTGGTGTAATTCATTTAAAATAGTTGCCGCATTCTTTGTCATTACCTCCCCATACTTTCCATTAGCAACTTTTTGTAAAAAATTCAGGTATTCTTTATTAACGATTCCCTTTTCAGCATACACTTGATAATTAGTGGATCCTTTCATTAGAGCTAACCAAGTATTTTCAAATACTGCCTTTAATTCCTTATAAGTAACATTCGCCGTATTGATATCAAACAGCAATGAACGCTCCATAATTTTCAAGGATTCAGCTGTTTCTTCTCGTGTATACCTCAAGCCTTCTTCTCCTACTAAAAATCCTTTTTGTAAAAACTCAAAGTAACCAAAAATATCAGGGTGCATGTATTTTATAGGTTCAAAAGCAAATTCCCCATCGATGGGATTAGCTTTAAAATAATAGGAACCATCCGTATCCAAATGAAGTTCCATATATTGCTTGCTTGCTGTTTCAATGATTGCTTTTAAATCTGATGGATACTGACTACGATCTATCTTTTTCTTGAAAAACTGTTCATAAGGTTCAAGTAAAGAATTAAAATACATTTCTATGTCATTAAGCGATTGCTTATATAAGCTAAAGATTCCGTAAGATTCATTAAAGGATAATGGCCCATATCCTTTGATTGTCTCTAAGGCTCGTCTTGGGGTCATTAATCCGTCTAAAATTTCTTTCTCCATTATTTGCAATTCCCAATCCTCTTCTATCGGACGTTCGTAACTCGTATAGAAGGCCAACATGGAATCTGCATTTTGAATATATGAAAAAGTATTCAATTCTTCTACTGAAACTTTCAACTCTCTACTTATATCTTCTTTCACTCTCTTATATTTCTTGGTGATTCGCTCTACCCATTTTTCATACGTCCCTATCGTTTTGTCATCATTTTCTTGGGAAATCTGTTTATCACTGTTATTGTATGTTTCAGGCTGTCTAATCATATATGAAGTTCCTAATAAACCCACTAATAACACGCTCGCAATACTTACAAACCAAACAACCGACTTTTGCCATCTTGAGGGGCGCTGATGACCTTTATTGATAATTTCAAAAGATAATTCCTTGGATATATCCTCTTCTTCAATTTGTTTAAAGACAGTATCAGGATCAAGCTTCGCTTCCATTCGTTCATAGGATTTTTTCAGTAGTGCCATACGTTGGTCAAATTGCTTATCATCCATTTTCAACACTCCCATCTTGCATTAATGCTGCCTTTAGCTTTTCCTTCGCTCGTAATAATCGCACTTTCACCGTCGATAACGAAATATTTAAAACTTCAGCGATTTCTTCGTATTTTAATTCGTGGAAATAATACAACACGAGAGGATAACGGTATTTTTCGTCAAGTGCCTGAATAGCACGATGTAGATGCCTGTCCTCTTCAAACAAAAGAACATCCTCTTCAGCAGATGAATGAGTCTTCTGCTGTTGGGCTTGTAGCTTGTCCTCTTTAGCCTGCTGCCGTTGTTCCTTACGATAATAATCACGCGTAGCATTTAATGTGATTTTATAGAGCCACGTGGTAAATCGATCCTGTTTAAATTGGTGTAAAAAGCGATAAAGTTTAACAAATACCTCCTGTGAAACATCAGCTAAATCATTTGTATGTACGCCACATTGAAAGGCAAACTTTTCAACGGTTTGCTGATGTATGCGGATAAGCTCGATATAGGCTTCTTTATCTCCTTGCTGCGCCCTTGCTATTAGTTCAACCTCCGTCATAGCTCTCCCCCCTTTTTGATAATGAAACGAAGTATTCTACCTAATTGTTACATAATTTAAATGTCTTTCCTCATATGTCATCTCTCTATATTTTTACTCCATCAAATGTCTTTCTTGCTATCATCAATTTTCTGATATTTGCTTGTGTTATGAGAATATTGAGGTAAAATAATACTTTAGTATAAGGAGGATTTATTTTCGTGTCATCGAGGGATCAATTTACAACAAAAATTGGGTTTATTTTAGCTGCCGCAGGAAGTGCTATAGGGTTAGGAGCCATTTGGAAATTCCCCTATATGGCGGGTACGAATGGCGGTAGTGTCTTTATTTTATTATTTATTTTATGTACTTTCTTTATTGGCTTACCCGTCCTCATTGCTGAGTTCATGATAGGTCGTCGAGGTCAAAAGGATGCCGTCACTTCCTTTAAGGAACAAGCACCAGGAAAGCCATGGTATTTGATTGGCTGGGGCGGTATGGTAATTGCAGGCCTTATCTTATCATTCTACAGCGTTGTTGGTGGATGGATTTTAAGCTATTTAGGTCGTGCCTTTACATTTAAGCTAACGAATGCTGGCTCTGACATCAACTACGCTGATTTATTTGGCGATATTATTTCAAGCCCTTTTGAAGCAGTACTTGTACAGGGACTATTTATGTTATTAACAGTAGTCATTGTGTCAGCAGGTATTAAGGGCGGAATTGAAAAAGCCAGCACATGGATGATGCCTCTCCTCTTTATTTTCTTTATTGTCCTAGTTATTCGCTCTTTAACTTTAGACGGGGCTATGGAAGGCGTTAAATTTATGTTTGTACCTGATTGGTCCTATTTAAATGCTGAAACATTTTTAATGGCCTTAGGACAAGCATTCTTCTCATTAAGTGTAGGTATTGCGGTTATGATTACATATGCTTCCTATTTATCTAAAACAGAGAAGATTGGTAACTCTGCGATTAATGTAGCATCTATGAATATTATTATCTCTTTACTTGCAGGACTTGTTATTTTCCCAGCAGTATTTGCGCTTGGTTATACGCCTGATCAAGGGCCAGGCTTAGTATTCATTATTTTGCCAGCTGTATTCGAGCAGTTACCTCTTGGTGGCTTATTCTTAACTATTTTCTTCATTCTATTGCTTTTTGCTACAGTCACTTCTTCCATTTCCATGTTAGAAATAGTCGTGGCAATTGCTATTGGTGATAAACCAGAAAAACGTAGAAAAATTGCTTGGATTGGTGGAATCATTATTTTCATCTTTGGTATTCCAAGTGCCCTTTCATTTGGCATATTAGCAGATGTAAAAATAGTAGATCGCTCTATTTTTGACTTTGTGGATTTTATGACTAATAGCATCGGAATGCCGATTGGAGCTTTGTTGATTTCAATTTTTGCAGGTTATTATTATACAAGGGATATTTCACGTAAAGAATTAGCTGCGTCTAGCTTCATGTTTAATATTTGGTACATTTTAATTCGCTACGTCTCCCCACTCGCCATTTTTATTATTTTCATTCAGGGGATTTTGCCTTTATTTAAATAAGTAATAGCCTCATGATGCATTAAAAAAGAGGTTGTCCATTGACAACCCCTTTTTTTATAAGGAATATGCAAAATATTTTAAATAATACATTTCGCTTCAAATTTAATGGCAATTAGTTTGTAAGAAATGGCTACACAATCTTCAAACGGTATCCATTGCTCAAACGAATGCTCATATGTTTCTTGAATAACTTTTGCAAGTGTTGATGGATCATCAATCCCTTGCAATGCTGCAACTACATCTGCTGTTTCTGTATCATAATGGTCTGGACCTAAGTGGAATGGATCCCACTCCTCTAGCAGATGGACAGCTGCTTGATTCATTTTTATATTTTCCAAAATACTCACCTATTATCCTTTGATCATACTCGTATGATACCATAGTAAAAAAAAAAGAAAAGAGTGATTTGCTTGTCTATTTTTGATCAAACTATCAAACGTCGATGTACAAACTCAGTAAAATGGGACGCAATGGAAAAGGTTTATGGCCTAAACGATGCCTCAGATATCTTACCAATGTGGGTAGCCGATATGGATTTTCCTGCTCCAATAGCCGTTTCAAAGGCTTTACAACAACATGCTGAACATACTATTTTTGGCTATAGTTATATGAGTGAAGAAGCGATACAATCCATTGTAGACTGGCAAAGTACTCGCCATGACTGGCACATAGAGAAAGAAGCCATCCTATTCTGTAATGGTGTTGTGGCTGCATTAGCTAACAGCATTGTTGCCCTAACTAACCCTGGGGACAAAGTACTCATTTCACCTCCAGTTTATCCGCCATTCTTTAACATACCAAAAAGTAATGGTCGTGAAGTTGTGAGCTGCCCATTAATTGAAAAAGACGGATTGTTTGTCTATGATTTTGAAGCCTTCGAGCAATCTTTAGCTCAAGATGTGAAAGCCTACATACTATGTAACCCGCATAATCCAGGAGGCTATGTATGGGATGAAGCTACTTTAAAGGAAATTGTACGACTTTGCGCTAAATATGATGTCATCATTATTTCTGATGAAATCCATGCTGATTTAATGATTAATGGGGATAAACATATTCCTTTAGCTAAAGTTGCAGGTGATGAAATCAATCGCATTGTTACGTGTATGGCTCCTACTAAAACATTTAACTTAGCAGGAATTCAAGTTTCATATATGATCGTAACAGATAAGAAAAAACGCTTGAAGCTAGAGGCCATCAATATGGCAAGTGGTCAAGGCTCATTAAATACATTTGCCTCTGTTGCCCTTCATGCAGCATACACAGAAGGGGCTCCTTGGTTAGATGAATTACTTCCTTATATTTCTGCCAACATGGATTATGTGAAAACGGAGTTAGAGCAGATTCCAGGTATTCGTGTTACGATTCCTCAATCCACTTATTTAATCTGGATTGATTACCGAGAACTAGCGCTTGAAGAGAAGGAGATCATGAACCGCTTACTTGAAATCGGAAAGCTTGCTCTAGAACCAGGGACAAAATACGGAGAAGAAGGTCGTGGCTTCCTACGTATGAATGTTGCTTGTTCATTTGATACTGTGAAAGATGGAGTCGAGCGTTTTAAAAAGGTCTTTGCGCAATAAAATGGTTGAAAGGATATCTCTCCCCTTAGAGCTATCCTTTTTCTATGTTTAAAAACAAAATTTTGTGGAAAAGGTTCTTATCAATCGGATTTATACAGAGGTGATTTTACATGGACATTGTCCCATTAACGATTAAACGTGCTTATATGACATTCCTATTTCCCTTCGCCTATTCCGAAAAAAATCGTCAAAAAATCAGTGATATACTACTAAACGAGGGCTTTTCCTTTTTCACCTTAAACAATACATCTCTTGAAGACGCTTTTTATGGTGATATGACGATTATACATGAGGAACTTGCCCAATTTTTCTATCCTTTTTTGGAGGATAAATTATTTCCAAACAAAATGAATAACCCTGACTTTATTCGTTTTTCGAAAGCTTTTTATACACAAGGCACCTTACATCTGCAAGAAAGTCAAATCAATTATGATTACGAAGTGATGAGTATTGATGTGACATTATGTCCTTTTGGGAATGGGATTATAACAGTCAGAACAAATATTACAGATCAATCGCATGATCTAAGTGATATCTTAAATTTTATCCACTATTTTAGAGTATTAGAGGCTAAACTAAGAGAGGAAAAAGGTGCAAGTCATCATTTTTCATTTGGTCATTGTTCTTCTACGAGTGAATTATTATTTAAGTATTTTATACCTTATTTAAAACCCTTTCTATTACATCAACAAGACCATAGCTATGAAGGCTTACCTTTCTTTGAAGATGAGAGAATGTTTGCCTCAGCTTATTTAATTGCAGAGGAAGAAGCTAAAATTATACCTGAGCATTTATTTCGCTTAGGACAAGTAGACGGTAGGACACCTGCTGGCAAACCCTTTATTTCTAGCACTAATCCTTCATATATCTCTAATTATGTACAAGAGCATGCCCATACACGCTGGGCTCCTAACAGTTATATTATCACCTCCTCACAAGCACAAATAACGATTACAAATAGGCCGTTTGCCAAATGTACACATAGTATTCAAGAATTTATGGGTACGCACTATTACAATTTGTTCATTCATTATTTTTATAAAATGATGCTCTTAAAGCTTTCCTATGAGTATAGTGAAATAAAGTGGGGCAAAGATAAACAGGTTGTCAATGAACTAATCGAGCTGATTACAAAGTTTTCTGCACGCTATTATTTTGAAGAAGTCATCGTACGAACAGAAGGCAGAGAAATTGCTCAATTGCTACGAAAGTTCTTCCGTATAAATGAACATTATGTAGAAACGAAAGAAACATTGAATAGTTTGTATCGAACACAGGAAGATCAATCCGATAATCGAAGTAATAATTTACTATTTATTTTAACAGTCTTTACTGTGGTATCGGGCATTTATGGGATGAACTTAGTCATTGAAGGGTGGAAAGATAGCAGTGATTTCGATAGCATCGGTAGTTATACACTCTTTGAATGGGTAGCCTTTATTACTGCATTGAGTGGGATTGGCTTGTCACTTGTACTGGTTTGTTTCACTGCCATCAAGGCCCTGCAAAATACTATTCGACGCTTTAAAAAAAATTGATACAATAAAAAAGAATCTGCTCGCCCTCTATGGCAAGCGGATTCTTTTTATTAGACATTCTGTTGATTGTTTGTGTTTTTCTTTTCTGCTAAAATACGTGCTTCAATTTCTTTTGATTTTAATTCTTGTTTCTTAGAAATTTTTCTAAAAAGCGTAAACACGATAATACATAAAATAAGCATAATTAAAAATTCAAATGCTGCTGGAATATAACCTGATTTGTCTTCTGGGAAATATAAAAATTGATACATAAAGTTCTGCATGTTCTACACGTCCTTATACGTATTATTCAAAGACTGTAATTGACTCAATTTTCACATCTTCTAATGGTTTGTCACGGAAATCTTTTTCCACATCTGCAATTTTATCCACAATGTCCATACCTTCTACTACATGACCGAATACTGTGTGTTTATGGTCTAACCAAGGTGTACCACCGTTTTGAGCATAAGCTTCGATGATCTCTTCAGGGAAGCCCGCCCCTTGTAATTGACGAAGCATATCACTTGGAAGGTGCTTCATTTGTACAATAAAGAATTGAGAACCATTTGTGTTTGGTCCTGCATTTGCCATTGAAAGCGCTCCACGTAGGTTAAACAATTGCTCTGAGAACTCATCTTCAAAGGAATTACCCCAAATTGATTCTCCGCCCATACCAGTACCAGTTGGGTCGCCACCTTGAATCATGAAGTCTTGAATAACACGGTGGAAAATAATGCCGTTATAGTAGCCTGATTTAGCATGACCTAAAAAATTCTCAACCGTTTTCGGTGCGTGCTCAGGAAATAATTTAATTTTGATAGCACCTAATGTTGTGTTCATTTCTACAAGCACTTCGCCTGCTTGTACGTCTGTTGTTAACTGTGGAAACATGGAAGTCTCTCCTTTAATGATAAATTTCAGTTTCAATGAAAAAGATGCCCTTGCATCTTTTCTGACCTCATTTTAGTCTAACATACTTCCTACTGGTTTTCTCCCTCTAAGTATTGACGATTTTTGCACTTTTACTATTCATGTTTAAAACTATGTAAATAGGTCTGAGCGAGTATTTGGAATCAATCCAAAATATGTTATTCTGATGAAGGATTTATAGAAAGAGTGGAGGCACACATGAAAAAGGCTTTTGGTTTTTTTATTATCGTTCTATCCCTTCCTGCTTTATGGTGGATTAGCACAAACATTAAAACAGAATTCAATATTGCACAAGCACATGAGGAACAAATGACTAATGCAATACATTTACCCGAGGTAGAGGCCCAACTACCTGTTACCCTTATTGATCGAAATGGGCAAACATTTAGTGAGGAATATGTCGAATGGCGGCAGCCACTAAGTTTACAAGAAATTCCACAAATTGCCCAGGAAATATTCATTACCAGTGAGGATGCTGATTTTTATACGCATATTGGCTTTGATTTAAGTGCTATTATTCGTGCAGTTGTAGCCAATTCAAATAGCAACACAACCTCTCAAGGAGGTAGTACAATTACGCAGCAGCTTGTCCGGATGCGTTATTTATCTGAGGAAAAAACATATGAACGGAAATTAACAGAGCTTTTTTATGCCTATGAATTAGAAAAAGAATTTGATAAAGAAGCCATTTTAACGATGTACCTAAATGAGTCCTATTTCAGCAATCAAGTTTATGGCATTGGCGGAGCAGCCACCTATTATTTTCAAAAGCCACTCCAAGAATTATCCATAGCTGAAATAGCTTTCATTGCTGCCATCCCAAATAACCCTTCCCTTTATAATCCTTTAAAGAATTATGATCAAACTAAAGCAAGGCAGGAGCGTTTGTTAGATACCCTTGCAGCAAATGAAGCTATTACAGAGGAAGAGGCAAAAAACTATAAGGCTGATCCCATTACATTAAATGTGAAAGATAAAATTCAAAGTTATCCAATGTATAGCACTTATGTTCTTCAAGAGCTAAAATGGCTTATTGCAGAAAAAGAAGGTTATGCGGATCGACTAAGCTTAACAGAGAATGAGGAAGAAAAGAAAAAAATTAAAGCACAATTAGACAATCGACTCAATACATTATTTCAAAATGGACTCATCATTCACACAGCGCTTGATCCTACTAAACAGCAGCATGATGAGGAAAAAATGTCAGCTATTTTAGGTACTAGCCCATTCCAAGCAGCAGGTGCAGCCATTGAAAACCAATCAAGAGAAATAGTCAGTCTGTATGCAGGAAAGAATTATGAAAAATTTGATTTCCATCGTGCATTCCAAGGAACACGTCAGCCAGGTTCAGCTTTTAAGCCTCTGGCAGTCTATGCACCATTCTTCGAAACAACATCTCATACACCTGATTCGATTGTCAATGGTGGGCGTTATTGTGTGGGCTCGTTTTGCCCACAAAACTATGGGGGCTATACGTATGGTGATGTGTCAATTCGTACTGCTTTTCGACATAGCTATAATACATCTGCACTTCGTCTCTTTCAAACCGTTGGCGTCGAGACAGCCTTTCATTATCTTAATCGCTTTCACTTCCGCTCGATTGTAGAGAAAGATTATAATTATGCCGCATCATTAGGAGGACTAACCTATGGTGTAACAGCATTAGAACTAGCAGATGCTTATACTAGCTTTATTGATGGCTCTTATGTACTTGCTCATAGTATTCGCAAAGTCACAGCATTAGATGGAACAGAGCTTTATAGTTGGGATACACAGCGTGATCAAATTTGGTCTCCGAAAACAGTAAAATACATGCGTGAACTCCTTGCAGATGTTGTAGCAAACGGTACGGGTCAAGGTGTCTATAGTAACAGCAGCTACGTTGGTGCAAAAACAGGGACAACGAATGACTATCGTGACTACTGGCTTGCTGGACTCAATAATGAATATACTGCTGCTGTATGGCTAGGGTATGATAAACCTCAATCGATGCAGCAATTAGAAGAGTACAAAATCCATCACCAATTATTTAATGTTTTGCTTGAGTAGTGAAACATGCAAAAGGTAGTAGTCTCAATCGACTACTACCTTTTCAACGTGTTAAAAAACAAAACCATCCATAAAATTTTTATGAAAGATGTAAATGGTTTTCCGTTTCAGGCTACTTGCTTTCCTATGGGCGAGCATCAAAAGCCTTCTACTCTAACCCTTAAAAAGGTTAGCTTTTTAGCAACAGTTTTCAAATAAAGTGAAAGTGTTCACTATTCTCTATGGAGGGTGGGTCTCACTCATCGCTTCTCAACATTGAAAATAAGAGCCTATCCTCTCTCTAATTATACAAAAAATGGGTTATTTTGTTTATGCAGCTAGTAAAAAATAAGGAAAAGGCAATTTTGCACCTGGTTGATTGGAGAGGAGCCAGCTTCACTCCTAGGGATTTAGCGTCACAGATGGGACGCTGGCGGAACGGAAATCAATCCCTCGCTTTTTCTACTATTAACATCACCATTTTAATAGTATGTATTAATTTGCAAACGGCAGACTTGCCAAAATGCCATTATATAGCTTTAATACGACATAAACAACTAATGTTAAAAGAATCGTCCACATAAAAAGCTCAAAGATTAATAGACCGATTGTGCCGCCCATTGATATAAAATGACTCATTTTATAAATCAGATAAACAAAGTAGGTAAATATCGTTATGACAAAAATACCTATTAAAACATAAATAAATTGGATGGCAAATGCAGAACACATAGCACCTACAAATAAAATAATATAGCCACCTCGAGCCTGACTAACTGTGGCTCCTTCGTTGTCCTTTGAAAAGAACAGCATTCCTACCTCATGAATGGTTTCGCCTACAAGTTTAAGGGCAGAAAATAACATAAAAAAAACAATGGCAAAGACGATGAGTAGAAATACACGTAATTCAAAATCTGATAAAAACTCTCGCATTCCTGAATATACACCGATGGCTTGAAAAATCTGTAATGATTTACCAACAGCATACATCCCAAATGTCAAACTAAACAATAAAATTGTAATTAATGGTAGATAACCATAGATATATGGGTTCTTCATAAAAAATTTTTTTCCTCTATTTTTATTGATAACTTCCTATTTATAATATAACGAAAATTCTCCAACGACCGCAAGCTAAATCCCAATAGTACATATGCATTCCCAATTAAAGTACGTTATAATTGATTTACTTACCTGCATAAAGGAGGGTTTTTTTGTTACAAGTACTTTATATTTTTATTCCAATGCTTGTTGCAATATTAGTGCCATTTTTATATAAACGCATGAATAATATTCACACAGGTTGGTTTGTTCTTGCTGTACCTGTTACGCTTGCTGTTATTTATGCAACATATATTGCTCAAGTTGCTAAAGGTGAAGTATTTACTGCAGAGCTACCTTGGATTCCATCGCTTGATATTTCCATCATCTCATATTTAGATGGACTTAGCTTATTATTCTCATTACTCATTACTGGAATTGGCTCGTTAGTTGTGCTTTACTCCATTTTTTACTTAGATAAACATAAAGAAAAATTACATAACTTTTATGTTTACCTACTGTTATTTATGTCAGCCATGCTGGGAGTAGTACAGTCAGATCATTTAATTACACTCTATTTCTTCTGGGAGCTAACATCCATATCATCATTTTTACTCATCGGCTATTGGTATAATCGGGATGCCTCACGCTTCGGCGCATTAAAGTCTATGATGATTACAGTTGGCGGCGGCTTAATGATGCTAGGTGGCTTCGTTCTTCTTTATTTAATGGGAGGAACCTATTCTATTCGAGAATTGATTGTCATGGCACCAAATTTAGTAGATCAGCCTTTATTCACTTGGTCACTTGTCCTATTACTCTTGGGAGCATTTACAAAATCCGCGCAATTCCCATTCTACATTTGGTTACCAGATGCCATGGAGGCGCCAACACCAGTAAGTGCATACCTTCACTCAGCAACAATGGTCAAAGCAGGTATCTATTTAGTTGCACGATTTACGCCGATTTTTGCAGCCTCTGAGCTTTGGGTGTGGCTTGTAACAGGTGTAGGTATCTTAACTTTATTCTGGGGTTCCTTCTTTGCAGTGAAGCAAACTGATTTAAAAGGCATTCTAGCATTCTCTACAGTCAGTCAGCTTGGGCTTATTATGTCACTACTTGGGGCAAGTGCTGTTGCTTTTCATGCAAATGGCTCAGTCGATACCATTAAGTTTGCTGCATTTGCTGCCATTTTCCACCTTATTAATCATGCCACATTTAAAGGTAGTCTCTTCATGATTGCAGGCATTGTGGATCATGAAACAGGAACTAGAGATATTCGTAAACTCGGTGGCTTAATGAGTATTATGCCAATTAGTTTTACCGTGGCTGCAATAGGAAGTTTATCAATGGCTGGTCTTCCGCCATTTAATGGCTTCTTAAGTAAAGAAATGTTTTTAACAGCCATGCTTGCACTTCAGAAGTTTGAATTATTTGGCTTTGAAACATGGGGAGCACTCTTCCCTATTGTTGCGTGGATTGCTAGTATTTTTACATTTATCTATAGCTTCTATTTTGTTTTCCGAACATTTAATGGGAATTACAAACCAGAGCAGTTACCTCATAAACCACATGAGGCGCCGATTGGTATGCTAATTTCACCTATTCTTTTAGGGACTTTAGTTGTGACAATCTTCTTTATTCCAAACATTATCGGTAATATCTTTGTAAAACCAGCCGTTCAAGCGATACAGCCATTTTTGTATGATTCGCCTCAAGCTGTTGATATTCATGTATCAGCTTGGCATGGTAAGATCACTCCTGAGCTACTGATGACTATTGGAATTATAATTGTAGGGGTATTGTTATTTGTTGCCTTACCAAAATGGCAAGGGATGTATCAACGATTCCCGCAAGCGTTAACATTAAACAATGCCTATGACAAAATCATGCAGGGATTAGATGTTGGCTTAAATCGTATATCTCGACGCTATATGACAGGTTCTATGCGTCACTATTTACTCTATATGTTTAGCGGAATTACTATTATTGTTATCGGCTCTCTATTCGTGAAAGATGCATTTAATATTTCATTCCAAGGAGCCTCCCCAATTAATCTATACGAAATTATCTTGATCATTGTCTTATTAATTGGTACTGGCATCACCATCTTGGCAAAATCGCGATTAACGGCCATTATTGGGCTTGGTACTGTTGGCTATACAGTCGCCTTATTCTTTGTCATTTTTAACGCACCTGATTTAGCGCTGACCCAGCTCGTTATTGAAACGATTTCAGTTGCACTATTTTTATTAGCATTTTACCATCTACCTAAGCTTGGTAAACGAGAGGAGCGAATGAGGTTCCAGTTAAATCGTGCCATTGTTTCAGTTGCAGTTGGTGTGATGGTAACACTTGTTGCGCTATCAGCTCATTCTCAAAAACTAATTCCCTCTATTGCTAAGTACTACGAGGAAACCGTCTATTCATTAGCTGGTGGTGGAAATATTGTAAACGT
Organism: Lysinibacillus sp. OL1; assembly: GCF_004332175.1. Lineage (NCBI taxonomy): Bacteria > Bacillati > Bacillota > Bacilli > Caryophanales > Bacillaceae > Lysinibacillus > Lysinibacillus sp. OL1. Next base: position 27,110 of record NZ_SJDS01000020.1, on the reverse strand, counting down.
AATTTTAGTAGACTATCGTGGTTTCGATACATTGTTTGAAATTACAGTACTCGGCATAGCTGGCATGGGCATCTTAGCTATGATTAAGTTACGTATGAATAGAAAGGAGAACACTCATGAAAACAAATGATGTGATAATACAATTTACAGCTAAAATTGTATTTTTCATTATTTTCTTCTTCTCCATTCATATTTTTTTAGCTGGTCACTATACGCCTGGTGGAGGCTTTGTTGGGGGGCTGTTAACATCAAGTGCACTTGTTCTTTTAGTGTTAGCCTATGATATCAACACAGTCCGCCATATTCTACCTATTAATTACACGTATTTAACAGCCATTGGCTTACTATTAGCCCTTGCTACTGCGGCATACCCAATGTTTGTGGGCAAACCGTTTTTCACACATTTCTTTGATTATTTCGATTTACCGCTTCTAGGCAAACAGTCATTACACACGGCTATGCTTTTTGATAGCGGGGTCTATTTGGTTGTTGTCGGCGTTACGATGACCATTATTCAAACGATTGGAGAGGATGAATAATGGAAATAATTATGGCCTTTGTGATCGGCTTTCTCTTTATGGCAGCGGTCTATTTAATCTTATCAAAAAGTTTATTGCGAATTATTATTGGAACAGGTCTGTTAAGTCATGGTGCTCATCTACTCATCTTAACAATGGGTGGTCTTGGTGGTGAAGCTCCACCCGTCTTAAACGAAGGAGCCAAAACATTTGCTGATCCCTTACCCCAAGCACTTATTTTAACTGCAATTGTTATAAGCTTTGGGGTGACAGCATTCTTCCTTGTACTTGCCTACCGTTCCTATCAAGAGCTTAACACGGATGATATTAGCTTAATGAGAGGAAGTGATGAGGATGAATAACTTCCTACTATTACCCATTATCATCCCGTTTTTCTTCGGTATGATTTTAATGTTTGGACAAAAAAATCTAACTTATCAGCGATCATTTTCATTACTTGGGATTGGACTAGCCCTCCTCTCTGCCCTCTCTCTGCTTTTAACAGTGAAAGAAGATGGTATTCAAAAGGTCACATTTGGAAATTGGCCTGTTCCTTACGGTATTACAATGGTATCTGATATGGTGTCTGCATTGCTCGTTACAACGACATTGCTCATTGCGCTATTTGTTGTTTGGTATGGCTTCGGTTCCATCACGAAGGAACGCGAACGCTTCTTTTATTACCCTGGTATTATGTTTATTTTAACTGGGGTCAATGGTGCCTTTACAACAGGAGATATTTTTAACTTATTTGTGTTCTTTGAAGTATTGTTAATGGCTTCCTATTTACTCATTGTTTTAGGTGGTGAGAAGGGGCAACTGAAAGGGTCTATTAAATATATTTTAATCAATGTTATTTCTTCGGCCTTATTTGTCATAACCGTTGCCTATTTATATTCTGTAGTAGGAACATTAAACATGGCTGATATTGCGGTAAAAATTGCTGAAATTAATCAACCAGGAATTATTACTGTTATTGCCGTACTATTTTTAATGGTATTTGGACTTAAAGCAGCTATTTTCCCATTATATTTTTGGCTTCCTACTTCGTATGCAGCAGCACCGATACCTGTCTTAACTCTATTCGGCGCACTGCTCACAAAGGTTGGGGTATATGCCATTACACGTACCTATACACTATTTTTTGTACATGATTTATCCTATACGCATGATTTACTAATGGCATTAGCTATTGCAACAATTGTGGCTGGTTGTATTGGGGCGCTCGCTTATTTTGATGTAAAGCTCATTATTATCTATAACATTGTCATTGCAGTAGGTGTCATTTTATTTGGTGTCTCTCAAATGAATGAGGCTTCTTTAAAAGGAGCTATGTTTTATTTAATTCACGATATGCTAATTAAGGCAGCACTCTTTATGTTAATCGGCATTGTCATCTACATTACTGGTACATCTGACTTGCGTAAAATGGGTGGACTTATGCAAAAATACCCTGCACTGGGTTGGTGTTATTTAATAGCAGCGTTTGGCTTAGCTGGAATTCCACCACTTAGCGGGTTTGTTGGAAAGCTGTTAATTGTTCAGGGAGGCTTTGAGGCTGGAAGTATGTGGAGCAGTATTTTCATTTTAGCATCTTCATTGCTTGTTTTACTATCCGTGATTCGTATTTTCCTTTATGCCTTTTGGGGTGAGGAAAAAGAAACACAAGGTACCGTCGACAAATCTACCTATAAAATGCTGTTTATGCCTACTGCCTTTTTAGTACTTATTACAGTCGCATATGGTGTGGGTTCTGAATGGATTACGCCATTTATGGATGATGCTGCAAAACTATTAAATGATCCATCTATCTATATAGATGCTGTGATGAAGGAGGATTAGCACTATGGCATTTCAAATGATTTTAAATTTTGTACTTGCCTTTGTCTGGATGTTCCTTTCCTCTAATTACACAGCAACTGGTTTTATCATAGGATTCATAATGGGCATACTTTTACTTATTCTCATGCGGAGGTTTTTCAAGTCTCGTCTTTATGTCTATCGATTATGGGCTCTGCTAAAATTAACGTTGTTGTTCTTTAAAGAATTAATTTTAGCAAATGTTCAAGTGTTGAAAGTAGTGTTGAAGCCTAAACTGGACATGCAACCAGCCTTTTTTGCTTATCCAACTGTTTTAACACAAGACTGGGAAATTACGTTATTATCAAGTCTTATTACTTTAACACCAGGAACAGTGGTAGTGCATGTTTCGGATGATGCGAAAACATTGTATGTACATGCCATTGATATTAACGATGTGGATGAAGCCATTGCTTCCATTCGAGATTCATTTGAAAAAGCGATTTTGGAGGTGAGTAAATCATGACAACATTTATTATTGCTGTAATCGTAGTGATTTGCTTATCAATGATAGCGGTCATTTATCGAATGGTAAAAGGTCCTTCCTCATCCGATCGTGTTGTAGCTTTGGATTCACTAGGTGTTTCACTCATTTCCCTAATCGGACTATTTTCGATTTTAGTGGAAACAAGCTTCTTTCTTGAAATCATTTTATTGCTAGCAATTTTATCGTTTATCGGTACGATGGCTTTCTCTAAATTCATAGAGAAAGGAGATATCATCAAACGTGACAATTCTCGCTAATAGCTTAGTTATCTTTTTCATTACTGTTGGAGTACTCTTTATTGTCGTGACAGCTATCGGACTTGTCCGCTTACCCGATTTGTATACACGTGCACATGCCGCTTCAAAAAGTGCAACACTTGGCGTCATGTGTGTACTAATTGGTGTATTCTTTCACTTTTGGCTGATTGAAGATCATTTCAACCCTCGTATTTTACTGGGGATACTCTTCCTCTTTATTACTGGTCCTGTTGGTGGACACATTATGACACGTTCTTCCTATATTGCTGGTGTTAAGCCATGGAAAGGTACCGTACGTGATGAACTAGGTCCTGAAATTGACAAAATGAAAAAGGAACAAGGTGTAAAATAAACGTAAAAATCTGCCCGATTACTAAATCGAGCAGATTTTTTTAGTTAAATATATCCCTTGGCAGTTAAAATATTTGTCAGTTGCACCACACATTCTTCTATGGAATGCTGTTCTGTATCCAAAATAACTTCTGGGTTAATTGGTTCTTCATATGGAGCGCTAATCCCTGTAAAATTAGTAATTTCAGCATTCCTTGCTTTTTTATACAAACCTTTAGGATCTCTTTTTTCACATGTTTCTACTGAACACTTTACATAGACCTCTAAAAATTCACCATCCTCTACAAGTTCACGGACTACCTGACGATCTTCGCGATAAGGTGAAATAAAAGCCGTTAGCACAATTTGACCGCTCTCTATAAATAACTTTGAGACTTCACCTATTCGACGAATATTTTCTTTGCGCCCTACCTCATCGAATCCTAAGTCACTATTTAAGCCATGACGCACATTATCACCATCTAATACGAAGGCTTGATTGCTCCTTTCAAATAATCGACGGGCAAATGCATTGGCCACTGATGATTTCCCTGAAGCAGATAAACCCGTAAACCATAAAATAAAGCTTTGATGTTTATTTTTTGAACGGCGTTCTTCTTTTGTAATGGAGGCTTCATGCCAAACAATGTTTGAACTCATTTCACTACCTCCTTACTCATACCTTTAATTAAAATGTCTACGACTTCTTTACGACTGAATGTACTTGGTGGTACTTCTCCATTTCGTAGCATCTCACGTACCTTCGTTCCTGATAGAATGACATGGGCAGAGCTATCATGTGGACACGTCTTTGTCGTCGCCATGCCTTCACATTGCTGGCAATAAAAGCTATGCTCAAATTTCAGTGGGACAATTCCTAATTCATCTTCAGTAAACTGCTCAAAAATCTTTTGTGCATCATATGTGCCATAATAATCACCAACACCTGCATGATCACGACCAACAATAAAATGCGTACAGCCATAATTTTTTCTAACAAGTGCATGAAAAATAGCTTCCCTTGGTCCTGCATACCGCATAGCGGCTGGGAAAATACCTAATTGTACACGACTTTCAGGATAATAGTTTTCTAATAAAACCTCATAGCTCTCCATACGTATAGCAGCTGACACATCATCTGACTTTGTTTCTCCAACAAGTGGATTTAGAAATAACCCATCAATCGTTTCAAGTGCTGCCTTTTGAATATATTCATGCGCCCTATGGACTGGATTACGTGTTTGGAAGCCAACAATAGTTTTCCATCCCTTGTCAGCAAATAATTGTTGCGTTTCTATTGGGTCAAATGAATAAGCAGGGAACTTTTGTGTAAGACGTTTAATTAACGTAATTTTTCCTCCAACATAAATGGCAGGACGATCAAAAAGCTTTTGAACGCCCGGATGTGCTAAATCCTCTGTTCCATAGACAAGTAAAGCCTCTTTTCGTTTATTCGGCTCATAAATATCTGCTACTTCAATAACGCCATATACTTCATCACCATAAACCAGCTTCACCTCGTCACCAGGCTGTAAAATGGACGCTTTCTCTTTTGTAACAGGTAATGTAATCGGAATACTCCATACTACACCTGATGCTAAACGACTTTGTGCCACGACTGACTCATAGTCTACTTGTGTTAAAAAACCTTCAATTGGGCTATACCCCCCTATAGCAATTAGCTCTAAATCACTCAACGAAATTGCATCCAACTCAATTTCCTTATGAATAGTTGTGATTTTTTTTTCCGGATTAAATGCTTGCACAAGTAGTCCACCATGTGGTTGTAGACTCATAAAAATCTCCTCCTAATTCTAGTTAAATACTAAGTTTTGTAGTCAAAAGATAGTGATGATATGATTCAATTTAAATGCCTTCCCCTGCATCATAGATAGACTGCTCTTCTTCACGCATCGTACGCATCAGACTAATGACCCCTAGCGTCCCAACAATAATGCTGCCATTTAAAATAATGGCATAAAGGTCTTTTTCTAAAAATAACTGCACTAAAAAATAAGAAATGACTAATGAAAAGATGGGTGATACAACCCAAATACGTATAATTTTTTTCACAATATGCTTATGGAAGATTTGCTTTCCGTTTTTCGCCATCCCCATACCAATGATGGATGAAGAAGTGACTTGTGTTAAGGGTACTGGAAGCCCAAAAATTGAGCTTACGCCAACAAGCAGTGCACCTGTACTTGAAATGAGAATGCCCTCTGCCTTTTGAAAGCGCACTATTTTTTTACCGTTTGTTTCAAGCACTCGTTTACCAAGTAGCAGAGCACCTATTGCGACAAATGCACCGCCAAGCACAATGCCCGTTGTCACATCTATCATTCCTGCTCCCACCAACGGCCCAACTGCATTGGCAACATTATTCATCCCCGCTGAAAATGCTTCGAAAAATCCTGCTAAAACGAGAAGAACAGTTAAAATTGGTCGATCTTTCAGCAACCCTGTGTTTTGTAACTTATATAATAACTTTCCACAGACAAGAGCAATGACAAAGGCAACAAGCGGTACAATCACCCAAAATGATATAATGACAAGCAGCGAATTGACGAATAGTACTTTATAGGCAATTCCTACACCCACGACAGCACCCACTGTTACTTCACTCGTTGATAAGGGAATGCCTAAAAGATTGGCGAAAAATAACGAGCTTGTCGCAGAAATCAAGATAATGATAACAACCTTTACCGTAATATATTCCTGGGGCATAATGCCTGAGCTTATCGTTTTAACTACCTCTCCTCCGCCTAATACAGCTCCACTGTAGACGCCTATCGCGCATAAAAGCAATGCTTGCCACGCTTTTTTGATGGCACCTGCCCCATAAGCAACACCCATTGAGGCTGCTGCACCACTTGCTCCTATGTTCATCGCAAAAAATAAACTAATAGCTATTGCAAAATATTCAAGCATGGCAGAACTCCTTTATTCATGTAACCCGCACTCGGTTTTACCAGAGCCTTGCCATCTACCTGAACGTAAATCCTCCATTGTAAATGCTGGTTTCGTACAATGCTCACAGCCGATGCTTGGATAGCCTTGATCGTGTAACGGATTATATGGCAAACTGTACTTTGAAACATAACGCCAGACATCCTTCCAAGTCCAATGAATCAATGGACAAACTTTAATCGATTTAAATTTATCGTCACGATTTAAAAAGTTTGTTTGTTGACGTGTTGGTGATTGCTCACGACGTAAACCTGATATCCAAGCCTTTTTACCTGATAAGGCTTCGTGTAAAGGTTTTATCTTACGAATATCACAGCACTTATTTGGGTTGGTTTTCCATAGTTCGTCACCATGTTGTGTCGCTTGTTGCTCAAGTGTAAGGGTTGGCTTTTTCATGACAATGTTGAGTTGTGGATATTTTTCTTTGACTTTATGAATGGTTTCATATGTTTCTTTAAAGTGTACATCTGTATCTAAAAATACAATCGTAGCGTTAGGCTTTACCTTTGAAATGAGATCAATTAAGACAATGCCCTCAATACCAAAGCTACATGCATAGACGATTTCATCTCCATATTCTTGATAGCTCCACTGTAAAACCTCTAGTGCAGCCTTATACATATCATCAACCTGAAAATCAATGATCGGTTCTTGCCAATTTTCGTAAGTTAACATCGAATCCCCCTCATAGCAAAAAAGGCGTTTTAACAAAAGACATAGGAAAAACAGGTCTTTGTTAAAACGCCTCTAGTTTGACTAGCCAGCTCTATATTTAATGATTGTTCACTAGTAGTTGTTACCTCGTACTACAATCATTCTTCTTATTACCAAATATATACTAAAGTACACCAAGCAGTCAACTAGGTTTTTTAAATATCTTTTCCATACACCCATTTTTTTTGCTCTTTGCTGCATATGATGAGTGGTATCTAAGGACACTTTTATTAATTTTCAAAATAAATAATCTTTTTTATAATTCCTTGTTGACTAATAGGAAATATATGTTTAATGTATTACTAAAGCTTTGACCTAAAAAAAAACGCTGATCAGAGGATCTGAAGGCCATCTACCCAATGTTGTCATGTCATTGTGGGTGATGGCTTTTTGCATTCTTAAGACAGAAAAGGGGCGGATTTACTATGAAAAAAAAGAGCTATGTTCTCCAATCATTGGCATTATTAACTATTCTAACGCTTAGTTTAACTGGCTGTGGAAGTGCTAACTCAGATGAAAAAGCAAGCGGTCAGGAAGACAAGAAGTCTGTAGAGCTACTAAATGTTTCCTATGATCCAACACGGGAGCTTTACGATGAGTTCAACAAAGATTTTATAAAAAAATGGAAGGATGATACTGGCCAAGACGTCACAATCAATCAATCACATGGTGGATCTGGCAAACAGGGGCGTGCAGTGATTGATGGTCTTGAAGCCGACGTTGTGACACTCGCACTCGCTTACGATATTGATGAAATTGCTCAAACGCGTGAGCTGCTGAATAAAGATTGGCAAACCGAATTTGATCATAATTCGACTCCCTATACATCTACAATTGTTTTTTTAGTTCGCAAGGGCAATCCAAAAAACATACAAGATTGGGATGATTTGATTCAAGATGATGTAGCTGTCATTACACCTAATCCCAAAACCTCTGGAGGTGCACGTTGGAACTACCTAGCTGCTTGGGCTTATGCCGGAAAGTTATATAACAATGATGAGACAAAAATAAAAGAATTTATGAAATCACTTTACAGCAATGTAGAAGTACTTGATTCTGGCGCTCGTGGAGCTACAACAACATTCGTAGAACGTAAAATTGGAGATGTCTTAATTGCGTGGGAAAATGAAGCATACCTCTCTCTTAATGAATTAGGTAAGGATGAATTTGAAATCATCACGCCTTCATTAAGTATTTTAGCAGAGCCACCAGTTGCAATTGTAGACAAAATCGTAGATAAAAAAGGGACACGTGAAGTCGCTGAAGCTTACTTACAGCATTTATATAGTGATACAGGGCAAGAAATTGCGGCGAAAAATTATTATCGACCACGTAGTGAAACGATTCTAGCAAAGTATAAAGATCAATTCCCTCAGCTTGAACTTGTTTCCATCGATGATTTTGGTGGTTGGTCACAAGCACAAGCAACCCATTTTAAAGATGGTGGTACCTTTGATGAAATATACGTACCACAATAAGGAGCGTTTTGATGAGCAGTTTAATCATTCCTAAAAAATCGCGTCGAATTATTCCAGGCTTTCATTTATCTCTTGGTTATACAATGCTTTACGTAAGTTTACTAGTGTTACTACCACTTTCCATGATTTTCATTCATACCATGTCCTTAAGCTGGTCAGCATTTATCGATATCATTACAGATCCCCGTGCTGTTGCTTCCTACAAAGTGAGCTTCAGCACTGCACTGATTGCAGGCTTACTAAATGTTTTTTTCGGTACGACTATGGCATGGGTTCTCGTTCGCTATCAATTTCCCTTTAAACGAATCATTGATGGGCTTGTAGACTTACCTTTTGCATTGCCTACTGCTGTCGCTGGAATTGCTTTAACATCTCTTTATGCACCAAATGGTTGGATTGGTCAATTTTTTGATTTTAAAATTGCCTTTACACCTCTTGGCATCATTATTGCTTTAACCTTTATCGGGCTACCCTTTGTTGTACGAACGGTCCAGCCCGTTTTACAAAATATCAGTGCTGAGGTGGAGGAAGCTTCGGCAAGCCTTGGAGCCAATCGTTTACAAACCTTCCGTAAAGTCATCTTACCAGAGCTAGTACCAGCTATTTTAACTGGCTTTTCCTTGGCCTTTGCGCGCGCTTTAGGTGAATATGGCTCGGTTGTTTTTATTGCAGGAAATATGCCGATGAAAACGGAAATTACGCCGTTAATTATTATGACAAAGCTTGAGCAATATGATTATGCGGGGGCAACTGCCATAGCTGTTGTCATGCTTGTGACATCCTTTATTTTGTTGTTCACCATTAACTTGATACAATGGCTAGCCAATCGTCGGTTTGTACATTAGGAGGTACTATATGGAACAATCAACTTTTATTCAGCAGGCTAGTACAGAAAAAAGGAAGGCAGCTACTCAGTCTGCTGCCTTACAGGAGCCTCGTATTATTCGCTATACGTTAATATTTATTGCCTTAGCTTTTTTAGCTTTCTTTATCGTACTACCTTTAGTATCTATTTTTATTACAGCCTTTCAAAAAGGAGCCGACGTTTACTTCGCTGCGATTACACATCCAGATGCATTAGCTGCTATTAAGCTTACTATAATCGTCGTAGCCATTACTGTACCCCTCAATGCGATCTTTGGCGTAATGGCTGCCTGGGCACTTACAAAGTTTAATTTTAAGGGGAAGAATCTATTACTTACTATGGTAGATTTACCTTTTGCAGTTTCACCTGTTATCGCAGGTTTAGTGTTTATTTTATTGTTTGGCTCACAGGGACTATTTGGTGATTGGTTGTTTGCACATGATATTAAAATTGTTTTTGCACTACCTGGCATTGTCCTTGCCACAATTTTCATCACATTGCCCTTTGTTGCACGTGAATTAATACCGCTGATGCAAACCCAAGGTACATCTGAGGAAGAAGCGTCCATTTCATTGGGGGCAAGTGGCTTTAAAACCTTTTGGTATGTCACATTACCCAATATTAAATGGGGACTATTCTATGGTTTGATTTTATGTAATGCACGAGCCATCGGAGAATTCGGGGCTGTGTCTGTGGTATCTGGTCATATCCGTGGCATGACAAATACGATGCCCCTTCATATTGAAATTCTCTATAATGAATATCAATTTGCAGCAGCCTTTGCAGTTGCTTCCTTAATGAGCGTAATGGCCATTTTTACATTAATTGTGAAAGACATTATTGCTTGGAAATCAAAATCTAGTTAAAAGGAGATGATCTCAATGAGTATACAAATTCAAAACGTATCCAAAAAATATGGGTCCTTTCAGGCACTAGAGGATATATCCGTACATATTCAGTCTGGGGAACTAGTAGCACTGCTTGGCCCTTCTGGATCAGGAAAAACCTCATTATTACGTGTGATTGCTGGGCTTGAAACAACGGATGTCGGCAACATTTTATTTGATGGTCAATCCATCACAGATCGTCATCCAAAGGAACGCAATGTGGGCTTTGTCTTTCAACATTATGCGCTTTTTCGCCATATGACGGTCTTTGACAATGTAGCTTATGGCCTGAAGGTCCGCCCTCGAAAAAGCAGACCTTCAAAACAACAAATCAACGATAAAGTGATGGAATTATTGCAACTTGTGAAGCTTGAAAATTTCTCAGATCGATATCCAACACAGCTCTCAGGTGGGCAACGACAACGTGTCGCACTGGCAAGAGCGCTTGCTGTAGAGCCAAAGGTACTATTATTAGATGAACCATTTGGAGCTCTCGATGCAAAAGTACGTAAGGAGTTACGTCGCTGGCTTCGAAAGTTACATGATGAATTTCATATTACAAGTATTTTTGTGACACATGACCAAGAGGAAGCTCTCGATGTCGCAGATCGCATTGTGGTCATGAACAATGGCAAAATCGAGCAAATTGGTAGTCCAGATGAGGTCTATACAAACCCCAAAAGTCCATTTGTCTATGATTTCTTGGGCAATGTTAATCTATTTAAAGGTCGCTTACATAATGGTAAGCTCATGCAGGGTGAAGTTGTACTTGATGTACCTGATGCCCTAACACATTCAGAGGACAATGCGATAGGCTATGTACGTCCACATGATATTCAGATTGAGAAAACAAGTATTTCAGGTACAGTTCCTGTTAAAATCAGCCACATTCATTTGCTAGGACCTATCGTTCAAATCGAACTACGCCGTGAGGATCTTGATGAATTTTTAGAAGCAGAGGTATCAAAGGAACAATTTCATCTTCTTCAACTGAAGGTGGGCGATCAGGTATTTGTAAAGCCGAAACAATTAAAGGTGTTTATTCCTGAGGATTATTCTATATAAAAAAACCATGTAGCAAAGAAAAATTTGCTACATGGTTTTTATTTTTAATGAAATTCTCTTCCATCATACACTGCTGTGACATAGCCAGCACGAATGACAAAGTCTCCAAAATGTTCGCCCTCTAATCGTTCCTTTGAAAAATGCAGCAGAATGGGGCGTAGCTCTGCTAAAATTTCCTCTTCACCAATATTTTCACGATAGATTTTATTTAAGCGATTGCCTGTAAAACTTGCACCAAGGTACATATTGTATTTACCTGGCCCTTTGCCAATAAAGCCGATTTCACCCATTGCTGCACGTGAACAGCCATTTGGACAACCAGACATGCGAATAACAATTTCTGTTTCATTTAAGCCAGCCTCATCAATAATGGCATCAATTTTTGTTATAAGAGAAGGTAAATAGCGCTCTGCTTCTGCCATGGCTAAGCCACATGTCGGTAATGAGACACAGGCAATGGAATTGCGGCGTAAGGCAGAATAATGCGCACCATCTGTTAGCTTGTATTGTTCAATAAGCGTATTTATTTGTTTCTTTTTCTGGGGTGTTACATTGCTAATCATTAAATTTTGGTTCGGTGTTAAACGAAAATCACCTGTGTGCACCTTAGCTATTTCACGTAAGCCAGTTAACAACTGATAATCCTCAAAGTCTTTTAAACGGCCATTTTGAATAAATAACGTATAATGCCAATGACCATCTGCCCCTTTAATCCAGCCAAATTCATCACCTGTACGCTCAAAAGTATACGGACGAGCCTGCTGAATTTCCCAGCCTAGACGACGCGTTAATTCTTCTTGGAACCATTCAAGTCCTCTCGCATCAATCGTGTATTTAAATCGTGCATTTTTACGGACAGAGCGATTTCCATAATCACGCTGTATCGTGATTATTTTTTCTGCTGTTTCTAGTAATTTGTCTGGCGTTATAAAGCCAATTTCACGAGCAAGCTGTGGATAGGTTTCATGATCACCGTGTGTCATGCCCATACCTCCACCAACCGCTACGTTAAAACCAACAAGCTGATTGTCTTCAACGATGGCAATCAGTCCGATATCTTGTGAAAAAACATCTACATCATTACTTGGTGGAATCGCAATACCAATTTTAAATTTACGCGGCAAATATTGAGCTCCATAAATCGGTTCAATTTCTTCATCCTGACTATCTACTACCTTTTCTCCATCTAACCATAATTCATGATAAGCGCGTGTTCGCGGCAGTAAATGCTCACTTAGTTTGGCAGACCAATTATAAACCTCTTCATGTAATGCAGACTGGTTTGGATTGACATTACACATCACATTACGGTTCACATCTCCACATGCCGCAAGAGAATCCAATAACACCTCATTGATTTCCTGCATATATTTTTTAACATTCCATTTTAAAATGCCATGTACTTGAAATGCTTGACGTGTTGTTAATTTTAAAGAGCCATTGCCATACTTTCTAGCCATTTCATCCATCACAAGCCATTGTGCTGGGGTAGCTGCTCCACCCGGTGTTCGTACACGTACCATAAATTGATAGGCAGGTTCTAGCTTTTGTTTCTGACGTTCATTCCGAAGATCTCGATCATCCTGTAAGTAACTGCCATGAAATTTCATAAGGCGATTATCGTCCTCTGGAATACCAGAGCTTAATGGATTGTTCATGGTACGTTCGAGTGTTCCACGTAGGTAATTACTTTCGGTTTTAATACGCTCTACATCACTTGGTTTCCCAGGCTGTGGAGGTAACACTATTTTTTCAGTCATTCTTTATCGCTCCTTTAATCCATTACACCTCAGCATATTGGGCATACCTGAGGGTTTACTTGCTAACAAAGAGATCAACTCATTAATAAGGGAAGGCTTTCAAGAAATTTGTGTTGAACTCCATTAATAAACGTCACGTTGGTACCGTTTTTGCTGTTTTAATTCATTCACATAGGCTTTTGCTTCCTCTGGTGTTTTCTGTCCTTGCTGTTCAATAATTTGATGAATGGTTGCATCCACATCAGATGCCATTGATTTTTCGTCACCACATACATAAATGACAGCCCCCTGCTCCAGCCACTCATAAAAACTTGCGGCATTTTCTTGCAATTTATGTTGAACATAGATTTTTTGGTCTGTATCACGTGAAAAGGCTACATGCATGTGACTTAATGTGCCAGCAGCTAGCCAACGTTGCCAATCCGTTTGATAGAGGAAATCCGTAACAAAATGCTGATCACCAAAGATGAGCCATGCTTTCCCCTCAATCCCTAACTCTTCTCGCTCCTCTAGAAAAGCTCGATATGGTGCAACACCTGTGCCTGCACCAATCATAATAATTGGCGTTTCATTATTCTCTGGCAATCTGAAATTCGGATTTTTATGAACATAGATTGGTAATGTATCACCTATTTGTATTCGTTCTGCCACACTTCCAGAGCAAACACCAAGGCGTTGTCTACCTGCTGTTTCATAGCTTACCTTGCCAATCGTTAAATGAACCTCTTCGCTATTGGCCTTTTGGCTACTAGCAATAGAATAAAGTCGAGCTGGAATTTTACGCAGTAACTCTACAAACTGCTGTGCACTCCAAGTAAATGGTGTAAATTCCTCTACTAGATCGAGTAAGTCTCTTCCTTTTGCATAGTCCTTCCATGCTTTTGGTTCTTCAAATAGCTTAGTAAATTCTTTATGCTCTGTATAAGCAGCAATTTTTTCGAGTAACGGCTTAGATAACACCGTAATTTCTAATTTTTTCTGTAGTGCTTCTTTTATTGTTATTGTTTCATCAAAAACAGTCACTTCTGTCTCCGAATCAAATTGAAGTGCTGTCAGCAATGCATTGACTAATTGTTCATCATTCTCTGGCAGAATGCCAATGCTATCGCCAGGTTCAAAATGAAAATTAGCTCCCTCAATTGATAATTCAAGATGACGCGTCTCTTTATTGGAGCCACGACCATTTAGATTTATATTTTCAAGTACTTCAGCGTAAAATGGATTTTTTCTTGAATATGTAGATTCTTCAAGTACTTGCGCCCCTTCGGTGTGTGCTGAAGTAGACGTTGCTGAAGTTGTATGCTGAAGAAATTCCTGTTGAACCGCGGAGAACCACTGTGCAGCTGCGTCATCATAATCTACATCGCAATCTATACGAGGAACAATTCTTGTTGCACCTAATTGCGCAAATCGCTCATCGAAGTCCTTACCTGTCTTACAGAAAAATTCATAGGAGCTATCCCCTAAAGCAAGAACCGAATAGTGTAGGTGCTCTAGCTTAGGCGCCCGTTTGCTATGCAAAAATTCATAGAATTGTATCGCTTGATCTGGTGGATCTCCCTCTCCATGTGTACTCACAATAAGTAATAGATTGGTGATCTTCTTTAAATTACTAGCTTTAAATTTCCCTAATGATGAGACAGTTACATCTACCTGCTGTTCTTTTAAAGCTGCTGCATACTTTTCAGCTAATCCTTGACTATTGCCTGTTTGGGAGCCATATAAAATTGTTATTGTTTTGGTAATCGGCTGGGCTGCTGGTGGTGCCTGTTCAACAATTGCTTCAATAGTTGCTTGGGGAGCACTTAGGTAACCATTTAGCCAAAATTTTTGTTCAATTGTTAATTTAGGGAGAAGCTCGTTTAATAACTTCACCTGCTCTTCATTAAATGGACTGTTTATTACTTGTAATTTCAATCTTTGCCACCTCACGAATCATCTTCATTTCATATTTTTTAATTTATCGAAGCCTTATTTTTTCCTTTTTCTCAATCTGAACCACATAGGAATTTTGAACAATCAATGTAATTGATCCGTGGTTCACAGTATTTAACATTTGGCGGACATTATCTAATGCTAGATTTACATTTTCAGTTCTTTTATCTACCATTACGAAACACCTTCCTCTTTAAAATGTAGTAATTCATCAATACGTTCCACTAATACTTTTTTCACATTGTTGTCATAGCCTAAGCTTTCACATAACAAAATGTTATGGCTGTCAAAGCCTTGTAATCGCTTGGCAATACTTTGTCTTAAAATCCCTGTAAATAATAAATAAGGGACAATAAAAATTTGCTGTTGCTTCCCCTTAGCTTGCAGCAACCAGTCTTCAAAGGTTGGTCCCATTCCGTATAAGAAGCATGTATCAACGGCTTTATAGTGATATTTAGTACGTAGCCTTTTGGCTATTTTGGCTAAATCCCTCTTAACGGCTGGATCACTACTCCCCCGTCCAATGAGTAAAACACTCGCATTGCTGTTAGGTTGCTGTTTTTCTATTATCCTAGCTTGTAACGTGTCAATTAATCGTTCATGAATGCCAAGAGGCTCACCATATGTAAACTTTACATATGGATATAGTTTTTGAGCTTTTGCCATTTCTTTCGGAATATCATGCTTTGCGTGTTGAGCAGCTAGTAGGAGAATAGGCATTACGGCAATCGCTGTTGCCCCTTTCCGAATACAGCTAGCAATGCCTTCTGCAATGGTTGGTGTTGCCAGCTCTAGAAAGCATATTTCCTGAATAGGTACTGCCACTTCTTGTTGAACGCCGTGAAGAAAGTTTACGGCCTGCTCTACACCTTCCTTGACACGACTGCCATGTGCAATATATAAAATAGCCTGCATAATCCCACAACCTTATCCCGTTATTTGGATTGGCTGTGCTGGGTTTTGCTCAAACCAATGAATGGTTTCTCTTAAGGTCACAACCTTCCCTACTAATATGATGCTAGGGTTATGAATATTTTCTGTACGCACAATTTCCTCAATTGTAGCTAAAGTACCCGTAACAGTTCTTTGCTTAGTAGAAACTGTTCCCCAGTGAATAACAGCCACAGGCGTTTTTTCATCACGGCCATATTTGAGTAATTGTTGACGGATATACGGAAGATTACCAACACCCATATAAATAGCAATTGTATCAATCCCTTTTGCAAGACTTTCCCAACGGATAGCATCTTCTTTTCCGTCCTGCATATGCCCAGTAACCATAGCAAAACTCGAACCTAAGTTACGATGTGTGACAGGAATACCTGCATATGCTGGAGCTGCTATACCTGACGTAATACCAGGCACAATTTCAAAGGGAATTTGATGCTTCGCCAGCACATCTGCCTCCTCTGCACCTCTACCAAAAACAAATGGGTCTCCTCCTTTTAATCTTGTGACAACATATCCTTGTTGGGCATAATCAACAAGCGTTTGGTTGATTTGCTCCTGAATCATGGCATGTTGCTGAGGCAACTTCCCGCAAAAGATTAATTTAGCGTCTTTCTTGGCATAGGCTAACAGCTCTTTATTAATGAGTCTGTCATATAAAATGACATCTGCACATTCAATGCAACGTAATCCTTTAATCGTAAGGAGGTCAACATCTCCAGGACCTGCACCGACAATATAAACTTTCCCCATTTCATCTCACTCCTTCTGTCAATTACGCCTCGTTGTCATGGCATTTCAGATTTATTAAAACTGCTAATAAAGGTCCTCCGCAAAATAGGGAGTTTTCTATACCTGACACTTTGCTTTCGGTACAAAAACCTTTACTGAATTAAGATAAAGAAAAAAGGCTAATATTATCCTTAGGCACAAAAATGCCTATGAATAATAAAAGCCTCTAGTTTGCTAGTCAGCCACATATTTAATTCTTAGTAATATAATAAGAATAATAAATAATTTAGTATATTCTGTCAACACTAAATTTGATACTTCGTTAGGCACAATAAAAACCAGTTGTCGATATGAAGATCGACAACTGGCTGATGTAATTATGTGCTTACCATGGTCTACGATATCGCGGACCTGGTCGAAAATATGGACCTGGTGGATATGGTCGATAGTTTGGATAATATGGATTGTAAGGATATTGATTAAATTGAGAGCCAAGGAAACTGCCTAAAAAACCACCAAAAAACGGTGCGCCAAATGGCCAAATAAAGCCTCCAAATCCTCCGCCTGGATAACCTCCGAAATTGCGCATATGCTACCTCCCCTTTTTACTCTATCGTATGAAGGAAGATACATCTATCATATGTAGAATGCCTATTCTATCGGGATTAGTGCATAAATCACAAAAAATCAGCGAGAATAAACTCCCGCTGATTGACATACTTTATTATTTTTCTTCCCCTAAACGTTGGACAAAATTCGCGAGTGTACGGACCATAACACCAGTACCACCCTTAGGTCCTAAATCATGTACAGCTACTGCATCAGATGTGCCTGCTATATCCAGGTGAATCCATGGTGTATCACCAACAAATTCGCCCACAAAGCCACCGCCGAAAATCATATGACCATCACGACCAGGTGAATTATTTAAATCAGCTACATCTGATTTTCGAATTCTTTTTTTATCATTCTCTGTTAAAGGCATGCGCCAAACAAATTCATCTGTCTCTTTTGCAGCTTCCATAAATGCTTCAAAAAATGCATCATCATTTGCAAGAGCACCTGTTTTATCCATACCTAGTGCAGTAATAACGCCTCCAGTTAAAGTAGCAACATCGATCAGTGATGTAGCCCCTTGCTGTTTAGCATATGTAGTCGCATCTGCCAGAACTAAACGCCCTTCTGCATCCGTATTTAATACTTCTACCGTTTTTCCACTGTACGTCGTAATCACATCATCTGGTTTAAACGCTGTATCAGACACCATATTATCTGTAGAACCGATAACGGCTACAACATTTTTATTTGGACGTAATTCTCCGATAATTTTCATCGCACCAAGTACAGCAGCAGCACCACCCATATCACCTTTCATACCAACCATAGAGTCCTTTGGTTTTAAAGAATAGCCGCCTGTATCATACGTTACACCCTTACCAACAAGGCCAATTGGATCTTCAAAATCTTCAGTCGCTTTATATTTTAAGGTAATTAATCGTGGTTCTTCATAAGAGCCTTGGTTAACACTCAATATACCACCCATACCTAGTTCCTCTAATTGTGCTTTATCTAATATCTCTACTTCAAAATCGTATTCCACAGCAAGAGATTGTGCATAGTTAGCTAAATCCGTAGCTGTTAGTAGATTTGGAGGTAAATTAATTAAGCTACGAGCTTCATTGACAGCATCCGCGTAAATCACACCTACCTCAAAGCTTGCCACCACTTCATCTAAATCCTCTGCTGTAGTCACAAGGTGAACAGCATCAATACGTTTATCTACTTCGTTTGAAGTGGTTTTATAATGTGGGACAGCATAATAGCCAAGGCCAATTCCTTCACCCGCTAAAAATGCTACATCTGCTGTTGAAATTGACTCTGTTGTAAATGATTCAAGCCAGATGGAATACTCTTTTACTTTTAAAGATCTTAATTCTTTTCCTACCAAACCAAATGCTGCGCGAATATCACCTTCTGTTAGGTTTTTACGCTCATCTAAACCTACGAATACAATACGTTTCAGGTTGGCATGGTCTTTCACAAATGGTAATTTCGTTAATTTCTTTAATTCAGTTGAGACGTCCCCTGCACTAATCCATGTATCAAGGGCTTCACCGTAAAAAGTTGAAAAGCTTGCCCAGTCCTGCATTTGTTCACGATGTTTTGTGACTCCTACCACTAATAGTTCAGTAGAAATCGTTTCAAATGTTTTTGCTTCTTTTACAATATGCATGTAAATTCCTCCATTCCATATACTATTATAACGAAGTTTCTGAAAAGCGCGTAATATTTGCCTAAATCTTCTTTTAGAAAATAATGAATGTTATAATAAAAGCAATTATTTACGAAGGTTGTGATGAGATTGAGTTTACTCCAAAATACCCCATTACTAATTGCCCTCTTTGCGGTTCTCTTTGCACAGTTTGTTAAAATTCCCATTCATTTTTTAATGACCAGACAAGTAAAATGGGGGCTTTTTACCTCAACGGGTGGAATGCCTAGTTCTCACTCTGCTTCTGTCACTGGTTTGGCAACCTCAATTGCCTATGAGACGGGTTTGGAATCCCCAATTTTTGCGGTAGCCGCCATGTTTTCCATTATCGTAATGTACGATGCTAGTGGTGTTCGTTACCAAGCAGGGCAGCATGCAGCCATTTTAAATCAACTGCGTAAGGATTTCCAAACATTGCTTCATGATTTAAAAAAATGGCCACAGATGGACGGACAAGAAAAAATGGAGGAATTAAAAACATTATTAGGCCATAAACGAAGTGAAGTATTTTTTGGGGCTCTCACGGGTATTTTTATCGCTATCATAGCCTATGAGTTTTTCATCTAACAGACATCAACACATCCTCTAGAGGAGGCTGTGTTTTTTTGTATAAAAAAAGTATTCCCCCTTCAATTGAAGAAAGAATACTAAGCATGTTAGAACATGCGATAGCCACTTTTACGTAAATAAATCATCACGATACCCGCCACAATAGAACCTGCAAAGCCACCTGATAAAATAGCAATATCCACAAACTGAAGTGCCTGTAATTTATCAATTAATGCTGGGAATGCAGAACCTGGCTTAAAAATATAATCTAAGAAGCTTACTTCATCTACAATAAAGATGACAACAATTGGATACACAATTGCCATTAACCATGTCATTCGTAACAGCATATTTAACAAGAATCCGATACCAAAGAACATGACGAAAAATAACAAAATAGAAATGATTAACTGTACTAATGAAACTGGACCATCCATGTATGTATAACCTCCGTTTTCCTCTCATTAGTTTACATGATTACGACACCGCTTTCAATGAACATATCCTTGTTTTCGCTTGTTCGTCATATTTAGGAAAATCATCAATCGATCATCTATGGTTGATCTTTGAATTTAGGGGTATATGCTTCTTCCGCGGGTATTTGCTTCTCCTTCGTCGTAGATGCTTTTTTCACCAAAAAACTATTGAAGACAAATGCTTATCTTCAATAGTTTCTATGATTTTATGAAGTTGATTGAGCTACTAAAAACTTTGGTGATTTCCAAAGCTGTGCCCATTTTTTAAATGCTGTCAGCACAATTAAGAAGCCAAGCATTAACATGATAACAGATAAAATCCCATTTAACATATTAAAGCCTGCAGCGGCTGGATTCCAGTATACATTTTTAATCATCCAATAGCCTGCAACGTTGACCGTAATGTATAAATAAGCCAATGGGATAAAGCATGTCAATGCATAGATGCGTTTATCTGCGACCTTCAATACCATCGTCACGCCACATACTAGACCAATGGCTGCCATTAGCTGATTGGATACACCAAATAATACCCAGATTGAGCTTATATCCCCTGAATACAATAAATAGCCCCACATAAAGCAGGCAAGTGCACTAGCAAAAATTGTACCTGGTACCCAATTGGTACGCTTCAGTGGTTTATAAACATTGCCACCAAAATCTTGTATTAAATAACGAGCTACCCTTGTTCCAGCATCAATGGCTGTAAGAATGAAAACCGCCTCAAACATAATGACAAATTGATAGAAGTACGAAGATAACTCGGCGAACCAAGGAATACCTGTAAAGATATCTGTCATACCAACTGCTAGCGTTACAGCACCTCCTGTTCGTCCTTCCAAGTCCATGCCGATACTTTGAGACAATGCTTGTAGATGAACGGGCTCCATTCCTAATGTAGCAAACACAGCTGGTGCTGAGTTAATCGCAAAATAGTCGGCTGGATGAAGAGCAGTAGCTGCAATTAAAGCCATTACACCTACTAGTGACTCTACTAACATAGCACCAAAGCCTACAATACGGATGTCCTCCCAACGATCAATCATCTTAGGCGTTGTTCCTGAGCCTACAAAAGCATGGAAGCCAGAAATGGCACCACAAGCAATTGTAATAGAAACAAACGGCCACACAGGACCGGCAATTACTGGTCCACCACCATGAATAAACTCTGTCAATGGAGGGAATTGAATAGCAGGATTAACAAAGAAAACGCCAATAATTAGTGCAATAAATACCCCAATCTTCATGAAACTACTTAAATAATCACGAGGTGCTAATAATAGCCACACAGGTAATGCAGCGGCGAAAAAGGCATAAATCGGTAAGATGATAGCTAATGTATCCCGATCAAATGTTAAAAAATCACCGAATGCTGTGCCTTGAATCAGCGGTCCGATAAATACCCCAATCATTAATAAAATAAAGCCTATAGTAGATGTAACAATTAAATTACCTGTTTTACGATAGGCAATACCCACAAGCATGGCGATTGGTATCGTAATACCTACCGCAAACGTTCCCCATGGATTGCGCTCTAAAGCACCTAACACCACCATCGAGAGACCTGCCATTGTAATCGTAATAATGAATAGCATCGCAAGGCCTGTACAGAAACCTGCGATAGGACCTAACTCCTCCTTCATCACTTCCGATAGGGATTTACCACCATGACGCATGGAAGCGAATAAAACAACAGCATCATGAACTGCCCCGCCAATTACTGCCCCGATTAATAGCCATAGAAGTCCAGGTAAATACCCAAATTGTGCCGCTAGGATTGGTCCAACTAAAGGCCCTGCTGCTGCAATCGCTGCAAAATGATGCCCAAAGGTTACCCACTTATTCGTCGGAACATAGTCTTTACCATCTTCCAAAGCGTGGGCTGGGGTGGGCGTATCATCTTTTATTTTAAGTACCTTCTTTGTAAAGAAAATGCCATACAAACGATAGCTGATCATCAAAATACAAATAGACCCTATCACTATTGTAATCGCATTCATGTAAACACCCCTTTTACTTTTTCCACATCATAGCAAAGGAATGTCCCTATTATTCATAAAATAACTGAAATGTCAGAATTTAAAGCTGAAAGGTTGTATTTGTCCGTTGAAATGCAATTACTTTGATAGGTCAAAAATTTTCCGTACCTCCTTCATATACAGCCTACTGACAGGAATAGAATGTCTGTTGTGCACAATTAAATTAAATTTAGAACTACTCCAAGGCTCAAGTTCCACAATATGCTCTAAATTGACAATATACGCGCGATGGACACGTACAAAGCCTTTTAAAGTAAGTCTTTTTTCTAACGCTGCCAATGATTCGGAAGCAATAAAACGTCCCTGCTCTGTTACAACAACCGTTTTACTATCCTCAGAGGTACAATATAAAATATCCTGTATTTTCAATAATAAAATTCGATCGTTTGCATAAACTGTTAACTTATCGAGCTTATCCAGCTGCGACACCTTTAACTCCTCCATTGTTTTTGCCTGAGCAGCTCTTTTTTTAGCTAACAGTTTTTCCACAGCTGTTTGTACCCTTTCTGCCTCAAAGGGTTTCAATATATAATCAAATGCATTGACTTCAAATGCCTGTAAAGCATAGTCATCGTAGGCTGTAGCAAAAATAATTTCAGGTCTCTGTGCATTCCGTAATAATTGTTTAGCTAAGTCAAGTCCATTGTTTATGCCTAATTCAATATCTAAAAATATACAATCGACTTCTTCAAGCTGTGCCGCTTTGCACAACTCCTCAAGATTTTCAGATTCACCACAAACATTCACTAATGCTGTTTGTTCTAATAAATAACGCAGTTCCGCTCGTGCTAACGGTTCATCATCCACAATATATACATTCAAATTTTTCTACTCCCATCTAGTCGCCTTTAACGGCAGTTGAATCATAATTTTTGTGCCCACATCTAACGTACTTGTTATATGAAAATCAGCCTCCGAACCGTAAATTTCATGAATTCGCTGATAAATATTCCATAAAGCCGTGCCTGTCCCTTGTTCCGATTCCATAATACGTTTACCTAGTTGTTTCACCTGTTCTTTCCTCATGCCACACCCATTATCCTCGGTCAACAGCAGTAGCTTATCGTTCACGCGTTGTACTTTGACATAAATTTTGCCTTCTTTACGATTTTTAAAGGCATGATAAATAGCATTTTCGACAAGAGGCTGTAAGGTAAATGGAGGAATCTGGACATCAAAGAGCGATTCATCCATCATAAACTCAACTTCATAGCGATTCGGAAATCTTGTTTGCTCAATGGATAAATAGGCTTCAACATGATCAATTTCATTTTTT
This sequence comes from Lysinibacillus sp. OL1, assembly GCF_004332175.1. NCBI lineage: Bacteria > Bacillati > Bacillota > Bacilli > Caryophanales > Bacillaceae > Lysinibacillus > Lysinibacillus sp. OL1. The sequence continues at coordinate 3,692 of NZ_SJDS01000020.1, read as the reverse complement.
AATGGAATAAGCATTTGTCGTGCGCCCTGCAGATTGCTTCTAAAGAATGTACTAAGCTTGATTAACAACGCTCTCGCCTCATCTGCATCTGTTCGAATCAAGCTCGAAATAGTATTAAGGCTATTAAAGAAGAAATGAGGATGGACTTGTGCTTGTAATGCTTTTATTTCAGCATCCTTTAATAATTTCCGCTGCTGTTCAATTTCAGCATATTCAAGCTGTGAGGAGAAAAGTCTACTTAAGCCCTCTGCTAGCTCCTTCTTCACCCCTGTCAAAGAATCCGCTTTAGTGAAATAAAGCTTTAAGCTTCCAACTGTTCGATGCTGTACCTTCAAGGGCAGGACAATGGCAGCACGTAATGGGCAGCTAGCGTGTGGACATTGAATTTCCTTTTCAGATGTAGCCATTAAAATTTTGCCTTCCTCTAATACCCGTTTCGTCAAAGCCGTCATAATTTCACGATGAATTAAATGATGATCCTCACCAACGCCAACATGTGCTAACACCCCATTTTTATCGGTAATAGCGACCGCATCTACTTTTATTTCTCTTTTAATAATTTCTGCAACCGTTTGGCATGATTCTTCATTCAAGCCTTTTCGAAAATGCTCAATTGTTTGTTGGGCAATTGAAAAAGCTTGATGGGTTTGTAATGCCTTTGTTCGCTCCTCTTCATCAATAAACGTTTTAATAATCATGAAAAATAAAAATATCCCAAAGGCATTCATTAAAATCATCGGCATTGCAATTAATGAAACTAACTGCAAGGCCTGCTCAAATGGCTTCGCTACTACTAAAATTACCAGCATTTGAATCGTTTCTGCACAGATGCCGATAATGACTGCTTTCTTATAAGAAAAAGTTTGACGTATTTTAAAGCGTTTACTTAAACCACCTGTAATGAAGCCAGCTAGAATCGTTGAAACACCGCAGGCTATTGCTGTAAAACCACCAAGTGTAATTCGGTGAATACCTGCAATAATTCCTACACATACACCAACAAGTGGTCCACCAAAAATTCCTGCAATAGCGACACCAATTAATCTCGTATTAGCGATGGCCTCCTCCGCATTGATTGTGCTATGTATCATCTGATTTAAAGGATGGATTGTCCCACTTTCAATTTTAATCCCTGTATAACTGCTGATAATACATAGGCTACTAAAGATAATGATGAGCCATATTTTCTCTTTCGTTCCTTGCTCCTGAAACAGCTTTTCTCGAAAGAGTCGCCATCTTGACATTAAAAAGGCAAACACAATGATCAGCCCAACTCGCTCTAACATAAATAAAAACAGCTCCATCAAAGGTCACCTCCTAAAAGTCATATTATTTTTTAAAGAATAAACGATAAGAGGTATAACCAAAAATATCACCTGGATTAATCCCTTCTATCGCCTCTAATTGATGTCTTTCAAATTGATTGGAAGCCATTTCCTTTAACATCACAGAGGTTGTTTCATCTTGTGCTAGCTCCTGAGGGTATAACCATTTAGCTTCTAAAATTTCTTTTTCTTGAATGGAAACCTGCTGCTGCTCATCTAGCATTCGACAATAAAAAATGGCCATATTATCACTGATGTCATCACGGATGACACCTGTTCTAAATCCAATTAAGCCTGAGACTCTACAATCGATGCCTGTTTCTTCTTTGATTTCACGAATGACCGCCTCATCCACCGTTTCTCCTGCATTAACAAAACCTGCTGGCAATGACCAACGCCCCTTCAAGCCACTATAAGCCTTCTTTACAACCAACCATTGCCCAAGCTCATTCACTGTAACACCCGATACACCTAACCATATTTTCCCACGATCTTTTTTCATAACCTTCACCTCTATCTACCTATTATACCTGCTCGCTTTCTATGGAATGAAGCATTAATTCAGAATTTTACAGCTAATCCACAGTGAAAATGCTTCTTTCATTCAACCTCAGTGAAAGAAGCTATAATACACTGCCTAGAATTTCATTAAATACGTTCATAAAAATTGGTTGGAAGTGTCATTTAAGTAGATGATTTTAACATCGTTACTTACAAACAGGAAAATAAAAAGAAAGAAAAAAGCTCCTTTCATTCATCATGTTTTGCAACATCATCAATCAAAGAAGCCTATTATGGTTAGCCCATTATTCGAATGGATTTATTTAATTTTATTCACAAACCTCAGGCGTACCTTCACGCTTTGCTGTTCTAAATGAAGTACCGCAACCACATGATGCGATGGCATTTGGATTATCGATGGTGAATTGAACGGTATACTATTCGTAAGCATGAACGCCTACTGTACGTATTTTTTATCGGTATTTGAATACGACGTATTTTACAACACTTACGTATTATTAAAACGATAGATTACTTTCTTACATTATATATGTAGACTTACTAGAACCGCAAGTAACTATTTAATAGACCTGGCTGTTAACGTTGAAAGTAACGTATGTTGCTGCCTTATCACTTCATCTTTATAAGCGATTTCACTTTCTAACATCGCACAATTTTCACAACCCACATCTTGAACATCTATACCGTAAAACTTCTTTATAGCCTTTTTAACTGCGTCTAGCATAAAAACTGTACCGGATACTCTATGTTTAGCATACGTCATAGCATCGACTTCCAATTCATTAAATAGAACACTATTCCCCATAGGTTGCGAGAATGTACCAAGAAAATATTGAAATTTTTCTCTATACCTAGCAATAGTCGATACACTTACACCTAACATCTTTGCTAATTCTGTCTGATTAATTAATTTTTCATCCATAGATTGTGTCCCCATTCTTCCGAAACACGCGCGCGATATGGTCGGTAATTACTCGTTAACAATACGAACTATACACCACCTAATTAAAATACGCAACCCTCGTAAACCCGCGTCACTACTGCGTTAATTACGTTTTCTGTAATTTATAACGTTTAAGGTTATTTCATTTTACTTGCTTTACGTTTTAGTTTCTCGATGCGACCTTCGTAACCGCCTTTAGTATTGTCATGTTGACCAATTTTCAACGCCTGTTCGGATATATTAAGCGCATCTTGTATCCGGCCTTGCTTTTCGTACATAATAGCGAGCCTGCTAAACGCAACTACTCTCGCACCTTTAAACGCAATTAAGTCCAATTCGTTAATAACATCAAGGCAATATCGCTCACATTCGTCGAAATCTCCGGCTTTGTATGCCATTTCTGCGAGTTTTGTTCGAGGAAAATGCTTGTCCACAGAATTTGTAGCACGTTTTATAGCCTCAATTAAGACTCGTTTACGGAGATCAGGCGATAAGCCCTCAGATAAACTTTCTAAAAACTGTGATGCGCTTCCGCTGTAAGTACGATTTCCTTTATCGAAATCATCACGCACATACGGCCTGTTCGATAGTTGATATGGAAGAGCTAGCGAGTCTTTAATTTCCTCGATTTCCGACTCGGATAACGTACTATAAAAATCCTCTAACGCTAAGTGACGGATAATTCCGCCTGGCTCCTTCTTGAAAATGGATAACATTCACATCTCCTCCTACCTATTTATTCTACTTATTATTTATTTTTCCTTTTATACCCCCCAAATGTTTAAAAATTGTATGTAAGGTCAGAACAGCAGAAAGCGCCTGTCAGAATCGGTGGCCTTGGGGTCACGCACTTTCGACGCAAAAAAAAGAACGACCAAGCTCATTTGCTCAGTCGTTAATTA